>JBQLZO010000078.1:0-53759 GCA_052168315.1 Phycisphaerales bacterium | reverse complement strand
CCCCACACTCCCCGACATCCCCGCCGGCTTCGACTCCACCGCTCCCACCGCTCCCCTCGAACCTTCCATCCCGCGCGCTCCCTCCGCCTCGGGCAACCAAGACGACACAAGCCCGAGCACCTCCAGCGCGCACCGCAGCGCCAGCGCACCCACCCCCATACCCATCCCCACCATCCGCGCACCACCGCCATCATCTTCACCACCACACCCGCGCACCATCCCTCGCAGATAGGTGCCCATCAGCGCCCCCCGCGGGCTCTCCCATCGACGCCCCGGCTGCCCGCGTCCCGCCGTCTGCACCTCCGCCGTGATCAGCACACCATCACGCAGCGCATCCAGCGCATCGCGCCCGCCCCGACGCGCATCATCCAGCAGCGCTGCGCACAGCGACCGCGCCTCGTCCATCGTCGAGCCCGTCGTACCAAGTCGAACGATCCGGCAGCGGGGCTCCATCCGGGCGCGCACTCCAAACCCACCCGCCCGCCTCCGATCGATCCGTCGCGACCCTCTGCACTCCCTCGTGCCATCAGGGTGCATCACACGCCCTGCACCACACGCCCCCCGATCCGCCGCCCGCATCCCCCCGACCGGGCGGACCCGGCGCTGGTCGCCCCTCCTGCCGCCCGCCAACGCCCTCAAAGGTGCCATGCTGGCAGGTCCGCATCCCCGCGCAGCGCCTCCAACGCCCATCGCCGGTCAAGAACGGGGCGAACCCCATCCGATGACCGGGGGTAGACTCTACCCAACGCATGATTCGCCGTGATCCCGCAATCCAGCTCCCGATCGCCGCGACCGCGACACCTTCTTCGCCGGCCGACGCCGTCTCCGCGTCCGCATCACGAACCGAATCCGCGCCGCCCGCCCGACGCATCGTCCCGATGGGCACGATCGTCGCCGCGCTGCTCATGGCGTTGTGCCTCCCCGCCGGCCCCGTGATGGCCGCGGCCATCATCACCGGCGATGGCTCCGGCGCCATCCGCTCCGGGCTCAGCGCCCTCGGCTCCCAGCAGGGCCCGTCCGCCCCATCGCGCCTCACAGAACTCCGCAGGCTCAAGCGACTCTCGGCCGCACTGCTCGACGCGATCCGTCCAGCCCACGATGCGCCGGCGACCAACATCGCCATCCCGTGGAACAACCGGCACGAGGGCGCGATCGCCCCGCGCCTCGACCACGACCGCCATCCGCCGCGCGCCCCTCGATGCCGCTCCACGGATGCCAACCTCACCTTCGATCTCCACGCCCTCCCCGGCGGCATGCGCCACGCCCGCGCTGCGGGCTTGATCGCGCTCCCTCCGCCCATCCGCGCCTGATCGGCGCTCCGCGGAAGCGCGATCGCACCCGATGCGCGCCGCCGTGGATCCGGCACACCGATGCGCCTCCATCACGCTGCGCACCGCGCCCAACAGCGCGTCGCCGGGCCCGATCCACCCCGCCCCACCCACCCCACCACATCATCACCGCGCCAGGCGCCCGCGTGCTTCACTCCACCGGGCGCCGCGCCAGATCACGCAACCAAGCGCCCGCAGCAAGCAAGGGCGACCACGCCCGGGAACACCACCCGGCGTCCCAAGCAATTCAGGAATCCGATCATGGCCAGCAACGAGATCCCCCTCCTCGGTCCAATCCTCAGCAAGATGTTCGGCTCGCGCAACGAGCGCATCGTCAAGCGGCTCAACGCCCTCACCCATGGCGTCAACGAGCACGAGCCCGCGATGCGCCGCCTCTCCGATGACCAGCTCCGCGCCAAGACCCAGGAGTTCCGCGACCGCATCGCCGGCGGCGCCTCACCCGAGCAGGTCATGCCCGAGGTCTTCGCAGTCGCCCGCGAGGCGATGGACCGCGCCGTGGGCATCCGCAACATCTTCAACCCCAAGCACCGCGAGGCCTTCGCCGTCTCCAAGCTTCCCGAGGCCCTCCAGCAGCGCTACCACGCCCTCATCGCCGAGATGGACGCCGCCGAACCCCGACAGCCCACCGGCGACCTGCTCGGCAACGAGTCCGCCCAGCCCGGCTGGGTCTGGATGGACATCCCCCACGAGTTCTACGACGCCGTCCGCGAGATCTACACCCGCTCACGCCCGCCCTTCCGCGCCCGCCCCTTCGATGTCCAGCTCATCGGCGGCATCGTCCTCTTCGAGGGCAAGATCGCCGAGATGAAAACCGGCGAGGGCAAGACCATCGTCGCGCCGCTCGCCTCCTACCTCGCCTGCTGCCAGGGCCTCCAGGTCCATGTCGTCACCGTCAACGACTACCTCGTCCAGCGCGACCGCGACTGGGTCTTCCCATTCTTCCGCGCCCTCGGGCTCACCGTCGGCGCCATCCACCCGCAGCACATGCAGGGCGAGGACGCCAAGCGCAATATGTACCTCTGCGATGTCGTCTACGGCACCACCGCCGAGTTCGGCTTCGACTTCCTCCGCGACAACATGAAGCGCTCCGTCGACCAGCAGGTCCAGCGCGGCCGCCGGTTCGCCATCGTCGACGAGGTCGACTCCATCCTCATCGACGAGGCACGCACCCCCCTCATCATCACCGGCCCCGCCCACCAGGACCAGCCCCGCTACGACCTGGCCGACAAGCTCGCCCGCCACCTCGTCCAGAAGAACCGCCCCTGGGACGACATGGACCGCAAGGTCGAGCAGTGCAAGATGCGCATCAAGGGCACCGAGGGCGACATCCGAAACGCCCGCGACAAGTCCCAGGTCCCCGCCCTCCAGGAAAGGCTCAAGCAATACCGCGACGAACTCGTCAGGCTCGAGGCCCAGCGCGACGAGCACACACGCTACTTCGAGGTCGACAAGGACAAGAAGCAGGCCACCCTCACCCACCACGGCGTCTCCGAAGCCCAGAAGATCGCCGATGTCGGCTCCTTCTATGTCGGCGGCAACATCGACCTGCCCCACCTCACCGAGCAGGCCCTCCGCGCCCATGTCGTGTTCGAGAAGGACCGCGACTATGTCATCATGCCCACCCAGGACCCCATGACCGGCAAGCGCGAGCCAGACGCCGTCATCGTCGACACCAACACCGGACGCCCCATGATCGGACGCCAGTGGTCCGATGGGCTCCACCAGGCCGTCCAGTCCAAGGAAGGCGTCCGCGTCCGCCCCGAGACCCAGACCGTCGCCACCGTCACCATCCAGAACTACTACAAGATGTACGAACGCCTCGCGGGCATGACCGGCACCGCCGACACCGAGGCCCAGGAGTTCAACGACATCTACAAGCTCGATGTCGTCGTCATCCCCACCAATGTCCCCGTCGTCCGCCGCGACTTCGACGACACCGTCTACCTCGCCGCCAAGGACAAGTGGGCCGCCATCGTCGATGAGGTCAAGGACCTCCACGATGTCGGCCGCCCGGTCCTCGTCGGAACCACCTCCGTCGAGAAGTCCGAGATGCTCTCGCGCATGCTCAAGGAACGCCACGGCATCGAGCACCGCGTCCTCAACGCCAAGCACCACGAGTCCGAGGCCGAGATCATCGAGGGCGCCGGCGGGCTCGGCGCCGTCATGATCGCCACCAACATGGCCGGCCGAGGCACCGACATCAAGCTCGCCCGCGTCACCCGCGAGGCCCTCATCCGCCACTGGCAGCTCCGCTCCCTCGCCCCGCGCGACCTCTCGCCAGAGGACTCCGACGAGCAGGTCCGCGAGAAGATCTACCGCAAGATCGCCCCCCAGCACCTGGACATCCAGAAGCGCGAGGCCGAGTCCATGCCCTTCGAGGAACTCGAGCTCGCCCTCCTCAGGCACTGGGCCATCAACAAGGCCTGGGCCGACCCCAAGCGCGTCGAGTCCATGAACCCCGAGCAGCTCCGCGAGACCATCGACGCCCAGGGCCGATTCCTCCTCCACCGCATCGGATGGGTCGAGACCGTCGAGCAGATCGGCGGGCTCCATGTCATCGGCACCGAGCGCCACGAGTCACGCCGCATCGACAACCAGCTCCGGGGCCGCTCCGGACGGCAGGGCGACCGCGGTTCCTCCCGCTTCTTCGTCTCGCTCGAAGACGACCTCATGCAGATGTTCGCCGGCGAGACCACCATGCGCATCCTCTCACGCATGGGCATGAAGGAGGGCGACGCCATCGAGCACCCCATGCTCTCCAAGTCCATCGCCCGCGCGCAGCGCAAGGTCGAGGAACGCAACTTCCAGGTCCGCAAGAACATCCTCGAGTACGACGAGGTCATGGAGCACCAGCGCCAGGCCTTCTACGGCATGCGGCAGCGCGTCCTCGAGGGCCGCGAGCTCCGCGCGCTCATCACCGACTTCATCGAGCGCTCCGTCTCCGACGCCGTCTACAAGTATCTCGATAAGGGATACCGCGACCAGATGATCGCCGAGTGGGCCAACGCCCAGCTCAAGACCACGATCGCGCCCGAACGCCTCCGCGGCAAGGACCGCGAGGACCTCGACGAGTACCTCCGCCGCGAGGCCGTCGCCGAGGCACGCACCGAGATCGAGGTCACCATCGGCGAGTACATCCCCGAGAACGCCGAGATCGAGGACATGGATGTCAAGGGCCTCAACCTCTGGGCCGACGAGCGCTTCGGAGACCAGATCTCCGTCGAGCAGCTCGCTGCCGGCGACCTCAAGTCGGTGAAGGAAACCCTCGCAGAGGCCGCCGAGAAGCGCGCCCGCGAGGCCGACCTCTCACCCCTCGACCAGTACCTCGTGCCTGACTACGGCCCCAAGCAGCTCCAGGCATGGCTCCGCGCCACCACCGGCTTCGAGATCCCCCTCGACCAGCTCACCGGGCTCGACATCAAGCCCGAGAACGCCGTCGAGAACATCATGAACCGCATCGAGGAGCACTTCGACCGCCGGGAGGTCGAGTACCCCGTCGACTTCATGATGGAAATGACCATGGCCCTCATGCGCCAGAACCCGCAGGCCGCCGCCCAGCAGCTGCTCAACTGGGCCAACACCCGCTACCGCATGGGCTGGGACGACTCGGTCATGAGGACCAAGATGCCCCAGCAGCTCCGCGACGAGCTCATCCGCGCCTCGCGCGAGTTCTTCGAGTCCGGAACGCTCGAGAAGGAAACCGAGAAGGCCCTCGCCCTCGCCCACGACGACGAAAGGCTCGCCGCCCACTTCCGCGAACGCTTCGGTGTCGGCCTCCCCCCGTGGATCTTCCGGTCCCACGGCCCGGCCCGCGAGGCCCTCGTCAAGTCCCGCGTCGAGTCCATCCTCCGCGCCGAACTCGTCAACTTCGAGCGCTTCGTCACCCTCGATGTCCTCGACAACAACTGGCGCGAGCACCTGGGCGCGATGGACCGCCTCCGCGACTCCATCGGCTACCGCGCCTTCTCCCAGCAGGACCCGCGCATCGAGTACAAGCGCGAGGGCTCGCGACTCTTCGCCGACATGAACGACAAGGTCCGCGAGCGCGTCACCGAGTACACCTTCCGCGCCCGCCTCGCGCCGCAGATGGGCATGCCCCGACCGCCCATGCAGTCGCCCGCGCCCGCCGCCGCCCAAGCGCCGCAGCAACCCCAGCCCGCCCCCGCTGGCGCGAACCCCGCCGCCCAGACCCAGCCCCAGCAGCAGGCCCCCGCGCGCCCCTCCGGCGGCGCGGCCCTGCTCAACCGCTCGGGCGGAACCGTCGGCATGCCCATCAACACCATGCCCCTGCGCGATGCCGAATCGCCTTCCGACGATCAGGACTCCCCGCGCCAGAACTGACGCCATCCCGCCATCGACCTTCACCGCGCGCCCCGGGTCCACCGGGGCGCGCCTCGTTTTCCGACGCTCCGCCCCGCCGGGCGCTATCATCGCACGCCAACGCACCGCCCTCACCCATTGCCGTCAGCCCTCTGTTTGGTATCCTCGGGCATGGCCCAGCGCCGCCATCACTACGACAGCGCCTTCGAGGACTACCTCCGCCGGCGCCGCGTGCCCTATGTCTCCGTCGATGAGGCCCGCCGCGCCCTCCTCCCCGCGCCGCCCACGCCCGCCGACGCAGCCCCCAGACCGCACGCCGTGCCCGCACCCGCCTCCCTCGCCATCAAGTCCTTCGACTTCGTGGTCTACGACGCCGGCATCAACCGCCTCGTCGAGGTCAAGGGCCGCAAACTCGCCGCCCCGCGCGCCCGCGCCGCCACCACCCCCGGCCGCTTCCAGACCTGGGTCACCCGTGCCGACATCGAAGCCCTCACTCACTGGGAATCGCTGTTCGGCCCGGGATTCCAGGCCTGCATCGTCTTCCTCTTCTGGTGCGATGCACAGCCCCCCGACGGCCTCTTCCAGGAGATCTTCATCCATCGCCAGCGCTGGTATGTCATGCGCGCCGTCGCCCTCGACGACTACACGAAGCACATGAAAACCCGGTCCCAACGGTGGGACACCGTCGACCTCCCCACCAGCGTCTTCCGCAACATCTCACGCCCGTTCAGCCCCACCCGACCCGCACAACGCCCGGAACCGGTCACCCCCGCCCGCGTCCAACCGCTTTACACCCCCACCCAGCCCCCGTATCGTCTCCCCTGATGCCACATCCAAAGCACAACCGCATCCCCCGCCTGCTGGCCCTCGCGCTCGCGGCCGCGCTCGGCGCGAGCACCGCCAACGCCCAGTTCCAGATCGGCGGCCCCGCCCCATCGGGCGACGGATCCCAGCCCGAGGCAAACCTCCAGCCACCGCCACGCGTAGAGACTCCCCAGAGCTACGGCGGACTCGTCATGGTCCTGATCGTCATCGTCTGCCTCGCCGCAGCCGCCGGCGCCGCGGTCATCCCGAGCCAGCGCACCCACCAGGACTGATCCGCGCCCGATCCCCAGCGTCCTTCCCCCTCACGCTCCCCACAACGGGCCCGAAACGGAGGACCCAAACCATGCAACGCAGGCAATGGCGGGCGCTGCTCGCGCTCAACGCCGGACTCCTCGTCCTCCTCGCCCTCGTCACGGCGATGCCGAACGCCGGCGCCGCGCAGGACCAGCGCGGCGCTCGCCAGCGCGGCGACTACGCCATGATCGGCGCCCGCGTCCAGGGCATCGCCGAGTCGGCCGTCTTCATCGTCGACTCTGCCAACCAGGACATGGTCGCCCTCCGCTACGACCAGTCCAGCAAGTCAATGACACCGCTCGGGTACCGCAACATCGCGGCCGACGGCAGGCAGGCCTCCGGTGGCCGGGGAGGAAGGTGAGCCATGCCACACACCGACCCCACACCCCGGAACATCTCCAACGCGCCTGACACCTCACCCGCCGAGAATTCAACGCGGGCAGTCCCCGGTGCCGCGGCCGCCCTCTGGGCCTCCGCCTTCATCCTCATGGCCCTGCTGATCGTCCAGAGCGGACGACTCACGGGTGGCGGCCCCGTCGCGCCGGCCCACGCCGACATCAACCAGATCGGCGATCTTGAGATGATCACCACCCAGGGCAGCACCGGCGAGGACCTCGTGCTCATCCTCGACAAGCGCGAAGAACTCATGTTCGTCTACGGCATCGACTCCGGACGAAGGATCCAGCTCATCCAGTTTTATTCGGTCCCCCAGATCTTCAACGATCTCGCGGGCTCTCGCGGGGCGGGCGGGGGCGCCCCGCGCTGACCACCAGCGCACCAGGCCGAACCCGGCCCGCGTCCGCCCGCGCACCCCGCCGGACGAGCGCACCCCGGGCAAGGCGACCACGCTCGGAGCCCGCGTGCCCCGCCGGACGGGACGCGGGAACACAGAACCCCGTCCGGCGACAGCTCCTCCGGCGCCGCACCGCGCGAAAGCGCGCCCAGCGGTCTCGCGACCGCACCCGCCGGCGACCGCTGCCATTTCCCCATCGATCCCGAGCGTGGAGCCCATCCCACCATGTCCATCATGCCATTGCCGCAGTTCGAGGCCGACCTCGAAGAAGCACAGCGCGCCGACCGCGAGGCCCACGCCAGGATGGCCGCGCCCGAGACCGTCGTCGTCCGCTTCGGAAAGATGTACCTCGTCGGAGAGTACCCCTACGACGGCGATGTCAAGCCCGGATGCGGCTCCAAGCTCCTCGTCCGCACCCACCGCGGCCTCGAGATCGGCGAGCTGCTCACCTCCACATGCCCCAACGCCGGCTGCTCCAAGTCCGTCACCCGCAAGCAGATGCTCGAGTACATCGAGAACTCCGGCGGCTCGGACTACCCCTTCCACACCGAGGGCCGCGCCCTCCGCGTCGCCACCGTCGACGAGATGCAGAAGCAAACCGCCATCGACGAACGCGAGCCCGATATCCGCCGACGCGCCCAGAGGGTCATCGATGAGACCCGCCTCCCGATGAAGATCGTCCAGTGCGAGGAGATCCTGGGCGGCGAGCGCCTCACGCTCTACTTCACATCAGAAGAACGCGTCGACTTCCGCGACCTGCTCGACCTCCTCCGCGCCGAATTCCACACACGCATCGAACTCCGCCATGTCGGCGCCCGCGACGAGGCCCGCCTCATCGCCGACTACGAACGCTGCGGCCAGCACTGCTGCTGCAAGCAGTTCCTCAAGGTCCTCAAGCCCGTCTCCATGCGATCGGCCAAGCAGCAGAAGTCCACCCTCGACCCGCTCAAGATCTCCGGACGGTGCGGCCGGCTCATGTGCTGCCTCCGCTACGAGGACGAGTCCTACCGCGAGCTCGACAAGCGGCTCCCAAAGCTCGGCAAGCGCGTCGGCACACCCCACGGCCTCGGCCAGGTCGTCGACCGACAGATCCTCACCCAGCTCGTCCTCGTCAGGCTCGAAGAAGACAACAAACGCGTCGCCGTCCCCGTCGAGGAAGTCGTCAAGCCCGAGGACATCGCCCAGGTCCTCGGCAAGCACGCCGACCCGCTCCGCGGAATGTCCCCCGACAAGGCCAAGGAACGCACCGCCCGAAAGGGCCGCACCCGCTCCAAGGATGAGCAGCAGGACACCTACCGCCGCCGCGCCGAAGAAGAACAGCGCCCGGAAGCACAGGCCCCACAGCAACCATCCGACATCGCCGGCACGGAACCGCGCAAGAAGAAGCGCAAGAAGAAAAAGCGCCGCACCGCCGCGCCATCCGACGATGGCACCACACCGCCGCGCTCCGCCGGGCCGCGCCCCGCACCCGACGATCAATCATCACCGGCCGCGCCGAAGCGCAAGCGCCGCCGTCGCCCCGACCCCGACGCCCAGAACCCATCGAACACCCCGAACGACAACGCCGGGGCCGAACCGAAGCGCCGAAAGAAAAAGAAGCGCCGATCCGCCCCGCGCCGCCCGGATGCCGACGATCGGAACGGGCCCGGCCGCGCCGATCCCCCAGGCGAGGCCTGACGCCCGATCGCCGCGCCGCCGCTTCCTACCATCACCGCATGAGGCTCATCATCAACGACACACCCACCGAAGCGCCCGACGGGACCACCGTCGCCGAGCTGCTCGAGCGCCGCAACATGCGCGACCAGCCCTGCGCTGTCGAGGTCAACCGCGCCCTCGTCCCCAAACGACGCCACGCGGAGCACCAACTCGCCGACGGCGACCGCGTCGAGATCGTCACGCTCATCGGCGGCGGATGACCGGTATTGCAAAGCAGTGGGGGACATCGCGTGCCACGCGGCACCCCTCCGTCGCGCCCCGCTCAGATCCGACCCCGCTCAGATCCGACTTAGTTCCAGCTCACCCCATGCGGCGCATCCGGATCGAACTGGCATGACGCCACCCGAACCACCGTCGCCAGCCGCGTCAGCTCCTCCGTCACCAGCTCCACCCGCTCGGAGAGCTCGGGCTCGGCCAGCACCCGGTACGGCACGCGGTTCTCGCCCACCGACGACAGCACCGACAGCGTCACCAATTCCACCAGCGCGCTCAGCGGAACCTCATCCCGATCGGCCAGCTCCGAGAGCACCTTCTGAACCACATCCAGATCGCCCAGAGGCTTGCTCCGCAGCAGCGCCACGATCTCCTCGCGCGATGCCTCCTCCTCATCCCCCTCTTCCTCGTCCGATCCCAGTGGGCGAAGCGTCGCCGTGCGGTACAGCCTCTCGCCCTCGGGCAACTGCTCCTCCACCACCTCCGCCCGGCACACCCCATGCAGCCAGATGTGATAGGTCCCATCCGGCATCTGGTGGTGCTTCGCGATCTGCCCGATGCACACCGCGGGATGGATCGGCGGATCGCCCGGCTCACGCCCGCACTCCAACGCCCCGGGATCCCGCTCCGGCTCGGCCGCGATCGCCATCGCGATCTGTCCCGCCGAATCTAGGATGTCGCCGATCATCTGCCGATAACGATCCTCGAAGATGAATAGCCGGATCAGCGCGTGCGGCAGCAGCACGACGCTCGGCAGCACGAACACCGGGAACGGCTTGCCGAAGTTCACTCGGATCGTGGACATCTCCTCACTCATCCTCGGATGCTAGGCACCCCTCCCCCGTCCGGATCAACGCCCACACCAGCCTCCGAACCGCACCATCCGATCGCTCCAAAAACGACGGCGACCCGCCACCAGGCGGGTCGCCAATCAGGTCAATCGGTCAGACCGAAACGCTCACTCGCCGGTGGACATTCCAACTCACCCGCCCGAACGCGGGAAAGCCCGGAACAACCGACGAGCCAAGCCTCAGCCCTGACGGCGGCGACGGGTCGCCGCGAGCCCGGCCGCGCCGAACAGCGCCAGAGCGCCCGGCGTCGGGATCAGGTTGCCCTGGACATACAGGTTGTCCAGGCGGACATTGCCCGTCGTGCTGGTCGCGCCGTTCAGCGTCAGGCGGATGCGGGCATCGGAGATCCCGTCCAGCGCCGACGCGTCGAACGCGTACAGGTCGAGCGTCGTGTTCGTGGTCAGGTTCAGATCGGAAGCCAGGCTTCCGACCAGCGAGCCGCCATCGTAAAGATCGATGTCGACATCGTTGAACCCGGTGCCCGTCCGACGACCGGCGAACGAGAAGTTCAGGTTCTCCCACAGGCCGCCATCGAACGCGATCTCAATGTACGAGCCGTTGTTCCCGCCGCCGTTCGCAGCGTCGGTCCCGCCCTGCACGGAGATCGAGCCGCCGGCCGGCTCGCCGAACTGGGCGTTCACCGTCGAACCGGCGAACGACTGGATCCACTCGTACACCGTGTCGCCGCCGCCGGTCACGATCGTGTTCCCGGTCAGCCCGCCCTGCACATCCAGCGTCGCCGAGCCGGTCTGGGTCCCGAACTCAGCGCCGAACGGGAACGCCCCGTCCAGGAAGCCGAAGCCGCCGCCGGGCAGGGCCTGGTTCGTGAACGACCAGTACGCGATACCGGTCTGGGCCGCCGCGGTCCCGGAGACCGCAGCCAGCGCGAGCACGCCAATAGCAAACTTCTTCATGACGAGGTTTCCTCTCAAGCTCTCTCGACAACGCCACCGCGAGCGACACGCCCACGCGACGAAGCCCCGTTTTCTTCCCAGCGAGACGACCCACAAAGCGATCGTTTCCGCTGGCACGAGGGTAACCGGGGGCTCCGGACCGTCAATACATCACCGCACACGCTAACGGGTTTGCTGGGGAATTTCACGCGGAATTTGCGCTCCCATCGCGAACCCGCCAGTGATCAGCGCGCAACGCTCACAAACCACGACCGATAATGAAAAGCCCGATCCCCTTCACACATCACGCCGACATCCCCGCGCACCATCACCGCCCGCACCGCGCCCTCAGTTCCCGGAAATCCCGCGCAGGCTCTCACCCTGGTGCCCGGGCGTCACCGTCTCATGACCCCGATCAAACGGGTTCCCGGGCAACGGATCCCCGACCCGTTCCGGCCCCGGGCGCAGCACCATCTCCATCCGGCGATCCGTCGATCCCGGCGCCGGCGCCCGATTGTCACGCGTCCCCGTCCGCTGCCCCGCCGGCATCAGCGCCCACACCACCTCATCCGGATACTCCTGGTTCGGACCCGTGCCCCGAGAGAATCCCACCACCAACTGCTGACCAACCGGCACATCCACGGCCCATATCTCTCCGCCGGTCCGCGTGTCCGTCACCGTGATCGTTTTCGGCTCCCAGGTCGTCGAGATGAATGTGTGACGATCCGCCGACCAGCCAGGCCCGCCAGGCCCATGGCACCCGACCAGCGCGGCAGCGCAGGTCCCAATCACGGCGATGGCGATCAAGCGAGTGTTCCGACGCGACTGACAGGGCATCGCGGTCCTCCGGTCGAGAAATGGTTCGCCCCCCGGCATCCCGAGGGCCCCGCGCGGGGGCCGCCCGCACAGCGTACTCTGAGCCCGCCAACGGTGTTCGATCCTGAATCCGTGAGCATCGGACGATTGCCCCGCGATCCATGAAGCCGGACCCCCCCGCACGCCCGCTCACCCGCGATCATGATTCCCACAAACCCCCATCCAGAAGCCTTCGATCCCTCGACGGTCTCCGCCGTCGATGCGCTCGCCCCGGGCCAGCCAACCTTCAGAATCGGGCACGGCTGGGACCGCCACCGCCTCACCGAGTCCGACCCACCCCCCTCAGAACAATCCCAGCCCATCCGCCCCCTCAAACTCGGCGGCATCGATATCACCGCCCCAGACGGCAGCAACCCGCCCAAGGGCGTCATCGCCCACTCCGACGGCGATGCCCTCCTCCACGCCATCACCGATGCCCTGCTCGCCGCCGTCAACGCCCCCGATCTGGGGTCCCTCTTCCCGGACACCGCCGCCGACCACGATGGGCAGGACTCGGCCCAGTTCCTCGCCGCCGCCGCCGCCATCCTCAAACACCGCGGCTGGTCCATCGCCAACATCGATGCCACCGTGTTGCTGGAACGACCCCGGATCGCGCCGCTCCGCGATCAGATGCGCAAGCGCATCGCCGACATCCTCGCCGTCGATCCCTCTCTCATTTCCCTCAAGGGCAAGTCCGGCGAGCGTGTGGATGCAGTGGGGGAATCCAGGGCCGTTGAGGCGACCGCCATCGCACTCATCATCCGTGAACCGACCCGATAGACCCGCCCCGCATCCCGCGATCGGGTGGATCTGCGCCGTCTGCGCCGGATGCGCACCCCCTCGCACCGGTGATTGCCCACCACGCCCCCATGGTTCGATGACCAATTGTGGACAACCTGTCGATTCGTCCTCGCATGGCATGGATTGGCGGGATCAATCCGGCGAGCGTTCAGGGACCGGATCCCAGACGGACAACCCCCGCGCGCGACCCCAAACGCGCCCCCCGCACGGTCGATTCCGTCGCGCCCGTCGACAACCCCGAACCCGTCGATGAGTTCGAGGCCTCCCCCGAAGCGCAGGCCGTCCGCGATGAACTCGAACGCGCGGGGCACTCCGCCCCTCACCACGTCCCAGACAACGACCACCCCAACGACGCCGCAGGGCCCGACCAGCGCCCCCGCCCGAACCACCCCCCGCGCCTCGACCTCAACGCCTGAGTCGCGACCGGCACACGAGCCGCGCCGCGCCCGCCGCTCAGTCCTTCACCCCCTCCGGCCCGCTCCCCACCGTGTACTTCCGCAGCGCGCTCTCCAGGTCCACCCCGGCGATGTTCGCGATCGTCGTCAGCCACGCCAGCACATCAGCGAACTCCTCCTCAAGATTGTCCCGCTGCTCCTGTGTCGGGCTCTTCCCCGGCGCGTTGTCCTGCAGCGCGGTGGCCAGCTCACCGACCTCTTCGATCAGCCACATGAAAGTCCCCGGCACCCCGCGCGCCGAATCCGTCGCGTGGTACCGGTCACGAATCAACCGCTGGAACGCAGCAAACGACAGCGGGCCGTCAGTGGGGGGCGGGGTGCTCATCCCAACAGGCTAGCGAGCCGCCGCACCCGGCACCCAACGCCCACCGCATCATCTCACGATCTCGCCTGCAACTCGCGCAGCCGCGCCGCGAAGATGTCGGCCCAGCCCGTGATCGCGCTCTTCACATCATCAACAGTCTTAAACGCCGTCGGGTCGAACTGGTTCCCCGACCCCGCCTGGATCACCGCCCCCAGCTGCTCGCCCGTAATCGAATCGATCACCTCCCCCTCCATCGCCGCGCCGCCCGTTCCCGCGCCCGCCGCGCGGCTCACCGGATGGATCTTCTGCCACCAGCTCGAGTGCGCGATCCCCGTCAGCGCAACCCGCACGCGCGCCACATCCGTGTCCGGCACGCTCGTCGTCGTGTACCCCGCCGACCGGATCGCCCGGATGATCTCCTGCTGGAAGTGCCGCGCGATCTCCGCCCGCTCCTCCGGCTCCAGCCGATCAGTCTCGATACGCACCTGCACCGGATCCACGATGAACGCCCGGTACGTACGCATCAGGCCCGAGTCGTACCGCATCCGAGAGTCGCTCACCGGCTCCAGCATCGTGTAATCAGACAGGAACCCCGTCCGCGTCAGCTCGGGCTTGGAGGCGCACCCGATCATCATCACGCTCAAGACCAGGACAAAGCCCAGCAGGCAGGCGCCCGAGCGGGCGTGGCACATCGCATTCATCGAAACATCCTCGTGCAGAGCAGGAACGATCGAACCCCCAACCGGGGACCCGAGGGCGGCCGCGATGATGCTCAATCACACGGCCTCGTCAGAATACAAACCCCGAACCACACCGCGCGCCAGGACCTTCGCACCCACACACGACACAACCGACCGCTCGCCCGGCGATTATCGCCCCGTCATCGAAGAATCTGGGGCGATTCCCCTCCATTCTCCAGAATGCCGATCGGACCCGCCCCGCCCTCGGGGTAGCCTGAACCCAAGGAATTCGCACGGATTCGCAACACGAACCACCGGCACGCAGCGCGGAGGCATCATCATGACCAAGCACACCCGAACGCGGCTCATCACCAGCGCGATGTGCCTCGCAGCATCCGCCGCCACGGCCTCCGCCGGCCCGCCCTGCGAACCCGCCTGGTCCGATGCCTTCGCCGGCGCTGCGGGCATGAACCTCACCGTCAACACCCTCGCCGTGTACGACGATGGCACCGGGCCCGCCCTCTACGCCGGCGGCTTCTTCACCACCGCCGGCGGCGTCACCGTCAACCGCGTCGCCCGGTGGGATGGAACATCCTGGTCCGCACTCACCGGGCCCTCAGGAACCGGGCTCAACGGCGCTCCGTTCGCCATGGCCGTCTACGACGACGGGTCCGGCCCCGCCCTCTATGTCGGCGGCGCGTTCTCCCAGGCCGGCGGCGTCACCGTCAACAACATCGCCAAGTGGGATGGCGCCACATGGTCGGCCCTCTCAGGCCCCGCCGGCACCGGCACCAACAGCAATGTCAACGCGCTCACCGTCCACGACGATGGCTCCGGACCCGCCCTCTACGCCGGAGGGTTCTTCGCCACCGCCGGCGGCGTCACCGTCAACCGCATCGCCCGCTGGAACGCCGCCGGATGGTCCGCGCTCCCGGGCCCATCCGCCACCGGCGTCGACAATGTCGTCTTCTCCCTCGCCTCCTTCGACGATGGCAATGGCGCACACCTCTACGCCGGCGGAACATTCACCAACGCCGGCGGCGTGCTCGTCAACCGCATCGCCCGCTGGAACGGGTCTGCATGGGCGCCCCTCGTCGGCGTCTCCGATGTCGGCGTCAGCGGCCGCGTCTCCGCGCTCGGCGCGGTCGACGATGGCACCGGCCAGGGCCTCTTCGCCGGCGGACTGTTCACCAGCGCCGGCGGCCAGAGCGTCAACCGCATCGCCAAGTGGGATGGCTCGGCGTGGTCACCCCTTGAAGGGCCCACATTCCCCGGCCTTCTCGGCGAGGTCCTCGCCATCACGGAGTTCGACGATGGCTCCGGCCCCGCGCTCTTCGTCGGCGGCGAATTCACCTCCGCCGATGGCGTCATCCTCACCCGCATCGCCAAGTGGAACGGATCATCCTGGTCCGCACTCCTGGGCCCCGACGGCATCAACGGCGTGAACAACCTCGTCGAGGCCCTCGTCCCGCACGACGATGGCACAGGCCCCGCCCTCTTCGCCGGCGGCCCCTTCACCTCCGCCGGAGGCGTCGCCGCCGCACGCGTCGCCAAGTGGCAGGGCTGCGCGGTCGCCATCGAAGAGTGCGCCCCCGACTTCGACGGCAGCGGCACCATCGACTCCGACGACCTCGGCACCCTCCTCGGCGCCTTCGGAACCTCCGATGCCGGCGATGTCGATGGCGATGGCGACACCGACTCCGACGACCTCGGCATCCTCCTCAGCGCCTTCGGCGGCGGCTGCGAGTAACGCCCCGCCCCCGGACCAGCTCACCCCGCCGCGCGCGCCATCACCCCGTCCGATGCGGGCGATGCTCCATCTCCGGTGGCGGCTGCACCGCCGCCGGGCCCTGCAGCGCCGCATCCGGCAGCGATGGCCGCGGGTGCGTCACGCCGGTGATCCGGTCCAGCAGCGAGCCCGAGTCCGGCCACGCCTCGAAGATGTGCATCCCGCAGTTCCGCGACAGATCCTCGCACACCCGGATCCCCCGCACGCTGTTCCCGCGCTCATCCACCGGCGGCGAGTACACCGCGATCCCGAACTGCCCCGGCACCACCGTGATGATCCCGCCCGACACCCCCGACTTCGCCGGCAGCCCCACCGTGTACGCCCACTCGCCCGCGTAGTTGTACATCCCGCAGGTGTGCATCACCGTCAGCAGGTCCCGCACATAACCCCGCTCGATCGCCCGCCGCCCCGTCATCGGGTTCACGCCCTTGTTCGCCAGCGTCGCCGCCATCGTCGCAAGGTCACGCGTCGTCACCAGCACCGAGCACTGCTGGAAATACAGGTCCAGGTGCGCCTCCACATCCGCATCGATGATCCCGAAGTTCAGCATCAGGTGTGCCATCGCACGGTTGCGGTGCCCCGTCGTGCGCTCCGAGGTGAACACCTCCACATCGATCGTCGGACGCCGCCCGATGTACCCGCCGAACATGTCCAGCATCCGGTTCAGACGCTCCGTCGGCGCCCGCCCCTTCAGCATCGCCGTCGTCGCGATCGCGCCCGCGTTGACCATCGGATTGTGCGGCCGGTTCGTCACATCCAGGCGGATGATGCTGTTGAACGAATCGCCCGATGGCTCCACGCCCACCCGGTTCATCACTTCCTCACGCCCCTGGTCCTCCAGCGCCATCCCGTACACGAACGGCTTCGAGAGCGACTGGATCGTGAACAGCTGCCCCGCATCCCCGATCTCGAACGACTCGCCCTCGGCCGTCACGATGCAGATCGCGAACCAGTCCGGCGATGCCTTGGCAAGCTCGGGAATGTAATCCGCGATCCGCCCATCACGGCACGGCAGGTACCGCGCATGCAGTTGCGCCAGCGCATCAACGATCGAGTCACGGTCGGGCATGGCCGAGTGTACCCCCCCAACCCCCCCAACCCCGCCCAACCCAGGCACCTGCCGCCGCACCCCACCAGGCGCGAGCAGCGCGATCACCGCGCCTTGGGCGCAGAAGACCCCGGCAGATCCGCCGAGTCCCAGGTGTCGGCCGACTTGCCCACCACAGACCAGCACGCATCCAGCAGCTCACGCGTCCCCTGCCGCGTCGCGCCGCTCACCGCCAGGATCCGGTGACCAGCCCCGAGCTGCAATTCGACCCGAAGATCCGCGATCGCCTTCTGCGCCGCATCCACACCGCCCAGCAGGTCCGCCTTGTTCAGCGCGATGATCTCCGGCTTCTCAGCCAGCACCGAGGAGTACTCGCCAAGCTCCTCGCGGATCGCGCGGTAGTTCTCCGCCGGGCTCGAACCATCATCCGGCAGCGCATCGAGCATGTGCACCAGCACCCGCGTCCGCTCGACATGCCGCAGGAACTCGTGCCCCAGCCCCACCCCCTCGGCCGCCCCCTCGATCAGGCCCGGGATGTCCGCCAGCACCAGCCGCCGCGCCGGATCCAGCTCCGCGATCCCCAGCTGCGGCGTCAGCGTCGTGAACGGATAGTCCGCGATCTTCGGCGTCGCCGCCGTCACCGCAGCCAGCATCGTCGATTTCCCGGCGTTCGGCTTGCCCACCAGCCCCACATCCGCGATCAGCTTCAGCTCCAGCCTCAGCGTCAACTCCTCGCCCGGCGTCCCCGGCGTCGACTCCTGCGGCGTCTGGTTCGTCGACGACTTGAACCGATCGTTCCCGAATCCCCCGATCCCGCCCTTCGCGATCGTGACCCGATCGCCATCCTTCAGGTCGTGGATCAGCTCGTCCGTCTCGTCGTTGAAAATCAGCGTCCCGGGCGGGAACGACAGCACCAGGTCCTCGCCGTTCGCCCCCGTCATGTTCTTCCCGCGACCATCCCCGCCCCGCGGCGCCTTCCAGTGCCGCTTGTGCCGGTAGTCCATCAGCGTGTTCGCGCCCTCATCGCCCAGCGCCACCACCGAGCCGCCATCGCCGCCATCGCCCCCGTCCGGCCCGCCCTTGGGGATGTACTTCTCACGCCGGAACGAAACGCACCCGTTGCCGCCATCGCCCGCCTTGATGTGAATGACCGCGTTGTCGATGAACATGGGCGGAGCGTAGGGTCGCCGAATCACCAGGACCCGCCGCCCGAACCCAACCCGGCCCAACCCACAACCCAGCTCCCACCCCGCCCCAACTCCCACCCCACGCCTCGCCGCCCCGGCCCTCGCCCACCCCACCCGCTCAGCCCTTCCCGGCATCCTTGAACTTCGACCCGATCAGCCGCTCGCCCTGCTCCTGCGTCATGGACCCCTCGGCGATGTACGCCGCGATCTCCCGACGCGTCCGCTCCCGCGTGCTCGAAACCACCATCACCGTCACGAACACGAAAACGATCGCCACCACCGCGATCACCATGCACGCGAACCAGAACATGTTCTCCGAGATCGCGCTGATGATGCTCGAATGGGTGACGGTCAGCAACGCGGCATCAATCTGTGTCTGCACTGGCTCAAGCTCCATGGGTCGGTGCGCCCCGGCACGGAAGCGCGGTCTCGTCTCGGTGTTCCCGTCTCACAACGACGCGGTCACCCGCAGTCATCGTCCTTGAACTTCGCAGAGATCAGCCGCTCGCCCTGCTCCGGCGTCATCGATCCCTCCGCGATGTACGCCGCGATCTCCCGGCGCGTCCGCTCACGCGTGCTCGACTTGACCATCCCCGCCACATTCCCGAACACGATCGCCACCACCGCGATGATCAGCCCCACCGTCCAGAACCAGTTGTCCGCCACGGCCTCCATCAAGCGGTCAATCCCCGTCGAAGAAACCGTCAGAAGCATCGAGTCCAGTGTGTCCGTGATCATGGGATCGCCTCGGAAAGGGTGCGGAAAGTCAAATCAAACAACTCAGAAGCCGGCGCGCGCTGCGCTAGCAGGAACCCTTGAACTTCGCGGAGATCAGGCTCTGCCCCTGCTCCGGCGTCATCGACCCCTCCGCGATGTACGCCGCGATCTCCCGACGCGAACGCTCGCGGGCCATCGTCTTCAACGCCCCCACGATCCCGAAGATCCCGATCACCACGACCACAAACCCCAGCTTGATCAGCGTCTCGACATTCTCATCGCCCAGATCCCACCCCGCGCCAGCGCCCTCCCGAGCCGTCGAGGCGAGCCACAGCAGATCCGGAAGCAGATCGAAAGACATCGCGGGACTCCTCAGGGGGATCAGGGGTGCGGGTGCGGGGAGGGCGGAGGGGCGAGCGGGGAGGCGGGGCGATCGACCGGCAAAATCCGGCCAGCCGGCGAACGCGCGGTGCCCACGCGACTCATACGGAATCGCCCAGCACGCCTTTCGCACGCCGCATCGCTCCTGGCATTATGCGCCCAATCCACCCCAACCGCCCACTCCGCGCTCGACCAGCCACACACCGTGTTTGGTGATTGGGCGGTGCCCGCCCACCACGGGTATGCTCGCACAGCGGAGGCGTGCCGCCGCGAGCCCGCTCCCAGCGCAAACCGGCCACCGCGCCGGAAACCACAGATTCGGAGGAGGCCGGCGTGCGATTGGAGCCCTTGCTGGACCCCGGGCGGGTGATCGTCATCGACCGCGCATCGAACCGCGCGGAGGTCCTCCGCGCCCTCGCATCCGCGTTCTGCAAAGCCTCCGGCGACGACGGCGTCGGCGTCGGCGAAGAAGCGCTCGTCGCCGGCTTCGAGGCCCGCGAGGGCGTCCGCTCCACCGCCCTCCCCGACGGCGTTGCCTTCCCCCACGCCCTGCTCGATGGCATCCACCGCACCGCCCTCGCCGTGGCACTCGTCCGCCAAGGCGTCGACTTCGATGGCAACGCCAAGCCCCGCGCCGGCGCCGCCTGCGACCTCATCTTCGCCATGATCGGACCGGCCGGAAACCCCATCGAGCATGTCCGCGTCCTCGCAAGGCTCGCAAGGCTCGTCCACCCCGAATCCGTCCGCCAGCGCCTCCGCGCCTGCAAGGATGCCGAAGCACTCCACCGCGAGATCATCACGGAGGACCGCTCGCATGTCTTCTGATGCCACCCCGGAAGCGCGCGAGAACGACAAGGCATCATCAACGACCGACGATGCGAAGCGCCGCGTGCTCATGGTCATGATCCTCTCAAAGCCCAGCGTGACCGACGACATCATCACGGCCCTGCTCGAGTTCGGCATCTCCGCCACCGTCATGCAGTCCAAGGGCCTCATGGCACTCATCCGCGAGGAGATGCCCATCTTCTCAGGCCTCGCCTCGCTCATGCCCGAGCAGACCGGCTCACGCGTGCTCCTCTCGATCACCAACAACAAGACCGCCGGGAAGGTTTTCGAGTTCCTCGAGGATGACCTCCCCCAGGCCGATCGCCCCATCGCCTTCACAGTGCCCATCGAGCGGCACGCCGGGCTCCCGGCCCGCTGAACGCTGCGCAAGAACCGGACCCATCCGCGTTGGACACCTTCCTCCCAATCCTCCTGCTCATCACCCTCGCGCTGCTCACCACCTCGCGCTGGGCCTACACCCTCCGACGAAGCCGCACCATGACCGCCATGCACTCCGGCGGATGGATCGCCCTGCTCGTCGGCGTCGCCATCGGGCCCACCCTCACCGGGCTCGTCGATCGCGGCGCCATCCTCGCGAGCATGCCGCTCATCCAGATCGCCCTCGGCTGGATCGGATTCGTCGTCGGCCTCCAGCTCCGCCGCGACCTGCTCAGGAAGGTCCCCGCCCCCATCGCACGCCGCGTCGCGCTCGACGCCATCGGAACCATCGCCATCGCCGCGCCCCTCGTCCTCCTCATCGGCGCCGGCGTCGCCGATCGATGGGTCGGCGCGGTCGGGCTCGCCGCCGCCGCCGTCGGTGCTGCCATGGTCGGATGGGCCATGGAAACCCGATCCGCCCGATTCACCGACGAGCCCGAGCACCAGTCCGCCGCCCTCGCCCTCCGCATCAGCGGCGGGCTCGCCGCCGCCATCGCCATCGCCACCTTCGCCGCCGCATCCAGCTTCCTCGCCGGGCTCCCCGAAGAGCACGGCTCAGGACCACCGCTCGCCGGACGCGCCATCGCCGTCCTCATGCTCACCCTCGTCATCGCCATCGCCACCGCCCTCCTCGCATGGTTCGGAGTCTCCAGGGCCCGCGACCGCGACCAGCAACTCACCGTCTTCCTCGGAATCCTCGCGATCGCCGCCGGGCTCTCATCCCAGACCGGCGCTGCCACCATGTGCGCCGCCATGCTCGCCGGCGCTGTCGTCGCCAACCTCCCCGGAACCGGCCTCCGCGCCTTCGAACGCTTTGTTCTCGGCGGCGAACACGCCGTCGCCGCCATCGTCGCCCTCCTCGCCGGCGTCCTGCTCGAGTGGCAGAAACACCCATGGGCCCTCGTGCTCGCCGCCGGACTCATCGCCATGCGGCTGCTCATCAAGCCCGCCATCGCCCGCTCGATGGTCCGCGCGGTCCTCGATGCGCCATCAGACGGCGACGAATCCAAACCCGCCGACCGCGCTGCGCCACGCACCACCGCCACCGCCCTCGCCGGCGCCTCCGCGATCCGACAGAGCCCCATCGCGCTCGCCCTGACCGTCTCCCTCGTCCTCGTCGCCCCCAACGACGCCACCCGATCCGCCCTCGTCGCCATCGTCATCGCCGGCATCGCCTGCGAGATCATCGCCCTCATCATCCGGCGCAGGATCCTCCGCGCCCACGCCAGCGATCGCGCCGGGATCCCCGACCCCGCCAACGCCCGCTCCCCCGACCCACCCGATCGTCCGCCAGGCTCCCGCCGCATCGGCAGCGGCGCGGGACGCGCTGAGCGCGAGGCCGCGCAGCAGCAGCAGGGGGGTGACCGATGAAATCATCCCTCCAGTTCCTCGCCGCCGCCCTCATCGTCGTCGTGCTCGCCTGGCTCGGCCAGCATGTCGGCGGATCCGGGCTCACCGTCCGCCCCACCAGCGAAGGCCCCGCCCTCTCACAGCAGGGCACCGGCATGGGCATCGGCCTCCTCCTCCTCGGCTCGTGGTTCATCGGCATGAGCCTCAAGGCCATCGGCCTCCCCAAGATCACCGGCTTCCTCATCTTCGGCATGCTCATGGGCCCCTCGGCCCTCGCACTCGTCCGAAAGGCCGAACTCGAAGACCTCCGGCTCGTCAACGACCTCGCCGTCGCCCTCATCGCGCTCGCCGCCGGCGGCGCCATCCGCTTCGCATTCCTCCGCAGCGCCTTCCGAACCGTCTCGGCCGTCGTCACCGCCCAGGTCGTCCTCGTCATGGGCATCGGAACCCTCGCCGCGGTCCTCCTGCTCCGCTGGAGCGACATCCTCCCCAACGCCTCCAACACCACCATGGCATGGATGGGCCTCGTCATGGCCACCATCGCCACCGCCGGATCCCCCGCCGTCGTCATCGCCCTCCTCAACGAGACCAGCGCCAAGGGACGCTTCGCTCAACTCACCCTCACCAGCGTCGTCACCAAGGATGTGATGCTCATCATCCTCTTCACCATCGTCAGCGGGCTCGCCATCCCAGCCGTCCTCGGCGCCCAGTCCCCCGACACCGCCGCCGCCGGGCTCGATTCCATCGCACGCGAACTCGCATGGACCCTCCTCGGCTCCATCGGCATCGGCGTGCTCGCCGGCGTCGCGCTGGCCTGGTATGTCCAGCGCAGCGGCGCCTACCTCCCCATCGTCATCGCCCTGTCCTCCTTCGGCATCGCCCTGTTCAGCCGGCAGCTCGGGCTCGAAGCCCTGCTCGTCGCCCTCGTCGCCGGCGTCTTTATGCGCAACCTCTGGGAAGCCTCAAGCCGCCCATTCTTCGAAGCCGTCGACCGCCTCTCGCTCCCGGTCTACTGCGTCTTCTTCGCCGTCGCCGGCTGCAAGGTCTCGCTCCCCGCACTCGCCGAACTCTGGGTCTGGGTCGCCATGTTCGTCGGCGCACGGGCCATCGCCATGGTCGCCGGCACATTCCTCGGCGCCGCCATCGCGGGAGAACGAGGCCCCACGCTCAGATGGCTCTGGTCCTCATCCATCTCACAGGCCGGCGTCGCCGTCGCACTCGCCGGAATCCTCGAACGCACCTTCCGATCCCTCGAAGGCATCGAAGACCTGTTCACCCTCATCCTCGCCACCATCGCCGTCAACGAACTCACCGGCCCCATCCTCCTCAAACTCGGCCTCGCCCGCGCCGCAACCGAAGACCAAACCCCAGCCCCGGATGACCCGGACCAGCAGGATCCAGAGCGCACACACGCGACCGACGCACAATCCGAACAGCGCGAGGCGTAGCCCGCTCGCCCCCGCCAACGCGATTCCCACCGCATGGCACATCGCTCACGCGCACACCGCCGGATCACCAGCCCATCGACTGCGCAGCGCACAAGCGATGTGATCCATCGCCGCGCCGCCCGCATGATGGAAAGAACATTGAGTGGATGAGGCCGATTCCCTACTCTGGGCCTCATGGACAATCCCCTCCTGAGCCCCGATCCGCACGCGTGGGATCGCCTGATCGAGGGCGCGGGACCGGCATCGCTCCTGCTGGCGATCGAGCGCCGGCTCGGATCAGGCCTGCGATCGCACCTGGCGCCCGAAGATGTCCTCCAGGAGATGCTACTCAGGGCATGGCGCGCAAGGGATGCCATCGAGTGGCAGGGCAAGCGGGCCTTCCGAACATGGCTGCTCACCCTCGCCGACCGATGCATCCGCGATGCGGCCGACCACTTCAACGCCGTCAAGCGCGGCGGGCGCGTCTCGACGCTCCCGTTCGGAGATCTCGAGCACTCCAGCGAGCCCGGCGCGCCCCACGCACGGGACCGAGCCACCTTCGCGGGGCCCGTCAGAACCACCACCCCGAGCCGGGTGGCCACCGCCCGCGAGCAGGCCGATGCGATGCGCTGCGCGTTGGAATCGCTTCCCCATGAACTGAGCGAGCCGATCCGCCTCCGCATCATCGAGCAGATGCCCCTGGCAGAGGTCGCCGCCGCCCTCGGAATCAGCGAATCAGCCACCAGGCATCGAATCCGCCGCGGAGCCCACCTGTTCGAGCGCGCGCTCGCAATCACACGGGCCGACCGATCCGTTCCAGAAAAATACGACCCCCGTCCGGCGCTCCCGGATCGAACCTCCGCTCCTGAGAAGAGCGGGGCCGATCCCGCGCGCAAGGGGCCGTGATGATGCAGCATCAGCCGGGCATGTCAGACAGCGACCGCTCGCTCGACGAGCTCTTCGATCGGGTGCTCACCCTGCTGGAGGATGAGCTGCCCATCGACATCGCCGCCCTCGGCGCGGAATTCGGCGCCGACGCCGCCGAGGTCGAGCGGAGCGTGTCGCTGGCGGCGTCGATGCTCGGCGGCGCTGGGCTCATCACGAACGAGCCGATGCCGCGCATCGCCGGGTTCGAGGTCATCTCGGAAATCGGGCGTGGCGGCATGTCCGTCGTGTACGCGGCGCGCCAGCGGAGCCTCGGCGGACGCGTCGTGGCACTGAAGGTGCTCCCGCCCGCGGTGCGCCTGTCCGACCGCGCGAGGCGCCGCTTCCTGGACGAGGCCCGCGCGATCGCCCGATTCCGCCACCGCCACATCGTGCCCATCTACGAGGTGATCGATCAGCCGAATGTGTGCGCCTACGCGATGGAGCTCATCGATGGGCCGCCGCTGTCATCCCTCATCTTCGATGCGACCTGGAGCAAGGGCGATCCCGGCGATGGTGCCGTGGCACTCCCGGCCGGCTGCGATCCGCGCGATCCGGCCTTCGTCTGCCGCGTGGGCGCGCAGATCGCTCGGGCGCTGCAGGCGGTGCACGAGGCCGGGCTGGTGCATCGTGATGTCAAGCCGTCGAACATCCTCATCCGCGGGGATGGCACCCCGCTGCTCTCGGACTTCGGGCTGGTGCGCGAGGTCGAGTCTTCGGTCATCACCGTCGAGGGGCAGTTCCTGGGCACACTCGCGTACGCCTCGCCGGAACAGCTGCGCGGGGCCCACCGCAAAGTAGACGGCCGCTCGGATGTGTACGCGCTCGGCGCCACCCTGTACCACGCGCTCAGCGGCCAGCGCCCGGTCGAGGGCAACGATCCGAGTGCGATGCTCGACCGGATCGAGCGGCTGGCCATCCCGCCCCTCCGCAAGCTCCGAAGCGAGTGCAGCCGCGACATCGAGACCGTGGTCGCGAAGGCGATGGACCCCGATCCCGAGCGCCGATACGCCTCCGCGGAAGCGATGGCCGAAGACCTCGAACGGATCCTCTCGTTCCGTGCGATCAGCGCCAGACCGGCGGGCCTGCTGACGCGCGCTCACCGCCTCGCGCGGCGTCAGCGACGCCCGCTCCTCGGCGCGATCGCCGGGGCCCTGGCGATGGTCGCGGCCGTAGCGCTCGGATGGGCGGTTCTGATCAAGAGACCCGCGATGGCCCAACAGCGGCTGGCCGAGGCGCGCCTCTCGCTCATCGATCCATCGCAGGGCACCAAGCTCGCACTCCGCTTGATGTGGGGCGACCGGCCCATCCCCGGCAGTGTGCTCACCGGCGATCTGGAGCGATCACTGGCGCTCTACGACGCGGCCATCGCCCTGGACCCGCTGGCATCGGATACCAAGCGCGAACTGGCCGTGATTCGAACAGTGGCACGCCTCGCGCAGGGGCAGCCCCGCGCGGAGGCGCTCCGCACCCATGCCCACGCCATCCCCGCCACCGCGCGGTACGCGGCCGACTTCACCATGCCGACGGACTGGCATGCCGTCTCCCGCACCGATGCGCGGGACCTGGGCCTCATGGCCCTCCTCCTCGCCGACATCGACGCCGCGGTGGCCGCATGGACCCACGCCGAGCGACTCGGGGCATTGGACCCGTTCGTGGAGGCCGCCCTCGGGCAGGTCTACCTGTGGCGCGGCGAGCCGGCCCGGGCCTACCCGCGCCTGC
Organism: Phycisphaerales bacterium; assembly: GCA_052168315.1. Lineage (GTDB taxonomy): Bacteria > Planctomycetota > Phycisphaerae > Phycisphaerales > UBA1924 > JBQLZO01. Next base: position 27,602 of record JBQLZO010000078.1, on the reverse strand, counting down.
AGCACGCGGCCGAGGCCTTCCCGGAGGTCGGATTCCTCCACGCCCTGCTCGCCGATGCGGCCCTGCAATCGGGCGATACCGAACGCGCCGCCCTCATCCTCGACCGGGCGGCGGCGATGGACGCCCAGGACTTCAACCAAGGCCTCCAGCGCATCCGCGCCGACCTGCTCGCGGCCCGGGGCGACCCCGCCGCAGCCCGAGCCCTCTACCAATCGATCATGCCCGACAACCCGGTCGCAGCGCTCCATCTGGGCCGACTCCACGAGGCCGAGGGCGACCCGCTCGCCGCGCTCCACGCCTACCGCGCGGATGGATTCCTGATCGCAGAGTCGGCCGAGCGATTCCTGTCGCTCGGCGCCGGCCGCCCCGGCGCCCACGCCGAACCCGGCCCCCTGTCACCGCTGCCCGTGTGGGCCTGCCTGTCCTTCGGAGCCCCGAGCGAGCGGGCCGAACGCCTCACCCTGCTGCGAGATGCGCTGCGCGCCACAAGCCGCCTGGAAGAAATCGAGAAAAAACCCGAGATCGCCGCGACGCCCGGACACCGAACCTCCGCTCCAACAGATGGATGGGCGATCGTCGCCCAGATCGCCACGCAATTGGAGGTAGGTGACATGCAGCTCTGGAATCAGATCAACCGGCAGAACGCGCTGGGAAGAACGCTCTCCGTCAGCGCGCTGATGCTCGGGGCCTCGGGGGGCGATGTTCGTGGCGCTGAGCGCCAGGTGAACGGAGGGCTCCGCATCCTCCCGATTGTGACCCTGCTCACATCACTCATCGGTGCCTCGCCGTCGATGGGTGGCCCAGCTCAGATCCTCAGCTTCAGCGTTGACATGGGAGCAGTCGTTCGGATTGACACCAGCACAGGCCAAGTCACCCCGTTCGATCCGATCGACGGCGACCATGTCCTGACAGAGCTCACGATCCTCGACAACGGGGAACTCTGGGCGCTCGTCGATCAGCAGCAACTCGGGCGCGTCGACCCCAATACCGGCGTGCTCACCATCATCGGGCCGATCCTCATGGTGAACGAAGACCCCGTCGTGAACGCGGCCGGCCTCTCGACAGACGGGACGAGCCTGTTCGTGGCGTTCGGTGCCGATGCCTCAAGGCCGTTTGATACCGACCAAGTAGGGTTGCTCGGATTCGACGCACAGATCACGCGAGTACTCGCAACCTACCCGGACACCTGTGGCGGGGAGGAGTGCTACGACATCGACTCACTGCTGTACAACAGCGCGACCGACACCTTCCTCGGCGGCAATGGCATCTATCCAGCGTCCTCCAACCGGATGTTCATCTTTGAGGCGGGTGCCTCGTACCAGGTAATCGCAGAGCCCGAGGCATACGCGGAACCAAACATCCGTCTCTTCAATGATCTCGACTGGATCGATGAGAACACGCTCATCACCGTGTCTGCGGCGCCGCCCTTCGACCAGTTCCGCATCGATTTCATTGACGCCCAGACGCTTGAGGTAACACCCGGCCCGCTGCTGAGCCTCCTGGGGAACTTCGTGGGTGGAGCAGTGATCAGCAATTCGAACGACCAGACGGCCTACTCGTACGACCAGGATACATCGTCGCTGGTGCAAATAGACCTTGCCACGGGCGATGTGACCCCCATCGGGCCGTCCGGTCAGGAGGTGTCGTACATCGGCGGCATGGCCCTGCACGATGGCGGCCTCTGGGCCGTCATCGGTGGCTCGCAACTCGGCCGATTCGACACCTCAACCGGCGCACTCACCTTCGAAGGCACTTTCACACTCAACGACTCCCCAACCCTGACCGAAGGCATCACCAGCGATGGCCAGTCCCTCATCGTATCCATGGCCCCCGAGGGATCACCCTTCAACCAAGCACGGGTCCTGGCCCGAATCGACCTGGCCGGCGCGGTGACAGAGGTGCTCGCCGAGTATCCGTACAGCTGCTCACCCAACAACTGCATCGACATGGACACCATCGTCAGCGACTGGACCGGTTCCTACATCGTGCGCGGCATCAACGGAGACCTGTGGGGCGGGAGCGACGCCTTCGGAACCGGGTTGTTCGTCTTCGCGGGTGATGAGGATGGCTACCTGATCCTGGACAAGCCGGAAGAATTCGCCGGCGACAACTTCAACGGCATCGTCGGCCTCGATCGCGATGGCGACACCCTCGCCGCCCTGCTGATCCCATTCCCGAGCGCCGGGCCAACGACGCTGTACAACATCGATCCGGACAACGGCGATGTCCTGGGCAGCGTCGAGATCACCGCACCCGGCAGCTTCCGAGGCCTCGCGATCGTGCCGCCCGACATCCAGCCGCCCGACTGCCCCGGCGACCTCGATGCCGACCTCGACATCGACTCCGACGACCTGGGCATCCTGCTCGCCGGTTTCGGAACCGGCGATGCCGGCGACATCGATGCCGATGGCGACACCGACTCGGACGACCTCGGCATCCTCCTCAGCGCCTTCGGTTCCGCCTGCCGATGATGGGCTGAACCAACAACCCTCAACCGCTCAGACGGCCCTGCGAGCCTGCCGGTGCGCAGGGCCGTTTCGCGCGCCGGCGAACCCGCGAGCCCGCGCGTCACCCCACCACCCGCGCCATGTCCACCCGCGATGACACCCACCGCCCCGCCACCCCCCAGCTCGCTCGCCCCGCCCTGCCCACCACCCCAGCCCCATCAATCCCAGCCCACCAAACCCAGCCCATCAAACCCAGCCCACCAAACCCAGCCACAGGGGCACCCCCCAAGACTCACATCCGATCACAGAACCCCATCGCCCCCCAGCCACCCAATCGCCCCGCCACAATCTCCCCGCCCCAATTTCCTCGCCCCAAACTCCTCCCGGAACCCCTTTCCCCGCCCCATTCACCGAACAACGATCAGCCCCCGCCACCTCCCGGCCCCCAAACGCTGGACCGACGCCACCGACGCTGCTACCTTCGCATCCCATCCCGGAGAGGTGGCAGAGCGGTTGAACGCGCCGGATTCGAAATCCGGTAGTGCCTTCGGGTACTCGGGGGTTCGAATCCCCCCCTCTCCGCTTGAAAACGCCCCTGGCCGCACGCCAGGGGCGTTTTTCGTTCCGCCCCGCGATCGTCCATCATGCACCGATGTGACACCAGGTGCCCCGATGTGACCCGCCGTTGCTGGGCCTGCTGCTGGTGTTGCGTTGGTGCCTGTGATGCGGAGCGGAGCCATCGCCATCACCGGCATCCGATGCACCGTGGATGCGGCTTCATCCGGCAGGAGGTGGCCATAGGTGTCCATGGTCAGCACGATCGTGGAGTGCCGCATGAGCGTCTGCACCGCCTTCGGTGAAGCGCCGCCCATCGCCACCCACGCTCCGCAGGTGTGCCGGAGCGAATGGAAGTCCAGCACGCGACCGTCGTGATCAACCGGGGCAAGGAATTCCAGTCCCTCCCGCCTGACCCGCTCTGCGGCGTCGGAGCCCGCGTCGGCAATCCAGGCGGCCCGTGCATCGGCGAGATCCGCCCGAAGCATCTGGGCCACATTCTCTCGGCGGGGCATGTTCGCGAACACCGGTGCACCCGGCATCGACCGGGCAACCATCGAGCCCAGCTCGCGAGCGAAATCGGGACGGAGGTACTGCTTCGCCGCTTTGCGGTTCTTGGTCGAGCGAGCCGGCAGCAGCACGAACGGACGCTCCGCGTCGAGGTGCAGCATCGTCCGAGTGAGTGATCGGAGTTCGGTGGAGCGCAGCCCGGTTTGGATCGCGGTCGCGTACAGCACCCGGCGCTCCTTCCCGCTCATGCCCCATCGCTCGCCCGAACGCTCGGTCGTGTCGGCGAGCCAGCGCCATTCCTCGGGCATCAGGAACCGGCGTTCTCGCTGACGATGGGCCGAGGGTTTGCGGACCCGTGCGAGCGGATCGACGGCCAGACGCCCATCCTGCACACACCACCGCATAAACGCCCGCCACGCCCCGATGCACTTCGCAGCGGTGCGGGGAGTCCAGGCACGGGGAGCCTTGCCACTCGCAGGCTTGGGCGGGGCCTGCTTCCTCGCAACGAACCGTTCCAGCGCCTCCGGTGTTATGTCGCCGAGTGACTTCCAGCCGCACGACCCCGCCGAGTCCTTGAGCATCGCCACAGTCTCGCCGATGTGCTGGGCTGTCCGTCCTTCCGCCTTCTTCGCCGCTTCGAATGCGTCCAGGTGCGACACGATGGGCGCTGCGGCGTGGCGGTCCAGTTCGGTCCCGCCGGCGGGCTTGGCGAGCCCCTCGCGGACCAGCGCCTCGTGCCGAACCCACTGCTCAAGGATGCGTGCGGCGTCGGCCTTGCTGGTCGTCCGGGTCGATCGCTCGCGGCGCCGACCATCCGCCTCGTAATACTGCGCAATCCATGGACCATCGGGCTTCCGTCGGATGAGCGTGCCCTGCCCGTTGCCTCGCTTGGATCGATTGGTCACAGCCATCGCTCACGCCCTCCCCTTTTTGCTGTTCGTGGGCTTGCGTATCCGCTTGATGGGCCGGAGCTCAAGCCCGAAGTAATCTACCAGCGTCTGCACGGTACTCAGGCGCGGATCTCCACTCCCGTGAATCAGTCGGCTCAGGACGCTCTCGGCGATCCCGGTTTCCTGACTGATGCGGTACCGAGTCTGACCGCATCTCTCAATCGTCTCTACGAGTTGCTCCCTGAGATCCATGTTCACAGTCTACTCTACTACTTCTCATAGTGCAAGCGTGTTCTGCCGCAACCGCTCGCGTCCTCCCCGATACCGCGCCACAAAGGGGGCTCTCAGTGGACGAGTTCGCCACCGTCATTGCTGCGATCTCCTGCGGGCCTCGGCGTGCAGGCGCTCGAGCTCGGGCGCTGCAGCCTTGGCGACGGTCTTGGCGGACGGGAAGTACCCGGCGTCGTGCTCACGGGCGACGCGGGCGATGGTCTCGGTGAGGGCGATGTCGGCGAGCTCCGGCGTCGGGGCGGCGCGGATGATCCGGTCAAACTCGACGCGGATGGGCGCCGCCTGCTCGATCGTGCAGCGGCGCCCTGGGAGGGCCTGGGCGAGCCGCATGAACGCCAGCGCGGCGTCGCGGGCGATGGCGGCGTCGTACCCGCGGCCCTGGCCGAGCGCGTGCGTGGCGAGCTCCTCGGCGGTGAACGCGATGGTGCTGTGGTCAGCCGGGCGCCTTCCGGATGGCGTTCTGTGTAATTCCTTGACGAAATCGGAAGCCTTGCTCACTCGCCCAGTGTGAGAAATACTCCTGCTTCTCCTGTCTTCCTGATATGGAGGTCCACCATGGACCACCCGCGGGTCCCCAGTGAGCCAGGGGGTGGGCCTCTGTGAACCACCCCGTGGTTCGTCCTGACCCAGGCTGTCGGATCGGGCATCTGCACCAGCATCCACTAGTTCACATTCGGCTGATAGGGATTGTCCGGTTGGGACGGCACTCTCGCGCTCGACTACGTGGAGTCGATAGTGGCATACGCCTCCCGGAGAGTTTTTGATCTTCTGAACCAATCCAGATCCTATGAGCTTGCCGAGCGATCTCTTGATCGAGCTACGGCTGAGCTTGGTGCGGGTGACAAGTGTGGCGACCGACACCCCGTACATCGTTCGCCACAGATTGGGGCCGCTCCAGGAGCAGCAGCAGGCGAGCTCCAGCCACAGGAGGCGCTCGTGCGGGCCGAAGTCATGCTGGTCCATCGTCGATGGATCCAGCTGCGCAGCGGCCAGGGCGATCCCGAATCGGCGGTCACGCTTCCATGTCTTGCAGCCCTTGCGGCCATCGTCCATGTTGTTGGCGCTCGTCGAAGTCATGCTACCCCCCCTTTGCAATCAGCACCCCCGCGTCACGCCCGTAACCAAGTCGCCGTCCTGGTCTTGCATCGTGGGCCGTTCCATCGGCTTCTGGGACGCGGGGGGGCCGTCCCTGCGATCGACGCGCGCATCGCGTCGATCGCCTTGGGCCTGATGCGATAACGAACCGTCTCGAGACGGTCGGTGAACCAAAGTGACAATGCTTCCCCGTCGTACGAGATCAACGAACGCTGAGCGTCGAACGCCCGTCACCGGAGAGCGCGACGCGATCAAGTTCGGCACGTTGGAACACAACGCGCCGGCCGATCCGGCCGACGCGAAGTTTCCGCGCCGTGACCAACCGGTCGATGGTGCGAGTCGAGACGCCCAAGTACTCGGCCGCAGCCTGCTTTCCAATCCAACCGCCAGTGGTGTGTTCGGGCTTCATGGCCCCCCCTTCTTGTTACGGGTCAATTCCAGTCGCGTCCCCCGCATGAGGCGGGGGTGATTGATCGATCACCTGCATGGCTCGTCTACCTTGATCAAACATCTCATCCACTTGCTCTCTGGTCCATCCTCTGGTGGCCCATCGCATGTAATCACCGTCGGTTGGTCCAAGGTCAACGCACTCTGTGTAGAAATGATCGAGAAACTCCGGTTTGATGCATGGTTGCATGATCACCCGATGCCACGGTGCGGAGAGCTCTGCAACTTCGTCGTGTTCTACGCGACCCGTAATCCCTTCCATATCGATCATAATGACCGCATACCTGTCGAGAAACAGTTGGTCGCGGGCGATCGAGTTGGCCAAAAGGTCATCAGTCAAGGTGAAAATGCAGCCGTCATCGTCCGCCCGGAGTCCGTACCGGAGTATGGAATCGACATTCGCAACATCAGTTACATGAAACAGCGTATGTGCAAACCGCAGCGGTGACATTGCGCAGTGCGAGCGTTGCGGATCCAAATTGTCAGCGTTTTCGTTCATTGTGCTGCCTTTCTGGTCGGCGGGTCGCGCCCGCTTCGACACCAAGCCCGATTGAAATTCACCGTTCACTCAGCCCACCGGCTTGGTTTGTCGCGGCAGGACTACCCGCTGCAGAGCCTGCGCTGCAAGCATCCCCTCTGACGCGACTGTCCGCCACACGAATGGACACCACCGACACATTTCCCACACATTTCCGGCGCGTTCTCTCAACCGCCGAACTCGCGCACTTCCCAGGCGCGGGCCACGAGCGCGGCGTGGTGTTCCGGCCACAGCGCGAGCACATCCGCCAGGCGGTATTTGTGAGCGCGACCATCGAGTGGTTGAGACTTCACCGTGCCTCGGCGCGCTGCATCACGAAGATGCGCGGGCTTAATGCCAGCAGTCTCCTCATACCAGTGCGCCGAGAAAAACATGTCGCGGAACCAAGAGCGGTCGCGGAGCCACACCACAGCCTCGGCCACCGGTGCCACTCGCGGGGTCTTGTTCGACACCAAGTCGAGCGCCGTGTCGTTGGCGTCGCCGTAGACCACCGCGATCACCGTCGCAGCCGCACGGGTGTACGCGGCGAGTACGCGTGCGGAGAGCGGACTATGCCCCGTTGCCGCGATCGCCTGCTCCAGCAGCTCCCACGACCTCGCAGTGCCATTCGGCAGGGGAGGCGCGAGCACGACCGGCCACGGCTCCTCGTGCGTCGCCTCGGGATCGTCCACCACAGCCGCGATCGTCACCGCAACACGCTCGCGGCGCATCGTCTCGCGCTCGGCCGGATTGAGCGAGGGGTCATCGAATTCGTGCATCGGCAGAAATTGCGGGCTCACCACCGCCGTGCCACCGGGCTCGTGCCGCCCGAGGAATGTGCCGTCCCAGCCTCGCAGCTTCACCGTGCGAGAGTCGCTGGGTGAGCGCCGGCCGTGCCGCGACCGCGCCACATCGACGAGCTCAGCAATCTCGCGAATCACCTCGGCTCGCGAGGGTCCGAGGTCTCGCAGCGCGCCGACGATGGCGCGCACCCGGTTGGCATGGGTCATCTTCGGCGGTCTGGACGGCGCTGACGGCAACTTGGGCATCAGGGGGCTCCGGCCGGGCGCGCCCCCCAGCACGCCCGACCAGCCCCATTATCCAGTGTCGAGAGCATCCCAACCCCCAAGAGATAGGTTATCCCCGACATTGCACTTCCATGTGGACAACCTGTGGATGCAAGCCTCGTAATTCTCGTAAATACGGGCAAGTCAGCCTTTGCGGCATCATTAGCGATGATCCGCCACTTGCCTCAAGAGCACAACGGGGCAGCGCAGCCTCGGGATCGCGCTGCGCTACAGGCGCGACAAGGATGGGTCCATCAACTGGGATGTGTGGTGCGTCGATGGCAGCAATGTCCGAGCGCACATCTCCGCGGCCGGCGCGTCGGAGGCCTCGAAAAAAACATATCGAACGAGCCTGTGGACCACGCCCTTGGTCGTTCACGCGGCGGGTGGGGATCGAAGATCCACCTCGTGACCTGCGGTAACGGCGTGCCGCTGGCCGCGACGGTGACGGCGGGCCAGTCGCACGAATCCAGGAGCTTCGAGTCGGCGATGGACGCGGTGAGGCCGAGGCGTCGCCGGCCGATGTGGGTGCTGGGCGACAAGGGGTACAGCTACCCGCGCGTGCGCGCATGGTGCGAGCGCCGGGGCATCTGGGATGTGATCCCGCAGCGGTCGGACCAGCTCAGACGCGAGGGCCGACGCGTCTTCAGCCCGGCGGCCTACAAGGGCCGGAATGTGGTCGAGCGGCGCGCCGGCGGCTCAGAGTTCGGGGGCGCTCTTGTGCCAGAGAAACAGGCCCTGCGGGATCGCACCTCGGACCTGGGAAGCAGGGACGGTGGAGGGCGAGCACGTGGAAGAAGGAGGTCGAGATGATGGAGAGTACATCAGCCAGCTTGAAGTGACACCAAAGCGGGGGGGAGTGTGAGTCGCGCGGTGTAACACGGGCGTGTGCCGCCGAGGGAGCTATACGGCGACTCGTGTGCTGCACACAACGAGCGCTTCCCGCCGAGGGCGCGTTACAAGCATGACCTGCGGTCTTCTCTTTCATCCACGACTTCGAGCGACCGTCTTACGCGCACGGCTCGCTGTCATAGGAATCACAGCTCACCGCGGAGCCATCGCAGGAGCCTGGCGAGAAGCCCGGCGCGGATGGGTGATGGCATCGCTCGTGCCTCGCTCGATGGTGCCCGGTCGAATCGGCCAATCTCGCGCGTCAACGCGGCGCGGAAGTCCTGTTCATCGGCTGGGTATAGATCGATGAGCCGTGGACCACTCGCTAGATATGCGGCCTGCTTGATCCTCATCGTGTCCGCATAGACACGATCATTGGGCGTGCCCCAGTACTCGATATAGATGTCACGATCGGGCAGGTAGAAATCGCACCGATGGCTCTCGAGCGACGGCACGGGTCGCTCGTACTCACACTCGATGTTCATCTCGCGGAGCGCTACAGCTATCAGCACTTCTGCCTTGCTTCGGACGATGAATCCTTGCGGCGTGGCATATCCGTGGTTGTTCCATGCTTCCCGTGCAATCGATGACGGCACGTGAGCCTGTCCTTGAGCAGTACGCGCCATTCCCTGTTCACCGTTCGGAGCCGCATCGAACAGCTCCAGCACACGTATCGCCGCGGCGCCAGCAAGCCTCGGCACTGGAATCGTGCCCCCAGAGCGCATGAATTCGCGACAACTATGGATGACCTGTGCCAGTGGGACCGTGACGAGGGGACCATCGCCAATCTTGCGGACCCGAGCCTGAGCCGGGAATCGGCCGCGCCAGGCGCCACGCACGAGTCGTGGACCGACGTGTTCGACCTCGAACGTCCCGAAGGCCTCATGCTTGCTGGTGTCGTAGACAACGATCAAGTCGCCGGTGCGGAGATCGCGAAAGTCGCGGGACCAGGTGCGAGCCGTCGTGCCGATGAGCCGACGCGAAAGCAATTCCTCGCGGGTCCCGTCGTCGCACAGGAATACATACAGGCTTGGTGTTGCGAGTGTTGTCATTGTGAGAACCTCGTCAGAATAGAGCGAGCGGTGCTCGAAAGGCCATCTGGATCCAAGGCGGCTTCGAGCTGACGTGACACGATTGCTTGTTCAAATGCGAACGCTCGGTCGCGTTCGGAGAGGTCATGAAATGCGGGAGCGCTTTGGATTGTCCCATCGAGGGAACGGTCCCTCCATGGGCTGGCCACGCGCTCTATGAGTGCATCGATGTGCCGTTCGTCATTCATGCCTTGATCCATGTCCCGAGTCCTCGTTCGCGCAGGCAATCAAGTAGTGCGATCCGTGCGCGGCGAATGTTCTGGAAGAACGTGTTCACGGTCATCCCGACCGATGTGGCGTGAGCCTCGTCGCTGGCCAGCGCATCGCGGAGGCGTGCCTCGATGGCCTTTCGTGGTTTGTCCGGCAGATCTTCCAGGCACTTCGCAACCGCGGCTCGAACCTCATCGGTTGCCATCGGGCAAGGCGGCGGAGTGGCTGGCTCATTGTCAAGCAGGGCGGGATCGAGGTTTGCCGAGCGTGCCCGGCGGGCCGCATCGATTGCGAGATTCCGGGCGATCCGCAGCGCGCACCGCAAGAGCGCATCCGGCCTCCCATCCGGTACGAATCGTGGCGCGGCCTGCCAGATTCGAAGCAGCGTCTCCTGCACGACCACCTCGGTGTCCACCGCCGTCGCGAACGATCTCAGCGAGTGCCGAATCGGTAGCTCAGAGCGGGCCATCCACCGCATGAACGCTCGCTCGTCGCCACCCTGGATGGCTTCGAGTATCTCAAGGTCCTCGCTCATGCGGCAGTCACCTCCAGCACCAGGATGCGCGTGCTCCCTGATCGCATGGTGATCCGAGCGGTCCGCACGCGGAAGTCATCTGGGAAGCCAATGGCGCGAGTCAGAACAAGGCGGATGACGGCATCCGGCCCGTGGCGTCCATCACGCGTTGTGGTACGCCGATCGATGCCAACCCGTCCGAGACTGGGGATCCAGACGCGCGCCGGAAACCAGTCAATCGCCTCGACATTGGAGATCTCAAGGACGACTTGATCCGCTGCTTGTGAGACGAGCCTCGCAGCAATCGTGCGACTCTGCGTGTCGAACGCGCGCGTGGCCTGTCGGAACACTCGGGGCGAATCGTCCACATCATGCAACGGAGAAGGAATGCACATGAATACGCAGTCCGCAACAGCACCGCACAGGCCTGCGCCCCAAGACCGTCGGAGCCCGAGCCCTTCCGCAGAGAGTCCGGCGGGCAGTTCGTGCGGCACCCGTACGCGCTTCATTGGGTCTCGTGGATCGACGCCGGGCTGGTCATCGATCGCGATCCACGAGGTCATCCGGCTCGAGATCCCGTACGCCATGGAGATCTGCCGGATGCGCTCGTCGATCGACGCGCGATCACGCGCGTCCCTTGCGCTCTGGGCAATCGCCTCGGTGTCCTCGATCAACTCGCGACCGAAGAGGCGCACCGTCGCCTGGCGTCCTGTGCCTGGCGCAATTGGCGGGATCGTGACGCCATCCGTCCATGTCCCCGAGGGGGTCTCGCCGGTGATGATCAACTGGCCACCAGCTGGTTCGACGCGAACCGGGATGAGCGACGGCCCAGCTCCCATCAGGTCAAGGAGCGCGGAGGAAGGAGACTCGATCAATGCATCTCCCGATACGGCGATCCGCGTGAGCAACGGTGCCACGAGTCGGGCATTGACCCGACCGATGAGTGACGAGGTGTCTTCATCGATCCCTACGAGGAACTCCCGCCCGCCGCCAGCACGCGCCGCCCCCCATGTCAGCGAGCGATTCGCCGCGGGACCGATCCCCACGCTGTGCACGCGGATGCCACGCTCTGCAGCGCGACGGATCACACCGATCACATCGCGCTCGAATCCAATCAGTCCATCCGAGATCAGAACGACCTGGCGCTGTCGCTCACGACCCGGCGTCGCCATCACGGCTTCACGGACTCCCGACCCCATCTCGGTTCCACCGCCCGCGGACAGCGACTCGATCCACTGAAGTGCGTCCGCCTTCATCGCCTCCGACGCCGGGCTCTCGGCGGGCCGCCACCGTCTTGGCTCTGTCGAGAACTCGATGATCTCGAGCGAGTCGCGTTCGGAGAGTGCTTCGATCAGCCCGCTGGCGATGCGTTTGGCCTGTGCGAGCGGCTCGCCGTGCATCGACCCACTGGTGTCCAGCAAGAGGACCAGGTCGCGGGCCAGCGAGGGCTGCTCTGGCTCCGGCACCGGTGGCACGATTGTGACGAGCGCGTACGCGTTGTCCGACAGCGCCGAGCCGGCCGGTGCTCTCGCGGCGTCCACGGAGACGCCTGTCCGGGGGCTCGCGGCCCGCCAGTGGATTTCAATGTCACGGTCGAGCCGAACGCCTTCACGATCCGAGAGCGACACGCCGACCCCGCACTCGGTCCTCACCGCCACTACAGGATGGGTGCTGGAGCCGACTGATTGCGGATCGATGCCATCGCCGATGGACACTTCGAACGACGCACGCGCCGGCAAGTCTCGGACCGCGACATGCTGATCCAACAGACTCGCATCCGGCGTGCGCCCAGCTTCGCCGAGGTAGCGCGGAGCGATCGCCGTCGGGAATCGCCACGACCAGGCGCCCTCCTCGAGCCAAGCCAGCGGCTGATCGATGGTGATCTCGCAGTCAATCGTCGCCCCTGCGGGCAGATTGCCGACCTCCTGCGAAAAAACCGAGTTCCGCTCCTGATCCAGCAGGGCGGCCGACTTCCCCTCAAGCAGCGCCCGCTCGAAGCGCTCCCGTGCCACCTCCCGGTCTTCGATCCGCCCAACGATCCGCCGTTCCCCGATCGTGAACGAGTACCCCGCGACCACACCATCCGCCGGGAGCGGCACGCTGTACAGCACTCGCAACGGGCTTGTATGCGTGTTCACAAAGCGTTGCCGGAGCGTGACTTCGGCCAGTCCCCCAACGCCCGCCACCTTGATGAAACAGCCGACGAGCGGCAATTCGATTCCAGACACATCCACCAGACGCCCGCCAGTCGGGGGCGCGGTCGCGTCGGAGTCTTGGGTCAAGTTGGTCGTTGCTTGGCTCGGTGTCATGGGCGTCCTCCGGGGTGTGCGGTGGGTGGGTCCGGGGGAGGAACGGGCGTTATGGAGGCGCAGTGACAACCATGCGCCTCACTTTCATCAGAATCTTGTGGGCCGGTGTTCTGGTTGCCGTCAGGACACCGCCGCGAAGTGAGTGCACACTATCTGGCAACTGACGGTTAGCCGAAATCGACACGAAATGCGATGTATTATAGGTCGTTCAGTTGCGACATCTCCGATCGGGTGCTTCAGTCAGAAGTAACGCGAGCAGCGCGTCGGAGGGATGGGAGAATCCGCGCATCTGAGGTACCTTCGGCCGCCGGTGTCGAAGTGGGGGACCGAATGCCCAAAAGGCAATGCAGTGCGGAGCAAGCGAGCAATGATGTCTAGGCCTCGGATTGGTGGCGAGCACGGACAAGTGTGCGCCCCATCTATCCGCCGCAGCAACGAGGGCCCACCGGTGAGCTTGGGGGGGTTGCAGGATGGAGGTTGCGGACATCCTCCTCAGCGCCTTCGGCACCTCGCCCAAGGGCGACCTGAATGAGGATGGCAAGACCAACTCGGACGACCTGGGGATACTGCTCAGTGCGTTCGGGGCGGTGTGCGGACGCTGAGCAACTTCCCGCGGCCACCGGGATAGCGGGATGGAGGGAGTGAACACCCATGGTGTCACACGGGCGGCTGTATGGGTGATGACGCGATGCTGTTCCTTGTCACAGGCAGGATTTGACCCCGCCTACACGGCCTGCTCGGGACCCACGAGAATGCGGTTCATCATGTGATCCACATAGTCCACCGCATGGTCTTCTTGGAACAGGACGCCGAGACGCTCGACATCAGTTCTGGTCATTGGCGAGCCATCTGCCTGAGTCCAGCCGAGCTTCACGAAGGGGGTCCCGGACACGATGAACGCGTGGAGCGACAAATCCGCGCCATCACGGTCTACGATTGTCTGGATCCGTGGGATCTCTCGACTGGCGAACTGGATCTTGGGATCGCCGGGATGAACATGGTGAAGCCCCTTGGGATCAACGAATGCCAGATGTTCCGAGTCGGCGTGATGGACCCACAGCAAGAAGTCAGGGAAGAAGTTGGAAGCCTGGAAGAATCCTAGCCCGGTGACTGCCTGGTTCCGCAGCAGGAAGACTTCGATGCCTTCGGCATGGCTTTCGCACCACGCGGCGAGGTCCTCAACAAATCGGGCCTCCGATTCGTTCAGGGCGACGGGGCAGATGCGGACCAGCGCGTTTTTCCCAACAAAGAGCAATGGCTGATACAAGTGTCCGGAAAACGGGACGGTTCGCCACCATGTCTTTGACCATGCGGACACCGGACTGCTCGCGAGTGCGGTCTTCAGATCGTTCATGAACACCGCCACGCGCTCGATGTCGTCTGCCGATCGAGCCCACTCGGTGGTCTCAATCGTGTAGCCATCGATCAGGCTCGGATCGTCTGCGCCGACATCCCCAACCTCCACATACGGCGACTCCCAGCGAGATCGCATGAATCGATAGAAACGCTCTGCATACAAGTTGATCAGCTGTTGCGCCATCCGCTGCCACTGCTCGCGATTCTCGTATCGGTCGAGCCGCATGTCGGCCTCCGTCGCGTGCAGCTGATACCAGTGGTCGGACGCAAGCAGCGATCGGATCGCCTGCCGGTCCGCGTGCAGCCGATCAAGCCCGCGCATCGCCTTGAACGACTCGAGTCCAAACAGCAACGCATCAACATCGAAGAAGAGGTGCGGGACTGCTTTCAGGCTCGCGTTCGGAAGATCGCCAGCATCACCGAGCGAGGCGGTGATCTCTTTCTGTTCTCCCCGGATTCCTTGGATTCGAGGGAGCCAGTTCAGGCGCGTTCGGTGAGTGCGGATCCATGCATCCGAAGGATCCGTCTCAGACGGCGGCCGCAGCCGGACGACGGGGCCGAGCTTCCGGAACGCCTGCCCACGATCAACCTGAACTCCATCGATCGTCCCACGCAGCCGGAGAGTCCGGAGACGCCGCTCCGGGAGTGTCTTGACGACCGGCAGATCCCATATCTTGCGCTCCTGCGCCTCGGGGACCTCGTTGAAGATCCAGTCCCGGAAGTTGTTCATGTAACTCGCTCGGATACCGAACACCTGGAGCGTTTCCACCTGCCGAAGGCCTTTCGGGGGAGCCGGCTTGCCCGCCAGCACCGATGACCGGCGCAGGCTCATGCCGTGTCCGCGCAGCCGCACGCCTCTTCCAAAGAGCTGGATGATCTGCGTGCCTTCACCCTTGCCCATGTTCATCAAGCCAATCGACGACACGCGCCACGAGTTCCACCCCTCGGTAAACTTCCGAGACCCCACGAGCAGATTGATCGTGCTGTCGTCGCGGTTGATGCCCTTGAAGAGTGATGCCCGATTGACATCATCCTCCAGCCGCGTGATGCCTCTCGCCTCGCATGCATCTCCCACGGCGCCGGGTTCACCGACATTCACAACGCCGAACGGCTCCCCATCGCCTACCCGGAGCGCCAGTTCCCCGGCCGCTTCACGGAACAGCTGCACCGTGAGTGCGCCTCCTCCCGGGGCATGGAAGATATCCCGAAGGATGCCAGCGTGGAGTTCGTGCGCCAGCGTGCCATGATCTCCGGAGATATCGAGTAGCGGGAGCCGATGCTCCAGCATGTCTCGACCCTGAGAGTCCATCATTCCTTCATCGAGCAGGCTCTTGATGAGGCCCACCGAGGCAGCCGGATCGCTCAAGAATCCCTTGATGAACAGCAGCACCTCCACCACATCCGACACCGAGACCCGGTCATCAGCACTGGAGACCTTCCCGCCGGTCACCGTGTGCCCGACGAACACCCAGAGCGGCTTGTCGATCTGGAAGGGCTTGATGCGCTCTCCGCCCTCCATCCAGACCCGCATCTGCTGATAGAACAGCAGAAGCGCGGTGGTCAGGTACCGCGTCTGCTTGTCATCACTATCTAGATTGAGGATCGTGAAATCCTTGCCATATCCGTCGCGAAAGAAGCTGCGGTACGCGTAGTCAAACAGAATCGACCGGGCGTACTGCACCCGCATCCCCTCGTCCCCTTGCACGGCCTCCTTGAAGGTGGCCGAGTACTCGAAAGTGAACCCGCCCTCGGCCAACTGGTTCCGCCGGCTCAGCCACGCCCCTTCGCCGCCGGCCCCAGCGCCGCGGTGACCCTCGTCCACGAGCACAAGGTTGCAGCCCTCGAACGCCTCGGTTGCGACGGTCGATTTGCCATGGTCCTCGCGGAACTTGTGGATCGAGAGGATCTTCACGGCCTTGCGGGCCTGATCCGCGAACAGCCCGTCCACCCCCGCCTCGCCCACCGTCACCACATCAAACCCCGCCCAGATCAACTCCCGCGCGTGCTGCTCGCTCAGCCCATCGTTCGGCGTCACGAGGATCACCTGGTCCAGCTTCACCCACTTGCCCGCCTTGTGCGCACGCTCGTGGTACCACTTGAACTGGCGGATGTGCATGTGCATCAGCAGCGTCTTGCCCGCACCCGTCGCGCACCAGAACGCCAGCCGAGCCAGCTGCCGACTCGCGTCGGCGTCATCGTCGCCCGTCGGCTGCGTTGGAAACGGTGCGACCCAATCCGGGTGCGTCGCATCGCCCACCCGCTCATTGTGCGCTGCGATCACCCCGTTCAACTCATCCCGCAGCGACCCGGCATCCGCGAAGTAGCGGTCCAGAAACAGCTCCGTGAACAGCAACGCCAGATACTGGTGATACTTCCACTCGATCGCGGCCTGGCTGTGCTTCACCCGGGCCGTGTTGATCGCCTGCGTGTGCTCCAGCAGGTTCTGCTCATACGCCTGCAGCCGGTCCAGCGGCAGCATCTTCCCATCGCTGACCGTCGGCAACGCACCCGCGATCGTCTCATAGAACCGATGCAGCCCCGTCCGCTCATCGATCCCGCCCGCGGAATCCGGCGACATCTGGAACCGCTCCTTGAACTGGTTCAGATCCTCAACGCCGAAGTGCCCCAGCGCCCAACGGAACAGCACCATCTGCCCATGGAAATCCATCCTCGGCTTCACGCGCCGCCCGGCCTTCTTGGAAACCTTCTTCGCCACGCTACACCTCTCCCAACGCTTCGAGCCGTCTCAGCCAGCGATCCAGCCACGGGCAGCCCATGCGAAGCCGGTCCAAGCCCGCTTCGCCCGCCACGACCACACCCCATGCCACCTTGTCATAGCGAGGAACGATGGCCGCGATCCGCTTGGAAGGCGCGGTCAACGGGCTGTCGTCGATCAACTCAACAGAGCCACCACATTCCTCCACCACGCCAGCAAGCTCGCGCTCAATTCTCACCCCGTCACGCTTCGCCCGATTCTCAAGACTCCGTGCACTCACATCAGGAGCCACAAACATCAACGCCTCGAACTCGTGCAACTGCACGCACGGCACAAATCGATCGCCCAACTCCGCGCTCAGATCATCCGCGACGGCCTGCTCCACATGCCGCCCCCGTTCGCCCGATGCCTTGCGTGCCGCCTCGGCCCGCCCAGGCCAAGACTCCGGCATCGCGTAGTAGTCCACCAGAACACCCACCACGCGTGAGTGTCGCTCCTTCGCAAGCCGGAGCAACTCTTTCCGATACACAGGCCACTCCCTGATCCCACCGCGTTTGCGCCCGGGCCTGCCCACCAGCGTCCCGGCCACGGATACGCCGGCCACACCCAGGCCCGGCCCCACCACACTCCGGCAGAACTCACGCTCGGTCTGACCCTCGCACAGCACGATGACCTCACGCATCGTTCACCCCGCCGCGCACATTCCCCTTCAGCCACAACTCCCCAAGGCTGAACTCATCAAGCCACTCTCCAAGCGCCTCGGCATCCAGCCGCTGGAACCGGCTCGCGCCATCGACCTGGTCCACCGTGACCACCTGCTCCGGCTCGAACTCGCTCAGCAGCACCGGCGATTGCGTCGCCGCGATGATCTGCGTCCGCTTCGACGCCGACCGCAGCATCCCCGCAAGAATCGTCAACGCCTCTGGGTGCAGCCCAAGCTCCGGCTCATCCACCACGATAGTCGAGGGCGGCGAAGGCTGCAGCAGCGCCGTCGTCAGGCAGATAAACCGGATCGTGCCGTCCGACAGATGCCCGGGCGAGAAGATGTACTCCTTTCCCTTCTGCTTCCATGTCAGCCTCACCTGGTCCTCGGCCTTCTCCTTCTTCACGCTCAGCACGAAATCATCGAAGTACGGCGCGATCCGTTGCACCGTCTTGCGGATGTTCTCATACACCCCCGGGTGGTCCTTCCGCAGCCCGAGCAGGAACGCCGCCAGGTTCTCGCCGCTCGAGCGCAGTTTGTCCGTCTGCTCGATCCCGCTGTCACGCCGCATCCCCGCCGTCATGCTCGTGTCATGGAAGTGGTACACATGCCAGTCCGAGACGGCCTCCCAGACATACGCGTTGGCTCCCATCCACTCGCCGGTCATGGAGAGATCGTGCTTCCTCGCCCTCAACGACGACTCGAGCCGGCCCGACCCAATCATCTGGAGGGATCCGCCCCGCGTGTACTGCGTCTGCTCGTTGTCAATCAGAATGGTTCCTTCCGCCGTAGGCCGGAACGCGAATACATATCGATTCAAGCCGAACGAGAGATCCGCCTCGATGCGCTTAGTGAAGCTGACGCCGTTGAAAAAGTAACCGTCGGCCGGACCATTGGTATTGATGTACAACTGCAGCGCACCATCCACCATCGCCCGCAGCACCCGAAAGAACTCCACGAAGTTGCTCTTCCCCGCCCCGTTCGCCCCGATCAGGATGTTCAGCGCCCCAAGCTCGAAGTCCTCCAGCGACTCGATCGACTTGAACCCGCGGATCGTCAGCTTGTCCAGGCTTCGTCCCATCTCAGCTGCCTCCCTCCGCATCCTCAAACATCTTCCGCTTGAATGCCTCCTCGATCGGCCACACCGTCCGGATCTCCGCCGTCGGCTGCGCAAGCGTCACCGGGCCGTTGATGTAGATCTGGTGGTACTCACGGTGCTCGCTCCGTTCCGTGGTCTTCTCGCCGTGCCGGGCCATCCACCAGTCCAGCATCGCGGCGTCTTTCTCCGGGTCATCCGTCAGCGTCCGCCACACCACCAGCACCCGGGTTTCGTTCCCGCCGTCCAGCGCCGGGTTCAGAACGCCCTCCACACGCTGGAACACGAACGGGGCGGCGCCATCGCCGCCCGCCTCCCGCCGCGGGCGGCCCTTCAGCTTTAGCCGCCCCAGCCCATCCTCATGCTCGGCACGCTCGAACGCGCTGGGGGGGGCGTGGTACCGCTCGATCGGGCCGTACGCGCTCACCCGCAGACCCAGCAGATAGTTGAAAGTCTCCACCAGGTCCACCCGGTGCCGCCGGATCTCATCGTCCCCGGCGAGCTGCGCGTTGATCGTGTGCCCCCACGGATCGCGGAAAATGTCCAGGTCCAGCAGCCGAGGCCCGAGCTCCAGATCCAGCGCATACCGAATCCACGCGTCCGCCTCCGCCACCGGGCGACCGTCGAACATCCCGCCCGACGGCGCCGGCAGATTGTTCAGGGCGTCCTCGTAGGACTCAACGGTGAAGCACTTGACCAGGGCAGACTGACCATCAGCATGTTCTTGGGCCTGCCCTTCTCGCCATGATGAGCTATACAGGGCCTTCTTCACTCGTGGCACAAGAACGCGGTCGTAGTAGCCACCCATCTCGATCAGCGCGAATCTACGCGTGCCTCCATCTAATCGATTGAGGTTAGCGACAGAGTGTCCCGTAGTTCCGGATCCTGCGAAGTAGTCCAAGACGATTCCAGACTTCCGGTTGCCCATTGCTGCATCTACGCAATCTTGAACCGTGAATACTGACTTCGGAAAGGTGAAGTCATTCTCTGGGAGCATCTGGTTCAGAATTACGCTTCCCCAAGAGTTGGCAGAGTACTTCTTGTCTGCCCAAACCGTCTTGAAGTTGAATCGCACCTTTCGACGAATGATGTCCCAAGTTCCGGTGTCCTCGTCGTACTCAGCGGTCAGCTCATGGCGAATCGTCGGAACAGTTGCCCACGCGAAAGTCCATTTGCGCTCTTCAAGTGAGTCATCGTCGAGCTTGTTGACGGGATACACTTCGATTACCCCGTCATCACGTTCGACATTGCGGCCTGGCGGATGATAATCGTCATCCGACACGTCGCCAAAGCCGATGATCTCACCGTCTTTGACAAAAATCGGATAGAAGCAGTTCTTCGCGTCTGTTCGAAGGTGCGAACCCTTCGAGACATTTCGCAACGGCCGCACATCTGGGTTCTCGTCGCGTGCCTGAAGTCCAATAGAGCCGGCCTTAGAGTCATGCACGAAATAGGCGTACTCGTGAGTCGCTGAAAAGTTGTTGCCCTGCTGCCCGGTGGCATTGTGCACCACCGTAACCGCGGTGACTTCTCGCGATGGGAAGACCTGTCGGAGAAGAAATCCAAGACGCTCTTGCTCGACTTCATCGATTGCCATGACCCAGTTGGTCGCGGGGGCGAGGTGTCGGCACGACTCCTGGACTCGGTCGCCGATCAGCGTCATCCAGCTTGAGTGCTTGAAGGTGTTCTTGTACAGGATCTCGGATGACTTGGCGTTGTAGGGAGGATCGAGGTAGACGCACGCGATGTCATGAGACAATGACGGCAGAATAAGGCGGACAGCATGGAAATTGTCGCTGTTTGCCAGTGTGCCTGACACGGCATCATCGAGAGCCGAAGCGCCGCCGAGCACTTCTTCGCTCGCCAACAGCTCCGCGGTAAACGCCTCATCGAATAGCCGCGTATCTACGACGAGCTTGTCGCAGGCGTCGAGGTAGGCCCGCGTGCCCCACTTGGCCTTGCCGAACAGCTCGCCGGCGGTGTCGCGATCTGGCTTGAACCCCAGCCGCTCCCACTCGGCCCATTGCTGCTTGTTCTTCGCCACGACATCGCGCAATGCCTCGGGCATCCGATCCACGGTCACCAGCCAGCTCGTGCCCAGCACGAACTTCTTCTTGAGCCACAGCTTCTTCTGGAAGTCCTCGATCGCCGCGAGCAGCTCGATGACCTTCGACGCGACCCGCCGGATGGCCCGAACCCGCCCCTGCACCCGCTGCAGGTGGTCGCCCGGGAGGGTTTCGAGGTCATCGAGCCGCACGACTTCGTTCTTGATGTAAAAGTCCAGCTCCCGCCGAAGGAACCCGCCGAGATCCTTGTGGATGAAGTAATCAAAGGTATTGCGTGCGGTGAAGGCGTCCAGGTGCTTTCCAAGCAGCGTCCGCCGGGGCTTGGCCTCCGTGGGCGATGCGGCGAGCACGCCCGCCGCCCAGGCGTCAGGGATGTGCGGGATGGCCCGCTTCTCAGCGTCAGCGCAGAACCGCTCCCGCTCATCGCCCTTGGTTGATTTCTCGTACTTGCCGCCGAAGATGGCGACGGCGTCATCGTCGGCCCGGGCCTTCTCCGACTCGGTGGGCGCGCGGAACTGGAAACGAAGCGTCAGAGTCTCGCCACCCGATTCCGAACTCACGACGACGGGGTTCTCATCCACGAGGATGTACCGCCGCTTGGCCTCGTCGCGCTCCTTGTTGTTCCCGGCTTCCTGCGTCGCCTCGACGAGCGCGAAGCGGACCCGGCGGACCTTGCCATCACGCCCCGCCGGGAGCACGAAGCGGTAGTCCTTGTGCCACTCGCCGGACTTGATGTAGTACTGGTCCTTGTTGGCCCAGTGCAGCGTGACCTCCTCGCCGGAGTACGGGATGGCGTAGGTGTCGCCCTTGTAACGCCGCTGCGAAATGAAATCGCCCTCGTCGTAGTACCGGCCGAAGAAGGCCAGCAGGTGGTTGTAGACGTGGGCCTCGAGTTCCTTCTCGGATGTCTCGCCCGCGCTGGCCCGATGGGCCTCGAGTTCCCTGACCTTCGGCGACTGGTCAGGATCAAACCCTGCATCCGCCGCGGCACGCCGCGCCCTTGCGATCTGCTCATCGAGCGCTGCCCCGGCCCCGGCCCCGGCCCCGTGCTCGGCGAGCGTCTGAGCGACCACATCCCTGAGCTGCCGATCAAGGAATTCGGTGACTTCCTTGTTCTTGGCCGCCATGATGCGATAGATCCCAAAATCGAGATCGGCCTTGTCGAGCTCGAACAACTCGCGCAGCTTCGCCATGAGCTTGTTGAAGCGGGCCTCGGTGATACTTGTGGGGTTGCTGGTGGCGGTGGTCATGGGCAGATCGGATCGGTGGTCATGCGGTCATGGGACTGGGCGGTGGTGGCAGGCTCCCGGGGTGCAGCGCTCCGCCCGGACCGGGACGATACCCGATCCTCATGGTCATCCACCATGCCCCGTCGGGCCAGCCTGGCGTGCAGGAGAACGAGCGCCTCGGCGATGAGCTGGCGGACCCGCTCCCTCGTCAGGCCCACGCGCTCGCCGATCCGCTGGAGCGCGGAGTCGTAGGCCAGGGTGTCGCGGAAGCGGTGCAGGAGGATCGTGGCATCTCGATCGGGCAGTTTCTCAAGCTGCCGCAGGAGTTCCCCGCGTTCCTCATGGGCGATCAGCCGATCCAGCGGCCCTGGTTCGGCAGCGGGCAGGTCGTGCGCGGAACGATCGAGCGAAACCGGACACGCCACCGCGTGCAGCCCGAGCATGAGCGAGTAGGTCTTGCGATCGTCCGCAAGCCACGCATCCCGGGCGTCGAACCAGGCATCCGCACTCCCGGCCTGCGCCACATGGCGGTGGAAGCGGATCAGGTCTGGCCACAGGTAGGATGGGATCCGGGTTGAGAACGAGTCCTTGGTCTCGGACACCCGCACACGGCTTCGGATCCAATGGCTGGCATAGGTAGAGAATGCCAGGTAGCGCTCCACATCGAATCGCTCGATGGCACGCAGCACGCCCAGCTGGCCCGCCTGGAGGGCATCGGCGACGATGTGATCTTGCACGCCGAATCGCCCAAGCACGCTGTAGACCAAGCGGGCGTTGTGGATCCAGACGGTGTTGCGGGCCGTAGTGTCCCCGGCCTGCGCCCGCTGGATGAGGCGCGATTGCATGAGATAGGGCAGTCGGTCGGTCGTCGGATAGTGGACGGAGTCTTCGGCGAGCTGGATGACGCGATAAGCGGCGCGGTTTCTATGCTTCGAACGCCGGCGCGGGTGGGCCGGGCTGGTGGGGGGTGGACCGATGCCGTTCGCGCTCCCGGGCTTGAGTTCCAAGACCGGACCCTGAGCGAGCCGACGGGGTGGTGGTGGGCCCGCGATGCTCACACGGCCTCCCAACGGATCGTGAACAACCGCTCTCGGTCGGCGCGTTGCGAGATCCTCGCCCGGAGTGATGCGAG
Organism: Phycisphaerales bacterium; assembly: GCA_052168315.1. Lineage (GTDB taxonomy): Bacteria > Planctomycetota > Phycisphaerae > Phycisphaerales > UBA1924 > JBQLZO01. The sequence continues at coordinate 4,470 of JBQLZO010000078.1, read as the reverse complement.
ATACTCTTTGCGCTTGGCTTCGACCTCATCCTCGACCTCGAAGATCGCCTTGCGCTGGCGTCGCTGCTGGCGCTCCAGCGCGGCGATGCGCTCCGATGCGTCGGATCGGGCCTGCATTGTCTCGGCCATGTCCGCTGCCCGCCGAGCGGCCTTGAGCTGCTGGCGCGTCCGTTCGAGTTCACCCTCCGCCGCGGCAATCTTGTCCTCGGCCCACGCATTGATTTGAGCCTGCATCTGCCGAAACCGGGCGTTGCTCGCATCGCTGGCCCGGGACAGCGTCGCATGCGCGACCGCTTCCGCATCGGCATCCAGCCGGGAGGCGATCGCTGCATCGAGCATGGGGAAATGCCCGCTGCTCGTACTCGCAGACACATCAAGCAACCGCTGGGCCGTCTCCTGGTCGAGGTTCTCGCCGGCATCGGTGATTGTAGTGAGGAGCAGGAATTCTTCCCGGGCATCGCTCTCGAGGGCGAGCTTCTCAAGCCTGAGCCATCCCCCCTGCCCGACCAAGGGCGTGAGAACGCTGACCTTGCGAGGATGGTCGGATATGTCGAAGCGTAGGGTGCTGGTCGGCAGCTGCGTGGATTTCGCGTGATCGATCAGCCACTCGCCGAGTGGGCTTGAGAGTCGGAGCAAGTGGGCATCAGTTTCCACGAGCTGATCATCGGCCCGGGCGGCGGACATCAGTCGATACGCGCCGGAAGGGATGTGCGGCTGGGGCGGATCGGACAGCGTGAGGCCGAGCGATGCATCATCGAACTCGGCTCGGCCATCAAGCCCCCAGTGAGCAAGTTTCCAGAAGCGCTCCCCGACTCGATCCAATACGAGGCGAGCGTCGTGGCGATTGATCTTCAGGCGCTCATGCACATCGGCATCGAAGTGCTCGAACAGCGCCTTCTTCGCATCATCCATCCGCTTTGCGATCGTGTCCTGGAGCTCTTCTTGCAGCGCATCGAACGCCTGCTCGATCTCCGCGTCGTTTCGGCAGGACTTCAGGATCGAGTGCACCCGCTTCTCGAAGTCCACGCCATCCTCGATGGCGCCAAGGACCTCATCGCTCGCGCCGAACAGGCCATCGAAGAGGTTGAATTTCTGTTGTAGCAGGTCATGCACGCGCCGATCGGCGATGTTTCCCTGCGAGAGAAAGTTGACGACGATCACATCGTGCTTCTGGCCATAGCGGTGGCATCGGCCGATGCGCTGTTCGATCCGTTGCGGATTCCATGGCAGGTCGTAATTCACGACGAGGGAGCAGAACTGGAGATTGATGCCCTCTGCGGCCGCTTCCGTCGCCAGCAGGATCTGGCCATCCTCACGAAACGCCTCGATGAGTGCCGAGCGCATGTCAATCGGACGCGAGCCGGTGATCCGGTCGGTCCCGGCGTACTTGCGGATGAACGCTTCGTAGGCGGACTTCGCCGCGGGGTGGCTGTTCGATCCGTTGAAGGTGATAACCCGGCCCGCGTAGCCGTTGGCCTCAAGGTATGAGGCGAGAAAGGCCTGGGTCTTGCGGCTCTCGGTGAAGATCAACGCTTTCTGACGAGCGCCGATCTCTCGCATGCGTTCGAACCCGGCTTCGAGTGCCCTGAGAAGTGCCACTGACTTGCTGTCTACTGAGATCCGTTCTGCGCGAGCGATGAGCGCATCCAATTGCTCCAGTTCTTGGGCGAGGAGCCTCCCTTGGACTGCCTCGGCCGGCGCGTCGGATTCGGCATTGGGATCAAATTCCTCAAGCATCACCTCGATGTCGAAGTCTTCGTCCTGCCCCAGTGCTTCGGCGAGTGCATCTTCATCTAAGTGGTCGAGGCCATCTCGCAGTGCGATCAGTCTTTCGCGCATTGTGCGCAGCGTGCTCGCCAACGCCATGGGCGAGGAGGCAAGAGTCTTGAACAAGATCATCTCGATCAGCTGGCGCTGCCGAACGGGGAACGCGAAGCTGATCTCTCGGGACATAAAGTCCATGACATCTCGGTGGAGCGCCCGCTCTTCCACGGTTTGCGTGAACGGATGCGTCATGGCGTGGCGTTTCGTGTAGGGGATGTAGCCGCAGTCCCTGCGAAGAGTGCGCTTGCAGAACTGCTCTAGCCTTTGACGGAGACCGCTGAGATCGCCCCCCGCGTGTGCGTAGCGAGACTGGAAGGCGCTGCGGTCGCCGAAAATCTCGTCACTGATGAGCCAGCCGAGGCCGTAGAGTTCAAGAAGGCTGTTCTGAAGCGGGGTGGCGGTGAGCAGGATCTTGTCGCGGAGCTCGAATGCCCACCTGATCGCTTGCCCGCTCTTCTTGCTTGGCTGGTAGGCATTCCGTAGCTTGTGCGCTTCGTCAAGCACGACCAAGTCAAATGGCACCGCGCGAAGGTCGTCCTTCATGCGCGCTGCGAAACCATACGAGATGACCATGATCTGCGGGCTGTCGAATGGGCTCGCAAGCCCACCGCGTACGAGTCGATTCCACACGGTTCGGTCGAGTACCAGCGCTGGCAGGTTAAACTTGTCGCTCAGTTCCTGCTGCCACTGCTTCCGAATGTGAGCGGGGCAGACGACGATGAGACGCTGTCGGCGTTCTGCCCATCGCTGGCAGAGCACAAGGCCAGCCTCGATCGTCTTACCCAGTCCGACCTCGTCGGCCAGCAGCACGCCCCGTTGCAGTGGGTTCGAGATCGCGAACAGGGCCGCTTCGACCTGGTGTGGATTGAGATCAACTTTCGAATCGAACAGGGTCGCACCGAGGCGTTCGATCTCTCCGATAGACCCGAGCCGGGTCAGCTCGTGGGCGTAGAAGCAGGCTTGGTGCGGGGTGGTTCCGGGTGGCGACATAAGGGATCTAGGATACTGGGTTGATTTACTGGCTACACATAGGGTCGCGCGATGTGCGTTATACGGGTCTGAGAGTCGGGATTGGCTGGGCTTCGGGAGGGCTTTTGCATGTAAGGTCTCAGCGTTGTGTCCGGCGCTTGGATTCCGAGCCGGTCTTCCGCTCAGACCCCACCCGCTCCCACCCCAACCGCGCCACCTCCCGCCCCACCCGCTGCCCGGCCGCATCGTCGAACCACGGGTGGATCCCGCCCCACAGGCGGCTCTTGCCAGCCTCCTCCGCCGCCTCCGAGAAGGTGCTCCATTCGAGTTCAACGGCGTGGGCGGGGCCGTGCTCCAATTCCAGGAACGACTCGCCACCAGCGGTGAACCGGATGGGGCCGCCGGGGATGTTGTCGGATCCGGTGTGGAGCGTGAGGATTGCCGCGGCTGCGGCGCTGTAGGTGCTGTGACCCGAGGGGTACCCGGGGAAGGCGGGCGTGATGAAGTCCGCGCCCTGGTATGGGAGCCAGGAGGTCGCGGGCATCCAGCCGACGCCGGAGACCTGTGTGTTGGGATGGTCGGGGTTGCCGCGCCAGCAGTAGATGGCGAGTTCGCCGGGGGTGAGGCCGGCGTGGCGCTGGGACGCGGCCGAGGACTCGGCATCGACGAGCTCAATGAGCCCGGGCACGAGCGGCAGGCCGAGGGGGTGGTGGTTCGGCAGCGCTGGATCGCTGGACTGGCCGAGCGCGCCCATGTGCCGGATCAGGGAGATGGGGCGGATGGAGTCGTAGTGGTACTTGATGTCCCAGCACGCGATCGCGGCGTCGTGCAGCGCGGCGTTCAGGGCGGCGAACAGCTCGATCTCCCACCTGAGCCGCTCGGGTCCGCTCATGCCGGCGGTTATGCGCTCGGCCACTTCCAGGGCGAACAGGTTCCAGTGCCCCGGCGGCGATTCGGTCGCCGGCCCATCCTCCCAGTACTCGGCGACCACGCGCCCGTAGTCGGCTTCCGGAGCGCCCGATGCGCCATCGATGCGGCTGCTGAGCAGGATGAGCTCGACCATCGCCGCGGCCAGCACGGCGTGGTCTTGCTCCGTGAGCTTCGGCGGCGGGCCGGGATCGAGGTACGGCCTGCCCACCTCCCGCTCGGGCAGCGCGAACGGGCGCACATCGACCCAGTGTGGCGTGACCGGTCGCTGCGTGCGCCCATCGACCACGATGGGCTGCCAACGGTTGGGATCATGCAGCGGCGCGCCGGAGCGCCACGGGTCAAGTGGTGGGTTCACCGAGCGATACGACGACGCGTTGAGATACCGCCCCTGCTCGTTCGAGCCATCGTCGGCATGCTGGGCGATGATCGCCTCGGCGACCGAGCGGCCCAAATCGGCGGCCTGGGCCTCCTCGTCATCGCGCCATGGCGCGAGCAGGGCGTGGTCGCGCAGCGCCCGCTCGAACTTCATCATCGCCAGGCCATCGCGATTGGTCAGGGCGTATCGGTGGCGCAGCACCTGGACGGCGGCCGTGCCGAGCGCGATACGGATGAGCCGGTCCTCGGGCGGCAGGTCGGTCTCGGCCTCGACGAGCAGGGCGGAGACCTCCGGATCGAATGCCGCCCACGCATCATGCATCGCGGCCGAGACATGGAACAGGTTCCGGGCCTGCACGGTGGGGAACGGGA
>JBQLZO010000077.1:0-1316 GCA_052168315.1 Phycisphaerales bacterium | reverse complement strand
CTAGCAGGGTGCTGAACAATCCGGCTTTGTATGAGGTTTTGGGGGCCGGGGGAGGATTTTTCCGGGTTTTGAGGTTTGGCTGGGTTTTTTTTCGACTGATGCGGTAGTTCGTATCGGGCTGCTTGGATCATGGTGCGGCGAGTAGCTTGGGTATTCGCACGAGGTTGTAGGCCGCGGCGGTGAGGGCGAAGTTCCAGCCGACGCGCTCCAGGCCTCTGTGGCGGGTCTTGGCGAGGTTGCCGGTGGTCTTGATCCAGCCGAAGCCTTCCTCGATGCGTTTTCGGATGCGCTGGCTGACGACATAGCCCGGATGCCTGGTGGTGCGCCCGTCGATGGCGGTCTTGCGGGGCTTGCCGGAGACCCGAACGTTGCCGTCGATGGCGATGTGCGGGGTGACCTTCCGGGCCCTGAGATCGCCGACAAAGGCCGCGACATCGTAGGCCTTGTCGCCGCCCAGCGTGAGGCGCTTGGAGCGGTGCCGACGCCGGTCGAGCATGACCAGCGCCGCTTCGCGCTCGGCCGTGCCGCCGGCCCGGGTCAGCGCGGCATCGACGATCAGCGCATTGCGGTTCTCCATTAGGAGGTGGCCCATGAAGCAAAGCCGGCTTTCTCGCCCATTGCCTTTCCGGTAGAGCTTGGCCTCGGGGTCCGTGGTCGAGGCATGGGTCTCGTTCGAGCGCTTCTCGCCCCGGAAGTTCCGCTCCGCGTTGCGCCCGCCCGGTGAGCCCTGGTCATCGTTCGAGCCCTCCTTGGGCCGGAAGGACTTCATCGAGGCCCAGGCCTCGATCAGCGTGCCGTCGACCGAGAAATGCTCATCCGACAAGAGCGCCTTGACCCGCTTCTGGCACAGAACCGCGGCCAGAAACCGCGCCGCGATCGCGCCCTCGATCAGACGGTCCCGGTTCTTCGAGAACACCGTCGCATCCCACACCGGCGCATCCATCGAAAGCCCGACAAACCAGCGGAACAAAAGGTTGTAGTCCAGTTGCTCCATCAACTGGCGTTCCGAGCGGACCGAGTAGAAGGCCTGAAGCAGCAAGGCCCGCAGAAGCTTCTCTGGCGCAATCGACGGGCGGCCAAGCTTCGAATAAAGCCGCTCAAACTCAGGCGACAAAACCTCAAGCGCCTCGTCCACAATCGCTCGGATCGCCCGAAGCGGATGATCCGCTGGCACCCGCGCCTCGCAGCTCACGTAGGAAAAAAGCCCACCCGCATCTCGATCCGCGCCACGCATCGCTCTCTCCGTCCAAAACCCGCAAGAACAGAGAATCACGAAATCCGACGCGCCACGAGTGTCTTTTTCAGCACCCTGCTAG
>JBQLZO010000076.1:0-12763 GCA_052168315.1 Phycisphaerales bacterium | reverse complement strand
TGGAAGGCCTGGGGGGAGGTTGGGGGGGGTTGGGGGGGTTGGGGGGGGTCAGGCGATCCAGCCGGTCTCGGGCATGGGGCCGACGAGGGGGCGGAGCCATTCGACGAACGCCGGGGCGATGTGCCCGGTGCCCTCGGCGAGGAACTCCGGCGGGAGGTGGCGCGTCTTGCCCGCGACGGCCGAGAGCGAGACGCGGACGAAATCGGCGCGGTACTCGTCGGTCGTGAGGCGGCGGATGGCGATGGAGCCGTCGAGGTCGCCGGCCATGGCGACATGCGCGGCGTACCGCCCGGCCTGGCGCGCCTCGGCTTGGTCAATCGGCGAGGCGTCGGGGTAGCAGCGCTGCGCGTACCCGAGCGTGTCGGCACGGACGCGGGGGGCCTTGCCGCCGGCGGGGGTCAGGGCCTTCTTGAGGTACTCGGCCAGCTGGTCGCCCAGCGCGCCGGATCCGGAGAGCTGGACATTGCCGTGGGCATCGGTCTCGCCGCGGATGAGCTGCGCGCCGAGCGAGACGCCATCCTTGTCCTGCACGCCCTCGGAGACGGCGATGTGGCACCGCCCGAGCCGGGCGTAGACCTGCTCGGCCTGGCTTGCGAACAGGTCGAGATCGAGCGGGGCCTCGGGGACATAGATGAGGTGAGGGCCATCGTCGTCGCGGGTGCGGGCGAGGGCGGCGGCGGCGGTGAGGAACCCGGCGTGCCGCCCCATGACGACATTGATCTTGATGCCGGGGAGGGAGCGGTTGTCGAGCGAGTCGCCGAGGAAGGCCTTGGCGACATACCGGGCCGCGGAGCCGTACCCGGGGGTGTGGTCGCTCTCCATGAGGTCGTTGTCGATGGTCTTGGGGACATGGAAGCAGCGGAGCTCGTACCCGGCCTCGTTGGAGAGCTCGTTGACGATGCGGCAGGTGTCCGACGAGTCGTTGCCGCCGATGTAGAAGAAGTACCGGATGTCGCGGGCGCGGAGGCGCTCGAAGATGCGCTGGCAGTCGTCGCGGTTCGGCTTGTCGCGGGTGGAGCCGAGGGCGGCCGAGGGGGTGTTCGCGACGCGGTCGAGCGTGCCCTGGTCGATGTTGGAGAGGTCAACGAGCTGGTCGTTGACCATGCCGCGGACGCCGTGGCGCGCGCCGAAGACTTTCGGGATCTCGGCGTGCCCGCGGAGCCCCTCGACGACGCCGACGAGCGACTGGTTGATCACGGCGGTGGGTCCGCCGGACTGCGCGACGACCGCGTTGCCCTTGATGCGCCCATCGCCACTGCCACCACCGCCGCTGCTGCTGCTTCCGCTCGCCATCGGATTGCTCCCTGCCTCTTGACCGAAGGAAGTATGAACCGCTCGCGCTGCGCGCGGGGCGCGATTCTACAGGCGCCGGCGCGGGAGCGGGTTCGCGCGTGGAGCGCTGGCGGGCGCGTGGGAATCGGCGCGGCGGGGCTCAGTCGCACGCGGCTCCGAAGGCGCTGAGCAGAATGCTCAGATCGTCCGAGTCGGTCTGACCGTTGCCATCGAGATCGCCCGCATCGGTGGCGCCGAACGCGCCGAGGAGGATGCCCAGGTCGTCGGAGTCCACGACGCCATCGTTGGTGAGGTCGCCGGGGCACGCGGGCGCGGGATCGACGAGGAACTGCTCGACATACGCGGCCGCATCTTCTGCGATCGCGGGGTCGGTCATCTGGTTGAAGAGGATGTAGAGGCGATCGCTGGGCGGGAGCGCGAGGCTCGGGGCCTCCATCTCGATGGTGAGCAGGTAGATGCCGGGGCCCTTGGGCTCTCCGAGCGCGAATGTGGGGTGGACATGGAACGCGCCGTCGGAGTCGCTGATGGCGATGGGCGGCCCGGTGACGATGACACCGGGCTCGGACGGCGTGGTGGCGCTGCCGTTGGCGGTCTGCACGGCGAGCGCCTCTGCGGGGATGGTGTCGAAATTCGACGCGATCGGATCCCAGACGCGGAGCGGATCGACGATGCGGAACCCGACCGGCGTGAGCGGCGGGAACGCGCCATCGGCGGCGTTGAATCCCGGGTTGAACGCGCGGCCCTGGAAGAACGGCGGGAGCGCGGGGTTGTTGATGAAGTCGGCCGAGAAGATGCGGATGGTGAAGTCGGGCACGAAGAAGCCATCGCAGAAGTCTCCGGAGCCGACGAGCAGTTGTTGTGCGCCCATGTCGGCGATGAGCTGGACATCGTTGTGCTGCGGGTCATCGCACTGGGGCGTGGCGATGGGCGCGAGCCAGCAGGATGCGGCGGCGGCGAGGATGATCGCGGAGATGGGCGCGGGTGTGGGGCGGTGCATTGGTGCGCTCCGGGGTGCGTGCGTGTGTGTGTGTGTGCTTGTGGGATGGAAGCGCGCCGGAGCGGTGTCCCGCTGGGGCGGCGCGGTATTGGCCAATAGGGAGAGATCACCCGCCGGGGTGGGCGCGCCGGCGGCGCAGGCAGAAGGCCGCGACGAACGCCGCGGGCGCGATCGTGCCGGGCGCGGGGATGATCACATCGTTGACATAGTCCACGGCCTGCTCGACGAACACATCGTCGATGTTCTGCGAGAGCACGAGGTACAGCGGATCGGAGTTCCCGAACTGGTCGGAGGTGGCGCGGAGCGTGAGCAGGTAGATGCCATCCGCGGCCGGGGCGTTGAGCACGAAGTCGATGTGGGTGTCGAAGAACCCGGTGGGATCGGGCGTGGCGAAGAAGTACCCGGGCACGAGCTGGCCCGGGGCCGCGGTGGTCGCGGAGGGGGCGTTGGGGTCGGTCGAGTCGGCGGTGATGGTCAGCGTCTGGCCGGCGATGGTGTCGAAGTCGCTGCCGTTCCAGACGCGGAGCGCATCGAGGATGTCGAACCCGTAGGCGGATCCGAAGGGCAGCGTCTCGGTGTACCAGCCGGGCTCGTCCGTCTCGTTGGGAAAATTGCCATCGGTCGATTCGCCGAAGAAGCCCTCGAAGACGCGGACGCCGGGGAAGAACTCGTTGTCATCCTTGTCGACCGCGCCGACCGTCAGCTGACCGTTGTTCTGGGAGAGCCAGATGTCGACACCATCGGCGTGAGCCGGGCCGGCGAGCGCGAGGGCGAGCGCGGACGCGGCGGCGGTGGTGATGGCGATGGCCGGCGCGAGCGAGGCGCGGCGGGGCGATGCGGTGTGGTGGTTCATGGTTCGTCTCTCTCTTTCCATTCGGTGCGGGTGTGCACGGGTGCGTGTGTGGCGGTCGGTGGCGCTGCGCGATTCAGCGCGCGAACCGCGGGTCGAACTGATTGATCTCGTTGGTCTGCCAGACGCGCTCGAAGCGGAGGGTGGATGCGTGCCCATCGAGGTGGGCGTAGTTGGCGCGGGCCTCCGGCTCGCCCTGCGTGCCCGCGACGGCGGACATCTGGACCATCTCGCCGGCGATGATCGCGCCGGCCTCGGGGGCCTCGGAGACCCACCACTGGAGCGGGTGGACATGGTCGGAGACGGCAAACTGGCCGAAGTACCCGAGGGTCGAGTTGAAGGCCATGGTCACCCACTGGACGGTCTGGGCGGGCGCGGGGATGTGGTGGATCTTCGAGAACGCGCGGACGCTGCCGCTGGGCTCGATGACCGGCGCGCCGGCGACCAGGTCGTTGAGCCCGTAGGAGGTGATGCGCCGCCCCTCGATCCCCGCGCCGACCACGCCGGCGCCCTGCCCACCATCCTCGATGGGCCAGAACGGGGAGGTGTCCAGCGGGGAGCGGGTGGGCAGCGGCTCATCGCAGTACGCGCCCAGGTCGACGATCCACGACTTGTCGGGATCGAGGGGCGCCGCATCGTGCCCGAGCCCGAAGCGGACGAGCCGCCCGTCGTGGTCATCGGCGTACATCGCCTGCGCGATGGCGAGTTGGCGCATGTTGGAGAGGCAGACGCTGGCGGCCGCAGCCCGGCGGGCAGCGCCCAGGGCCGGGAGCAGGAACCCGATGAGCAGGGCGAGGATGGCGACGACGACCAGGAGCTCGATGAGGGTGAAGGCGGCGCATCGCGGGCGGCTTATCGTCCGAGAACCGTGGGCGTGCGGCGGCGCGATGGGATGATCGGTGTCTGACCGGTGCGGTGCGGCGTGGTGGACGCGCTGGCGATCTTTTTGCACCTGCAACATGGTTTCCTCATTGGCGTGCGGCGGGGTGGATGGTGGCGATGCACCTGCAACTAGATGCACATGATTTGCATTTAGACTGATATCCTGCGCCACGATCGGCGTTGGATCAAGTGGATTCGGAGTTATTTTCGGACACCCGGCGCGGACCAAGGTGGCGCGGCGGTCCGGGCGACCGGTCGGAGCGGTCCGGGAGTGCCCGGACGCACGCCGGGGCGTGGTCGCACGGGAAAACCCGGGCGATGCGCTGGAGATGGGGTTTTTCGCGCGATTCCGCTTCGCGCCGCGGGCCCCATGGAATACGCTGGATGTCGGGTGTGTTGTCGTGTGTGAGGCGGTGCGCGGATGCCAGTCTGGCAGCACGCGTGCCGACTCGCCCCGTGCTCGTCCAAAGCGGGCGGGCGTTCATCCCGATGTTCCGGAGCGGTGCTCCAGACGCTTCCTGTGCGGAGCGGCCTTGGCTGGACACCCGCTCTCATTCAGACGCGATTGCCGCGAGGAGCGGCAGGAGGAGAATCTCAATGATTCGTCAGCTCGGATCCACCACTCTCGGCGCCATCCTGACCCTCGTCGGGCTCGGCGCGGTCGGCGTCGTCGGTTACGGCGTCGCGACCGGCAACACCCTCTGTAGCCTGATGGGCTCCTGCGATGCCAAGGCCCCCGCGGCCGTCGTGGTCGCGGCCTCGAACGACACCAGCGAGGGTAAGTCGTGCTGCGAGCTCGGCGCTGTCGCCGCTGCGAACGCGAAATCGGATTGCGCGACCCCCTGCGGCGAGAAGACCGTTGAGGTCGTCGCGGCCTCGAACGAGACCAGCTCGTCCGAGTGCGCCAAGGCCTGTGCCGAAGCGTGTGCCAAGGCCTGCGCCGAAGCCTGCTCGAAGGCCTGCGATGGCGCTGCGGTGACCGCCGCGTCGAACACCGAGAAGGCTTCCGGCTGCTGCGCCTCCAAGGCCGCCGCTTCCGTGACCGCCGCTTCGAACAACTCCGAGGCCGGTTGCGCCAAGGCGTGCACCAAGACCTGTGATGGTGCTGTGGTGACCGCCGCTTCGAACACCGAGAAGGCTTCCGGCTGCTGCGCCTCCAAGGCCGCCGCTTCCGTGACTGCCGCTTCGAACAACTCCGAGGCTGGCTGCGCCAAGGCCTGCACCAAGACCTGTGATGGCGCTGCGGTGACCGCCGCGTCGAACACCGAGAAGGCTTCCGGTTGCTGCGCCTCCAAGGCCGCCGCCGCCGTGACCGCCGCTTCGAACAACTCCGAGGCCGGCTGCGCCAAGGCCTGCACCAAGACCTGTGATGGCGCTGCGGTGACCGCGGCTGCCAACACCGAGAAGGCTTCCGGCTGCTGCGCCACCAAGGCCGCTGCCGTGACCGCTGCCGCCAACACCGAGAAGGCTTCCGGCTGCTGCGCCACCAAGGCCGCCGCTGTGACCGCTGCCGCGAACACCGAGAAGGCCTCCGGCTGCTGCGCCACCAAGGCCGCTGCTGTGACCGCTGCCGCCAACACCGACAAGGCTTCGGGCTGCTGCGCCACCAAGGCCGCCGCCGTGACCGCTGCTGCCAACACCGACAAGGCCTCCGGCTGCTGCGCCACCAAGGCCGCCGCTGTGACCGCCGCCGCCAACTCTGGCTGCAACTTCGGCAAGTGCTCCGTCGCGACGCTGGCCGCCGCTCGCAACAACCAGACCCTGGGCAACGGGTACGGCATCGTGATGCCGGCCGCGTTCTTCGTCCCGGCGTCGTACTCGTGCGATGAGCTGACTTCGGAAGGCTGCTGCCGCTCCAAGGCTGCCAATGTCACGGGCGCTTCGACCTGCGGCGAGAGCGACAAGCCCTGCTGCTCGAAGGGCACCGCCTCGGTGACCCCGGCCTCGAACACCGCGACCGAGACCAAGTCGGGCTGCTGCTCCGGCAAGTCGTCGTGCACCAAGGGCACGCCGGTCGCCAGCACCACCCGGTAAGCGAATCGGCCGCTGATTCTGGAACAGGCGGCGGTCGGTCTGGCAGAGCGCGGCGTTGGACCCCCACGGTTTCCGACGCACCAAACGCCACCGGCCGCCGCGTGAGAATGAGATTCTCCTGCAAGGGTCCGCCGTTCCCCGGCTGACCCTTGTTTGTTTTTGCGCCGAGCGCGGACGGGGCTGGCGTCAACTGGCGTCGATCGGAGGTGGATCCGCGAGCCCCCATTCATGCGCCCACCGACCGGCGTGATTCCGGTTGTGGATGGGCCTGTGGGGGATCGGGATGGCGCCGGGTGTTGCGGGGTGCGTGGTGTTTCTTGTGCAGCGAATGCGGGTGTGCGGCCGATGAAAAAGCCCCCGGGTGGTGGTGGGATCCACCCGGGGGTCGGCAAGGTCGCAGGGCCTTTTGTGGCGTCCCGTTGCAGGAGGCCGGCGCTGCGACTGAAGTGGGCGTGTTGTCGCGGCTCGCGCGCCATTCACTCGTGGATGGTCGCGTGGAGCGCTGGGGCTCGCACGCGTGTCGACGATGGTGATGACGAGACGACGGGCTGCAGGTGAATGCCGGTCGAGTGCGGGCCGCTCTTTGGACGGGCGAGCGAGCGAAGCGGGTTCGGAGGTCGCGGTGTCGCGATGCTCCGTGGCTCCGGTTCGATCGATCGATCGTCCATCGGGCGGCCTGCCCTCGTTTCGGCAAACCCGTCGCGCGCCTTTCGGCGCGGGACGGGGGGAGAGAGGGATCTGGTGCAACGCCGGGTGCGCCTGTTCCGGCGTGGGCGTTGGGGGTTCGCGGGTGGTGCTCAGGAGCAGCCGTTGGAGGCGCCGCAGTTCTGGCAGACATAGCAGGCGCCGCTTCGGATGGTGATGGTGCCGCAGGCCGAGCAGGCCGGGGCGTCTTCCTGGAACTGGCTCATGGATTCTGAGAGGACCGATGTGCTGGTGCTCTCGCGGGTGGTGCGGTGGGCGCCATCGGGGGCGGTGGACTCGGTGGTGCGCTGCGATGAGAAGGTCGCGGCGGTCCGGGTGGTGGTGCGATCCGAGTGGCGATCGTTGTGGGCGCGAGCGAGCGGTCGATCGGCGATGTGCCGATCGGTGGCGAGTTCGGAGGCCAGGGCGCTCTGGCCGCGGCTGGTGATGCCGAAGCCGGCGGCGCGGGGCTTGGTTGATGGGGCGCTCTTCGCATCGCCGAGCATGGTGGTCGAGTCGTCGGCGGAGCGCTTGGGCGCGGCCTCATCGCGGTATCCGGGGACGAACTCCATGCCGAGCCAGCGGAAGATGTAGTCGACGAGTGACTTGGCGATGGGGATGTCGCGGTTCTTGGTCATGCCCGCGGGCTCGAAGCGCTGGTGGGCGAACTTGCGGACGAGCTGCTCGACGGGCACGCCGTACTGCAGCGCGACGGAGACTGCGGTGCCGAGCGAGTCCATGAGCCCGCCGACGGTGGAGCCCTCCTTGGACATGGTGATGAACAGCTCGCCGGGCGAGCCATCGTCGTAGACGCCGACGGTGAGGTATCCCTCGTGCCCGCCGATGGAGAACTTGTGGGTCAGCGAGCGGCGGGTGTCGGGCAGGCGGCGGCGCATCGGGCGGTGGATGATGCGCTCGACGATGCGGACGGTGGCATCGAAGTCTTCGGATGAGACGGTGGCGCTGGTCTCGACGACCTGCTCGCCGATCTCGAGCAGGGCATCCTCGACGGCGTCGCCATCGTCATCCGCCGCAAGAACAGCCGCCTCCGTGGCAGCGGGGGAAGCGGTCTTCCGGGTCGAGCCGGCGGACTTTTCCAGGTGCTCCGCCCCCTCGTTCTCCTCCTCTTCCTCGGCGTCGGCCTTGGAGGAGAGGGGCTGGGAGAGCTTGGAGCCATCGCGATAGAGGGCGTTGGCCTTGAGCCCGAGTTCCCACGAGAGGCGATAGGCCGCGTCGATGTCCTGCTCGGTGGCCTCGTTGGGGAGGTTGATGGTCTTGGAGATGGCGCCGGAGATGAACGGCTGCGCGGCGGCCATCATGCGGATGTGGCCCTCGGCGGTGATGTAGCGGGTGCCGGTCTGCCCGCACTTGTTGGCGCAGTCGAAGACGGGCAGGTGCTCATCGAGGATGTGGGGCGCTCCCTCGACGGTCTGGGTGCCGCAGATGAGGCGGTTGAGGATGTCGCGCTGGGTCTTGCTCAGCCCGATGGCCTTGAGGAGGTTGAACTTGAAGTCGGCCTTGGCGGCGGCGGGGTCGAGCCCGAGGCGCTGCAGCGCCTCATCGCCGAGCGACCACGCGTTGAAGGCGTAGTGGAGTTCGAACACGCTCTTGAGCGAGGCGCGGACCTTGTCGAGGTCGGCATCGGTGAATCCCTTGTCGCGGAGCCATCCGGCGAAGGTCTGGTCGGTCGGCTGGCCATCCGCATCGGGCATGATGACATCGAGGTGGAGCGCGCCCAGGACATGGCGGAGGATGTCGGCGATGGCATCGGCGTCGTACCCGAGGGTCTTGAGCGCGGGCTCGAGCGAGTTGTTGGCGATCTTGAAGTACCCGCCGCCGGCGAGCTTCTTGAACTTGACGAGCGCGAAGTCGGGCTCGACGCCGGTGGTGTCGCAGTCCATCAGCAGGCCGATGGTGCCGGTGGGGGCGATGACGGTGGTCTGCGCGTTGCGGTACCCGTGCTTCTCGCCGAGTTCCACGGCCTCATCCCACGCGTCGACCGCGCGAGCGAGGATCCACTCGGCGTTGGCGATGTTGATGCGCCCGGACTTGATGAGCCCGTGGTCGATGGGGACGGGGCGGATGGGCAGGTTTTCCCACTCGCCGGCCTCGCGGGGGATGCCGGCGGCGGCGCGGCGGTGGTTGCGCATCACGCGGAGCATGGGCTCGCGGTTGGCGCTGTATCCCGGGAAGGGGCCGAGCTGCTCGGCCATGATCGCGGACATGCGGTAGGAGCGGCCGGTGAGGATCGAGGTGAGGCTGCCGCAGACGGCGCGGGCTTCCTCGGAGTCGTAGGCGATGCCGGCCTGCATGAGCATCGCGCCGATGTTGGCGTACCCGAGGCCGAGGGTGCGGTACTCGTAGGAGAGGCGGGCGATCTCCTCGGAGGGGTACTGGGCCATGAGCACGGAGATCTCGAGGACGATGGTCCAGAGGTCGATGGCGTGCTCGTAGCGTTCGACATCAAAGGAGCGCTTCTCGGCGTCGTAGAACTTGAGGAGGTTGAGCGAGGCGAGGTTGCAGGCCGTGTTGTCGAGGAACATGTACTCGGAGCACGGGTTGGAGGCGTTGATGCGTCCGGAGTTGGGGCAGGTGTGCCAGGCGTTGATGGTGGTGTCGTACTGCACGCCGGGGTCGGCGCAGCGCCAGGCGGCGCGGCAGATCTGGTCCCACAGCTTCTTGGAGTTGACCACGCCGGCGACGCCGCGCTGGCCATCGGGACCGGGGAGGCGGTTGTAGAGCGTCCAGTCCTCGCCGGCATCAAGCGTCTTGAAGAAGGCATCGCTGATGCGTACGGAGTTGTTGGCGTTCTGGCCGCTGACGGTGTAGTAGGCCTCGCCGTTGAAGTCGTAGTTGAGGGTGAGCCCGAGTTCTGCGGCCAGTTCCTTCTTGTCGGCATCGAGGCGCTTCATGCCCTCGACGAGGGCGGCGACCTTGAGTTCCTCGCGGACCTTCCAGTTGATGAACTTCTCGATGTCGGGGTGGTCCATGTCGAGGCAGACCATCTTGGCGGCGCGGCGGGTGGTGCCGCCGGACTTGATGGCGCCCGCGGCGCGGTCGCCGATCTTGAGCCAGGACATGAGCCCGGAGGACTTGCCGCCGCCGGAGAGCCGCTCGCCCTCGCCGCGGAGGCGCGAGAAGTTGGTGCCGGTGCCGGAGCCGTACTTGAACAGGCGTGCCTCGCGGACCCAGAGGTCCATGATGCCGCCGGGGTTGACCAGGTCATCATCGACGGACTGGATGAAGCAGGCGTGGGGCTGTGGGTGTGTGTAGGAGTCTTCGGAGAGGCGGACCTGTCCGGTGGCGGGGTCGGCGTAGTAGTGCCCCTGGGCCGGGCCGTTGATGCCGTAGGCCCAGTTGAGCCCGGTGTTGAACCACTGGGGCGAGTTGGGCGCGACCATCTGGTGCACCATCATGTGCTTGAGTTCATCCTCGAAGGCCTGCGCATCCTCGGCGGTGTCGAAGTAGCCGTGGGTTTCGCCCCAGTGGCGCCAGCAGCCGGCGAGGCGGTGGATGACCTGGCGGGCGGAGCGCTCGGGGCCGGTTTCGGTGGCATCCTTCTTCTTGCCCTTGCCGCGATCCTTCTTGGCTTCCGCTTCCCACGCTGGGTCGGTGATGCCATTGGGTCCCCCGTCGACGGGGACACCCGCCTTGCGGAAGTACTTCGACACCATGATGTCAGTTGCGAGTTGAGTCCACGAGGCGGGGACTTCCGCATCGGGCATCTCGAATACCACCGAGCCGTCGGGATTCGAAATGCGCGAAGCGCGTCGAGTCCATTCGACGGTGGAGAAGGGGTCGGTACCGGAGACGGTGAAACGGCGGGGGATTTGCATGGCGTCCGTGTCCTCGGAAGTCGTCGCTCGATTGGATCAGGCACCAGGCATCAGGCACCAGGCACCAGTTCAAGACACCCCACCCACCCCTCTATGGCTGCGAGCGGTCAACCGCTGAGATCAGTCCAGCGATCACACGCCCGCATTCGCGAGACTGGTCCACCAACGCGGTCACGCCCGCCGGTTCGGCATAGCCGAATTCCGAGGCGAACATGAGCTGCGTCTCCATCTCGTACAGCGAGCCTCGTGCGATTCGAAGGAACCGGATGTAATCGATCTTCGTGCCTCGCCCGTATCCCTCGGCGATGTTGCTCGCGACCGATACCGCGTTCCGACGGAGCTGGCTCGTCAAGCCAAATCGTTCCTCTTTCGGGAAAGACCCGGTCATCCGATGCACCGCGAGTCCGAGGCTGAACGCCTTCTGCCAGGCGACCAGATCCCGGTACGACTTGATGCGATCGGCCGTCATTCATGCCCCGACTCTCCAACACACAGCCGAACCCAAGCACTGGTGCCTGGTGCCCGGTGCCTGATGCCTTCTTAATCCACCTTCGGCAAAGTCAACCCACTCTGGTCCTGATACTTCCCAGCCTTGTCCGCGTACGACACCGCGCACACGCGGTCGCCCTTCAGGAAGATGAGCTGCGCGATGCCCTCGTTGGCGTAGACCTTCGCGGGCAGGGGTGTGGTGTTGGAGATTTCGAGGGTGACCTTGCCGCGCCACTCGGGTTCGAGGGGGGTGACATTCACGATCAGGCCGCAGCGGGCGTAGGTGGATTTGCCGACGCAGATGACCAGGACATCGCGGGGGATGTTGAAGGTCTCGACGGTTTCGCAGAGGGCGAACGAGTTGGGGGGGATGATGATGTGGTCGGTGGCCTCGTCGGCGGTGTCGACGGCGACCATGAAGCGGTCGTCGAAGGACTTGGGGTCGATGACGGCCAGGCCGCCGCCGCGGGGGGTCGGGGTGAAGATCTTGAAGCGGGTGCCGACGCGGACATCGTACCCGTAGGAGGAGACGCCGAAGGAGATGGACTTCGGTCGCTTCTGGTTGTCGGCGAAGGGCTCGATGCCGACGAGTTCGCGGATCTGTGTGTCGCAGAGCACGCCCATGGGCGTCCACCTTTCGTCGTGATCCTGAGCGGGGTCGGGTTCTGGGTCGGGGTGGGGGTTGGGGTCGGGAGCGGTGAAGTGGGTGCGGGGCGGTGTGGGAAGCGGGGCCGGGTCGAGGTCCGGCGCTGGGCGCGGGGGGAGGGAGGGGTGGGAAGCGCTGGCGCGGTTCGGGTTGGTGCGGCGGGTCGTCATGACCCGATCATACACCAAACCGATCGGAACCTGGCTCTCGCGGCGGGCGTGGACGGTGTTTGGTCGGATGCGAGCGCACCGATTGCACCGGATCCGCTGCCGATCCTCCGGCGTTCAGTCACGGGTTCGAATGGCTCCGGGCCCAGCGGTGCGCGTTGCCGACGCGCGACCAAGGACCGGGAAGTGAAGCATACCCCAAAACCTTTGGGCTGCAATCGATCGACACCCAAGATGTAGCAGATTCAGCCAAAAAGGAGCGGGACACGCCGTAAGTGTTTGGCATGCCTGAGGTTGGCGCGTGTGAAGACGCTGTCGATCACGGTGGGCATGCGCAAGGGGTGGTGTGGAGAGGCTGTCTGAAGCTGTTGGAGCCACGAGGGGCGGTGGTCGGCTCAGTGCTGGCGCGTGGTGCGTCGGCGGGGGCGGAGTGAGCGGCGGGTGCGGGCCTCGCGCCGGGCGGTGATGAACTCGCGGACGCGCTTGGCGGGGTCATCGCGGGCGGGGGTGCGGAGCCGGTCGGGGCGGAGTTCATCCTCTGTGGAGCGCCGGATGCCGGGGATCTCGGCGCGGATGGGCGTGCCGCACTCTGGGCAGGGGGTGGGTGCGGAGAGCCCGAGGAGGTCGTACCCGCAGTGGTGGCAGGGGTGCTGGGCGCGGTGTGGGTTGGCCGCGGCGATGACGAAGCCGCCGAGGAGGAAGATGAAGGCGTAGAGAGCGGCGACGAGGTAGAGCCAGGAGGGCGGGGGCTCGTTCTGCTTAAGGTGGAGGAACTCGATGCAGACGGAGGTGAAGATGGCGATGGGGATCAGCCCGGCGACCAGCGCGGCGTAGGCGATCCACCGGCGGCGATGCCACCAGATGAATGCCCATGCGAGAACGATG
>JBQLZO010000075.1:13642-18191 GCA_052168315.1 Phycisphaerales bacterium | reverse complement strand
ACACCACCATCCCCGCCCGCGGCATGCAGCGCATCCCCGAGCAGATCGCCGCCGCACTCCCGCCGGGAACCCTGAGGACCAGCACACCCATCGCCGCCATCGAACGCGATGGCGACACCCTCATCCTCCGCACCGCCGACAACACCCCCATCCGCGCGCACAGCGTCATCATCGCCACCGACCAGACCACCGCAGCCAGGCTCCTCAACTCCCTCGGCATCCAGCCGCCGGGCACCAACCCCGGCGCCCCGCCCGCCTGGCGACCCACCGCCACCATCTGGTTCGATGCGCCGGCTTCACCCACCGACAACGAACCCATCCTCGTCCTCGATGGCGATGCCCAGGGCCCCATCAACCACCTCATGACCCTCTCGGACGCCTCACGCGACTACGCCCCGCCCGGACGCCACCTCGTCTCGGCCAGCATCATCGACGAGCACGCCCTCGCGCTCGACGACCAGGAACTCCTCGACCGCGCCATCGCGCAGGCCGACCGCTGGTTCAACAACGCCGCCTCCGCGTGGCGCACCCTCCGCATCGACCGCATCCCCCAGGCATTGCCCAACCAGTTCGCGCCCCGCCTCGAGCACCCACAGCGCCCCGTCCGCGTCGATGGCAACATCTTCGCCTGCGGAGACTGGCTCGACAACGCCTCCATCAACGGCGCCATGGAGTCCGGGCGGAGGGCCGCAGCCCTGGAACTCTCACGCCGAGGCATCGACCCCACCCGCAACGCCCCAACCACCGACGGAGCCGACGCATGATCAGCGCCACGATGGTCATCTTCTTCGTCAGCGCGCTGATCGTCTCATTCCTCTGCTCGCTCTTCGAAGCCACCCTCCTCTCCATCACCCCCACCCATGTCGGCGTGCTCCAGGAACGCGGCTCCGCCGCAGGCACCACGCTCCGGAAGCTCAAGGACCGCGTCGAGCACCCCCTCATCGCCATCCTCACCCTCAACACCATCGCCAACATGTTCGGCGCTGCCGGCGTCGGTGCCGAGGCCGCCAAGCTCGCCGAAGCCAGGGGCATCCCCGAGAGCATCCCCGTCGGCATCGCCTCCGGGCTCCTCACCCTCGCCATCCTCATCTGCGGCGAGATCGTCCCAAAGACCCTCGGCGCGGTCTACTGGAAGCAGCTCGCCCCCTTCGTCGCTCTCCCCATCGCCCTCCTCGTGACCATCCTCTTCCCCATCGTCAAGACGCTGGAACTCATACCCACCCTCATCAGCAAGGGCGCCAGCACCGGCGATGTCTCACGCGAAGAGATCGCCGTCCTCGCCGACGCCGCCGGACGACTCGGAACCCTCAAGCCCCACGAGCGCCAGGTCATCGCCAACCTCCTGACCCTCTCCGATGTCCACGCCTCCGATGCGCTCACCCCGCGCATGGAGATGGACACCGTCTCAATCAACGAGACCGCCGGCTCCGTCGCACGCGACAAGCCCAGGATGCGACACTCCCGGATCCCCGTCGTCGGCGAAGACATCGACGACATCAAGGGCATCGTCCTCCGGCACGACATCCTCTACGCCTGCCTCAACCAGCAGCCAGACACCCCCATCAAACAACTCCTCAAGCCCATCCCCGTCGTCCCCGAAACCGCCACCCTCGCCAAGCTCCTCGAACGATTCTCCGTCCAGCCCGGCGGCCTCCGAGAACAGATCCTCCTCGTCGTCAACGAGTACGGCGGCACCGAGGGCATCATCACACTCGAAGATGTCATCGAAACACTCCTCGGCATCGAGATCCTCGACGAAACAGACCTCGTCGCCGATCTCCGCCAACTCGCCGAACGCAAGGCCGCCCTCCGAAAGCGCAAGCTCAACATGACCGAGTAACCCCCCACCCCCCCAACTCCCTCCAACTCCCACCGACTCCCACCACCTTCCCTCACACCCGCACGCCCGCGGCCGCACCCCCCGACCGCGGTCCGTCCCGCATCACACTCCTTCGAACTCTCCAAGCCAAGCCCGCGCCACCCAATCACACAGGTCCCGTAACCAAAACGGTTTCCCGCATCACATTTCCCTTCCGCGCCCACGGATTTCACTTACTTCCAACCCACCGCCATGACACAATGCACCGGCGTGCGCTTTCCGTGCGCCCGCCGCGCCGCCCCCCGCGCCACCCAACCGCACCCCGCCGCAGCACACACATGATCCACGACAACCCGTCCGACCAGGGCATCGCCGCCTCCTCCGGTCTCCCCACCGACCGCCGCGCCCTGCTCGCCGGGCTCGGCGCCATCGCCGCCGGCACCCTCCTGGCAGGAACCAGGACCGCCAACGCCGGCCCGCTCTCGCCCCCCCCGGGCCCGATCGCGCCCACCCCCGGCCCCGAACCCAGAACACCCATCAACGCCATCAACACCCCCGGCAGCGCCACGGCCCTCTTCGTCATAAGCAAGCCCGGCTCCTACTACCTCACCGCCAACATCACCGGCGAAGCCGGCAAGAATGGGATCGAGATCACCGCCTCCGGCGTCACCATCGACCTCATGGGCTTCGATGTCGCGGGCGTCCCGGACTCCATCCACGGCATTAGATCCAGCGTGTCCGCCCTCAGCAGCATCACCATCATGAACGGCACCATTCGTGAGTGGGTCGCCAACGGCCTGAACCTCTCGACCTTCTCCACCACAAACGCACGGATCCACGATGTTCACGCCACCGCGAACGGGAGCATCGGCCTCTCCACAGGGCCCGCCGCAACGATCACGAATTGCACCGCTCAAGGCAACAGCAGCGGCATCGTGACCGGCGCGGGCTGCACGATCGCACACTGCGTCGCACGCGGCAATACGAGCAACGGCATCCAAACAGACTCGCGCAGCACCGTCTCACACTGCGTCGCCACGAACAACAACAACAACGGCATCTTCCTCAATTTCGCGGGCACCATCACCAACAGCGTCGCCGCCAACAACTCCGGGGCAGGCATCATCACCAGCATCAGCTGCATCATCACCGCCTGCAACGCGTACGCCAACGGCGGCGTCGGCATCTCGGTCAACAGTGGCAGCGCGGTGAACCACTGCACATCATCCAACAACACGAACCATGGCATCCAATCATCGAGCGACTGCCTCATCAAGGGCAACAACTGCGATGGCAACGCCGCCGGCATCTTCGCCACCGGCTCCGACAACCGCATCGAAGACAACAACGCCACCGACAACAACGACGCCGGCATCGCGTGCTCATCTTCGGGCAACTTCATCGCCCGAAACACCTGCTCCGGCAACGCCACCAACTGGGACATCGCCGCCAACAACGCCTGCCTCGTCATCAACGCCGCACTCTCAGCCGCCATCCTGGGCAACGCCGGCGGCGTCTCCCCAGGATCCACCAACCCCAACGCCAACTACACCTTCTGAACCGCGCCCCAGCATCCCGCTCCGCCACCCAAGGAACGCCCCGATGAACGACCACCCCGCCGACCAGAACGCCATCGTCTCCGCGCCACCTCTCACCCCCCGCCGCGCACTCCTCGCCGGCATCGGAGGGCTCGCCGCCGGAGCCCTCCTTTCGGGCTCGGCCAACGCGGGCCCGCTGAACCCACCCCCGGGTCCCATCTCCTCAACCCCCGGGCCCGAACCCCGAACACCCATCAACGCCACCAACACCCCCGGCAGCGCCACGGC
Organism: Phycisphaerales bacterium; assembly: GCA_052168315.1. Classification (GTDB taxonomy): domain Bacteria; phylum Planctomycetota; class Phycisphaerae; order Phycisphaerales; family UBA1924; genus JBQLZO01. Next base: position 14,546 of record JBQLZO010000075.1, on the reverse strand, counting down.
CATCTTCGTCATCCCCAAGCCCGGCTCCTACTACCTCACCGCCAACATCACCGGCGAGTCCGGCAGAAGCGGCATCGAGATCGCCGCCTCCGGCGTCACCATCGACCTCATGGGGTTCGTAATCACCGGCGTCCCGGGCTCCCTCCAGGGCATCAGGTCGAGCATCAGCGGCCTCAGCAACATCACCATACTCAACGGCAGCATCCGATCCTGGGGCGGGAACGCCCTGGATCTCGGAACACTCGCGGTCGACAACGCCCGCATCGACGCCGTGCACGCGAACGGGAACAACGGCACCGGCCTCTGGGCCGGCCCAGCCAGCACCATCACTCATTGCACCGCACAGGGCAACGCCACCGGGATCTCCGCCGGCACCGGCAGCACAATCACCCATTGCACCGCACGCCTGAACACCAACAACGGAATCTCGGTTGGTGCGGGAGGCATCATCGACCACTGCGCAGCGACGGAGAACAACGGGTTCGGCTTCTTCCTCAACGCCGGCGGCACCATGATCGCCTGCGCCTCAGCCAACAATGTCGTCACGGGCATCAACGCCAGTCCTGGCTGCGCACTCTCCGCCTGCAACGCGTACTCCAACGGAGGCGCGGGCATCTCCATCGGCGTCGCAGGAACGGTGACCGACTGCACATCAACACTCAACGACAGCCATGGCATCGTCGCCAGCGCTGCCTGCAAGGTCAGCGCGTGCCTCGCCTATTCCAACGGAGGCGTCGGGATCATCATCGGCAACGCCAGTTCAGCGACCGGTTGCTCATGCTCCAACAACACCAGCCATGGCATCCAAGCTTCGTTCGACGCCCTTGTCAGAGGCAACAACTGCGATGACAACGCCGCCGGCATCTTCGCCACCGGCTCCGACAACCGCATCGAAGACAACAAC
>JBQLZO010000075.1:0-13542 GCA_052168315.1 Phycisphaerales bacterium | reverse complement strand
GCCACCGACAACAACGACGCCGGCATCGTGTGCTCATCCTCGGGCAACTTCATCGCACGCAACACCTGCTCCGGCAACGCCACCAACTGGGACATCGCCGCCAACAACAAGTGCCTCGTCGTCAACGGAGCCAACGCCGCCGCCATCCTCGGCGACGCCGGCGGCGTCTCCCCCGGATCCACCAACCCCAACGCCAACTACACCTATTGAACCACCTCGCAAGGAAAAAGAGCCACGCCATGATCAACCACACCACCATCCGACTCGCGCCCGCGCTCCTCCTCGCCCTCCCATCCGCCCTGCACGCGCAGACCAATGTTGACCCCGCCAACAAGCACGCCTGGGCAGAAAACGCCGGCTGGCTCAACTGGCGCGACGCCGGAACACCCGCCGGAGACCAGGGCGTCGCCATCCGAACAACCCACCTCGAAGGCTACATCTGGGGCGAGAACATCGGATGGATCAACACCGGCGACGGCGCTGCCCCCTACGCCAACACCAGCAACTCCAACTTCGGCATCAACATCGACCCCGACGGCGCCCTCTGGGGATACGCCTGGGGCGAGAACATCGGCTGGATCAACTTCGATGGCGGCGCCCTCGCCTCGCCGCCCAACCCAGCGCGCCTCGAAGGCGACCGACTCCGCGGCTACGCGTGGAGCGAGAACATCGGCTGGATCAACCTCGACGATGCCAACGCCTTCGTCGCCTTCACCCCCGCATGCCCCGGCGACCTGAACAACGACGGGCTCATCAACTCCGACGACCTGGGAATCCTCCTCGCCGCCTTCGGCACCTCCCCCGCCGGAGACATCGACAACGACGGCGACACCGACTCCGACGACCTCGGCATCATCCTCGGCCTGTTCGGAACCAACTGCTGAACGCCCCCCCGGCCGCACCTGTCCCCACCCCGACACCGCCCCCGCATGCAAACGGCCCACCCCCGCCGCGCCCCGCACCCGCAACTAGCACCCGCGCCAAGCCCCATCGAGCCCCAGTTATACCGAGTTTAACCATTTATATCTGATTTTGCTAAACTCGATAAACTCGGTATAATTCGCCGATGGATCCCACCCGAAACCCCTACGCCCCGGGTGCTGGCACCCAGCCGCCCGAACTCGCCGGACGCGATGCGGTCCGCGAAACCGTCCGAATCGCCCTCGAACGCGCCAGGCTCGGCCGGTCCGCCAAGTCCGTCCTCATGGTCGGGCTCCGGGGCGTCGGCAAGACCGTCCTCCTCAGCCGTATGAGCCAGGATGCGCTCGATTCGGGCATGCTCTCGATCTTCATCGAAGCCCCGGAGAACCGATCGCTCCCGGCCATGCTCGCGCCCGAACTCCGGCGAACCCTCATCAAGCTCGACCGCGGGCAACGCAACCGGGAAAGAGCGCAGCGAGCACTACGAGCCCTCGCAGGCTTCGCCACAGCACTGAAGGCCAAGTACCAGGACATCGAAGTCGGCCTGGACTTCTCGCCCGAGCCCGGCCTCGCCGACAACGGCGACCTCGAACACGATCTCCAGGCACTGCTCGAAGCAGCCGGCGACGCGGCCAAGGAAGCCGACACCGTCATCGCGCTGTTCATCGACGAACTCCAGTATGTCAAAGAAGACCAGCTCGCCGCCCTCATCACCGCGCTGCACCGGTGCGCGCAAAGAAACCTGCCCGTGCTGCTCACCGGAGCCGGCCTGCCCCAGCTCCGAGGGCGCATGGGCAAAGCCAAGTCCTACGCCGAGCGCCTCTTCGAATTCCCGCTAATCGACGCCCTCGGCCCCGACGACGCTCGCGATGCGCTGACAAAGCCCGCCGAGGAACAAGGCGTGTCGTACCAACCGGAAGCGATCGACGAGATCTACGCAAACACACAGGGCTACCCATACTTCCTGCAGGAGTGGGGCAAGCACGCGTGGGATGTCGCCGATCAATCACCGATCACGCGGCAGGATGTGCTCGACGCTTCCCGAATCGTCATCGCGGCGATGGACGAGAGCTTCTTCCGAGTGCGCTTCGACCGGCTCACCCCATCGGAACGGCGGTACCTCCGCGCCATGGCCCAACTCGGCCCCGGGCCGCACAGATCCGGCGATGTCGCAACAGAGCTGGGCAAGGGCGTCACCACCCTCGGCCCCGTCCGCGCCAAACTCATCGACAAGGGAATGGCCTACAGCCCCAGCCACGGCGACATCGCCTTCACCGTCCCGCTCTTCGACGAGTTCATGCGCCGAACCATGCCGGGAGACGACTGGCGATCGTGATCGCCCACCCGAGCACGGCACTCTCGAATCATCCAACCGGCGGAAATTCATCCCGCGTCTCGTAGGTGGCCTCGGGATGCACAAGGTTGAATTGAAACGGGCAAAGGTTCGGGATCGAGTACAAGTGCCACCCGACGGCGTCTTGGGTCGCACCGCTGAATTCATCGTCAGTCATATCCCAGAAGTGCCACGCCTTCGCGAGGTTCGAAAGAGCGCTGCTCAGGCAGAACTCGCACTCTTCCTTGTCGATCGTGCCGGCATCGATACCCGCGAGAACCTTGTCGATCTCCATCCGCGCCTCGCGCAGCTGCTGCGCGCTCCATTTGTGATCAACTTCAGGCTTCTTTGGCATCCGCTTGCCGAACATGGGCCCGCTCCAGTGGTGGCCCGCCCGGACCCGTGCGAACCCGCCCACCCCAACCTCAAGCGTTCGCCAGCGCCCCGCGCCATCCGCGCATCGCCTCAAGACGCGGCTGCAGGTTCCGACCCGGGCACGCCGTCGGAGCCATCTCCTTGTGCGTCTTCACGCTCCGCAGCGCGATCCCGTACTGCTTCATCTGCGCGCCCACGAAACGCTCCACCGCCGCCAGCTGCGTGTCCGTCGGACGCTGCTGCTCATAGTTCCCAAGCAGGCAGATCCCGATGTTCCCCGGGTTCTGGTCCTTCACATGCGCGCCCTGCCAGGAAAGCGACCGCGCCTCCCACACACGCCCCGCCGGATCGATCACATAGTGGTACCCGATGTCGCCCCACCCGGGCATCGAGCGATGCGCGCGCCGGATCGCCTCGATCCGCTCCGCGGCCGCACCCTCCGAAGTATTGGTGAACGCGCTCATCCCATCATGATGCAGCGTGATCCGGTCGATCGGCTGCATCCGCGTCATGTTCCCGAAGAACGGATCCCCCTTCGACCACGCCGAACGCGGGATCACCCCGCCGCCCACCGCCACAGGCGGCGCCGTCGGCAAAGGACGCGTCGACGGATGCCCCGCGCCGCGCGAGCCCGCGCCCGCCGCCTGACCCAGACGCTCGCTCTCCGTCGGCCACTTCGGCGATGGCAACGCACCCACCCGATCGTTCGTCGAACCGCCGGAGGCACACCCACTCAGCTTTGCCAGCGCCAGCCCGCCCGCCACGCCCAGCGACAGCCCAGCAAGACGCGACAACGCCGAACGACGACCAACCACGCCGACCCCCGACGCCCGCTCGACGCTCAGCCCGCCGACCGAAAAATCCGAATCTCCGCCTGAGTGTGTGCGCATGACAGATCTATCGACCATCCACGGCGGGACACTTGATCCGGTGGACACACCCCGCCGTGGATCCACATCCCCTCGCCATCCCCGGACACGATTCCGCACCACACCGCCCCAAACGCCCCGCAAAGCCGAGCATCCTACCGCACCAACACGCCTCCAAACCTCGATGTCCAACCGAAAACCGCCGACGATCCCACCCGCCCGCCCCCGCCCCTTCTATGCCCGCTCCCTCTACGATCGCCCCCCCGCGCCAACCACCACGCCCACCACCAGAGGCCGTCCCGTGAACGACCGATCCACCCATCCACAGACCCCATCCGAGGGGACCACCTCCACCCAGCTCCCCCACCCGCCGCCCATGGGCGCCCACCACACACCCGAAGCCACCACCTTCACCGTCTACGCCGAAGCCGACGCCGTCCACCTCCAGCTCCTCAACCTCGGAACCCGCCAGGCCAGAACCGTCCAGCTCCACCCGCTTTCCGACCACCCGGGCACCTTCTCCGCCACCGTCGAGGGCGACTGGAACCGCTGGGCCTACTCCTACCAGATCCAGCGCGAAGCCCGCACCCTCTCAGACATCATCGACCCCTGGGCCCGCCTCATCCGCCGAGGCCGAGGTTTCGTCATCGCCCCATCCCGCGAACGCCCCACCCCCAGGCCCGCCCTCAAGCCCTCCCGCGCCATCATCTACGAACTCCACCTCCAGGACTTCACCCGCGACCCCGACGCCGGGATCCGCCCCGCCTGGCGCGGCAAGTACCTCGGGCTCGCCCAGCCCGGCACAACCCTCGAAGACACGCGCATCGCCACCGGGCTCGACCACATCATCGAACTCGGCGCCAATGTCGTCCAGCTCATGCCCATCCACGCCTTCGCCATGCCCTACGACCCCGACTACGAATGGGGGTACATGCCCCTGCACTTCAACGCCCCGGAAGAGCACTACGCCTCGGGCACCGAGCTCGAAGCGCCCATCACCGAATTGAAGCGCCTCGTCTCCATGCTCCACGAACGCGGGCTCCGCATCACCCTCGATGTCGTCTACAACCACACCGCCGAACGCCCGAGCGACAACCTCCACGCCCTCATGGCCATGGCCCCCAAGGCCTACTTCCGCTGGAAAGAAGATGGCACGCCCTGGAACGGCAGCGGCACCGGCAACGAGTTCCGCTCCGACTCGCCCCAGGGCCGCCGCTTCATCATCGACTCATGCAAGTACTGGGTCACCGAGTTCGGCATCGACGGCTTCCGCTTCGACCTCATGGGGCTCATCGACCAGGAGACCATGACCCAGCTCACCGCAGAACTCCACGCCATCGACCCCACCATCCTCATCTACGGCGAGCCATGGACCGGCGGACCCTCGCCCGTCCGCACCAACGCCAAGGGCGACCAGCGATCCCGCGGATGGAGCGTCTTCAACGACGACTTCCGCGATGCCCTCCGCGGCGAGGTCTTCGACGAGCACGACCGCGGCTTCCTCTCCTCCGGCTCCGGAATCCCCGAGACCAAGCCCCAGCTCCTCGGCGGCGTGTACACCTTCGCCGATCGCCCCATCGAGTCCATCAACTACATCGAGTGCCACGACAATCACACCCTCGCGGACCGCCTCCGGCTCACCACCCGAGAGCCCCACGCCGCCTCCGCCTCCATGCGCGACCGCATGCACCGCCTCGGGATCCTCATGCTCATGTGCGCCCCGGGCCTGCCCTTCCTCCACACGGGCCAGGAATGGGCGCGATCCAAGAACATGGAGGACAACACCTACAACCTCGGCAACGAGATCAACAACCTCCGCTGGCGCGAAAAGGCCGACCGCCTCGACCTGCACAACTTCCACCGCGAGGCCATCCGCCTCCGTCTCGACCACCCAATCTTCAGGCCCGAAACCGCCGAACAGGTCAAGCAGCACTTCAAGATGCTCGACGACGACATGGGCATCGCCCTCCCGCCCGGCGCCATCGCCATGCACATCACCGACTGGTCCGGCAGGGACCCCTGGCAGCGCGCTCTCTGCCTCTACAACGGCTCTTCGCAAGACGCCACCATCACCATCCCCGACGCCCACTGGCTCGTCGTCACCACCGATGGCGCCTTCGCCGACCCCGCCCACCCGCTCCCCACCGCAACCGGCTCCCACCGCCTTCTGGCACACTCGGGCGCGATCCTCGTCGAACGACGACTCGTCTGACCCTCCAGCCGCCCCCCAACCCGCCCCACCGCCAACAATCCGACCACCATCACCATCCCACACCACCCACCACGAGGCAGCGCGATGACCAAGACCCAGCAAACAGCCGCAAGCAAGGGTCCCATCGGCAAACTCGCCACCATCGCCTCCGACGCCGCCGGCATCGCCCGCGTCTGCGGCCCCGGCGTCGCACTCAAGTGGCTCCTCGCCATCGCGCGCCACGCCCCCGAGATCCTCAAATCCGGAAACCTCCAAGCCGCCGACATCGCCATGGGCTCGGGCCCCTACCGCTGCAAACTCGGCAACGCACGCGCCACCCTCCGCGCACGAAAGGTCATCTCCGGAATCCGGGAAATCTGGGTCCGCAATGTCTACCTCCAGTCCGGATTCCTCACCATCAACGACAACGACCAGATCGTCGACCTCGGATGCAACAAGGGAAACTTCACCATCCTCGCCCTCGCGCACGGCCCGGGCGTCCGATCCGTCTCCGTCGAGGTCAAGCAATCCGAGATCGAACGACTCAACGAACAACTCTCCCAGAACGGCTTCCAGGACCGCGTCCAGATCGTCCACGCCTTCATCGGACGCGACCTCGAGCAGAGCGAGAAACTCCGCGAGGCCGTGGGAGGCAACACCACACTCGCCGAAGTCATCACCGAGGATGAACTCATCCAACGCTGCAACATCCAGCGCATCGACCTGCTCAAGTGCGACATCGAGGGCAGCGAGTTCGACCTGCTCACCCCCGACAGCCGCCTGCTCGCCATGACCAAACAACTCGCCATCGAGGTCCACAAGGACATCGGCGATGCCGAGGCATTCATCGGCATGCTCCACTCGCTCGGCTTCGAGACCCGCCGCGGCATCGAGAACAATGAGGCCGTCGTCATCTCCGCCCGACGCACACTCCCCGCCACCTGAGCCGCATCACCCCCCGCACCCGAACCCGCCCAGCAGCACGCCCAGGTCGTCCGAGTCCACATCCCCATCCCCATCCACATCCCCGGCGCACCCGCCGCCCGAACACCCGAACGCCCCGAGCACGATCCCGAGATCGTCAGAGTCCACATCCCCATCGCCATCCACATCGCCCGGGCACGCCGGCACGGCCACGACCCCCACCGCCGCATCCGCCCGCGGCAGCCCCCACCCGAACGACGAATCGAACCCCGGCGTTCCAAGATCCAGCGCGGTCGAACGCATGATCCCCTCGATCTCATCCGGCATCAGCCCCGGATCCACCGACAGCATCAGCGCCGCGACCCCCGCCACCAGCGGCGAGGCGAACGAGGTCCCGTTGATCTGCACGAACGAGCCCGGCGCGAAACCATCGAACCCCGTCCGGTCCGTCGTGTAGATCCCCACGCCCGGCCCCGCGAACGCCAGCCCCGACCCGAAACTCGAGAAACTCGCCAGCGAACCGCTCGGCGTGATCGCCGACACCGCGTTCACCGTCGCCAGCGATGCCGGATAGGTGATCGACGCGTTCCCCGAGTTCCCCGCCGCCGCAAAGTGCACCATCCCCGCATCCCGCGTCATCTCGTACATGCTCGTGATCGCAGACGAAGGGAAGTTGTAGAAGTTCGAGTTGTTCGTCACCCGCGCGCCGATATCGCTCGCGAACTCCAGGCACGCCACCGTCCACGACGGCGTGCTCCCCCACGCGCCGCTGCAGGGCGTCGGCAATGTGCTCACGAACGCCCGCGCCGACACCAGCGACACCCCCGGCGCCATCCCGCTGCTCCCCACACCATTGTCGATCAGCGCCCCCAGCGCCCCCGCCACCGGCGTTCCATGGTTGTCGCAATCGTTCACCGGCGCCCCGCCACCGTTCTGCCCCGTCGCATCGAACCCCGGCAGAAGCGACAGATCCGGATGGTCCGGCTGCACACCCGTATCAATCACCACCGCCACGATCGACGCATCACCCGTCGTCGTCTTCCACGCGCCCAGCGCACGAAGATCGATCCCCACGCAGCACCCCGACTGCCCACGATTATCCAGCCCCCAGCTCTGCGTGAACGCCGGATCGTTCGGCGCTGACGATCCACCACGCCCCTCGAAAATCAGATCCGGCTCCGCGAACACCGTCTCATCACGCGCTGCCAGCCCAGCGATCGCATCCAGCACCGCCCGACCGCCCGCTCGCCGCAGCGCCTCGCCCGCCCGCAGGCGATACGCCCCTTCCATACCCCCAAGCCACCCGCCGCCGACGAACTCGAAACCGCCCGCCTCCACCAGCCCCCGCGCCGCCGCCGCATCCACACCCTCCGCGAACCGCACCAGCGCCCACTCCGTCGGAATCAGCGCTCCGCCCGCACCATCGCGGAACACCTCCGTCATAAACACCGCCCCATCCCCGCCGCCAACCCCCTCCAGCGCCGCCGCCCCCGCCATCAATGCCGCCACGCCCCTCCCGTGCGCTCCGGCATCCACTGCCCCATCACCTTCGACACCCCCACCAAACTCGATCTCCCACCAACCCGCCAGCGCATGCCGCGACACCCGCGCACCATCCACCCCACCCGCCTCCACCAGCCCCTCCACCACACCCCGCCCGACCGCCTCTCCGCCCGCCCCCTCACTCCCCACATACACCGCCAGCCGCCCGCCCCACACCTCGATCGTCCGGGCCTCATCGAAGTAGTACACCACCGCCCCAAACTCCCCCGCGCCCACCGCAACAACCCCACCGCCCCCCGCCACACCCGAAGCACCCGCGCTGCCACCCCCAAACGCGACCATTACCCCCGCCGCACCCACCGCGCACCACCCCGCCGCGCCCCGCCGCCGCCCAGCCACTCTCCGCCACGACTCACCGCTCATCGAACCCTCCATCTCCCAGCACACCCACCCCACTCCCGCCCATCGGGGAACTCCAACCCCCCGAATCCCCGCCGCACCGGTCGCCACCCCTCGACGCCCGATGTCATCGACCAATGCCCGACCCTTCACGCCCCACCATCCCATTATCCCCCCAACCTTCGCACACCATGGTCATCCATGATGGCGGGCTCCCATCACTCCTCGCCCTCACCATCGCCCTCCAGCACCCAGAGTCCGATTCGTCCTCCGTCATCGCATGGATTCCCGGACCCGGATCCCCAATCTGGGCCGACGCACACGCCGCCGTCGGCCAAGAACAAGCCGAGATCCTCGCCAGAACCAGCGCCAGAGCCCTCGGCGTCCGAATCGCCCAAGGCCCAACCCCCCCCACCTCCACCACGCCCCCCAACGCCAAAAACGACCAAACCCAAAACCCCATCCCCCACCACCTCCGCGGCGCGGCCATCACCATCGAACTCCTCCACGCACTCATCGATGCCCACCACGCGGATGCCCGGCTCATCTGGCCCGCCTGCCCCATCGCAGCGCCCAATAAACCCGGCTCCTCACTCGCCCGCATGTTCGCCCTCGCCGAACGCGCCCGCCTCATCGCCGCCATCACCGAACTCGACGCCACCGCCATCGCCCTCGATGCCGATCCCAATGGGCACGGGCTCGCCCAACCAGCACCCAACCAAAACCCCGCCAACCCGCTCACCCCACACGCACCACCCACCATAGAAACTCCCTTCCTCGACCTCGGGTGGCGCGACCTCATCGAACACGCCGAACGCCTGGGCATCCCCCTCGACCTCTGCTGGGGCACCGCCCCACCGCGCGACCAGCTCGTCCACAACTGATCCCACCCCCCTCCGCTCTACCTCGCTCCCACGCCCCTCCCACCCCCTTCCCCTTGCCCCACGCCGGCGCACGGCTACACTCACGACCCCTCAGGCCACACCAGCCGGGGGCGGAAACGGCCTCATTTAGTCCCAATGGCCGCCCGGAACGCAGGCACATCGTCCGTCACAGCGCCCAGCAGCGCTCGGAAAGGCAGCACACCAATGCGCTATGTCATCTTCGAAGACCGCGGCAACCAGATCAAGGCCGCAGAAGGCGATGTCATCACCCTCGACATCAACCCCGCACTCCCCGACTCGGCCAAGACCGTCAGCTTCGACAAGGTCCTCCTCGTCGCCGGCAGCGGCAAAGCCAGCATCGGCGCTCCCTACATCGACGGCGCCAGCGTCGAGGCCGAGATCATCGACCGCGACTTCAAGGGCGAAAAAATCGATGTCATCAAGTACAAGCGCCGCAAGAACTACCGCCGCAAGCAGGGCCACCGCCAGCGCCACATGACCGTCAAGGTCACCAAGCTCCCCGCCTGACCCCCCAACTCCCCCCTTCAACTTCCCACTCCCCTCGCATCTACCTCCACCAAGCAATAAACACCAACGCCCGGCGAAACATCGCCGGGCGTTGTGCATTCCGCGATCAATTCAATCAGGACGAAGCGCGGGACCCGCCCCGCGCCCCCACCATCAACAACCTCACTCCGGCAGCCCCGCCAGCTCCTTCCGAACCGCATCCGCCACCGCGCCGATGTGCCGCTCGCCCAGGTCAAACTTCAGCCCCGCGGCCTCGAACAGCTCCGGCAGCGGCTTCGAACCGCCCAGCGTCATCGCCTTCTTGTACCCCTCCAGCGCCGCGCCCATCCCCTCGCGCACCGAACGCATCCACAGCCCGAACGCGCCCAGCTGCGCGATCCCGTACTCGATGTAGTAGAACGCGTGCCCGAACAGGTGCAGCTGCCGCTGCCAGGTCGCCGCCTTCTCACGCTCCAGACCATCCCACGACACATCGTGCCCGAACCGGTCCATCAGCGTCACCCAGTGCTCGCGCCGCTCATCCCGCGAATGCCCCGGGTTCAGGTACACCCAGTGCTGGAACGCATCGATCGTCGCGATCCACGCCAGCATCGTCAGCGATCCCTCAAGCTGCGTCCGCCGCGCACGGTTCGCATCGTTCTCATCCGGGTAGAACTCGTCCCAGTACGGCATCGTCAGCAGCTCCATCGACATCGAAGCCACCTCCGCGAACTCGATCGGAGCGTCCCGGTACGCCACCAGCGGCTCGTCACGGCTCAGCATCGAATGGAACGCATGCCCCGCCTCGTGGATCATCGTCTCCACATCCCGGTGCAGCCCCGCCGCGTTCATGAAGATGAACGGCCGCCGAGAACGATCACGCATGTACTGGTACCCGCCGAACGCCTTGCCCGCGCGCGAGTCCAAATCGAAGCACCCATCAAGACCCGGCGCCGTCCCCATGTCATCGCCCAGCGCGTCATAGAACGACGCCAGCTCCGGATCCATCCGCGCGAACACCCGCCGCGACTGCTCCACGAGCTCCTGCCCCTTCTCGAACGGCTTCAGCGGCTCCCGACCCTTCTCATCCACCCCGAGGTCCCACGGCCGCAGCGGGTCCACACCCAGCGATGCCTTCCGCCGCCCATCCATCTCCCGCAGCAGCGGCACCACATGCTTCTCCACGCCCTCGTGGAACGCGTAGCAGTCCGCCGGCGAGTACTCGAACCGACGGAAGTTCTGGTGCTGGAAATCGCGGAAGTTCTCAAACCCCGCGTTCTTCGCGATCCGCGTGCGGATCCCGACCTGCTCGTCGTAGATCCCGTCGATCGCCTCCTCATCCACCAGCCGCCGCGTCCGCTCGGCCCGCCACGCGCCCTCACGCTTCGAACGATCCGTCATCTCCAGGTACTTGCCCACCTGCGGAAGCGTCAGCGTCTTCCCATCGAACTCCACCGACATCTTCCCGCACAGCTGCTGGTACTTCTGGTTCAGCTTCTTGTCCTGCGTCTCCAGCGCCACATTCTCATCCCGGAACAGCTCCACCTCGTTCCGCATGTTCCGGTGCAGCACCGCGTACCGCCCCCCCGAAAGCCCGAGTTTCTCGGCCAGCTTCACCTGCCGCTGGTTGATCTCGAACCACATCGGATCCAGCTTCGCCGGGATTTCGTCCAGCCACTTCTCCCACAGACGCGACGCCTCGGCATCCTCAGTGAACCGCGTCGTCGGGATGTACAGAACCGCCTGCGCCTCGCGCACCGCCGCGTCCAGCTCCGAACGATCCAGCAGCCAGCGCTCCAGCTCCGCCTTGCTCTCCACCGGCCGCTCCAGCAGCGAACGGTACAGCGGCTCCAGCGACGCCCAGTCCGCCGCATCCAGATCCTGAGGCACAAAATCACTCGCCGCCGCGCGAGAAGCCGATGCGTTGCCCGTCGTCATGGTCGCCACTTCCATCCGTCTCGTTGTTCGAAAAGGTCAGTCCAAGGCACAAGCCCCCCACTTCCCCGCGCTCCAGACACACGCGGAACGCCTCCCCATTCCCCGCCACGCCGCATCCGTGCGCTCCGCCGCACCCCACCCCCAACCCCATCCAGCCCAACACCCACCACTCCAAACATAGCCAGACCACCCCCAAGAGTCCCACCACCCTCACCCCCACCGACAACCCCGCACACCACCAAGACCAACCCACCAAACCCACACCACCAAACTCCTCCTCCTGCTCCATTCCCCCTCCCCGCCCTCCCCGCCTCCGTGGTGAACCCTCTTCAACCCCCTCCGCGCCCCCACGCCTCCACGCCGACCCCCCTCTCCTTCTCCCCACACAATTCCCCCTCTTCTCTCCCCCTCCGCGCCCTCCGCGCCTCCGTGGTGAACCCTCTTCAACCCCCTCCGCAACCCCACTCCTCCACGCCGACCCCCCTCTTCTTCTCCCCACACAATTCCCCCTCTTCTCTCCCCCTCCGCGCCCTCTGCGCCTCTGTGGTGAATCCCTCTTCTCCCCTCTTCATCACTCGCCCCGAGCCCCATGCTCACCCAGCCGGGCCGCCTGATCCCCGAGCCACGAAGGGGTAAACGCCGCGTGCCGCGAAAGATGCCCGAACGCCCCCACCAGCGCCACCAGCCGGTCAAGCTCACGCCACGCCTGCTCCACCGTCATCTCCCGCTCCCCCTCACCCATCGAACCATCCTCAAGCCGCTCCAGGCTCGACACCACCGAATCACCGAGCACCTCCGCGTGCGCCCGAACGAACGCCGCCGCCTCCGCCCGCCGGACCAGCACATCCAGCGCTGTCCCCGTCAGCACCCGCGACACCCGCCCGATCCCCAGCACCCTCACGATCTGCCCGAAGTCCCCCGCCGTCCCCTCCGACACCCCCACCCGCTCCGCATCCATCGCCGACAACACCAGCACCGTCCCCCCCCGATTGATCACCACAACCCCGCCATCGTCCGCCGCCTCCCCACCATCAACATCCCCCGCCGCCAGCGTCCCCGTCGCCGGGTCCATCAATAAACCCGATCGCGTGCTCATCGCCACCCCCAGCGCCGCATCACGACCGCCCGCCGCGCTCGCCCGCTCCGCGATCGACACCGCATCATCGCGCAAAGCGCCCCCGACCCCCCGCACCCCCGCGCCATCCTCCACAAACGCGACCGAACCGCCCATCACACCCGACGGCACGAACACCAGCCGGTCGCACGCCAGCGCCACCAGCGCCGCCGCCGACTCCGCCCGCACCACCACACCCGCCACCACCGCGTATCGCGCCTCGCTCCACTCCACGATCTCCACCAGCCACGGCACCTCCGCCAGCACTCCCCCACGCGATGAGAACTGGAACACCACCGCCAGACCCTCGCCCGGATCGATCCCCAGCCCCCGCGCCTGCTCTTCAACCGCCCGCAGCGCCTCGTACACACCCTCCGCCGTCACATGCGCCCCCAGCACATCCGCGTTGCTCCCCAGCCCGATCGGCACCACCGCCACCGCCATCCCATCACCACCAGCCGCCGCCGGATCCTCCGCCAGCCGCGCGCGCTCCACCGAGGCGATCTCATCCCGATCAATCCAATACCAACCCCCCACTCCCCCCCCGTTCTCACCGCCATCGGCGCCATCGGTCCCCCCACCCA
>JBQLZO010000074.1:0-10677 GCA_052168315.1 Phycisphaerales bacterium | reverse complement strand
TCTTCCCCTGCACGACGCTCTGCGGATCGGCGGGTGGGGGGGATTCGGGGGAAGGTGGAGCGGGGGGAGCGGTTGTCTTTGGCGGATGGGGAGGTGCTGTTTGAGACGGGGGATGTGTGGGGGGTGATTGAGTTGGCGGATCTGGTGCGGAATCGGCTGCATCCGGGGGTGGGGTACTACAACATCAATCGGCACATGAATTATTCGAATGTGTGCGCGTTGTCTTGTAAGTTCTGCGAGTTTTATCGCAAGAAGGATGATGACGGGGCGTACACGCGGGATGAGGGGTATGTGCGGGCGCAGGCTCGGGAGGCGGTGGAGAACGGGGCGACGGAGATGCACATTGTCGGGGGGCTGCATCCGTATCTGCCCTGGGAGTACTACCCGTCGATGCTGCGGGCGATCAAGGATGAGGCGCCGGGGCTGCACATCAAGGCGTTCACGGCCGTGGAGATTGTGCACCTGGCGAAGATCGCGAAGAAGTGGAAGGGGTCGGCGGGGACCGACAGGCGTGAGGGGATTCGTTGGGTGTTGAGTGAGTTGAAGGCGGCGGGGTTGGGGTCTTTGCCGGGTGGTGGGGCCGAGGTGTTTGATGATCGGGTGCATGACCAGGCGTACAAGGGGAAGATCCGGTCGGATGTGTGGCTGGATGTGCACCGGGTGGCGCACGAGCTGGGGTTGAACTCGAACTGCACGATTCTGTATGGGCATATCGAGCAGCGGCGGGAGCGGCTGGTGCATATGGACATGCTTCGGCGGGCGCAGGATGTGGCGCTGGCTCGGTTGGGGTATGAGGCTGTGAAGGGTGGGGGGGAAGAGGGAGCCGGAAGAGAAGTCACCGGTCGGAGACCGGTGCCACCTGGGGAGGGAGATGGTGGTGGGCAGTTTGGTGGGTATGGCGTCGATGCGAGCGAGTGGCCTGGGGCCGTGACGCTCTCGCGGGCGGGGGTGGAGTTGCCGGGGGTGGTGGCTGCGCGGAAGCGGGCGGCGGGGGATGCTGAGGTGGGCGGGTACTTTCAGTGCATCATCCCGCTGCCGTTCTTCCCGGATGGGTCGGAGCTTGAGCATCTGGCCGGGCCGAGCGGGCTGGAGAACCTGCGGACGCTTGCGGTGGCGCGGCTGATGCTGGACAACTTCCCGCATGTGAAGGCGTTCTGGATCATGCAGACGCTGAAGATGGCGCAGCTGCAGCTGCGTGCGGGGGCGGATGATATTGATGGGACGGTGGTGTGGTATGACATCACCAAGGTGGGCGGGGCGAGCACGCACCAGGAGACGACGGTGTGGGATCTGCAGAAGGCGATCCGTGAGGCGGGGTATGAGCCGGTGGAGCGTGACACGCTGTATCGGCGGGTGGTGAGGGAGGGGAGGGAGTGGAGGGTGGAAGAGAAGTAGGCACCGGGCATCAGGCACCGGGCATCAGTGAAGAGAAGAGAAGAGAAGAGGGATTTACCGCGGAGGCGCGGAGGGCGCGGAGGGGGAGAAGAGAGGGGATGTGGGATTGGTGAAGAGAAGAGAAGAGGGATTCACCACAGAGGCGCAGAGGGCGCGGAGGGGGAGAAGGGGGGGTGTGGGATTGGTGAAGAGGAGGGAGAAGAGGGGTTTACCGCAGAGGCGCGGAGGGGGCGGAGGGGGAGAAGAGGGGAAGTGTGTGGGTTGTGGGTGTGGGTTGTTTAGTTGTTGGGTCTGCGGCGGCGGGTGAGGAGGGGGAGGGTTGTGGTGGTGAGGATGAGGGGGGTGGTGGGGGCTGGGACGACGGCGAGGGTGAGGTTGAAGTTTGTGGTGTCGGTGGTGGGGGTGGTGGTGTTCGGGGGGATGGTGGTGTTGAGTGAGGCGGCGGCGTTGAGGGCGTAGTTGCCTGGGATGAGGAGGAGCTGGGTTGAGATGTTGAGGTTGGGGTTGGCGGGGGAGAGTTCGGCGAGGATGCCGGTGGGGCCTTCGAAGATGAAGAAGGCGGTTTCAGGGTTGGCGATGGCGGCGTCGAGGGTGATGAGGGTGGGTTGGGAGATGGTGAAGAAGGTTGCGAAGGCGGAGAGCGCGGCGGACTGGGCGGAGGTGTTGGGGGTGGTGGGTGAGAGGTCGATGGTGGCGGTGCCGGCTGCGGTGATGAGGAGCGTGTCGATGGCGGAGTTCTGGGTGGCGTTGGCGTTGGCGGTGGTTTGCTGTGCGTCGGCGGACGAGGTGATGTTGGAGGTCCATGGGCCGAAGTCGAAGGGTTCGTCGAGTTGTTCGTCGGAGTCGAGGGTGATGTTGTTGATGGTGTCTGAGATGACAGCGCCGGTGAGGGTTTGGCGGTTTTGAGCGATGGGGATGAAGCCTGGGGCCGCGGAGGCGATGGGGGAGGTGGGGGTGAGGAAGAGGGCGCAGAGGGTGAGGGCGGCGAGGGTGGGGAGTGTGGTGTTGGTGGTGGAGGTGGTTGGCATGGCGGGGTTCCGGGGTGGTTGGGATTGGATGGACTGGCGCGCACGGGCACTGGGTGAGGGGTTTGGTGTTGAAGTGTGGGCGTGGGAGTGGAGGGTGGCCAGTGGGTGGGGTTGGAAGTGAGGGAAATGGTGTAGGCCGAATGCGGTCTGTTGGGTTTGGGTGGGGGTTGGTTTGGAGCGGGGGGAGTGCGGGTGGTCCGATAGGGTGGGGTGGGGCGTGGTTGTGCGCACGGCGGGGGCGCTGTTGGGGAGAGGGGTGTTGGGTGAACGGAAGAGTGGGGCACAGGGCAGGGGGTATGCCTTGGCGGCTTGCCCACCCGCCCTGTGTAGGAGGAGTAGGAAGAAGAGATTTGGTAGCCCGGGTGGCTGGCTCGATGGTGGTGTGGGGGTGTGGGAGGGGATGGGAGGGATGGGGATGGAGAATGGATGTGGCGAGGGGGTTGGGGCTGTTGGGGTGGGCGGCGATGTGAAGAGGCTTGCAGCGGAGCGATGTTGGTGGCGCGGGGAGGGGATTCTGATGCCACCCGCCGGAGCGCGTCGAGGGGCAAGGGTTTGGTGGGATTGGGCTTCAAGTTCTGTCTTACGGACTCCGTTGCGACACCGGGGGGAACCAGCTGTTTGGGGAGCGATTTGTTGCTGTGATGTATCGAACATCGTTGGCATCGACGACATGGAACCACGCCTTTGGCGGGTGCATCACGCTTCGCTCGCTCGGGGTGAGCTGTGACTCGGCATCGGCGATGATGATGGTGCCGCAGGGGGACACTGTCGCTGCTCGTGCGTCGGGGGGGAGCGCGATGGCGGGGAGGGTCACGGCCTTTGCCCTGAGATCGATGTTCACCAGGCGGGTTTCTCGGCCGTGGTGGTCGTCGAAGGATCCGTAGGCGATGGTGTGGACGACTCCGTCGGGGTCGGGCGGGTTTGCGAGGTAGGCCTCTCCATCGATGTCGAGGAGGGAGCGGATGGTGCCGTTGCGATGGACGATGTCGAAGTTGCCGAAGATCGCGGCGTCTCCATCGGGCGTGATCCACATGCGGGACCATGTGAGATCGCTCGCATCGTACGGGATGCTTGATGTGGTTTCGAGGCGGTCGGCATGGACATCGCCGAAGTGCGCGTGGTGGGTGTCGTGTCCGGCCCATCGTGATGCGGAGATCGCCATCGAGGAGAAGGCGAGGTTGGGCGGGAGGCGCATGGGCTGCAGGGCGTCGGGGTGGATTCTGTGCACGCTGAGGGCGGGTTGGTATGTCGGCAATTCGGGATGGGGCAGTCGCCATGAGATGATCAGGTACTGATCGTTCTCGCCGGACAGCGCGATGTCACCGATCGGGAGCTGCGCCTTGATGTGGTGCCAGCGCATGGTCTGCTCCGCAGCGCAGGGCGCCCAGATGAAGAGCGATGTCTCCTGCGGGGTGCCTCGCGCATAGCTCTGGCCGGCCCAGCGCTGATCGATGAGTGCTCTGGTTGGGGGGTAGAGCACGAAGAGGTCGCCCCTTGTGCCGAGGAAGCGGGCGTTGTCGTTCCAGAGGGCGGACTCCCAGTTTCGCGACTCGATCCAGCGTTGCTGCTCGGCCGCGACCATGTCGAACAGGTCGGCGTGCCTGGTGTGGGGCGGGAAGGCGCTGTAGAAGTCGTTGCCGGCCATGCGCTCGTGGTGGAAGTCTGAGCTCAGGAGGGCGATCGTGGCGTGGGCGGTGGTTTCTGAGGGTCGCTCGGGAAGGGTCCATTGGAACGGCTTGGCGCTGCATGCCGGCAGGGGGAGGAGCAGGAGCGAGGCGGCGAGCCGTGCGAGGATGTGCTGTGAGTTCATGGATCCTCCTGATGGCAGGGACGCGGGGATGGCGGTGGGAGGAGACGGGGGATTGGCACCGGGCTGCCGGAACTACATCGATTGGGGTGTCAGGTCGATCGTGTGGATGATATTGCCGTTGTAATACACATGGACGCGTTCGCACACTCCGTTCTTTTCCTCGACACCGGCGATGGGCGCTCTGTTCCGCGAGAGCGAGATGTGCTCAAAGTCATGCACTTCCCATGAGTCTTGGATCCATTCGCAGCCGTCGGGCCTGAACAGGCTCATGACCACGACGCCGATCGCCGTGGCCTCGACTCCATTCGGTGCGGCCGGAACGCGATCGGGTTGTTTGATTCCCGTGTACTCCGCCTGCAGGGGCCTGGGAACGAGATCGATTTGCCAGAACTCCACTTGAAGCAGTTGATCCGCTCTCAATCTGGAGCGGCATGCGGCGGTCGGCCGGAAGTTCAGGAAGAGATCGGGATCAATCAGTCGGGTATGGATCATGCGTCCGCAAGTCGCCAGGGTGTCGATCGTGAGCAGGGCGAGCCCATGGCACTCCGACCTCGAGTGTCGGCCGGCCAAGAGGATTGCCGCATTCCGATCATCCGCCAGCAAGTGCGCTGCGCGGACCGAATTCGAGCCCAGACGCCTGAAGCCCCATGCTGTTTGGATTCCAATCTTCGGCTCAGGGTCGCAGTAGGTGAATACTGCTGTTGGAATCCCTTCGAGATCGACCACGGCGATCGCGCGGAGGTCGGGGAGGGTCATCTCGTCTTCGGTTTGCCACATGAGTTGGTTGGCCGACTCTCTCCACCCATCGTCGCTCGGCTTCGTTTGTTCCGGCGAGTTGCGCTTGAGATCGCGCCATGAGATGTCTACGACAGCGCGACCGCTATCGCAGACTGCGACGAACCGTACCGAGTCTTCGCACCATAATGTCCAATGGGTCTGTGCTGGTTCGGCTTGAGACATCAAGACGACCGGGTGCAAATAGGTGATCGAGTCGCTATCGATGGAAGCTTCTCTGAGTGGCTCGATGAATGAGCCGCTCGGATCGATGCCGGGCCCCAGTGAGTAGTTGCCTGCCGGACTGTGTGCCGGATCGGAGGCGTGGGTGTGCCCTAGGCCGCTCGGGGCGAGTCCAGCGCCATCAAAGTATCTTGATTCAGATGGAGCGAAATCGCAGCGCGGCACAGGCAAGGCGTTTGCTTCCTGCGCTCCGGCGGTCTCGATCTGCGTGACGGCCATCAGCAGGTAGAGGCAAGCGTGTACACACCGCTTGAGGGTCCGGGATTGATCGAAGTGCTTCACGCGAACTCCTCTCGAACGCCATTGTCGGTTCGGCGCGGGATCGTGCTGTTGCCTGATTGTATGCGACGCGACTCCAAGCGAGATGTTGAGGGAAGTCATCGCTTGCGGGACCTGGCGACGAATACCAGCAGGGCGATGGCTATGTGAACCCATGGATACAGAGCGCACGCCAGCAACACGGGGAGGTTTGTTGGGAGGGCGGTGAGTGTCGAGAACGGAGGGGCGGGGGAGAAGAGGAAGAAGAACAGGATCGCCCCGGTCACGATCAGGAATGGGCGCAGCGCGAAGAAGTTGGGGATTGCCAGGGACACCGCGACGGCGGCGAGGCACAAGGCCGTCGGAACCAATATGAAGAGGAAACCCGTGCCGAGCGTCTGCACCACGAATACAAAGAACGCGTGCTCTGCGATGTATGCCAACGCGGCGGCGAGCACAGCGCCAACGATCGGCCAGAACGCGTAGGAATGGATGCGAGGCAGACTGCTCGATGGCACGGTTGGAGCCCGCTTCGAGGCGGGCTGTGGGTGCGTTGGAGCATGGGTGCTCATTCAGATCCACCGCCATTTCCGTACGGATCATTGATCTCTGGGTGCGAGTTCCCGGGTGAGGGTCTGGTCCTGCATGGGTGGGCGGGTCGGTGATCGGTCGGGTTGGCGATGGTACCGGGGGTGGTATGGCTTGTTTGGGGCGCGGGGGTGGAAGCGGGGTGGGAGACGGCGGCATTGAAGCGATGTCGGTGGCAGGTGAACGGGTGGTTGGTCGTACCCGGCCCCGGGACGCTACTCAGCGCCGACATGGGCGTGCGGCTTGTGGTTCCGCTGCATGGTGCCGCACTCTGGGCACGGTTCAATGGACATGTCACTCTTATAACCACAATTGGCACATCGACCCCGCGCCAGTCGGATTGTGCGGCGTGCGATCCCAAGTGTCTTGACAAGTGACATATAGCTGATCATTAGCAGGGCGGTCAGGGCGAGATGGGCCCACAGCCAGTCTGGCCAGATTGGCATGATGGGGATTGTCCTGGCGGCGCGAATTGTGTGTCGCTGGGGCAAGAAGTCCGCCCGAACTCCGCGAGCGAAGACAGATACTTCAGTAAATTCCAGTCCCGCTCGCGGCTGCACCGATCGGTAAATCTCAATCGGCCATCCGGTTCGGAATGTGTACATGTTGAAGACAGTGTATCGCACTCTGCTGAACGGAAGGCCACCACCTCTTCGACGAACCCAGCCAATCTCGCGTGCGGTACCATACTCATCTTGCCAAGTTGTGGTGGATTCTGGCTTTGGCGGCCAGTTGTTTGGGGGCGCGATTGGCCATGTCGTTGTTCCGTGACGATGAGAATATTCGGCTGGGTCGGGATTGAACCGTACTGCGCAATATATGTTTGCGAGAAAGAGTAAGAGGATGCTGATCGCAAAGAACAGTGCGAATGTGGCGGCCGATCTTGCAACCATGAGCGTGAGACCCGGCCTCCGCGAGCGGACTTTCTGGGAGTGGTCGCGGCGCTCGTTGAGCGAGGCGCCGTGTGCGGCTGGGCTCGCGGGGGGGCGGGTGATCGGGGTGCGTCTCTTGTGATGTGGGGCGCGGGGGGCCACGCGTTGAATGTAGGGAATGGCGCGGGGAGGGACAAGGGGCTTTGTTCTCGTTCGGAAAGCGGCGGTGGGGAGAAGGGAGAGGGTGGCGATTGGTGGTAGGGTGTTGGGATGAGTGGGTTGTTGACGGTGTTTCTGGTGTTTGTGGCGGGGGGGTTGGGGTGTGTTTGTCGGTATGGGTTGGTGGTGCTGGGGGCTCGGGTTTCGGGGTGGTTTCCGGCGGGGACTTTGGTGGCGAATCTGGTGGGGTGTTTGTTGGTGGGGGTGCTTGCGCCGTTGTTGTTTGGTGAGGAGGGGGTGCTGCCGGCGCGGTGGCGGGTGGTGGTGCTGGTGGGGTTTCTTGGGGGGTTCACGACCTTCGCATCGTTTGCGTATGACACGCTGTCGATGGCGGAGTCGGGGCGTTGGTGGTGGGCGGGGTTGAACTTTGTGGGGCACACCGCGCTGGGGATCGGGTTGGTGGGGCTGGGGGCTTGGGTGGGGCGCGGGTTGTGGGGTGGTGGTGGTGCGGGTGGGTGAGGGTGGGGGTGTTTGTTGTTCGGGCGGCATGAAATGCCGCCCCACCGGGGCGTGGTGAGTGTGTGGGGGGTCAGCAGGGGTTGGCGGATTGGCCGAAGGTGCTGAGGAGGATGGCGAGGTCGTCGGAGTTGACCTTGTCGTCGTTGTTGATGTCTGAGGGGAGGTCGGGGCCGGTGGTTCCGAAGGCGCTGAGGAGGATGGCGAGGTCATCGGAGTTGACCTGGCCATCGTTGTTTATGTCGGCGGGGAGTGTTTCGGGGCCTGCGGGTCTGATGCGGTCGATGCGTCCGGTGCCGGCGAGGGAGCGGCCGAGGATGAGGATTTCTCCGGTGGCGTCGGTCTCGACGGCGAAGAGGAGTTCGGGGAGCGGGGGGCCGCAGGCGGTGTCGATGGTGACGACGCCGAGGTTGGCGGAGTCGCGGTCGAACGCGAAGAGCCTTGCGGTGTTGCCGCCGCCGACGATGGGGCCGGTGAAGTCGGCGATGAGGAGGTGGTTGTCGAGTTCGGGGATGTCTGCGCCGCGGTAGACGGGGCCGGCGGTGACGGAGCGGCCTTCGGAGCGGTCGTACTCGGTGATGGGGGGTGTGAAGGCGGGGTTGGGTGGATCGGGGTAGCAGATCTCGTGGGTCTGCTTGTCGAACTGGAAGGAGCCTTCGCGTTCGGGCCAGCCGTAGTTCTCGGCGGGGTTGATCTGGAAGACGGATTCGATGGAGTCCTGGCCGACATTGCCGGTGAAGATGTCGCCGGTGAGGGGGTCGGTGGTGAGTTTGTATGGGGATCGGAGGCCGAGCGCGTAGATCTCTTTGAGGGCTCCGGGTGTGCCGGCGAAGGGGTTGTCGTTTGGGATGGAGTAGTCGTTGGGTCCGGGTGTGCCCTGGAGGCCGAGGGGGTCGATGCGGATGGCCTTGCCGAAGATGGAGTTGAGTTGTTGCGCGAGGATGGGGACGGAGATGACGGTGGGCGGCGTGTTTCCGGAGTCGCCGAGTGAGATGAGCAGGGTTTCGTCGGGGAGGAAGAGCGTGTCGGTCATGTTGTGGGAGAGGGAGCGCTGGGCGATGACGAGGATCTCTCGTTCGGTGGCGGGGTCGGCGATGTCGGGGTTGGTGGGGTCGACCTGCCATTCGGAGATGATGTCGAGGTGGTCGTTGGGGACGCCGTACTGGAAGGGTCGGGCGTTCTTGTTCTCGGTGGTGATGGTGTAGAGGCGGCCGAAGCCGGGGGATTCGGGGTCGGCGAAGCCGGGGTGGATGGCGATGGAGGTGCATCCGAACTGGTTGAGGTTGACCTGTGTGTTCTCGTTGCGTGTGTCGAGGAAGAGGGTGAAGGAGTTGTCTGGTTTGAGGAGCATGATCTCGCCGCCGAGGGTGGCGATGAGCATGCGTCCGGAGCCGTCGGGGATGGTGGCGACATCGGTGGGTGTGCGCGAGATGGGGAGGCCCGAGACGATGTTCTCGAGCTTGATGGTGATGCCGATGGGTTCGAGTGGTGGGTATGGGTTTGTGATGGGTTCTTCGCAGGGCGCGGCGTGGGTGGTGGCGGCGAGGATGAGGAGGGGGAGTGCTGCGCGTGGCGCGCGGGGGTTGGTGGTGTGGTGACGGCGTGGCATGGCGGTGCTCCTCTCGGAGTGGGCGGAGATGAGTGCTGACGGTGCGCCATGCAGGCTATCGGATGGATGGGCGTGGACCAAGGGTGTTGGCGCGCGGGTTGTGTGAAGGGCCGGTGTGCGGGGCTGGTGAGCGCTGGTGCGTGGAGATTTCGGACGCGGGGGGGTGTGTCGGGGGCGTTGATGGGGCGCCGGAGCGGGGGGTCAGCCGCCTGTCTTGGCGGCGGCTTCTCGTTCGGCGCGTTCGAGTTTGGCGTGCCCTCGCTGGACGAGGAGCATGGCGGTGGCGCCGGAGACGGCGACCGCGCCGGCGGCGAGTTGTCCGAGGGTGAGGGTCTCGTCGAAGAGGATGAAGCTGACGGCGGAGACGGTGAAGGGCTGGAGCTGGACGATGCCGGAGACGGTGGCGACGCCGATGCGTGAGATGGCGTGGTAGTAGGCGACATGGGCGAGGGCGATGGGGATGAGGGCGGAGGCGAGGAGGAGGAAGAACTGGGTTGGCGAGAGGTTGGTGATGGCGCCCTGGCCGTGGTGGTCGCCGAGGATGAGCATGAGGATGAGCATGGTGGCGGCGGTGTAGAGGGAGATGACGCCGAAGGAGGTGGTGGGTCCGATGCCGGTCATGCACTTGCGGACGGAGAGTGCGTAGCAGGCGAAGAAGAGTCCTGCGGCGATGGCGAGGGTGATGCCGAGGGCGTTGTGGAGGGTGGTGGGGTCTGTGGTTGGTGCGGGGATGGTTGCGGTTGTGGTTTCGATAGTGGCGGCGGCGGTGGTGGCGGTGGCGGTGGTGGTGGTGGTGGGTGTTGTGGTGGCGGATGGGCCGAGGAGGAGGACGCCGCAGACGCCGAGGAGGACGGTGGCACCGGCGATGAGGAATCGTGGGTCCTTGATGAGCCTGCGTTCCTGGGGGAAGAGGATGGCGGCGCCGATGGCGACGAAGACGATGTGGGCGCGGAGTCCGAAGGTGACGATTCCGGCGGCGATGAGGTAGAGGGCGGCGACGAAGCAGACCTGGCCGAGGGAGTTGAAGATGGCGGGAATGATGGCCTTGCGCCAGATGCCTTTGGGGAGTTTGTTCTTTGCGATGAGGTAGAGGACGAGTGGGAGCCAGCATGCGGCGGCGAAGGCGTATCGCCAGCCGTTGGAGGTCCAGAGATCGATGTCGGAGGCGAAGTGTTTGACGAACATGGGGGCCGCGGTCCATGCGGCGAGGGTGAAGAGGGCGGCGAGGATGGCGTCGAGCTGCGAGGAGTGGTGGTGGGGGTTGGTGATCGGGGCGGTGGGCGATGTGGGAGGGGTTGGCGCTGGGGTGGCGGCGGGTACTGTTGGTGTGGTAGGCGTGGTTGGGGTTGGCATTTGGCGCGCCTGATGTGTGGGGGGATGCGTTCGGGGAGTGGGTGGAGCGGGGGGAGTTGGGGGGAGTTGGGG
>JBQLZO010000073.1:0-7957 GCA_052168315.1 Phycisphaerales bacterium | reverse complement strand
GGGTGGGTCGCGAAGAGGGCCAGCGTGTCGTCGATGGCCAGGTGGCGGCGGACGGAAGTGAACCGCGCGAGCGCGGCCAGCGCGGCGGCGGCGACGGCGGGTTCGGGGTCTTCGGCGCGGAGCGCGAGGGCTCGGTCGGTCGGAGCGGAGGGGCGCGACCGCGCGAGGTGGAGGACGGCGGCGAGCCGGATGGCCGGTTCCCGCGCGTCGGTGAGGATGATGGCCGCGGCGTCGCGCTGTGGCTGGGTCTTGCAGGCGTGCATGGCGAGTCGTGCGGCCGCGGGGTGTGCGGCGCGTTCGGAGATGGCGCGGGCGACGGGCTCGTGTCCGAGCCTGCGGAGCGCTTCGACGAGGGGGCGCGGCGGATCGGTGATGCGAGCGCTGAGCAGCGCGGACCACGCGGCGTCGTTGTCGATGTTGGCGAGTCTGCGGGCGGCGACGGGCGCGAGGGCCGGGAGTCGGAGCCATGCGGGGATCAGCCGGTCCTGCGTCGCGAGCGGGAGCTTCTTGGCGGCCGCGCGGAGCGCGAGGTGGATCGGGGCGGAGGGGTCCGACCACTGGATGGTCGATTCGTCGAGTGGCCTGCGGGCGTCGGAGGGCTCGGGATCGTCGGCGGCGTGCGCGGAGGCGAGTGGTGCGGGCTCGTCTTCGAGCCAGGCGCGGAGTTCGGGGGTGGGACGATCGGCGTGCTCGGCGGCGATGGCGAGGATGGACTCGCACCGGTGGGTCTCCCAGGTCCTGAGCGCGCTGACGAGGACGCGGTCGGCGTTCGGATCGGAGAGCCCGACGCGTGCGATGGCATTCGCGATCGCCTCGGCGGCGGCGCGGGCGTTCTCGGGCGAGTGGTCCTGGACGCCCCGCTCGAGCAGGGCGATCGCGCGGGGGTCGCGTTCGGCGGCGAGGTGGCGTGCGAGTTCGATGGCGCGCCTCCGGACGGGCGCGGCGGGGTCGGCGAAGGCCGAGTCGAGGATGCGGCGGAGGATGGACTGGTGCTGGCGGCGGGCGATCGAGCGGGCCGGGGTGGACAGTCGGTCCCACGAGACGAGGGCGGCCAGTTCGAGTTCGCGCCGGACGCTTTCGGGGATGGCGCGGTTGATGCCGCGCTCGGAGAGGAGGGCCAGGGCTTCGAGCATGAGCGTGTCCGAGTCGTCGCCGAACGACTCGATGAGCGCGGCGGTGATGGCCACGGCGCGTCGGAGCCGATTCTGGCCGAGGATGCTCAGTTGCTGCCTGACGGGATCCATGTGATTGGTGCCGGCGTAGCGAATTGGTCGGTCGGTCGGTCGGTCGTTCGACGATTCGAGCGGCGCGACGATCGCGCGGAGCCCGGCATCGGTATCGGGTGTCGGGCGCTGCGCGGGCTTGGGAATGGGGCACGGGCGGCGGGCTTCCCTGAGATCGGGCCCGGGGGGCGGGTGGGCTCGGCGGCGGGGGTGGATGCCCGGTGGCGAGGGGTGGGATTGGCGGTGCGGGACTTCAGAATCGGGACTGCTGGCTGCTTTGTTTGGTTTATGAAAGGTATTTGTTTGTGATTGGTGGAATGTCTGTGTCTGAAGTGGTCCCAGATTCTCGGATTTGTGGGGATGTTGCGTGGGGTGGACAGAAGGATCTTGAAGTGGCGTTTTGCTGCTCTAGAATCAAGGCTCCGGACCACGGTCGTCCGGGAAAATCGTGGGTTGCCGATGGCTCTTTGGGCATTGGCACAGGGTCGCGTGGGCACACGCACGCGGCGAATGGATGGATGATCGCATGAGCACCCCAGCGAAATCGAGCAGCCTTCAGACTTATCGGCTGGTGCTGTACCGGCGTGCGCTGCACCCCGAGTTGTTCAAGGTCAAGGCCCGTCGGGTGCTGGAGCACGCGGGATATGAGTTCGAGACCTGGGTGATGCCGGGGAGCCACCTGCTGCGATTCCAGTTCAACGGCGAGTGCGCGACGGAGCTGATCACCGATCAGGAGGACTGCGTTCCCGACCGGGGGATCGTGGCCGCGATGCCGTGCGCCGGGGAGCGTGACCACGAGGAGAAGTTCACGGAGACGATCAACTACGCCTCGACGCTGCAGACCGAGCAGCTCCCGGAACCGCTGTACCGAGCGACCTACGACGAGCTGCTGGAGTTCGGGCGCGAGAGCGATGCGCTGATCCACGAGTGGCGGGATGATGATGGCGGTCGGTGCGCCTCGATCATCGATGTGCAGCGCTTCCGCAAGGAGGTGCACGCGCAGGGGTACCACCTGATGTCGCAGGGCGGTCTGATTCTGCGGACGCAGTGCTTGTTTGAGATTGTTGGGTGAGTGAGCGCTCGCGGCGCGGGGGGAAAGTCAGGTCTGATTCGCTCGGCCCCGCTCTGGCGGGGCTGTGTGTTTTTTGGGGACGCATCAGGGATCGGGCATCAAGCATCTGTGAAGATCAGGTGCGCTGTGGGCGCGGCGGGACCCCGCATTCGGGGCATGGGGTGGTGGGGTTGGGGAGGCCTTGGCGCTGGTAGCCGCAGGCGTGGCATGCGTTGCGCTTGCGGCGGCGGTGGGAGCGGATGGCTGGGATGGCGAAGGCGATGGCCATGCACGGGATGGCGAAGACGAGCGTGTTCGCAAGGGTCTGGGCAGGGCGGGGGGTGAGGGGGACGAGTGGCTGCACGGGCTGGGCACACAGCGGGTGGCGAAAGTGGGTCTGTCGCGGATGCGCGAGGCGTCTGAGGGCGACTGTGCCTCCGTGCGCGGCACCGTCAGGACCAATGGTGGCGTGCAACGAACGCCATGGCCAGCCCGCGAGATAGCGTTGAGTGCGGCCCCAAGATCCGATACTGAGCCTTGATCCGGACTCACTTATCCAGACCGTATCGGCCGATCGGACAGAGAGACCTCGGGCCTGCACATGGAACACGAGAAGGTATCCATCCGCATGCAGCATTGACGCGGACTGGCCGCGTGGCAACAGGGCTGTGAAGAGCTTCGTCGGTGCCTGCCCGAGTCGATCCAGTTCGGAATCCCCATCACCTTCCACCTCAACGAGCGCGATCACCGGGTCCGCTTCGCGCTCTCGGTTCCATGTCACGGTGTAGGTTCTCAGGCTCCATCGGGCGGAAGGTGCGAGTGGCGATCTAAGGTCGATGACTATCGCAGCGAGGCTCTGGATGAGGAATCCAGCGAGCAGGCAGGCGAACAGTTTGATTGCGATGGCGCGTCGCACGGTGGGACTGAGCGTAAGTAGGAGGACTCGGGATTGGCGCATGGCCATCGAGTGGGATGGCAAGGGATGTCCACGCAGCAGCGAGCATGTTCTTATGAAAAGGCGTGAGGCAGGTTCGGATGAAAATGTAACAGCGTTCCACCGGTGGTTGGAGGTTGCAATGCTTTTCGTCCGGCTCCGAGTACCGAGTCTGCGGCCCGAGCGAAATCTGCCACGGCAACCAGCGGGTCACGTCACGGCAGGAGGTCGAGTTCGTCTATAATTGAGAATTGTGTATGAGTAACTACGAGAAACGAAGCCTCGAAGATCGTCGCTAGCGCGCCTCCGGGATCGTGAAGACATATACCGATCCAGAGTCCCTTCCTTTGTCGTCATCACCGGGCGCACCAACTATGACCGAACTGTCGGACATCGCGACGGACTGACCAAATGCATCGCCAGCCGCACCATCGCCAGCGTGCAGTTTCGCTATCATCTGCTGACTCATTACATCAAAGACATAAGCTACGCCAGTCTCGGGACCCTTCGAACCTCTGCCAGGCGCGCCGACAACTGCAAATCTACCCCAGCGTGCAACAGAGATTCCAAAGCGATCATCAGCTTCTAAGTCATTTGGAACAAGTTTTGCGATCTGACGACCTGAATTGACATCGAACAGGTAGGCCGATCCCGAGCGTTCTCCCCTGCTGCTTGAATTTGGTACTCCCACGATAGCAACGGTGTCGTATATCGCGACAGAAGTGCCAAACTGATCACCTGGAACACCATCTGTGGGGAGCAGCTTCACGATCAACTGGCCAGTCTTAATATTAAATATATAGGCCGAACCTGAGTCTTTCCCCTTGTCGCCATCATTCCTCGCACCGACAATCGCCATATTTTCATAGATGTCTACGGAGTGCCCAAAGTGATCGCCTTGGGCACCATCGCCGGGAGTCAGCTTGTTAGTTTGCTGTCCACGGATATCAAATACATAGATTGCTCCCGAGCTTTCACCCTTGTCGTCGTCTCGAGGTGCACCCACAACAATATTCTCGCTTGAAACACCGACAGAGTAGCCGAAATGATCGCGTTCCGACCCGTCGCTTGCAAGTAGAATTGCCTTCCGCTGTCTTGTGTTTCGATCAAAAAGGTAGACTGAGCCAGAGTCTATACCATGTTCGTCATCGAATCGACAACCTATGACAATGATGTCCACAGACAATCCGATGGCTGAGGCGAAATAATCTTCTGCCTTCGATCGTACTGCAGTCAACTTTGCAATCCGATCTCCGGAGGCCGTACTGAATAGATACGCTGACCCTGCAGCAATCCCCTCTTCGGTCCCAATCAGCGCCGATTCACCTGCTAGTGCTACGGAAGATCCGAAGCGATCGCCCCACTCTCCATCACTAGGTATAATTTTGCGATCGTGCGCGAGTTCGCTGTGCTGTTGTTGATAACTGGCGAAGCCGACGGTCGACAAAATAGCAATCAGAATTACGAAATAACTCGGACGCAGCATTGCTTGGCCCTCCGCTGGAAATTCGATCCGATTGGTGCAGGCTCGCTCCATTGGGCTCGAGGACTCTATATCTCCCTTATGCCCCGGCCTTGACGGGCTCGTGGCCCGTGTGGGCGTGGTGGTAGCCCTCGCCGGGGAACTGCTTGATGGCGTCCTGGTTGGGGGCTCGCCCGGTGCCCTTGGCGACGGGTGATCGCTCGGGGATGACGAAGCGGTCGTTGGGGAGCGTGTTGTTGTGCTCGATGGCGGCGGCGGCGGCCTTTCGCATCGAGTCGTCGGCGTTGTCGCGGAGCTGGCGCCAGCGGGTGTGGATCTCGACCTCGGCGATGTCGAGGAAGTGCAGCGCCGCGGCCTTGTCGCGCTCGAACTCGACGCCCTCTTCCTGCTTGCGGATCTGCTGGTCGAGCTTCGAGAGGGTGCAGGCCATGGCGTGGATGTAGATCGCGACATCGGCGATGCGTGCCTGGACGACCTGGCGCTCGAGGATCTTCTCTTCGTTGACCTTGGAGGCCATCTTGAACTGGTGGTTGTGCTCGCGGATGAGCCGGCAGAGGCGCTCGCCCTGGGCGCGGAGGCTCGGGTGGAGCTTGGTGATCTGCGGCATGGGGCCCTTGATGCCGAGGTAGAGCTGGGCCGCGAGGGGCAGGGCCTTGGCGAGGATGGCCGGCTTGAAGCCGTTGGAGGCGATGGTGGAGATGTTGGCGATGAGCCCGCGGTCGGAGGACCAGGTCAGCCGGTCCTTGATGCCGATCATCTGCTCGGCCAGGGCCTTTCCGCCGTACCCGAAGATGAACGACTGCATCACCTCGTTGGCACCCTCGACGATGAGGTTGATGCGCGAATCGCGGAAGGCGCGCTCGACCTCGTTCTCGGTCATGTAGGACTCACCGCCCATGATCTGCACGGCGTCGTTGACGACGCGCCAGCCCATCTCGGAGCAGAAGGTCTTGCAGATGGCCGTCTCGATGCGGATGTCCTCATCCTTGCGGTCGAGGAACCCGGTGGTCATGTAGAGCATCGAGTCCATGGCGTAGCAGAGCGCGGCCATGTTGGCGATGCGGGTGCGGACGAGTTCGAAATCGCCCAGCGGGCGGTCGAACTGGTAGCGGGTCTGGGACCACTTGATGGCCTGGTTCATGCAGCGGCGGGCGGAGCCGAGCATGCCGGCCGAGAGGGTGCAGCGCCCGTAGTTCAGGCAGGTCAGCGCGACATTGAGGCCCTTGCCCTCCTGGTGGAGCATGTTGAACTTGGGGACGCGGACATCCTTGAATCGGATGCGGGCCTGCCATGTGCCGCGGATGCCGCACTTGGAGCGGTTCTTCGAGTAGATGTCGATGCCCGGCAGGTCCGGCGTGCAGACGAGCGCGGTGACGCGGGTCTGGCCGTTGGGCATTTTCTGCTTGGCCATGACGGTGAAGAGCCCGGAGATGGCGCCGGAGGTGGCCCACTTCTTCTCGCCGTTGAGGATGTAGTGCTCGCCGTCTTCGGACAGATGGCAGTTGGTTTCCTGCCCGCCGGCATCGCAGCCGACATTGGGCTCGGAGAGGCAGAACGCCGAGACCCAGTCGTTGGCCAGGTGCGGGAGCCAGATCTTCTTCTGCTCGGCGTTGCCGAAGAGCATGACGGCCTTGCAGCCGATGGACTGGTGGGCAGACACGAGCACGGCCGTGGAGCCGCAGTACTCGCCGATCTTTTCGAGCACGCGGACATACGAGGTCACGCCCATGCCCAGCCCGCCGTACTCCTTGGGGATGGTCATGCCCATCACGCCCATCTTGAACAGGCGGTCGATGACCCAGCGGGGGATGTCCTGCTCCTGGTCGATCTGGATGGCGGGGTGTTCGTTGCGGAGGTAATCGTCGAGCTCGGCGATGAGCTGGTCGCAGCGTGCGGATTCTTCGGCGTCGGTCTCGGGGTAGGGGAAGACGAGTTCCTCGCGGACATTGCCCCAGAAGACATTCTGGATCCAGCCCATCTCGGTGGGATCGGGGCCGAGGAGGACCTCGGCGTCGGCCAGCATCTTGGCATCCTTCTCGGAGATGCCCTTGAGCTTCTTGAGGTCTGCCTTGATCTCGCTCATCGTGTGTATCCCGCGGGCTGGCGCGGGCTCCTTTCTGCTGGGCTGGTGTGTGCAAGCCGGCGGGGTGTCTTTCGATGGCTCGCCGGTGGATGGGTTCGCCGGGGGCGGGGGATGGGATTCGTGGGCGCGGGATGGGATTCGGCGCGGGTTTCGGGGGGTCTGCTCAGGCCTTTGCGAAGAACTTCTCGAGCGCTGCGCGGGCCTGTTCGGTGTGCCTGAGGCGGACGAGGTTGGCGCGCTCGGCTTCGAGGCAGGCCTCCCATCCCTGGGTGAGGGCGGCGTCGGTGCATTCGAGCACGGCCTGCGCGGCGGGGGTGTCCGGGATGTCGGCGTGGGCGATGTTCTTGGCAGCGCGGACATGGGGGACGACATCATCATCGCCGACGAAGCGGGGATACTCGCGGGCGGAGAGCTTCGGTGCGGCCGCGTGGGTGCGTGCGAGGTCGAGCAGCGCATCGCGCGAGCCGGCGATGGCGTCGAAGAGGCTGAGGGAGCGAGCCTGATCGAAGGGCATGGTGCGACCGGTGGTGACCTGCTTGAGCGCTTCGACGGGGTCGATGCGCGCGGCGAGCATGGCGGTGCCGCCCCAGCCGGGGCAGAGCCCGAGCCCGGCCTCGGGGAGCCCGACCTGGTAGGGCTTGTCCGGGTTGGCGGGCGGGGCGGCGACGAGCTTGTCGCAGTGGAGCGCGATCTCGAGCCCGCCGCCGAGCGCTGCGCCGTGGATGGCGGCGACAGAGGTGCACGGGAGTCGCGTGATCCTGATGAAGGCCTCGGCGCCGAAGCGGAGGTAGGCGTGCAGGTCGTCGTCGGAGAGCCCGGAGATTTCTTCGAGGTTGGCGCCGGCGACGAAGACGCGGGAGTCGGATGCGAGGATGAAGCCCTTGAGGTCCGGGAGCTGGGCGATCTCATCGAGGGTGGCGGCGATGGACTTGAGCAGGTCGCCATCGAGCACCACGACGGGTCGGCCGGGCTGGGTGAGCGTGAGGGTGACGATGCCGTGATCGTCGGTGTTATAAGGAAGGATTTGAACGGACACGGAGCCTCCTCAGGCGGTTGGGATTCGTTCGGGCAATCGCCCCGACCCCTCCATTTCCCCATCCTATGGCGCACGGGTGTCGGGCGTTGATCCGGGGAGGGGAGGGGGGCACCGCGGAGGCGCGGAGGGCGCGGAGGAGAGGGAGGG
>JBQLZO010000072.1:0-72685 GCA_052168315.1 Phycisphaerales bacterium | reverse complement strand
CCCCAGCGCCTCCCGCGCCTGCACCCCCAGCCGCCCGCCTCGCACCAGCCCCCGCACCTCCTCCACCAGCCCATCCGCCACCATCCGCCGCACCCGCGCATTGATCCGACGATTGATCGCCTCCGTCGACCACTCCAGCCCCACGATGAAAGCATCGCCCCGCCGCCCACCCCGGTCCCACTGCTCCTGCTGCTCGGAGATCGCACGCCCCGTCAGCCGGTGCACCTCCAGCGCCCGCACCACCCGCCGCACATCGTTCCGATGCACCCGCTCGGCAGTAGGGGGGTCGACCTCCCGGAGCAGCGCCCACCGCGCCTCCGCATCCATCGCCTCCAACTCCGCACGCACCCCCGCATCCGCCGAGGGCCCCTCGAACAGCCCCTCCAGCAGAGCCTTCACATAGAAATGCGTCCCGCCGATCACGATCGGCACGCCGCCCCGCGCCCGGATTCCCTCGATCGCCCGCTCGCACAGCCCCAGCCATCGATCCACCCCGAACGACTCCTCAGGCTCCACGATGTCGATCAGGTGATGGACCACCTCGTCTCGCTCCGCCCGCGTCGCCTTCGCCGTGCCGATGTCCATCCCCCGGTACACCTGCATCGAATCCGCGCTCACGATCTCCGCGACCACGCCCCGCTCCCGGCGCACCCGCCCCGCCAGCGCCAGGGCCAGCGCCGATTTGCCTCCCCCCGTCGGGCCGACAATCACTGGAAACGCCGGTAGCATCGGTGCGCAGCCCCTCGTGGGCTCATCGCCCGCATCGGTCCCGCCCTCATCCACACCCTCACCAGCCAACACAGCCGGAGTCTACCCAGTGCCCAAGATGACCATCGATCAGGTTGATGTCGCAGGAAAGCGCATCCTCATGCGCGTCGACTTCAATGTCCCCATCGAAGACGGCAGGATCACCGACGACCGCCGCATCACCGCAGCCATCCCCTCCATCAAGTCCGTCCTCGACCGCGGCGGCCGCCTCGTCCTCATGTCACACCTCGGCCGCCCCGAAGGCAAGGGCTTCGAGCCCGAGTACTCCCTCGAGCCCTGCGCGACGCGGCTCACCGAACTCCTCGGCAACTCCGTCCGCGGCGCCGTCCGCTTCCCATCCCACGACTGCACCGACGGCGCCACGCTCGCCGCCGCCAACATGCTCGCCGATCGAGAAGCGATGATGCTCGAGAACCTCCGCTTCCACAAGGGCGAGAAGACCGGCGATCCCGCCTTCGCCGCCGCCATCGCCCAGCTCGGCGATGTCTACTGCAACAACGCCTTCGGAACCTGCCACCGCGCCGACGCCTCCATGGTCGCCGTCCCCGAAGCCATGCACGCCCGACCCCGCGTCGTCGGATCCCTCGTCGAAAAAGAAATCAGGTACCTCTCCGACACGCTCCACGACCCCGCCGAACCCTTCGTCGTCATCCTCGGCGGCGCCAAGGTCTCAGACAAACTCCCCGCCATCGAGTTCC
Source organism: Phycisphaerales bacterium (assembly GCA_052168315.1). Classification (GTDB taxonomy): domain Bacteria; phylum Planctomycetota; class Phycisphaerae; order Phycisphaerales; family UBA1924; genus JBQLZO01. Next base: position 71,219 of record JBQLZO010000072.1, on the reverse strand, counting down.
TCATCAAGCGCGCCAACACCATCCTCATCGGCGGCGCCATGGCCTACACCTTCCTCAAGGCCCAGGGAGTCCATGTCGGCGACTCCCGTGTCGAGGCCGACCGCCTCGACGACGCCCGCCGCACACTCGAACAGGCCGCAAAGTCCGGCTGCAACATCATGCTCCCCGTCGACCATGTCGCCGCCAGCGAGTTCGCCGCCACCGGCGGCGAGGTCCGCACCTGCCCCGCATCCATCCCCGACGGCTTCATGGGCCTCGACATCGGCCCCGCAACACGCGTCGCCTACGCCGCCGAGGTCAAGAAGGCCCGCACCATCGTCTGGAACGGCCCAATGGGCGTCTTCGAGTGGGACCTCTTCTCCGTCGGAACCCAGCTCCTCGCAGAAGCCATCGTCGAAGCCACCCAGCGCGGAGCCGTCTCCATCGTCGGCGGCGGAGACTCCGCGGCCGCCGCGGAACAATTCGGCGTCGCCGACAAACTCTCGCATGTCTCCACCGGCGGCGGTGCCTCCCTCGAAATGCTCGCCGGTAAGAAATTCAAAGCCGTCGAACTCCTCGACGAAGCCCCAGGAGCCTGAGCCACAAATTCAATCCCATCCCCCCACACACTCTCTCCCCCTCTGCGCCCCTCTGTGGTGAATCTCTTCTCTTCTCTTCTCACCTCACATCGGCAGATCATCCATCCCATCATCCTCATCATCGAATCCGTCCGATTGCCGGTAGTCCTCATCGCCCCCGCCATCGCGGAAGTTCTCCACCGGCCCAGTCCGCGGGCGATTCCCGAACGACGATCCCCCGCCCCCGCCACCGCCCGCCACCGCCCCGCTCCCGGGCTCGAACGGCGGCGGCCCCTCGCCACCACCCATAGCGCCACCCACACCACCACCCGCCCGACCACCCGCCCCGATCCGCCCCGCCGGCGCCATCGAACCACCATCACGCCCCGCCCGGTGCGCGCTCGCCGGCGCATAGTCATCGCCGCCCCGGCGCCGCGCCAGGTTCCCGAACCGCGTCGTGCTCGCCGTCCACGACAACTCCACCACCCCCGTCGGCCCGTTCCGCTGCTTCGCAACGATCACCTCGGCCACGCCGATCCGATCCGGGTTCTCCGCGGCCCAATCCGGATCCTGCGTGTGGTAGTACTCCTCCCGGTGCAGCAGCATGATCACATCCGCATCCTGCTCGATCGAACCCGACTCCCGCAGGTCCGCCATCCTCGGCCGGTGCCCCTCGCGCTGCTCCGCCCCGCGGTTCAACTGCGCCAGGCACACCACCGGCACATTCAACTCCCGCGCGATCGCCTTCACACCCCGGGAGATCGCCGACACCTCGTTCTGACGACCATCCCGCGCCGAACCCGGCGCGGTCATCAACTGCAGGTAGTCCACCACGATGCACCGGCAACCGTGCTGCGCCACCATCCGACGCGCCTTCGCACGAAGCTGCATCACCGTCAGCCCCGGCGTGTCATCGATGATGATCGGCGCCCGCTCCAGATCCCCGCACGCGTGCGCCAGCGCCGCGAACTCCTGCTGAGACAGCATGTTCCGACGGAACCGGTGCGAATCCACACCAGACTTCGCGCACAGCAACCGCTGCACGATCGACTGCCGCGACATCTCCATCGAGAAGAACGCCACCGGCGTCTCCGGCCCATCCTTCGCGTGCGGCGACCCCGCCAGCGCGATCTGCTCCGCAAGGTTCAGCGCGAACGCCGTCTTGCCCATCGAAGGCCGGGCCGCCACGATCAGCAGCTCCCCCGGCTGGAGCCCCGAAAGCATCTCGTCCAGGTCATAGAACCCGCTCGCGATCCCCGTGATCGTCCGCCCCTCATTGTCCCGCAGCGTGTTCATCACTTCGTGCAGTAATTCCGCTAGCTTACCAACGGACAAACTCTCAAACCGATCAACGATCTGAAAAATCCGTTCTTCTGCCGCGTCAATTACCTTCTGAGTTGCGTCGTCGCCCAATTCGTATGAATGATACGCGTCGTAAATGGACTGGCCAGCAGCTTCAATGAGATTTCTAAGTTGTGCCTTTTCCCGAATGATCCTGGCGTAGTGAATCGCATTGGCGGCCGACGGCACCCCTTGTGCTAGCGCAACCAAATACTGCGCTCCGCCGACTTCTTCCAGTTCTTGCCGATCCTTCAACAGCGCCTGCAAGAGCACCAAGTCTCCAGTGTTGCTCTGTTCGTATAGCGTGAGAAGTGCCTTGTAAATAGTTGCGTGCGCCTCATTGTAGAAAGACGACTCGTTTGGCAGGAGCATCACGCAGTCATTCATGACCCTTGGGTCAAGGATGATCGCACCCAGCAGTGCCATTTCCGACTCAAAAGAGTGCGGCACGACTTGGTCGAACAGTTTCTCCAAATCGATCGCTGGCCGGTCGCTCCGCGCGTGCCACTTGCGCTGATTCTCTTTGTCTCCGATGCCCACCATAGTGGAACCGTACCTCGGGGTTAGTGTAAGTCGCGGATGCCGGGCAGAACCGATCCCGATTGACAGGAATTGCCAACCTCTCGGCTGTCGATTCCTGTGGAATCCGGTTGGTTGTCCTCGAATACGCGTTAGTGTACGCCAATTTGCGACAGCTTGTACACGACCCCTGTCGGAGCAGCGGAACGCCCCGTCCCATTGCCTAGACCGGCACGGATGATGATCCCACCCCCCGCGCACCCCCACCCCACACCCGCCATCATCCCCCCATGCGATTCGACATCCTCACCATCTTCCCCCAGATGTTCGAGCCCGTGCTCGCCACCAGCATCCCCGCACGCGCCGCCGCCGCCGGCATCGCCTCCTACCACCTCCACGACATCCGCGACCACGCCACCGACAAGCACCGCAAGGTCGATGACCGCCCATTCGGCGGCGGCCCCGGCATGGTCATGTCATGCCCGCCCCTCTGGGATGCCCTCCACCACGCCGAATCCCTCGACCCCACCCCCGCCACACGCATCCTGCTCACCCCCCAGGGCCGGCGCCTCACCCAGCCCCTCGTCGAACAACTCGCCACCCACTCCCGCCTCCTCCTCATCGCCCCGCGCTATGAGGGCGTCGATGAACGCTTCATCGAGGCCGCACAGCCCCTCGAACTCTCCATCGGCGACTACATCCTCTCCGGCGGCGAACTCCCCGCCATGATCCTCATCGACGCCATCGTCCGCCTCCTCCCCGGCGCCCTCGGCCACACCGACTCCGCAGCCCAGGACTCCTTCTCCCTCAACCCCACATCAAACCAACGCCTCCTCGACTGCCCCCATTACACCCAACCCAGAGAATGGCAAGGCAAACAAGTCCCCCCCATCCTCCTCTCCGGCGACCACGGCGCCATCGCCAAATGGCGACACGAGCAGGCACTACAACGCACCCGCCAACGCCGCGCGGATTTGTTGGGCGACTGATTTCGTTGGCAGCCAATTGAACGTCCACCACGCCTTATGCGGCAATTCTTGAGCTTGCAGAACGGAAGGTGCCAGTGTAATAGTTTGTTTCGGGTGTCCTCACTGGCGCAGGTCAGTGGCATTACGAAGTGGACAATTGACCCGTGACAACTGAGCCACAGTAAACGGGAGGCCAGCTCATGACGCCGAAGCAACTGGATTCTGTGAGCAAGTCATTCAAACGATGGACCGGACTCGGTATTCTCGTCGCACTGGTCGTACTGCCCTTGCTCACCGCTGGCATCGAGCGAGAAGTCCGGGATCTCGGGCGTGCGCAACGACTTCTTGCAGTGACGCTGGTTCAGAATGCGATTTTCACATCAGCGCTTGAGTGGAGAAGTGAAAACCCAAATGTTGTTGGAAAAGAGGCAACGAACGAGGAGCAGCGGCTGATCTACAAGTCGCTTGGGGGCAATCGGACGCGGGCTTCCGGTCCAAGGCCGCAACTAGGTGATTGGGCAGACCGATCCATCGAATTCGAGGAAGCGGAGTGGTCCGACAGGGTTATTCTGCGTGTCTCTGATGTGTACCTGCGCGAAGGTGTCACACTCGAGTTTCAGGTCATCGTTGATATTCCGGAGCCGGCACCCGTGAGAAGGAGATTTAGGTTTTTTCAGCAGAATCTGAATGCATCGAATCAACTCACATGGTGGATGCAAGAGTTGCCGCCGCAGGTCGGCGATGATCCCATGAGCCTCCATAATTCGTCCTACGGTGCGCCCCAGCCCATGAGTTTGGACAGGTTCTGGACACTTGATCAAGAGATCATCGACATTTGCGGAAGGCATGGCGCTAAAGGTATCCACGGACTGCAGGCGGTATCGGCACTGCGTCAGGATCTTACGAGCCATTCTCTCGGCGACCACGAGGCGTCAATTCCTGGAACATCCATGAAGTTGCCCTTCGATATCGCCCTGCCAGTGCTCGCATTGATCGCCGTGGTTGCGCCCGTGTTCGCTGGGCGTGCAACCACAATTTTGCTGCGCAATACGAAGATCGAACCAGAATCGGAAGTGCTGCCATTCATTGCATTTAATATTGAGAATGGGGAACAGTCAACGGTTCAGAGTGTGGAGCGTTGGACTGTTGCCAGCCTTTGGGCGATCGCAGCGGGAATTGTGCCGATCGGAACTCTGGCCCTCGCGTCGTTCTCGCTTTCGCCCCAACAGTATGGTACATCGGCGATGCTCTGGGCTAGCTGGATACTTGGTGTCCTCGCCGTGCTGATTACACCCGTTGGGATCTGGAATGTTGCGCGTGTTATGGGGTGGGCGCCGAAATCGAGTGATCAGCATAGTGATAAGCATTCGCATGGAACGCGTTAGCTGTCGAAAAACACCATCGCGAGTATTGTTCCGGGACCTACTGGCCGCATCTGTTGCTCCGTGCTTTCGCGAGTTGATGCCAATGCGGTAGTGCCGTGGTCATGTCACCGATAATCACATTGTCCATCGCGGTGCCTCGGCTAGGGATGTAGTCAATCTCGCGACACCGTCACTCTCATCGCGAATCGCTCGCGTGGTGGAAGCAAGGTCATCGCCTCACCTCCCCCGCACATGCCGCATCGTCGCCGGACTCTCCCCCTGCCCAGTCCGCGCGCTCAACGCCGCCGCCTGGCAAGTCGCCAGCACGGCCTCCGCATCAAAAACCTCGCCCATCACCCCATGCGGATCCGTCAAACGAATGATCGCCGCACCGATCACCGCCGCCGCATCCGCGTTCGGATCCTGCGGCCCACGCCCCGCGAGCCCCGTCGCCGTCGTGTTCGCGTGCCGACCCCCCGAATCGATCGTCTTCCCCGAATGGTCCAGCACCTCGAACCCCCGGTCCGTCGCACGCACCACCACCTCATCCGTCGTGATCGTGAATCCACGGCTCCACCGCCCGCAGCAATCGCTCACCGCGACCGATGCCCCGTGCCCACCCGTATACCGCAGCGTGCACAGCACATCCCCCCGCAGCTCCGCGAACGAACCCGCCACGCTCCCGCGCACCCCGCCGCTCCCCACCGCCGGCACGCACACCGCATCCACCTGCTCCGGCTCGCCCAGCACCGCGTGCGCCAGCGACACCGCGTCGAACAGCCGCCCGCTCGCCGGCGACATCCCTCGCCCGCACCGGAAGTGCGCCACCAGCGAACGCACCGACCCCGAGTGCGCCAGCACCTCCCGAAGATCACCCATCATCGGCGATCGCACGAACAGCGGGATCTGCACCGCCGACCCAGGCTGCCGCACCCCCCGCTCAGCCCCCATCAACCGCGTGATCGGCGACAGCGACAGCACCACCGCCCCCGATCGCGCCGCCGCCGCACGCAGATCCTCATCATCCCCCGCCGACCCCGCGCTCCCATCCCCCATCGCATCGATCGGCGCAGAACTCAGCGCCAGCACCAGCCGAGCCTCCCGCTCCACCACCGCACGCCGGACATCATCCAGCATCTCCCCCGGCACCCCGCCGCCCTCATCCCCATCCCCACCCGCCCCCTCGCCGCCATCCTCCGCCGTCGCCCGGTACTGCCAGCTCCCCGCAACCCCCAGCAGCCGCAGCCCGCACATCTTCTCCAGCCGGCGCACCAGCGGAAACTGCGCGCGATCGCACCACACCACCGTCGGCACGCTCTCACGAACCGGAGGCTCCCACTCCGCGGGCTGGTCAAACAGGCTCGCCACGCGCAGAGCATACCCCGCCGACCACACCCCGAACCCACGGCATGACAGCCCACCCACCCCCGGCTATCTTCCCACAACAATCCACCCAACCAACGGTGGGACGGCATTCCATGCCGTCCGAACGCCCCCCCTCAACACCCCCCCCCCAATCCCCAACCCCGGAGCCCCCATGTCCGTCCTCATCAACGCCAACACCAAGGTCATCTGCCAGGGCATCACCGGCTCCTTCGGCGCCCAGCACACCAAAGGCTGCCTCCACTACGGCACCAAACTCGTCGGCGGCGTCACCCCCGGCAAGGGCGGCACCAAGGATGACAACAACCTCCCCATCTTCGACACCGTCCAGCAGGCCGTGGACGCCACCGGCGCCGATGCCACCATGATCTTCGTCCCGCCCCCCTTCGCCGGCGATGCCATCCTCGAAGCCGCCGAAGCGGGCATCTCCGTCATCGTCGCCATCACCGAAGGCATCCCCGTCCAGGACATGGTCAAGACCCGCGCCCTCTTCGACGAGATCAACGACAAGCGCCTCCACGCCAACCAACCACCCCTCACCCTCATCGGCCCCAACTGCCCCGGCATCATCACCCCAGGCCCCAAGACCGGCTCCGGCGACTCCGCCAAAGACCCCTACACCAACGCCGGCTGCAAAATCGGCATCATGCCCGGCTACATCAACACCCACATCTCCGAATCCAAACTCAACAAGTCCGTCGCCATCGTCTCCCGCTCAGGCACACTCACCTACGAAGCCGTCTGGCAAACCTCCTCCCGAGGCCTCGCCCAGTCCACCTGCATCGGCATCGGCGGCGACCCCGTCCGAGGCCTCAACTTCATCGACTGCCTCCAGTTCTTCGAAGCCGACCCCGACACCCACGCCATCATGATGATCGGCGAAATCGGAGGCACCGACGAAGAAGCCGCCGCCACCTGGTACGCCCAAGACGGCACCAAACCCATCGCCGCCTTCATCGCCGGCCAAACCGCCCCCCCAGGCAAACGCATGGGCCACGCCGGAGCCATCATCTCAGGCGGCGAAGGCGACGCCGAATCCAAAATCGCCGCCCTGAACAAAGCAGGCTTCGAAGTCGCCCAAACCCCAGCCGACATGGGCGATGCAGTCCTCCGGGCGATGAAGATGGAGAGGGTAAGAACATAAACAATGCCTATAGATAGGCTAGGGCCAAGAAGGGCAGAAGAATTATGGCGTTCAAAATCCCATCGTCGCGAGAGGCTTGTCCTGAAGACCCCGAAGCCTTGTGTCGCGATCTCCGGAAGCGAACAATACCAGGCCCGCTTTCTCATCAAGCCGACTTGATACGTAAGTACATGACATCGCATGTAGATACTCCCGATGTTGCGCTACAACTCCCCACCGGTAGTGGCAAGACCTTGATCGGCCTCTTAATAGCTGAGTGGCGACGAAGAAAATTCAGAAGCCCATGCGTTTACCTTTGCCCAACTCGCCAGCTAGTCAATCAAGTCGTAAGCCAGGCACAAGAAAAATATGGCCTAGAAGTCGTTGGGCTCACTGGGTCAAAGCATAACTTCAATAAGGGCGATCGCGACAAATGGGTCAGTGGCCAGGCAATCGCCATTACCTCATATAGCGGGCTGTTCAACATTAGGCCGTTTTTTGTCGATGCCGGAACAATTGTACTAGACGATGCTCACTCAGCGGAGAATTATGTTTCCAGCCAATGGTCGCTAGCGATAAACTCCCGCCATGAAGGGCAGAGTTCTATATACGATTCCGTCGCGGCGTTTCTCCGCCAGTTCTTACCTCTTGCTGATCGAGGCAAACTGGGCGGAGATCCAAGCGGGGTGAGTGCTGCTTGGGTCGATGTGGTACCAATTGTAAAAATATATTCTCACATCAACGAACTCCGAGCGATTTTGGACACGTGCCTACAAGACACAGACCTAGCTTACTCGTGGAGCATGATTCGAGACTCGCTTGATGCTTGTCAAATATACTGCTCTGACAGTTCCGTATTGATTCGGCCGTTAGTTCCACCAACATTTACGCACGCGGCATTCTGCACACCTGCACAGCGCATTTACATGTCTGCGACACTCGGACTCGGGGGCGATTTGGAAAGAATATTTGGGAGATCCCCAATTCATCGAGTCGAAGTCCCGCCAGGTTGGGATAAGCAAGGCACCGGAAGAAGGTTCTTTGTCATGCCTGAGCTATCTTTAGAAGAAATGCAGGTGCGAGAATTTGTTAAGCGTTTAGTTCGGAAGGCTGGCAGGGCTCTCTATTTGACGCCGGATGATCGGCAAGCAAAGATCGCGAAAGATCAACTAGCTGACTTGAGCGATGTGGAAATTGTTAGTGCAAGCGAACTCGAAAGCAGTAAGGAGTCATTTGTTGCTAAAGATCGTGCCGTTGCGATAGTTGCAAATCGTTACGATGGAATTGACTTACATGAAGACGAGTGCCGTCTTTTGATATTCGACGGATTTCCCAGCGGCACAAATTTGCAAGAGAGATTTCTAACATCGCGCATGGGTGCTCGTGCGTTGCTGGACGATCGTGTATTGACTCGAATAGTGCAGGGGTTTGGCAGGTGTACCAGGTCTGCGACAGACTACTCTATTGTTGTCGTGCTCGGCGACGATCTGCAAGCATACCTCGCCCGAACCGGCAATCGTGCCTTGTTTCACCCTGAAATGCAGGCCGAACTAGAGTTTGGACTTGAGCAGTCAAGAAATAATTCAATAGGGGAAATGTGGGAGCTGGCAGAGTTATTTTGGCAACAAGCCAAAGAGTGGCAAGTGGCGGATCAGGCGATCATCGATATACGAAGTGATCTGGAGCGGCAGGAATTGCCCTATGCTAATGAACTTATGAGTGCCGTTAAGTCTGAAATTGATTACCAGCAGTGTGCATGGCACGGTGATCATTTGCGTGCACTTGAATGCTGCAGAAAAGTCCTTGGTTCGATTGTAAGCGCAGAGCTCCGCGGATACCGGGCTTTGTGGCTGTATCTTGCCGGGACTTCTGCATGGCTAGCCCATGTCAACGGACAGTTGGCTCAAGGGGACGCTATTGCCTCAGGATATTTTGAAGAGGCGCGTAGTGCGGCAAAGGGTCTTCGTTTCCTAGTCGGCCTTGTTCCTAGTGAGACGGATGATGGTGTTGGCGAAGGTGCAGATGCCGTGATGCAGCTCGTCGAAAGAATTGAAAGTAAATTGCTCTCACTTGGAACTACTCATGATCGTAAGTTCAATTCGACTGAAAAGCAGATCCGAGAATTGTTGTGGCAAACGAAAGATGGCAAGAAATTTGAACATGGCCACGAACTCCTTGGCGGACTTATTGGTTATGTCGCTGGAAATGGAAAGGGGGATGGTGAGCCTGATCCATGGTGGATAGTAGATTCTGGGTTTTGCTTTGTTTTTGAGGACAATGCGGAAGGTAATCCGGAGTCTGCCTTGAGTGTGACTAAAGCCCGCCAAGCAGCAACTCACCAGAGTTGGATACGCTCCAAGAATTTAGTTGAGCCATCCGGCGAAATCGTGTCCGTGCTGGTCACGCCCAAAGTTCGAGCAGATCCGGCGGCGATCCCTCACCTAGGCTCGGTTCGCTACTGGCACCTATCTGATTTCCTCAGATGGGCTGACGAAGCTTTGCAGATGATACGTCGTCTGCGACGTGATCTCCACGGCGAGGGTGACCTAAGTTGGCGCGCCAACGCGGCCTCCGAACTTAAAAGGTGCAGTGTCTCGCCTGCGGAGTTGGATACTATGTTGAAAGTTGCCGCTGCCGAAGCAATGGCTGGCGATTGAGCGACCCGGCAGGGCGGCACGGTGCGATCGATCCCACCCACCAACCCCGCCCCCCAATCTTCAAGAGGGGTGCGGGGGAACCTCCCCCGCACAGCACCCCGAAGCCATCCACTATCTCTTGCGGCCCCAAACCCCGCGCCCTACCCTCCCCCCGATCCCTCCTGAGAAGCCCTTGGGGTTCAGCCGCCCCAAGCAGGCAATAGGGCAGAGGACCCACCTTCACCGGCCAGGGCTTCGCGTGCTCCGCAGCACAGATGGATGCTGAATCGGCGTGTCCACTCGGGATCGATGGCCACGCCGCCGCGGCTCGAAGATCGTTCTGGAACACACATCCACCCCCAACCCCACCCCAGTTCCAACCAACCCCCATCCAACATCCAACAGGCCGAATGCGTCCCAGCACCTCCATGCCGTGACGGGCAGTCACCATCGGACCCATTCATCATCAGGCCCAAAGCCAACCCCAACCACAGGAGGTGCCCCATGCACAAGCACGACAACCACAACACCGACCCAAACCACACCCCATTCCACGACCCGTACCAGGACCACGACAGCTTTTGAAGCCACCAGCAAGCGCCGCAAAGGCTTCCCATCCGAAACCAGCGTGAAGCGAGGCCACCGCGCCATCACCACCGCGCACGGCCAAAAAGAACTGCTCGAGAAACTCGGACGAAACGACCTCTGCCCCTGCGGCTCAGGACAACGGTTTCAAGACCTGCTGCCTCAAGACCGGCCGCTTTCGATGGCGCCAACCGCGCTGACTACTACAGAGGCTGACCCCAACCCATAACCCCAACCCCCAACCGACCCGCCTCCCATGGCGGGTTTTTCATTGAATCGAACCACACCCCCGCCATCCAATCCCGCACTCGCCCCCCAAGCTCCCACCTCACCCGCCCCCCCCCAAAGCCAACCGCCCCGCGACCTACCCTCCACAGCCCCACAACCACCCGCGATGCCCCACGCCTCGCCCTCCCAACAAACACACAGCCAGCGCACGCGCATGCCGCGAGAGCCACCATGAAACCCCACGCCCCACCAATCCCCACCACCATCCATCTCACCCTCGCAGCCCTGGTCGCGCCACTCCTCATCGCCTGCTCAACAACCAACACGCCATCATCAGATTCCTCATCAGCAGCTCGCCCGACCGGCATCCCCGATCCACACCTCCGATTCCCCGCCGAAGATCATCTCACGCCCACCGAGCTCTACCAGATGGGCAACCCCGCCAGCGCCATCCATGAGATCATCGGCCGGGCCGTGCTGCTCGATGTCGTCGTCGTGATCGCACGCGATGTCCCGCTCGTGCACATCGAAATCCCATCGGACATCGCCGCTTCGCAGCACCCACCCGACCACCCCATCTGGGCCCACCTCATCAGCGCCACCACCATCGCATCCTCGCTCAAGGAAGGCGAACGCCTCCGCATCGAGGGAGTCATCGTGGATGAGGGCTACAGCGCCTACACCATCTATCTCCACAACTTCCAATTACTCAAGCACTAGGTCCACACCCGCTCCCCTCACCCCCGCCTCCGCCGCCTCCCACACCAAACCCCACCAACCCCAAACCACACCCCCACGCCAACCCCCGGCACCAGCACCAGATCATCCACCAACGCCGACTGCGGATTCATCATCGGGTTCATCCCGCCCACCATCTCCACCCGCGCCCGCAGGAACTCGGTCCCCGCTCCCGCGATCCCATCGACTGCAAACTCTCGCCACACCCCATCCCGCGGGTTCAGCCCGTTGATGTCCGACACCACGGATGAGAGCACATTCAGATCACCATCCAGAAAGTCAATCGCCAGGAAAGTCGCCTGCGTCGTGTAGTGCGTCTCAAACTTGAACCACGCCGACAGCGAGTAATGCACGCCCGCGTGCGCTGCAACATCCTGCAGCAGGATCGCATCCACCGGCGCGAAGGTCATGCCATGGAACGGCTGCAGCCACAGCCCCCGCGCGCCACCCGGCGTGTGATTGGCCGCGCCGTTCTGCCAGAAGGTCGCCGATTGCAGCGGATCGCCGTTCACATCGACGCTCGGCTCAATCAGCGTCCACCCGGGCAGCACATCCGTCGTCAACGGCCCACCGCCCGGCGACTCAAAGTCACCGTTCACCAGCAGATCCGCCGACGCCACACCGCCCGACCCAACACACATCAAGACCAGGAGCGCCAAATGCCGTGCCATCACAATTTCCCTTCAATCTCGTCGTGCGATCCGATACCCTGATCCGAAGCAACGCCCGCCCTCTCACACCGGGGGTGGGCGTGGTGAAGGGCGGGTCGGCCGCGAACCATCCATCAATCAATCACAAGACGCGTCATCAACCCCGCCCCCACGCCATCCGCACCGGCATCCACCACGCCCAGGCCCCCACCCGAAAGGCCCCGCCACCATGCCCGGCAACACCATCCACCTCCACCGCATCCTCAAGGCCCCGCCCGCACGCGTCTTCAAGGCCCTGCTCGACCCCGACGCCATGGCCCGCTGGTCGCCGCCCTACGGCTTCCTCGGCAAGGTCCACCACATCGACCCCAAAGTCGGCGGCACATGCCGCATGTCCTTCATCAACTTCGGCACCGGCAGCGCCCACTCATTCACCGGCACCTACACCGAGATCACCCCCAACCAGCGCCTCCGATACACCGAACGCTTCGACGACCCCAACATGACCGCCGAGATGGCCGTCACCATCAACCTCCGCCAGGTCCTCTGCGGCACAGAAATCACCATCGAACAGGCCGGACTCCCCGAAGCCATCCCCCCCGAGATGTGCCACCTTGGCTGGCAGGAATCACTCACCCAGCTCGCCAACCTCGTCGAACCCGAAATCCCCGATGGCCCCTGAGCATCAGCGCAACAACAGCACATCCTCCCCCGATCCCAACACCATCAACTCCCCTCGAGCGTGAACCCGATCCGCACCGTCACCTGCCAGTGCGCGATCTTCTGGTCCTCGATGTGCCCGCGCACCTCGCCAACCTCGAACCACCGGATGTTCCGCACCGATTCCGACGCCTTCTCCACTGCCCGCCGGACCGCATCATCCGTCCCCTTCGTCGAAGAACCCACCACCTCGATGATCTTGTACACATGATCGCTCACGCCACGCTCCTTTCGCGCTCATCGCGCTCTCGCATCAGTGCGCACGCTCGATCAAGCCACGCATCGCCTCCCGCACCCTCTCCCGACCATACGCCCGCGACCACCACGGATCCGCCCATACCCCGCACAACACGCCATGAACGCGGACATCACCATCAATAGGTCATCACCGCCACTTCATCAGACTTGAGCCACTCCGTCAACGGCCGACCCATGTACTTCACCTCCATCCCCGTCTCCCGCAGCGCCTCCGCGATCCCGTAAGAATCCGCGCACGCCAGGCACGCCTCCACGATCACGCCATTCGCGCGCAACTCCTCCACCTTCGCACGGATGTCCTTGTCGGCCACCACCAGCTTCTGAGATGGACCCCACACCACCAGCCGAACCTCATCGAACCACCCGTTCTTCTGCGCAGCCCCCGTGTACATGAGCGCCATCCGATGCGCCACCTCCGCATCCGCGCTCGTCCAGATGATCGCAACCGTCCCCGGCCCCCCGGCATCCCCGCCCGCATCCGCGCCCACCCCGACCGGCGCCGACTGCTCCGCGCGGCTCGGCACGAACCAGCCCATCGCCGCGATGCCCAGCATCCCGATCAACGCCCCCAGAACAACAACGCGACGCTGCGAACCCTGCTGCGGTGCCATGACAACTCCTTCATTCCTGACAGTGACCATGTCTCAACAAGAACCAAACCCTCCCGCGCCAACCACCCACACCCCGCCGATCTTCCACGCCTCCCACCACACACCCACCAGCGCCGCCAAAGCCCGCCAGCCCCCAGCATCGACCCCACCACGCATCCCCTCCGCGACCTCCGCGCCTCCGCGGTGATTCCCTCTTCTCTCCCTCTCCACCGAGCGACGCGCCACGCAAGTCCAGCAGGCCCCGCCACAGCCCAATCCGCTAACATCCAGTGTGCCCGGACGAGCCGCCGGATTCAACCGGTCCCACGCTCGCCCGCCCGCTGGCAAGCCACTCGCCGGAAGGACCCGAACCATGCCACTCACACGCGACCAGCTCGCCATCCGCGCCGCCCAGGAACTCCGCGACGGCTTCGTCGTCAATCTCGGCATCGGCATCCCGACCCTCGTCGCCAACCACATCCCCGAAGGCATCGATGTCTGGCTCCAGTCGGAGAACGGCCTCCTCGGCATCGGCCCCTTCCCGACCGAAGCGCAGGTCGACGCCGACCTCATCAACGCCGGCAAGCAGACCGTCACCGCACGAAAGGGCGCTGCCTTCTTCTCCTCGGCCGACTCCTTCGCCATGATCCGCGGCGGTCACATCGACATCGCCATCCTCGGCGCCATGGAAGTCTCCGAGAACGGCGACATCGCCAACTGGATGATCCCCGGCAAAATGATCAAGGGCATGGGCGGCGCCATGGACCTCGTCTCGGGCGTCAAGAAGGTCGTCGTCGTCATGGACCACTGCAACAAGGCCGGCGAAAGCAAGATCAAGAAGCAATGCTCACTCCCCCTCACCGGCACCGGCTGCATCGACATGGTCATCTCAGACCTCTGCGTCCTCGAGTTCGATGACAAGCACAACAAGTTCCGCCTCACCGAACTCGCCCCCGGCGTCACCGTCGACGAAGTCAAAGAGAAAACCGAAGCCGACATCATCATCGAAGGCAAAGTCCCCGAAATGGCCCTGTGACCACCGAGCCCCGCAGCCCATCCCGGCAGCCCGCCGGCAGTGGGGGGGATGACGCCGAGACCGGGCCGCCGGCCCAGCCAACCCCCCGCGCCCGCGCCGGCAACGCCGCCCTCAGCGGGCTCTGGGGCATCTTCGCCGTCCTCTTCGGCATCCTCACCGTCTTCGGAGCCCTCGCCGCCGGGATCGCGCTCCTCCTCGCCGGCTTCGCGCCGCCGACAAACCAGCCCAACCCGCTCATCGTCGCGCTCTATCCCGGCATCCCGCTCGTGCTCGCCATCACCTGCACATTCCTCGCCGCCCGCCGAGCCCGCAGCGCCGCCGCCGGAACGCCTCTGGCGCGAAGCCGATAGGCTGCGAGCATGCACGCCGACGAACTCCTGATCGCCGCCACCCGCTGGGCCGGATTCGACCACCCGCCCGCCGACTCCTGCGTCGTCCACGACACAGGCAAGCCCATCACCCGCGCCCTCGCATCCATCAACGCCACCACCGGCGACCTCCTGCTCGCCAAGCAACTCGGCTGCGATGGCTACCTCCTCCACCATCCCCTCGCCGGCGCCGCCCGGCGCAACTTCCACAAGGTCCTCGACACCCGCATGGTCGAACTCATCACCGCCGCGGGCGTCAGCGAATCCGACGCCCGCGAAGCCGTCCGCCCGCTCCGCGATCGCTGCTTCTTCAACGACCACCTCTCCGACTGGGACCACCTCGCCGCCGCTGCGGCCCACATCGGGATCTCGCTCGTCAATGTCCACCTCCCCGCTGACGAGGTCGGCCGCATCGCCATGGTCGATGCCCTCCGCGCCGCCCGCATCCCCCTCGCCGACGCCCCAGACTCCCCGGACGACCACACCGCCGCCACCATCGCCGACGCCCTGCTCGCCCTGGCCGCCATCCCCGAACTCGCCGTCCCCGAGAACCAAGTCGTCGCCATCCCCGACGATCCCTCATGGCCCGTCGGCCGTATCGCCGTCATGCACGCCGGCGGCACCAACGGCGGGCTCCCCGTCGCCAAGGCCCTCATCGAACAGGGCGAGGCCGACACAGTCCTCTATATCCACTCCAATGCCGAGACCGCCGACGCCGTCCGCGCCCTCGCGCTGCAGCGCGGCCGCGGCGGGCTCATAGTCACAGGGCACCTCGCCGCCGACGCCATTGGCATGAACCGCCTCATTGAAATGCTCCGGGCCGACCATCACCTCGACATCATCCCCCATGGCGGTCTCTCAGTGTTTCAATAGCGACATTATAGGACCTGTTCTCCGCCGCTTCCATCTCCACCCCCGCCGCCATCCCCCGGTGCCGAAGATCCTGCGGCCCAGTGCGAATTTCGCCGTTTCTTTGCCATTGGAACTTGATGATTGCCTTTTCTGGGATACGCTCTCGACGCACCGATGTCCCCTTCACAACATCGTGAGGGCGATGGTGCAGCCGCGTGGCGCACCACCCAGGACATCACCGCACCAAAGCCGCCCCGGAACGCCCCAGCAGGGCCGAACCGCGCCGCGCCAAGGAACCGCACCGATGTCCGACGACGACGAGGACATGGACACGCCCACCCGGAGCCCTCAGCGCTGAAAGCGCTGACCTCCACTCGCGCACACGCAGGTGAGCGGCGACGCCCGCGGGAACACAACATTCCCGCGCAGCGCCACGCCGATGCGACCACCAGCGAGCACGAACACAACCACGCGTGAGCGCTCCTTCGATCGCCGCACCCAGTCCCGCGGCCAACCTTCGCTCAGACCCAGCAACAACCACGCCCCGGGGCGTTCACACAACGCCCGCCCGCACTCCGCCGCACACGAGGTCCATCCAGGGCGTCGAAGGCGATGGAACAACCGCGAGCAAGGGCACACGAGCGCACACCAAACAAACCGTCCAGAAGAATCCGCCCGGGCCCGAGCCATCGCCGCAAGCCCGACCGAGATCCACACACCGAATCACACCGTCCGCACGCACCGGCGCAACGAGCGCCGACCCGACCGAGGGAGACCGCCATGGAACTTTCCCGTATCCGTAACATCGGCATCTGCGCACACATCGACGCCGGCAAAACCACCGTCACCGAGCGCATCCTCTTCTACACCGGCAAGAGCCACAAGCTCGGCGAGGTCCACGAGGGCACCGCCACCATGGACTTCCTCCAGGAAGAGCAGGAGCGCGGCATCACCATCCAGTCCGCCGCCACCACCTGCCCGTGGGAGCGCTTCGGAACCGCCTACCAGATCAACCTCATCGACACCCCGGGCCACGTCGACTTCACCATCGAAGTCGAGCGCTCCATGCGCGTCCTCGACGGCGCCGTCGCCGTCTTCGACGGCAAGGAAGGCGTCGAGGCCCAGTCCGAAACCGTCTGGCGCCAGGCCGACCGCTACCGCGTCCCCCGCATCTGCTTCATCAACAAGATGGACAAGATCGGCGCCGACTGGGAGTTCTCCTTCAACTCCATCAAGGAGCGTCTGGGCGCCAACCCCGTCGCCATGCAGATCCCCATCGGCTCCGGCCACGAGCTCGAAGGCATCGTCGACCTCGTCCTCATGAAGGCGTACTACTTCGACATCGAGTCCCAGGGCGCCGTCGTCGAGGAGCGCGAGATCCCCGAGTCCGTTGCCGAACTTGCCGCACTCCACCGCGCCGAGATGATCGAGCAGGCCTGCAACTTCGACGATGAGCTCATGGAGAAGGTCCTCGAAGGCCACGAGCCCACCCCCGAGGAACTCCGCAAGGCCATCCGCCAGGGCTGCGTCTCGCGCCAGTGCAACCCCGTCTTCACCGGCGCCGCCCTCAAGAACATCGGCGTCCAGCGCCTCATCGATGCCACCATCGACTTCCTCCCCGCCCCCACCGAGGTCCCCGCCGTCCAGGGCGTCGATCCCAAGGACCCCGAGACAAAGCTCTCCCGCCCCAACGATCCCAACGCCCCCTTCTCCGCCCTCGTCTTCAAGGTCGTCTCCGACACCCACGGCGACCTCACCTACATGCGCATCTACTCCGGCGCCCTCGAAAAAGGCACCCGCGTCATGAACCCCGGCAACGGCAAGCGCGAGATCGCCTCTCGCATCTTCGAGATGCACGCCAAGGACCGCCTCGCGCTCGACCGCGCCAACGCCGGCTCCATCGTCGCCGTCGTCGGCCTCAAGGACTCCATCACCGGCGACACCCTCTGCGATCCCGACAACCCCATCATCCTCGAGCGCATGACCTTCCCCGAGCCCGTCATCTCCATGTCCATCGAGCCCAAGACCGCCGATGACAAGCGCAAGCTCGGCGATGCCCTCGTCACCATCCGCCGCGAGGACCCCTCCTTCCGCTCCCAGTACGACGAGGAAACCGGCCAGACCATCATCGCCGGCATGGGCGAGCTCCACCTCGAGATCATCAAGAACAAGCTCACCCGCGACATGAAGGTCGATGTCGAGGTCGGAAAGCCCAAGGTCTCCTACCGCGAAGCCATCACCAAGCCCGCCAACAACATCCGCGGCAAGTTCGTCAAGCAGACCGGCGGCCGCGGCCAGTTCGGCGACTGCACCATCAACATCCTCCCCTTCACCAAGGAGGAGGCCGAGGCCGCCGAACTCAAGTTCGAAGGCAATGTCGCCTTCGAGAACAAGATCGTCGGCGGCGTGATCCCCAAGGAGTACATCCCCTCCATCGAGTACGGCGTCCGCCAGACCGCGGCCTCCGGCGTCCTCGCCGGCTTCCCACTCATCAACATCAAGGTCGAACTCGTCGATGGCTCCTACCACCCCGTCGACTCGTCCCAGGTCGCCTTCGAGCAGGCCGCACGCCTGGCCCTCACCGAGGCCTGCCAGAAGGCAAGCGTCACCCTCCTCGAGCCCATCATGAAGGTCGTCATCACGACCCCCGATGAGTACTTCGGCTCCGTCACCGGCGACATCTCCTCACGCCGAGGCATGATCGTCGACCAGGACGAGCGCGGAAACGCCCGAATCCTCACCGCAGAGGTCCCCCTCTCCGAGATGTTCGGCTACACCACCGCCCTCCGCTCCATGTCGCAGGGCCGGGCCACCTCCTCCATGGAGCCCCTCGAGTACCGCCCGCTCCCGCCCAACATGGTCAAGGAAGTCGTCGAAGCCAACTGACGACGCCACGCATCGTCCGCCATGCCGGCACGCGATGCCCCACATCCCGACCCACAACCCCACCGCCCCCGGCCCACCGGGGGCGGTGGTCATTTGCTCACCGCAGCGCCACCAGCAGCATCGTGAACACGAACCCGTTGTTGATCGCGTGCGCCACGATCGGAGCGATCAGCGAGCCCCGCCACTCCCGGATCATCGCGAACACGAACCCCATCGCCGTCAGCACCGGCACCCCGATGATCCCCTGCGGGTGGATCACCGCGAACAGGAATCCCGTCACAAGCCCGCTCAGCACGAACCCGTGCGAGCGCCGCAGATGATGGAACAGCGCTCCGCGGAAGAAAGTCTCCTCCACCACAGGCGCCCAGCAGGTCGCCAGCACGATCAGCGCCACCGTCGCCACCGGACCCGCGCCCACCAGCATGTCCGGCGCTGGATGCGCGCCGTCATCGCCGAACCCCAGCATCCCCAGCACCAGCGTCAACAGCAGCGTCAGGCCGATCCCCACCGCCACGATCGGAAGCCCCGCCAAGTACCCGACCAGCCCCGCCATCGCCTCGCGCACAAACCCACGCCCGCGATGCCACCCCAGCGCACGCTTCGTCCAACCAAGCCCCTTCCCCGACATCAACGGCCACAACGCCACGCCCAACAACCCCCAGTAAAACGGCAGCACCACCGCCAGCCGGTACTCATCAGGCACGCCCGCCAGCGCCACGAGCATCCCCACCACGATCTGCACCACAAGAAACGCTGCCAGAAACAGCGCGAACACCTCAAGCGTCAGCGCCGGGAACGCCGGTTCGCCGCCACCCACAGCGTCCCCACCCGCCTTCCCCCGATCCACCAGCGAACCCAGGTATCGCCCCCGCAAACGCCCCGTCCCCACCAGCACGCACGCGATCACGAACAGCACCAGCCCGATCCCAGCGCTCCCCACCACGACCACGAACGCCGCCAGCAGCACCACCGTCGTCCGCATCCCCATCGCTTCAACCCGCTCGCGCTCCGGCGCTGAGCCATCCAGCTCCGCCGCCAGCGCCATCCGGGCAAAGTCCTCGTACCGCTCGACCAGCCGATCGCGCTCATCAGCCCTCAGCGCATCCGCCCCCTCCGTGATCACACGCCGCATCGACGCGATGTCGTCCAGGTACCCCCGATCCTCCCAGGTGCCCCGCTGATTCTCCGGCAGCTTCTCGATGAACTCCCGTGCCTCATCCAGCATCGCCAGCGGCACCGAATCATCCGTCGGCCGCAGGAACCACGCCGCGCCCGCGCTCCGCACCAGCTGCACCGGCGATCCCTCCGACGCATCGCGCAGCTGATCAATGATCTGATCCGCCACCCGCCCATCCTCCTCATCCACCGCCTGGCCCGCCAGCCCGCCGAGCACCGATCCCAGTTGTTGGCTCCCGATCCCATGCCGCGCCGCGAGCCGCACCTGCAGCGAACCCACGCTCTCCGGCGTCGCCGGCGCCTCCACACCATCCCCGCCCGCATACCGCGTCAGCGCTTGCAGCCCCACCATCGCCGCCACCATCACAGCGATCGCCGTCCACACCAACGCCGTCCGCGCACCGAACCGCGGATCGATCCCGGGGTTGGACATCATCAGATCAAGACCACGCGGCAAACCCGTCGGAGCCGTGGGCGGAACCCGACCTGCACCCGCCCGAGTCGCCCCCGTCGACGCCAGTGGGGGGGTGAAAGGCGAGCCGGCCTCCGCGCCATCACCCGAAGAGGTGTCCTGCTGATTCGAATCCATGAACCCACACTATCGGCCCAATCCCCCTCCGCCCCCAACCCCCCCCACATCATCCCAGCCACCCTTCAGCCTCCCCAGCCACCCATCACCCCCTCCACACACCGATCCCCCGCCCCCTGCGCCCACATATCCTCAACATCTTTACCCCTCCAAATCCGCTGCTCCGCTGCTCTCCCGCTCTGCTGCTCTCCCCCTCCGCCATTTGACCCCAGCCCCAACCCGGATATCCTCTGGACCCGATCGCCAGCGCCCCCGCGCGCCCGATCGACCATCCCGAATCACACGCCCGTGCCACGCCGCACCGGTCCGACCACCACCTTGTCGGATCACAAACCAGTGCGTCCGGCGGGCCAAGGTCGGTGCAAGGCCTGAGCGCCCCGCATCGCGACCGATCACCGCGGTTGACCCCGAAAGGCCAACACGAGCGGCTTGGCTGGCATTCCGCGCTCGCAACCGCGCCCACCCAAGGCGTCCCGCGAGCGCACCGCCCGCCGCACATCAGACCGACCCCACGCCCCATCACCACGGGGCGATCAGATCCCACGGAGGCCGACAGATCATGCGTCAGACAACCTTCTTCAACGCCACACAGACTTCGCCGCAGTGGAAGCATGTCGATGCCACCGGCCAGCGCCTCGGCCGCCTCGCCTCAGACATCGCCGTCGTCCTCATGGGCAAGCACAAGCCCGAGTACACGCCACATGTCGACACCGGCGACTTCGTCATCGTCACCAACGCCGAGAACATCGAGATGACCGGCAACAAGGCCGAGCACAGGCTCAAGCTCCGCTACTCCGGATACCCCGGCGGCCAGAAGGCCGAAACCTACGCCGCACTCCGGCAGCGCCGCCCGGAATTCCTCATCGAGGATGCCGTCCGCCGAATGCTCCCCAAGAACCGCCTCGGCCGTCAGATGCTCAAGAAGCTCAAGGTCTACCGCGGCCCCGAGCACCCGCATCAGGCACAGTCGCCCACCCCGCTCCACGCAAACGCCTGAGCGACCGCAGCCAACCCCCACACCAGACCACACCACCCTCTCCACCCGTCAGCAACCGACCGATCACCCGACCCGGAATCCACACCATGAGCGAAGAGCAGACCACCAAAGCGACCACCACCCCCGCCGCCCTCGAGCCCAAGGCCCCGCAGCCGACCTTCGATCCCTCAATGGTCTCCACCTCGCAGACCAAGAGCGTCGAGCCGCGCCCGACGGCACAGCCCGAAGCGCCCGATGCGCAGGGATGGTGGTGGGGCACCGGCCGCAGAAAGGCCGCCGTCGCTCGCGTCCGCATCAAGCCCGGTTCCGGAAAGGTCACCGTCAGGATCACCCGCAAGGCCGAGAAGTCCATCGACGAGTACTTCACCGAGATCCAGGACCGCAAGGATGTCATGGCCCCGCTCGAGGCCACCGGACTCGCCGGAAAGCTCGATGTCTCCTGCCGCTGCAACGGCGGCGGACACATGGGACAGGCACAGGCCGTCAGGCTCGGCATCGCCCGCGCCATCAAGAAGTTCGACCCCTCACACGAGGGCGTCCTCCGCGACCACGGCCACCTCACCCGCGACGACCGCGAGGTCGAACGCAAGAAGTACGGCCAGGCCGGCGCCCGCCGTCGCTTCCAGTTCTCCAAGCGCTAAACCCCCAACCGAACCGCCGTACCAAAGCACTCACCGCGACGCCGCGCCCCGGTGGCGCTCCCATGTCGCACACATGGCGCGCCCAGGCCTCGCCATCCCCGCGCTGTCACCGCGCGAACACCACGCACGCCCCTGCCCACCGGACACTCGCTCTCCGCGCGCACGCTCCGCGCCGTGCCGACGCGCCGCACGCACCACACCAAGTCCAAACACAAATCGCCCAGTGCCCCGTACCGCACCGACCCCCGCCGCACCCGTGTCACCCCTCACCCGAGCCGACTTGTCAGTCCGGCCTCTTCTCCGCGTCCTCTGCGTCTCTGCGGTGAAGCTCCGCCGCTCACCCCAGCAGGTTCGTCAGCCCCGGCATGTCCGGAAGCCCCATCTCCTCCGCGGCCTTCTGCGCCTCCGCCTGCACGCGCTGACGAGCCAGCGCCAGCGCTTTGTTCATCGCCTCGCCGATCAGCCCCTCCGCCATCGCCGTCGTCGCCCCATCAGCACCGAACGAAGCCGCCAGCGATGGCGCGATGTCCACGCCCCGCACCTCCATCGTCCCCGACACCCGCACCCGCACCGCCCCGCCGCCGGCCTCACCCTCCGCCTCGATCGCCTCGAGCCGGGCCTTGAACTGCTCGCCCATCGCCCGCAGCCGCTCCTTGTCCTTCATCAGCGCCGCAATCGCCCCCATCGCCTTGAACTGGTCGAACATCGATCACACCTCCATCATCGCCGCGACCGCCCCATGCGCCCGCATCAACCCCGCCTCACCCGCCAGAGCCTACGCGCAGCAAGCCCCGCCCCGCCAAGCCCTCACCACGCCTGACGAAGCTCGCTCACGATGCTCCGCGCCAGCCGATCTACCGCGCCCGCCTGCCCCTGCTCGAGCCGCTCACGAGCGCCGGGCCCCGGCACGAACGCATCAGACGCCCGGAACCCGCTCCGCGCCACCAGCACCCGCCCCGTCTCTCCATCCTTGAACTCGAACGCAACGATGATCTGCGTCGCAAGCTCCTGCACCAGACCCGACTCCGGATCCGTCGAGAGCTTGCTCATCTCCGCCGAAACAATCGACCCCACCAGCGAAGCGTCCGCGCCGCCTGGCGTGTTGATCACCTTCCACGGCGTGCTCCGGTGGATCTCCTTCGCCAGCGCCTCGCTCAACTCAAACTCCAGCCCGTGCGCGAAGGTCGTGTTCTCCCAGATCGGCACCGCCACCGTCCGGATCGACGAGTCATAACTCGACTCGAACCGATACCCGCCACCCCCGCACCCGCTCAGCGCGAACGAGCACGCCATCAGCAGCGCCGCCGCAACAACACCACCGGCACGCGTCGCCCGACTCATCGCCGACGCTCCTGCCCGCCATCCCCATCACCCGCTCCACCAGCCTCCCGCTCCTCCCCATCATCACCGACGCCCCCGACCACCTCGGCCCGCTGCGGCCCCGTCAGGATCACGCCCCCCTCATCCGCGTCCCCTTCGCCACCCACATCATCCCCGACGCCGCCCGGAACCGCCCACCCGCGATCCGCCATGAACGCCCGCGCCCGCTCGCTCGCGAAAGTCAGCGGATGCGCGATGATCAACCGCTCCATCGTCAGCCGCGCCGCCGGATAGTTCTTCGTCTGCAGGTACCACTCGGCCGTATCAAGCATCTGCGCCGCCTGCGACTCATCGATCCGCGCCAGCAGCCCGTCGTTCAACCCCGTCCGCTGCGCTTCCAGCGGATACCGCCGCGCAAAGTCCTCGATGTTCAGCCGAGCATCCGTCAGCGAGGATGCGTCGTACCGCGGCCCCTTGAACCGCGCCAGATCCGTGTAGATCCGGCGCTTCTCCGCCTTGATCCGGTTCTCCCCGTTCGGAAAGTTCCGCAGGTAGATGTCGTACATGTCCGAAGCCAGCGCGATCTCACGCCGGTCGTAGTAGAAATCCGCCAGCCGGATCGCCGATCGCTCCGCAAGCGCTGACCCCGGCATCCGCTCCTGGATCCGGATCAGCAGCTCCACCGCGATGTCCGACGCATCCAGGATCCGCATCCCCAGGAACCGCATCTTCAGATCCGTCAGGTACCGCTCCGCGATCGCGTACTCACGCTCGTTCGCCGTGATGAACGACTCCGACCCCGGGAACTCCCGCAGGATCCGCTCGTAGTCGTACAGCGCCTTGAACTCGCCGCCTACCGCCGTCAGCGCATCCCCGCGGATCAGCAGCGCCTCCGCAAGTCCCGGATGCTCCGAAAACTCACGATCCTCGATCCACGCCCGGATCACCCCCAGCGCCGCCCGCGGACGATCCTCAGCCAGCAGCGTCCGCGCCCGGTCCAGCACCGCGCGGTCCTCCGGATCCAGCGGGTCCGTGCTCCGCCGCTGCTCGCCCGCCTCCGACCACCCGCCCCCCGTCAACTCCAGCGTCTGCTGCCCGAACGCGCCACCGCCCCCGCCCACGAAGATCCAAATCCCCACAACAAGGCCCACGAGCCACCCCCGCGCGCCCACGCCCCATCCCCCCGCCGATTGCGGAGCATCCACCGCCCTTCGCCCGATGAACCCTGAATCCGGCCATGCTTCCTGCATCATCCCCATAGCATAACGACCCCCAAACCCGCCCGGGCTCCACCACCGTCCCGCCTGAGCCCAGACGCATCGCCGACCCTCCCACAGGACTCCCAGCATGGGCGCACGGATCGCACTCCTGTTCAACTCCATCGCCGGACGCGGCCACGCCGCCAAACGCGCCCGCCAGATCGAGCAACGACTCATCCAGCGCGGCCACGAGCCCATCCCCATCGAGTTCGGCCCCGGCGCGCCCCGCGAACCCATCGACAACCTCGACCCCGAAGTCCGAGCCATGGCCGTCGTCGGCGGCGATGGCTCCGTCAGAATGGCCGCGCCCATCGCCGCGCAAAAAGACATCCCCATCTGGCAGTGCCCCTGCGGCACCGAGAACCTCTTCGCCAGGGAGTTCGGCATGGTCGGCGGCGCCGACCCCATCGCCGATGCGCTCGACCACCGACGCATCCGCCGCATCGACCTCGGCGTCATCGATGGCAACCCCTTCACCCTCATGGCCAGCGTCGGATACGACGCCAGCGTCGTCCACCGACTCGCAAGGATCCGGAAGGGCGCCATCTCCCACCTCTCCTACATCCGGCCCATGCTCAGCGAACTCGCCCGCCTCAGGCCGCCCGTCATCACCGTCCACGCCGATGGCAAGCGCATCATCGACGCGGCCCCCGGCATGCTCGTGATTGCCAACTCACGCCAGTACGCCATGCGCCTCAACCCCGCGAGCACCGCCGCCGTCAATGATGCCCTCCTCGATCTCGTCTTCCTCCCGCACCACACACGCCTCGGCCTGCTCGGCTGGATGATCGACACCCTCATGGACCGCCACCTCCAGCGACGCAGATCCATCTTCCAACGAGCCGAGCACATCGAGATCATCGCCCACGACCAGGCGCTCAACTTCCAGATCGATGGCGATGCCCTCACCTCCCGCACCATCGCCAACCCCGCCCGGTCAGCCGACCCAAGCGCATCGGACCCACGCACCACCGAAAACGCCGCCGATCGCGCCACCATCTCCGTCGTCCACGCCGCGATGCCCGTGCTCCTCCCCGCCCCGAAGCCCTCAACCGTCACGCCCGCGGCGCGCAGCGCCGAGACGGCGACGGCCGCCGGCTGAGCCGCCCTCCCCGCGCCCATCACCCCGACCATCACTGTCCCCGCGGTCGCCCATCGCATCCATCCCGTGATGGCTGTCCGACGCCGGATCCGCCCCGCCCGCACCATCTTCGCTCAGCCGACCGAAGATCAGCCGCCCCGCCGAGGTCTGCATCGTCGAGGTCACCACCAGCACCACATCCTGACCGATCCGCTCGGCCCCATCCTCGGCCACCACCATCGTCCCATCGTCCAGATACCCCACGCCCTGACCCGCCTGCTCGCCCGGCTTCAGCAGATGCACCCCCAGCGCCTCCCCGGGGATCACGCTCGGCTTCAGCGCGTTCGCCAACTCGTTCATCGACAGCACCGGAACCCCCTGGATCGACGCCACCCGCCGCAGCCCCTGGTCCGTCGTGATGATCCCCGCCGTCATCTGACGCGCCAGCTCCACCAGCATCTGATCGACATCCATCCCCGGCATCGCCGACTCGTCGATCGTCACATCCAGGCGCGCCGAACGCTGCAGCTTCGTCACCAGGTCCAGCCCCCGACGCCCCCGCGCCCGCTTCAAGCGATCCGAAGAGTCCGACAGCGTCTGCAGCTCACGGATCACGAACCGCGGAATCACCAGCGGCATCTGGAACACGCCCGTCTCCGCCACCGCGTGGATCCGACCGTCGATCAGGCACGAGGTATCCATCAGGTAGGGCCGCGAACCACGAATCTGCTTCGCGAACTCCACGTACGGGATCACCAGCCGAAAGTCATCCTGCGTCTGCAGGATCGTCGCCGCGCCCAGGTACGCGAACGCCACGCCGATCGAAACCTTCACCACCGCCGCGATCCGCAGGTACCCCGGATCGCTGAGCATCTGCGCCGGCAGGATCACCTGCGCGAAATACTCCAGCACGACCCCCACCAGGAACGCCAGCAGCACGCCCGTCAAGATCCCGAAAAGAATCGACGAGATCGTCGAGAGCTTCCGCTTAGGGCTCAGCACATCCACCGCGATCACGATCACGCCGAACACGATCGCAACGCCCACCGGGATCCACCACCGCTCCACGAACCCCGTCCCCGCCGTCTGGTTCGAATCGTCCACGATGCCCAGCGAAACAACGATCGCCAGCAGCGCGAACATCACCACCTGCAGCAGAACCACCAGCGATTTCCGCTGACGCTCCGCGATCTCGCGATCGTTCATCGATGGGGTCGACCTGGAAGTGGATTCGGGCATGCGGCCCACAGTCTATCGCCCCCGAACCCCGCACCCACCGCCGATCCCCCACATCCACCCAACGACGCGACCATCGCCGCCCGCGCCCGCCCCCGACAACATCGCCCGGAACACCCAATCGCACCCAATCACGCCCGATCAACGCCCCAAACCAACCCCCCAACCGCCTACAATCACCGCTCGACCCCGTCGGTTGACGGCCGGGCCCGGTGCACGGGCGTGGCGTGAACCTGGTCAGGGCTTGACGGCAGCAGCCATAAGCGTCCGGCGTCCGGTGCCGCCGGTGTCCTGGCCGTCAACCGATCGGGTCGGGAAAGGCAGGCGCGCTCAAACCATGTCCTACACCGTCCTCGCACGCCGCTACCGCTCCACATCCTTCGACGAACTCATCGGCCAGCAGGCCATCGCACACACCCTCAGGCGCGCCATCGAATCAAACCGCGTCGCCCACGCCTACCTCTTCGTCGGAACACGCGGCGTCGGCAAGACCTCCATGGCCCGCGTCTTCGCCAAGGCCCTCAACGGCGGCTCGCCCGAGGTCGACCAGGCCATCATGACCGGCCAGGACACCGATGTCATCGAGATCGACGCCGCATCAAACTCCAGCGTCGACGAGGCACGCGAACTCATCGCCAACTGCATCTACCGCCCCATGCGCGGCAAGTACAAGGTCTACATCATCGACGAAGTCCACATGCTCTCCACCTCCGCATTCAACGCTCTCCTCAAAACGCTCGAAGAACCGCCCGAGCATGTCAAGTTCATCCTCTGCACCACCGAGACCCACAAGGTCCCCGCCACCATCCAGTCACGCTGCCAGCGCTTCGACTTCAGAAACCTCCCGCCCGCCGAGATCGCGCCCCACCTCCGACATGTCGTCCAGAGCGAGGACGCCGACGCCGACGAAGACCTCCTCATCGCCATCGCCCGGCTCGGTAACGGCTCCATGCGCGATGCCCTCTCCCTCCTCGACCGCGTCATGGCCGCCGCGGAGCCCGGCAAGACCATGGATGTCGCCCTGCTCGAACGACTCCTCGGGCTCCCCCGCCGGCAGGCCATCGCCGATCTCCTCACCGCCATCGCCGATGCCGACGCCGCAAAGGCCGTCCAGCTCGCCGACCAACTCGTCCAGCAGGGAATCTCCCGCGAGCAGATCATCGAGAGCATCGCCGAACGACTCAGGGACCTGCTCATCCTCCTGACCTGCGGCCCCCAAACCACACTCGTCGAACTCTCCGGAAACCAGCGGGACGACGCCATCCAGCAGGCCAGCCGATTCGACGCGCCCGCCATCACCCACCTCATCGCCGTCTGCGAATCCTGCTCACGCATGATCGCCCAGACCGTCATGCCCCGCGCACTCTTCGACGCCATGATCGTCCGCCTCGCCATGGCCGACCATGTCGCCGATGTCACAAGGCTCCTCGCAGAACAATCCGGCAGCAACGCCGCCCGCCCGAGCACGCCCGCGCCCCCAAGGTCCACAGCAAAAAAAGCATGATGGCGGCGGCCGGGCCCCCCGCCCCACCGTCGCCGCCCGCCACGAACCACCACGCAACAACACCCGACACCGAGCGCAACATCGAGCCAAAGCCGCACGCGTTGCCCCCACCACGCCCCGCCAATGCCCTCGAACACGACAACACCCACGCCGCCCCCCTCAGCCCCGAAGACCTCTGGGACCGCGTCGTCGCCCAAGCATCGAAAAGCAACTACTGGGCGGGCATGATCGCCCGCATCCGACTCCGATCCATCCGCGCCGGCATCGCCACCATCGAACTCGCCTCCGAATCTCTCCGCTCCACGCTCAACCAGCCCCGCAACCGCGCCGAACTCGCCGAGTTCCTCTCCAGCGCTGCCGGCCGCCCCATCACCCCCGAAATCACCATCGCACCCGCCGACGCCGACGACTCGGACCAGGGCGATCACTCCGATTCCGAACACCCGGCGCGCCACCAGCCCGCCCGCCACCCCGCCACCATCGACCCCGCCCTCCGCGCCCGCGCCGAGCAGGATCCGCTCGTCCGGAAGGCCATGGAACTCTTCAACGCCCGCATCACCGACATCCGCCCCCCCGACTCTGACTGATTCACCCAACCGCCCGGCGCGCCCCTCCCGACACCCATGCCCGATCCACCCCCGCTCACCATCTGCTTCGACCTCGGCGGGGTCATCGTCCGCATCTGCCGCTCCTTCTCCGAAGCCTGCGCCGCCGCCGGCATCGAGCACCGCCGCCCCGACCGATTCGCCGCGCCCGAACTCAAGGCCGCCCGCGCCAACGCGCACGCCAGCTACCAGACCGGCGCCATCGACTGCCACACCTACTTCCGCGCCGTCGCCGACCACTCGGACAACCTCTACACCCCCGACGAGATCCGCGCGATCCACGATGCATGGATCCTCGCCGAGTACCCCGGCGCCACAGACCTCATCAACCAACTCAACGCCATCCCCACCGTCCGAACCGCCTGCCTCTCCAACACCAACCACCGCCACTGGAGCGCCATGCGCGGAACACTCGCCGAGGCCGCGCAGGCCTCCAGCGCCGCCCTCCGGCTCATCGCCGCGCCCCACGCCTCCCACCTGCTCGCCCTCGCCAAGCCCGCCCCCGCCATCTACCAGCGCTTCGAACGCGAACTCGACGCCACCCCCGACCGCATCGTCTTCTTCGATGACCTCCCCGAGAACATCGATGCCGCCCGCGCCCGCGGCTGGCACGCCCACCCCATCGACCACACCGCCGATCCCACCGCCCAGATCCGTCAGGCCCTCCGAGCACACGGAATCCAGCTCCCCGCATCCCCGACTCCACCCGATTCCCGCCACTGAACCCGCCCAACCCCGCGCGTACACTCCCGCCCATGCCCGCACGCACGGTCTATCTCGAAACCTTCGGCTGCCAGATGAACGAGCTCGACTCCGAACTCGTCACCAACCAGCTCCGCGCCCTCGGCTACGCCTTCTCCCCAAACCCCGACCTCGCCGACATCGTCCTCTACAACACCTGCTCCGTCCGCGACCTCGCCGAACAGAAGGTCCGCTCCCGACTCGGCGAGATGACCGTCCGGAAAAACCGCGAGCCACACCTCGTCGTCGGCGTCCTCGGCTGCATGGCCGAACGCGACGCCGAGTCCATGCTCACCAAGTTCCCCGTCGTCGATGTGCTCTGCGGCCCGGCCGAACTCGACAAGCTCCCCGCACTCCTCGACAACGCCGCCAAAGCCCGCGACGCATTCCTCGCCGACCTGCCCGCCACGGGCACCGAGATCAGGCCCGGCCGCTGGTCACACCCCGCCGCCAACCGCTCCGCACGCGCCGTCGCGCTCCAGGGCGACGCATCCAGGCGCTCAGGAACCCTCGCCGCCGCCGAAGACCGCCTCGAACTCCTCGACCTCTCACGCACCATCTCAGCAACAGACCACAACGGCTCGGCCTATGTCCGCATCACACGTGGATGCAACAAGTTCTGCACCTACTGCGTCGTCCCCCACACCCGCGGCGCCGAAGTCCACAGACCACCAGACAACATCATCGACGAGTGCAAGAGACTCGCCGACGCCGGCGTCATCGAGATCACCCTCCTCGGCCAGACCGTCAACCACTACCGCTACGAACACGCCGCCGCCGTCACCCTCAACGGCGCCCTCCAGCCGCAAAAAGGCCGCACCTACAAGGGCGGGCACCGCCGCGACATCTTCGCCGGCGAACGCGTCACAACCTTCGCCGACCTCCTCCACCAGATCCACGAGCGGGTCCCCGCCATCCAGAGACTCCGCTTCGTCACCAGCTACCCCCGCGACTTCGGCGACGATGTCCTCCAGGTCATGCGCGACTCGCCGCGCATCTGCCGCTACCTCCATGTACCCGCCCAGTCCGGCTCCAACGATGTCCTCAAACGCATGAACCGCGGGTACACCGTCGAGGAATACCTCGAATTCATCGACCGCGCCCGGCACTTCCTCCACCAGCCCGAGATCGACCGGCCCCTCACCATCGCCGGCGACATCATCGTCGGATTCTGCGGCGAAGCAGAAGAAGACTTCCAGGCCACCGTCCGCCTCCTCGAACGCGCCAGATACAAGAACTGCTTCATCTTCAAGTACTCACCCCGCCCCGGCACCGTCGCCTACGACCGCATCCCCGACGATGTCCCCGACGCCGTCAAGAAGCGCCGCTGCAACGACCTCCTCGCCGTCCAGCACCGCATCTCCGACGAGATCGCCCAGGAGTATGTCGGCGCCACTATCAGCGTCTTCGTCGAAGGCGTCTCGTCCCGCGAAGCAAAGAAGCGCCGCGCCCACAGCGCCCCATCCAACCCGAACGGCGCCGTTGCGCTCACCATCGCCGGCCGCGCCGCGGCATCTTCAACCACACCCGCGCCCAGCGCCTGCGATCCCGCCGCCTCCACCATCGAAACCGACGACCCCATCGAGCCGAGTGCCCCAGCCCAGCTCACCGCCAGAACCGATGGCGACCTCATCGTCGTCTTCGACACGCCCCCGGGCCGATCGCCCGCAGACCTCATCGGCCGCATCGTCCCCGTCACCATCGACAGCGCCACCGTGCTCACCCTGCACGCTCGCCTCGCCGACGCCTCGATCTGACCCCCGCCGGGCCCCCAAATCCCCCCAGCCCGGGCTGGGTCGCAAGTCTGCACAGCGCCCGGTCTTGCGACACGACACCCCGCGAAGCTCGCGAATAAGTCCTATAACGCACTCGCTCTACCCAGTGCGCGTCCGGAAAGCTCAAAGATCCCGCAAACCTTTGTCAAACCGGGCACTTCCGCCACATTCCCCCTTGATCCGCGGTGCGTTCTGCCTCACAATCCCGCGTACTGGGTGACGAGCCCGGTGCAGTCCTCACAGGGATTCACAGCACGACATGGAGAGAGACCTCGCGTCGGACCTCGCACAGGCCGATGCAGAGGCGGAAATGGAGTCAGAGAGATGATCCGCAACGCATTGATCGCAGCCGCCATTGCTGGCACGGCCGTGAGCGCCTCGAACGCCTCGGTCTTCCTCACATTCTCAGATCCCCCCGGAGGCCGCGAAGTCGAGTATGTCGCGCCCACCGCCGGCGGGAACACCTTCGGCGTCCTCACCGCCGACGCCACCGTCGATCTCGAAATCGACCTCTCGGCCGTCACCGGCAACCCCGCCGATGTGCTCGTCTTCACGGGCGCATCCTTCTCGCACACCGTGAACATCGGCGAAGTCACCGTCGTCACCCCGACCTTCTTTGAGGCTGGGCTCAGCAACGGCTCCTTCTCCTTCTTCACCTCCGGCGGCGACCTGATCTTCAACGCCTCGTACGACGATGGCGGCGCGTTCATCTTCAACGCGGCCGGCGGCGTCTCCACCTCCAACCCCGGCTCGGCCCTCGCCTTCAACACCGGCGCTGGCTTCGTCTCGGCCCTCCCCGGCACCCTCGCCGGCGATGGACTCGTGGATCTCGAAGCCCTCGATTCCTCCTTCACCCTCACCGCCCTCCTCTTCAGCAGCGGCCTCAAGCTCGTCTCGCTCGATAACGACAACAACGGCGTCCCCGAGTTCTACTTCAACGACTTCGAAGCCAACTCCGCCTACACCGGCACTGCGCTGCTCGTCCCCGCCCCGGGCGCCATCGCGCTCGCTGGCCTGGCCGGCATCGCCGCCTTCCGCCGCCGCCGCTAAGACTCGCCGCCTCTCCGGCAACGAGTTGAAATTCCTGTGAACTCCCGACTCCATCAGGCCCCGCCTGGTGGAGTCTCTTTCTTTTTCACCCGGCCCATGCCTGCCGCGCCATCCCCGCCGCCGTCCCCCGGCGATCTCACCACCATCCGCCGCATCCCATCCACCACACCACGCCCGACGCGGGCTCGCCCGTGCGCCACACCGCCCCCCAGCACCCGCGGCCCGATCAACCATCACCCCACGCAGGCCCCGGCATGCACCCGACCATTCCCCGCATCCGATGCGCTTTCTTCAGCCCGGCGGACCCGATCCCGCGGACCGCATCCGAAGGCCCGTCCGCCCCCACCAGCGAACGGAAACCCGCAGGCACCGCCGCGCGCCGGTCCAAAATCCGCCTCACCCGAATCCCCGACAAAGCAAACGCCCCACACCCAGGCCGATCAGCACTGAGCACGGGGCGTCCGACGGAACAGCCGGATTCTGACTCAGCAAATGCCCGACCATGCGGGCCGGTGAGAGTGGGGGGGCACCTCGGGAAATTGGCAGGGGCACGGGGTCAGGCGGGCGCGTGCCAGCGGGTCATCGCCGCCAGCCCACGCACGCCCGCACCACCCGCATCATCGACAACCCTCAGCAGGCCGTCCCGAACACGCCCAGCAGGATCCCGAGATCATCGCTGTCCGTGTCGCCATCACCATCCACATCCCCCTCATCCGACGATCCGAACGCCCCGAGCAGCTGCGAAAGGTCATCGCTGTCCACATCGAGGTCGCCGTCCAGATCACCCGGGCACTCAACCACCGCCGGCGTGAAGGTGATCGTCAGCACCGGCCGGGTATCGATCTGCGGATGCTCACGGGAATTGAATCGCTTGGCGGTCGGCCCCGTCGAGCCCGCCTCGTTCAGCAGCAGCCAACCATTGTTGGCAAAGTCCCCATCCACCATCCCCTGCACATCCGCAACCAGCCCCGCGCCAGTCCACTCGTAGAAATCCTCGAACCCCACCGAGGTCGACGCCAACGCCGCCCCGATGAAGTCCCCGCCCGTGTTCGTCCAGAACTGGCTCGGGAACGAGCGGTGGATCCAGGTCGCATCACCGCTCTGCGGCGTCGTCCCAGCGCCCTCCTCGCCCGTCGCGTCAGAACCACCCTCGCCCCACGCGCTCGTCACCCGGTGCATCGAAACCGTCCGCGCTCCCACGATCGTCTTCGACATGAACAGCCGCAGCGTCACCGAGTCAATCGTGCTCCCCGCCGGGATCGAAGACACATCGAACTGCAGCACCCCCCGCCGAGCCTGGTTCTGCAGCGTCCGCCCCGAGAAAAAGTAGTCCCCCGACCCGTTGCTCAGATTCCCGCTCAGCGAAAAGTAGAGCGTGTTGTCCTTCGCCGCCTCCAGCGTCACCTGATCACCCTGGACGAGCCCGCAAGCGGCACAGATCGCCACAGCCCCGACAACGCCTCGCATCGCATCCAACATGTCTCTCTCCTTATCCGAATCGGCCCAGGCCGACGAGGCAACACCCCGCGACGAGCCCTCACCGCGCGCGACGCCGCGCACCGCCGTTCCCATTATCCACGACAAACCCCGATCCCCAGCGCCAATTCCCCGCCTTCACCGCATTTGGGAACCCCGCCCGGAGACCACGCGCACGCCGTCGCCACCACCACCCCCAACCGTGACCCGCGCCAACCCCGACCCACACCCTCAAAAACCCGAAACCGCCCGCAGCGCCCCCGGAACCAACCGGTGCGCCCGCGGGCGGTCGAGTGCTCGTTCTTCCAGACGACCGAATCAGGCCCCTGCAGCGCCGCCGGAGCCCGCCTTGCCGTCCTCTTCCTCAGCAAGCTCGGCATCCTGAGCCGCCGCCGACGCCGCCTCACGCTCCGCACGCTCCGCGGCCTCCAACGCCTCGAGCGCCGCGGCGCCCTCGGCCTTCACAATCAGCACCACCGTCGCCTCGAGATCGTTCGCGGGCTTGATCACGATGTCATACCGATCCGCACGCTTGATCGTCTGGCCGATGCGGACATCACGCGGACGAACGCCGAAACCAGCCTCCGTCAGCATGTCCGCGATCTCCTGCTGCGTCACCGAGCCGTACAGCAGACCCTGCTCGTTCGCCGCGCGCTCAGTCGTCAGCTCGTACCCGTCGATCTTCTCGATCATCGACTCCATCCGCGCCCGGCGCTCGGCCAGGTCACGCTCGGCCTCCGCCCGGCGCTGCGCCAGCGAGGCCTTCAGTTCCTCGTTCGGCTCCGTCGCGAGCCCACGGGGCAGAAGGAAGTTCCGGGCGAACCCCGGACGAACCTTCACCACATCACCGACGATCCCCGTCGGCTCAACCGTCTCAACCAGCAGCAATTCAACATACTTGGCCATCTCGCGCTGTCCTTTCACGCCCGTGGCTCGGGCGGGAAGTTCAGGAGCCGCAGTCCAGCCAGCCACGGACGAGTCACTCGACTCGCCCACAGCCGCCGGCGCACGGCCCCAACGGTCTGCCCTCCACGCAGCGCCCGTTCGCGCCGCCGGAAGGCCGAATTGTCCGTGCCATCACCACGATCGCACGACCCCATTCTTGGCGCGAACCCCGCGCCATCCCACCGCCCCCCCACGATTCCCATCAGAATGGAATGTCATCCTCATCGATCGGCTCGTAGTGATCCGATGCCCCACGCCCACCCCCATCATCCCCGCCCCCGGAACGCCCGCCGCCGCCACCCCCACCGCCTCCACCGCCCCCTCCGCCATACCGCGACCCACCGCCCCCTCCGCCACCACCACCACCAGAATCGCTCCGGGAATCAACGAACTGGAAGTTGTCCACCACCACCTTCAGCTTCGAACGCTTCCCGCCCTCCTTGTCCTCCCACTGGTCAAGCCGCAGCTTCCCCTCGATCAGCACCGGACGACCCTTGCCCAGGTACTGCGCCATCACCTCAGCCGTCCGCCCGAACGCCTCGCAGTCGATGAAGTTCGCACGCTCCACCCACTCATCCTGGCGGTTCTTGTACCGCTCGTTCACCGCGATCGAGAACGAGCCCACCGCCATCCCGCTCGGAAGGCTCCGCATCTCGATGTCGCGCGTCAGATTCCCCATCAGGAAGACACGGTTGAGGTTCCCGGCCATGGTCTGCGACCCTCCGTCCGAACAAACTCCCGCCAGCGCCCGTCGCGCCGAACGGCCACAACAACCCCCACCATACCAAACACAATCCGATCACGCGACCGCCCCCGCGACCGGCCCCTACGGTCGCCCGCACGATCACCCAACCGGCCGCAGCCCCACCCGCCTGGCCCCCCAGGCCCGATCAACGCTGCCGATCAAGAATGCCCAATCACGACTGGCCGCCGCCCCCGCCCGCGCCAACCGCCTCGCGAGCCTCCGCCGGATCCTCGCGCAGCCGCGCCTCATCAAGCAACTCCTGGCGACGGTTCATCGACTCCATCTCCTCCTTTGTCAGGTGATCGGCCCGCACGAACAGCGAACGCGCGATCGTGTCCGAGAGGTTCGAATCCCGAACCAGCTGGTCCATCGAAACCGGATCACACCCGAAGTACACCAGGATGTACAGCCCACGCTTCTGCTTGTTGATCTCGTACGCGAGCCGCCGCTCATCCCACTTCCCCATCGCCAGCACATCAGCGTTCGCGCGACCCAGGATGTGATCCAGGTGCTGGATCACCTCGCCCAGATTCGTCGCCTGCGCAGCGCCGATCAGGAACAGACCCTCGTAGTAGAAAAACCGACCCTTCGACTCGGACATCGCTCGTTTCCTTTCGCTCAGGCCGCTCCACGGCCACATTGAATCCTGCTGCCCTTGCTCACACGCTCATTCGTCTGCGGGCCGGAACCACATCCCGGCACGCGCCAATCACTCACTCGATCCTTCCGCCGAACGCGAACCCGCATCGACGCCCCCATCCGCCCCATCCCGACCCGATCCCCCATCCGAATCCGGCCCCTCCCCGCCCTTCCCCTCGCCCCGCGCCCGCATCGCGCGCTCGGACGGGCCCGGGCCGCGCTCCCGACGAGCCTTCTTCGCATTGAAGACATTGCCCGCCGACATCACGCCCTCGCTCGCCCAAAGCTCCACCGCCGCGCACGCCCGCTCGATCCCACGCTCGATCGCCGGGACCTGCTCCTCCGTGAACCGCCCCAGCACATAATCGCGCTGCGGCACACGCCCCGGAGGATCGATCCCGATCCGGCAACGGTCGTACGCATCCGTGCCCAGCAACCGCTCGATGTCCGCCAGCCCATTGTGGCCGCCCGAAGAGCCGCTCCCGCGGAGCCGCAAAGCCCCGCACGGCAGCGCCACCTCGTCCACGACCACGAGCACCGACGACGAAGGATCGATCTTGAAGAACCGCACCGCCTCCGACACCGAACGCCCCGACAGGTTCATGTAGGTCATCGGCTTCATCAGCAGCACACGCTCCTTCGCCGCCCGATCACGCGTCCAGCGCCCCGCGGCCTCATCCCAATCGCGAGGATCACGCGCCGGAAGCATCGCCTCGACCGTCATCGCCTGGAACCGCTGACGCTGCACCGCCCCAGGCGCGTGAAGCGCCGCGAGACGATCGAGCACCATGAACCCGACATTGTGACGGGTCCGCGCGTACTCAGGTCCGGGATTGCCAAGCCCAACGACGATCTTCACGACGACGATGCTCCTCCCGCGATGCGCCCGGCGCGCCCGCGGGCAACGCCCGCGGACCGCGCCATGACGCCGCGCTGCGACCGATCCAGACAACGACATCACGCGCTCGGCTTCTCGCCCTCGACGCCCTCGCCCGCCGTGGGCTCGGCCGCCGGAGCCTCCTTCGCGATGCTGATCGTCACCAGCACCGTCTCCGGAGAAGTCACGATGTCCATCCCCTGCACCGGCGGGAGGTCCTTCACAAGGATCGAGTCGCCGACCTGCATCGCCGAGATGTCGATGTCGAAGTGGTCCGGGATGTCCTGCACCGCGCAACGAACCGTGATCGTCGACTCCGGGTGGCTCAGAATCGCGCCCGCCGCCTTCGCGCCGGGAGCCTCGCCCACCAGCCGGATCGGCACATTCGACTCCTTCACCTGCGTCAGGTCCACACGCTCCAGGTCCACATGGACGATGTTCGTCCCCAGCCAGTCGTACTGAAGATCCTTCAGCAGCACCGTCTGCGTGACATTCTCCTCCTTCAGCTCGATCGTGAAAACCTTCTCGCCGAGGTGGAAGAACTTGATCGCCTCCTTCGCGTTCAGGTTCAGCGCCACCGGGGGGCGGCCCTGCCCGTACAGCACCGTCGGGAGAAAGCCCTGCTCACGGTAACGCTGCGCGTACCGGCTCCCGACCTTCGAACGCCGCTCAACACTCAGAACATGCTTGGCCTGCATCGTTTCATCTCCGCTCTTGATCCCGGCCGGAACCGCCGCGCCGGGGAATGGTTGCTCATTGCCTTGTCGATCCGTCTCGTCGATCCGTTCCCGTCTCGAACCCGCACCCCTCCGCCCCCATCCCCGAATCCTCAACCCTCATCCATCATCACTCAATGCTTCACCACCGATCCCGGCATGAACAGCGCGCTCACCGAACGGTTGTGATGGATGTGCTCGATCGCATCGCCGAACAACTGGTCCACGCTCAGCACCGTCACCCGATCCATGATCGGCGCGTAACGCTTCTCCGAGGGGATCGTGTCCGTCAGAACGATCTCGTCGATCGGCGCCTTCTGCAGCCGATCAATCGCCGGCGGAACCAGCACCGCGTGCGTCGCCGCCACCGTCACACCCGTCGCGCCCTGCTCGCGGCACAGCTTCGCCGCCGCGCACACCGTCCCCGCCGTCGAGATCATGTCGTCCACCATCACCACATGCTTCCCGCCCACATCGCCCACGATCGCGCTGGCCTGCACCTCATCCCCGTTCAGCCGCCGCTTCACCACGATCGCCAGCTCCGCCTCAAGCAGCTGCGAGTACAGCTCCGCGATCTTCGCGTTCCCGACATCCGGGCTCACCACCACCGTCGGGCCCCACTTGACCTTCTTCGAACGCAGGTACTCCGCGAACACCGCGTTCGAGGTCATGTGGTCCACCGGCAGATCGAAGAACCCCTGGATCTGCGCCGCGTGCAGGTCGATCGTCAGCACCCGGTCGAACCCCGCCGTCGTGATCAGGTTCGCCACCAGCTTCGCCGTGATCGGCGTCCGCCCCTCGTCCTTCCGGTCCTGCCGCGCATACCCGAAGTACGGAACCACCGCCGTGATCCGACGCGCAGAAGCCCGCTTCAGCGAGTCCGCGAAGATCAGCAGCTCCATCAGGTTCTCGTTCACCGGCTCGCAGGTCGAGAGCACCACGAAAATGTCCCGCCCACGCACATTCTCGTCGATCTGCACCAGCAGCTCCCCGTCGGGGAACACATGCGTCCGCGCGCGACCCATCGGCATGCTCAGGTGCGAACAGATCCGCTCCGTCAGCGGGATCGAGTTCCGACCCGCAAAGATCCGAAGCTCGTCCGGGTCGCTCCAGTCTCGTCCGCCGCGTGGGGTCATTCGACACGCCCATTCTGCGCCCATGCGCGATCGCCGGCCGTCCCTGCGCCACCACCACCCCCGCCAACAATGCCATCCCCACCATCCCCATCCCCACCCAGCCGCGCACGAAGCAACGCATCCACCTCCGCCAGCTGCTCCGTCGTGTTGATCGACAGCACATCCTCCGACGGAACCGCCTCCACCACCTCCACCCGACGACCCGCCGCGCGCTCCAGCCCCGGCACATCCGTCAGGTAGTACTCCCCGCTCACCGCATCCCGCTCAACCCCGCGCAGCGCCGAAGCCAGCCGCAGCGCATCGAAGCAGTAATAGCTCGGATTCACCTCGCGGATCGCACGCTGCTCAGGCGTCGCGTTCTTCTGCTCCACGATCCCCACGAACGACCCATCCGCCCCGCGCACGATCCGCCCGTATCCCGTTGGATCCTCGATCCGCGCCGTCGCCAGCGTCGCCGAGGCGCCCGATGAGCGATGCCGATCCAGCAGCACCCGCAGCGTCTGGGCCCTGATCAACGGCCCATCCCCCGCCAGAACCAGCACCGGATTCCCCTCCGCCCCGCACTCACGCTCCAGCAGCGGCAACGCGCACGACACCGCGTGCCCCGTCCCCAGCTGCTCATCCTGCACCGCGAACTCCAGCGTGCACCCCGCACCGCCACCCGCTCTGCCCTTCTCACCATCCCACCCCTCGAAGATCGCCCGCACCACCTCCTGCCGGTACCCCACCACAACGATCACCCGCACGCACCCCGCCGCAGCGCACGCCCGCGCCACCCACGACACCATGGGATGGCCCGCGACCTCATGCGCCACCTTCGGAAGGTCCGAGCGCATCCGCGTGCCCTTGCCCGCCGCCAGAATGATCGCAACCGGCTCACCCATGGCCTATCCACAGCGCTGAAGATCGCAGCAGCCAACCAGGCCCGATGTCCCGCCCCACACCGAGTCAGCCCGCCCGCTCGCCCCGATCAAACGCGCGCCGCCCCGCGATGCGGGCACGGCCCAAACCAGTCCACACACACCAACCCAGAACGATGCACCCCGGAACATCCAGCGCCCCCATCACCAGGGCGCCATCCATCTCAGGGCATCAGCCAGCAGGAACTCGAGCGAGGAAAGCAGGCCCGTAGGGATTCGAACCCCAACTATCTGGACCAAAACCAGGTGTGCTACCATTACACCACGGGCCTGATACGACGCCATCGTCGCTGTGCAAAGCGCCCGACCCTGCCAACCAAACCGAGTCCTCGCCCAACCCGCCACCGGAAGCGATCACAATCCGCCACGACGCCGAAGCCCGGGCCGGATGCGTTCCCGATGCGGTGAGTGTATTTGTGTGTGCTGCGCGTTCGATCGGCCAAGGGGGAGGACGCTCTTCATCGCGCCCGTTCAAACCCGCCGATCCGCTCTGCGGCGCTCTCCTTCGTTCGGCTTGGACGAAAGCCCGGATGGCTCCACGCAGAGCCCGGGCACGCCCAATCGGTGCGACGACCGGCAAGACCTACGCGGCCTCGCCCTCGCCGATCCCGCCGCATCCGCTCCCGATCCCGCCCGATCAGCCCTTCACAGGCGACCAGCGGAACCGAACCAGCAGTGGGGGGCCGAACAAAGAAGCAGACCGCGGCACTCTCTCCGAGCGGGACCCCCTCGCTGCCGCGAAGTCAGAGGCCCACGCCGCGCCTCACCACCAGTACGGCGGATCCGTCGCGAACGGCTCACCTGTGAGAGAGCCCACAGTATACCCCGCACCCCCCAACCCCGCGACAACCCGACCAGCCCCCACCCCATCCAACCCGCCCCGATCACCCGCCCGCCGCCCCGTCCATCCCATCCGCCCCATCCCCATCCCCCTCCACCCGCCGAACCTCCCGCTCCTGCTCCTCCTCCGCCCGCCGCACCGCATCCTCCGACACCAGGTCGTAGCAGGTCGCCAGCAGACCCACCAGCGGGAATCGGCTCCCCTTGAACGGGCTCGGCCCAAGCCGACGCAGCAGCGGGTGCGACACCGACGCCCTGCGCACAGAGGTGTCGATCCGCGAAAGCCCCGCCCCGGCCGAGAAGAACCGGTCCCCGCACTCCTCCAGAGGCCGACGCGCCGCATCGATCCCCGGCTGCTCCGCCAGCGCGTGCGGCATCGGCGCCAGCCGCCCCTCCGCACGCGAGGCCCCCGACCGCTGCGCCCGAAGCCGCTCCAGCAGCTCGTGCTCCGACAGCCCCCGCAGCGTGAACACCAGCAGCGGATCCCGCTCCATCTCACGCACCGCCACCAGGCACAGGCACGCCGCGTGCTTGCACAGCCGCGCTGCCCGATCACCAGCCCCGCCCTCGCCCTCGCCGCCACTCTCAACCCCGCGCCGGTGCTCCTCGCACTCACAGCTCACCACGATCCCCGCGCCCTCCTCCGCCCGCGGCAGCAGCGACACCCCAGCGCTCTCGAACAGCCCCGGAACCTCCTCCGGAAGCTCACGCGCGAGGATCCGTGCTGCGAACACCGCCTGGTCCACCATCAACGCGATCCCCGACTCCCAATCGCCCGGCGACAGCCGCGGAAGCACCACCTCAACCGGATACGCCTTGTACCGACGCCCCTGCACCTGCCCCGTCACCCGACCCGAATCGATCGAGAACCGCCGAACCTGCCCCCGCTGCGCATATTCAAGCCCCTCCCCGAACGCCTCCTCCGAGAACGCGCCCCGAAGCCACTCCACCCACGCCCGCGCCTGCCACGCCACATCATCACCGGGCCACCCATCGCCCGGAACCTTGTACCCGCCCTGCACCCGCCGCGGCTTGTCCGGCTTCCGCGAGTACGCCCCCTGGTACGCACCCTTCGAACGCGGCTCGGCCTGCGGCCGGATGTCCTTGAAAACCGGAAACTCATCCACGCCCAAACCCTCCCGTATCCCAGCGCAAATGCCCGCGCAACACCACCACACACCCACTCTTCACTGGTGCCTGGTGCCCGATGCCTGATGCCTCCCGTTTATTCCCCATCATCATCCCCCAGCGCATCAGGACGAAGCGTCAGAATGTCACGCAGCTGCGAGGTCGAGAGCTCCGTCAGCCACTCCTCGCCCGAACCGATCACATCCTCGGCCAGTGCGATCTTCGACTCGATCATCTCGTCGATCCGCTCCTCCAGCGTCCCGTTCACGATGAACTTGTGCACATGCACCGACTTCGTCTGACCGATCCGGAACGCCCGGTCCGTCGCCTGGTTCTCCACCGCCGGGTTCCACCACCGGTCGAAGTGGAACACATGGCTCGCCGCCGTCAGGTTCAACCCCACGCCGCCGGCCTTCAGCGACAGGATGAACACCGGGCACGACTCGTCGTTCTGGAAACGGTCCACCATCATCTGGCGCTGCTTCGGCGGCACACCGCCGTGCAGGAACAGCACATCCCGACCGAACCGCTTCCGCAGCATGCTCGCCAGCAGGTCCCCCATCCGCCGGAACTGCGTGAACACCAGCGCCTTCTCCTCCGACGCGATCACCTCGTCGAGCATCTCCATCAGACGCGTGCACTTGCCCGACCGCCCCGACGCCGCCGACGCGATCAGCCCCGGATCCCCATCCTTCAGCGACATCTGCACCGGGTGGTTGCAGATCTGCTTCAGCCGGATCAGCGTCGTCAGCACGATCCCGCGACGCTTGATCCCCTCGCTCCGCTCCACCTCGCTGAGCATCCGCTTCACGCAAGACTCGTACAGCTCGGCCTGCTCCCGCGTCAGGCGGCAGAACTCCTTCGTCTCCACCTTCTCAGGAAGATCGCTGATCACCTTCGGATCCGTCTTCAGACGCCGCAGGATGAACGGCTTGACCAGGTCGCGAAGCTGCCGCGAACGCTGCCGGTCGTGGTGCCGCTCGATCGGGATCGAGAACAGCCGCCGGAACTCCGCCGAGCGACCCAGCAGCCCCGGGTTGCAGAAGTCCATGATCGACCACAGCTCCGACAGCCGGTTCTCCAGCGGCGTGCCCGTCAGCACCACCCGGCGCGGCGCCTCCAGCCCGTGGATCGACTGGCTCTGCTTCGCCTGCGGGTTCTTGATGTTCTGCGCCTCGTCCAGCACCACCCGCCGCCACGACACACGCTGGATGTCCTCGCGGTCCCGGTGCGCCAGCGCGTAGGTCGTCACCACCAGGTCCACGCCCATCGCCGCTTCCGCGAACGACTCGCCCATCGAACGCTCCACCCCGTGGTGCACCATCACCTTCAGCCCCGGCGTAAACTTGGCCGCCTCACGCGTCCAGTTCGAAACGATCGACATCGGAACGATCAGCAGCGTCGGCCCCAGCAGGTCCAGCTCCCCCCGCGCCGCCGCACGATTCCGCTCGTACAGCATCATCGCCAGCAGCTGGATCGTCTTGCCAAGGCCCATGTCATCCGCCAGGCACGGCCCGAGCCCCAGCGCATCCAGGAACACCAGCCACGACATCCCCCGACGCTGATACTCACGCAGCTCCCCCTCGAACCCCGCCGGCTCGGGAAGCATCGGCATCGTCGTGTCCTCGCCCGTCCCG
Source organism: Phycisphaerales bacterium (assembly GCA_052168315.1). Taxonomy (GTDB): domain Bacteria; phylum Planctomycetota; class Phycisphaerae; order Phycisphaerales; family UBA1924; genus JBQLZO01. The sequence goes on along the minus strand of JBQLZO010000072.1, from coordinate 27,384 downwards.
CCCAGCAGCGTCGCCACCCAACCCGTCGCATCGATCCCCACCACCGACATCCCCGTGCCGCCGAACCCCGCCATGAACGCGATCCGCAGCGCCTCTGACACCTTCATCTCACCGCCCGGATTCTCCTCGATGAACGACAGCGCCTCCTTGATGTCCTCCGGACGGATCTCCACCCACTGGCCGTTGATCTTCACCAGCGGCGCCTTCTGCGATGCCAGACGCTGGAACTCCTCGATCGTCACCGGCGTGTCGCCCACCGCCAGCTTCCACTGGTAATCGACCAGCGCCCCCAGCCCGATCTGAGAATCACCCGCCAGCGAACCGCCGTGCGTCGCCAGCTCCTCCAGGTCCACCTCCGGAGAATCAAGCTGCAGCCGCGCCCCGAGCCGCGCCGCCGGAGAATCCCACCACCCCGGCGCCTCCACCGCGAACCCCTGCTCGATCAGCAGCGGCCGCACCTCACGAAGAAACTCGTACGCCTCCGCCGTCTCCAGCAGCAGCCGCGAAGGCGTCGCCTCGTTCAGCGCACGATCCAGAGGCCGGAAGATCCGCGCCGCCCGCCCAAGCTCGGCCAGCAGCAGATCCTGCGGCTGATCAAGCTGCACACCGTCCACCGAGATCCCCGGCGTCCGCACCAGCCACACATCCTCCGCATCCACGATCAACCGCTCGCGGTCCATGCACTGCAGATGGAATGTCAACGGCCAACGCACATCAGACCCCGGCGGCTCCAGATCGCCCAGCGCATCGGCCCCCTCCGGCTCGTCCAGCCGGACCATCAGGCGCCACACCCCCGAGGTCCCGCGCTCCTCCAGACCCGCCAGCCACATCTGCACCGTCCGAGCCAGCTCAGACCGCGCACGCTCATCATCCAGGTCAACAAGCTCCTGATCCCCCAGCAGCGCCCGCAGCCACCCCAGCTCCCCCGGATCGCCCTTCCGAGCACCGATCCCCCCGCCAAGACCATCCTCGATCAGCGTCCGCTTCGCGCTCGTGTTCACGATCGCCGTCAGGCAATCCGACACCACCGACCACCCATCGTGCTCGAACCGATCCGCCACCGCACGCGCGATCGCCGGCATCGAACTCAGCAGCAGACCCACCCGCTCCGCCGTCGACTCATCCGAGATCCACGGCTGCCACCGACCCAGCAGCGGCTGCCCACGCTCATCCCGAACCCCCGGAACGAACCGCTGCTCCGCCAGCAGCGCCGCCGACAGCCGCGACACCTCCAGCCAGAACCGCGCCGAGTCCGCCAGCACGAACCGATCATCCCCGCCATCACCCTCCGACTCGAAGCCCTCACCCGACGCCGCCTCATCCGCATCCGCCAGCGCCTCCAGCGCGCCGCCCATCCGGGCCGGATGCACCGCCACCGTCGGCACCCGCCACCGATCCACCCGCACCGTCGGCGTCGCGTCAAGAACCCCATCCTCCGCATCCGCGCTCGCCACCCCATCAGCGCTCCCGCCCGCGCTGCCATCCCCGCCATCATCCCCATCCACGAACTCATCCAGCGACAGCACCTCCAGATCGATCGCCACATCCGGATCGATCCCCGCATCGATCGCCGAATACCCGCCACCCATCATCCCGCCCGCGCTGCCATCGTCCTCATCATCACCCCCGCCCGCCCCGCCACCGCCGCCCACCAGCTGCTCGCTCCCGCGCCGCACCGCCACCGCCGGGCTCGCCATCGGCGCGCGCCCGACGCTCGGCAGCCGCAGCACCATCTCACCCGCCGCGCACGCCCCATCCTCCTGAGGAAATCCCTCCACACCCGCCAGCACCCGCAGCAGCACCGCCGCATCCACCACGCCCGGATGCCGATCCGCCGCATCCGCTCGCTCCGAACCCCTCTCATCGCCGGAAGCCCCGACCCCACGCGCTCCGCCACCCGCGCCCACCCGCTCTCCCCAGAGCATCAGCCGTCCATCCGTCCAGTTCGCGTGCACAACAAGCATCGACGACCGCTCGCTCCTTCCAATCCCCCCAGCCCGACCCAGCTCCAACCCGTTCCCGACCCCGCGCCCGGACGCCCAACGCCCCACGCGCCCAACCGGCCAACCATCCTCTCCAATGGGGACGCAGGGATTCGAACCCTGGACCAGCGGATTAAAAGTCCGATGCTCTACCAGACTGAGCTACGTCCCCGCTCCCCGATCGCATGCCGATTCGCCCGCGATCGGAAGGGGACGATTGTAGGGCACCATCGACCGCAGATCGCCCATCCCCAACGATCTTCAGCACGCCCTCCTCGCCCCCGCAATCGCCCCGCCCGCCCCAACCCCGCAACCAACCCCGGCACCAACCCCCAACGGACGCCACACTCCCCCAATCTCCGTCCCGACCACGCCCCGCCACCCAAACCCACCAGGGCCTCACCATGACCGAGCACCCCACACCCCCGCACACCGACATCCGCGCCACCATCGATCGCGCCGCCGACACCCTCCGCGCCCTCAACGCCATCGCCCCCGCCATCGCCGACGCCTGCGCCGCCATCCAAACATCCCTCAACAACAACGCCACCATCTACACCTGCGGCAACGGCGGCTCCGCCGCACAATCAATGCACCTCGCCGAAGAACTCATCGGCCGATACAAGCGCGACCGGCGACCCCTCAGGGCCATCTCGCTCAACGCCGACCCCACCGCCCTCACCTGCATCGCCAACGACTTCGGCTACGACCACATCTTCGAACGACAGCTCCAGGCCCTCGCCCGCCCCGGCGACTGCCTCGTCGCATTCACAACCAGCGGCAAGTCACCCAACATCCTCCACGCCCTCCGAGCCGCACGCGCAGCCGGCGCGACCACCATCGCGATGCTCGGCAAAGGCGGTGGCCCCGCCGTACCCCTCTGCGACCACCCCCTCATCGTCCCCAGCGATCAGACCGAACGCATCCAGGAAGCCCACCAGCTCATCCTCCACCTCATCCTCGACGCCGTCGAACCGCACCAGTAACTCCGCCCCCATCAGAACCGACCCCGCCCCCATGCACCCCAAGCACCCCGATCCCGAGACCATCGTCCAGGGATTGCTCGACGCCTACCGCCGCGGCGTCTTCCCCATGGCCGATGGCACGCGCGGACCCATCAATTGGTTCTTCGCCGATCCCCGGGGCATCCTCCCGCTCAATACCCCCGGCGCGCTCCATATCCCCAAACGCCTCCAGCGCACCATCAACCAACAACGCTTCACACTCACCTGCGACAAGGCCTTCCCACAGGTCATCAGAAACTGCGCCCCCGCGCGATCAGCCGTCGATGGTGTCTGGCTCAGCCGCCAACTCATCGACTGGTACAACCACCTCCACTCCGCGGGCTACGCCCACTCCATCGAGGCATGGCGCACCGACGCCCGCACCGACGAAACCGCCCTCGTCGCCGGCGTCTACGGCGTCGCCCTCGGCGCCGCCTTCTTCGCCGAATCCATGTTCAACATCCCACGCCCCCGCCAACCAGACGGCGCCCGCCACCCACTCGACGGCACCGACGCCTCCAAGGTCTGCCTCATCACCCTCATCCATCACCTCGAACGCTGCGGGTTCGAACTCTTCGACACCCAGATGACCACGGACCATGTCGCCACCTTCGGCGGCCACGAGATCCCCATCACCCGCTTCCTCCCGCTCCTCGACCGCGCGGTCAGCCAGCCCGATCGCTGGCGGCCACCCGACAACCTCCCCACGCAGCGCGATGCGCACTGAACCGACCGCCGCACCCCGCCCACACCTCAAACCGCCGCCCCCATCGCCCCGCCAACCGCGCCCGCATCCGATCCGGCCGCGGCACCACCGCGCCCCAGCAGCCGCCACGACCACGCCGCCAGCATCGCCGCGCACCCCAGCAGCGCAGCCCCAGTCGCCTGGTGCACCGTCGCCATCGCGATCGCCCCCACCGAGTCCTCCGATCCGTCGTACGGCATCACCAGGAACAGCGTCGCCCACCCCAGCGCGAACTGCACCAGCACCAGCCCGACGATCGCCTTGCCCAGCACCGGGATCGCGCCGAACCCCGCCCCGCGCCGCGAAGCGCTCCGCAGCCCCGCGAACGCCGCCACACACACCACCACCACCGACATCGCGATGTGCGTGTGCAAGAACCCCACATGCCCGAAGTGGCGCAGCCCCGCCCCCAGCGTCAACTGCACCACCAGCGCCCCGAGCAGCACGAACGAAAGACCCCGCAACCAACGATCCCGCACCCCATCCCCGCCGACATCACCAGCCACATCCAACCGCGCCCACCGCACCGCCGCAGCGCACGCCACAACACACAGCAGCGCGAAGGTCAACTGACCCGAGATCCCGTGCACCATCGCCAGCGCCACCGACCCCTCATGGTCCCGAGCCGCCGCGTAGTTGTGCGGCACACCCTCGTCCGGAAGCGACCATCGCTCCACCCCCATGCCATCCGCGCCCACCACCACTTCCCGCGGCTTCTCATCCACCGCCGCCGTCACCCGCACCCCGCCCAGAACTCCCTGCACCACCACCAGCGCGAACGCCGCCACCGCCATCGCCTTCACCGACCGACGCGGCTCCCACACCAGCACGCACACCATGAACACCAGCACCGTCAGCCCCACCAGCGAGCCAAACAGCCGGTGCGCATGCTCGTAGTAGATCCCCCCCGTCATGTCCTGCAGCGGAAACAGGAACATCATCGCGTCGTACGACGCCGGCCAGTCCGGCACCGCCAGCCCGGATGCCGTCGAGGTCACCAGCCCACCCGACAACAGCACCGGCACTCCCGACAACGCCGCCACCACCGCGAACCGCGCCAGCCACACCCGCGCCCCGCCCGACTCCCCACCCGCTTCCCCACCGCGACGCTCCCTCACCACCCCCGCCACCCACGCCCCCGCCCCGCCCAGCAACACCCCGAACACCAGCGTCCCCACCACCATCCCCACCCACCCCTCCCGCAGCGCGTTCGGATCATCCGCCGACCCGATGATCGACCCCACAATTAGAAGGTTGATCAACGAAGCCACCAGCCCACCGCCCGCGCCCACCACCACCCGGCGATCGCCCGCCAGCCGCCACGCCAGCACGCCCCCACCCAACTGCACCACCGCGAACAGCCCCGCCACCACCCACGCCGGTGTCCCCAGCCCAGGAAAGTGTGTCACATACCCCACGATCCACATCACCACCGCCGTCGCGAACCCCACCGTCAGCACCGGAAGCGCCAACCCGCCGCGCCGCCCGCTCGCCCCCGCGTCCGCCGACCCGCCCACCAAACCAGCAGCACAATCATCCATGGGAAATACTCGCAATCCCCGCCGCCGACCCCTCAGACTGGGTTGAGACTCGTTCTCAGTTTGCCCGATTCGCCAATCCCACGCCCCCACGCCCTTGACAGATCGTGCTCCAGAGGCGGAAATGTACTGTCATACCGGAATCATTGCGGCCAGACCGCCCCAAGGCGCGTCCACCCGCACTCGATTCCAGACGATTGGTCCTCCGTTCGCCGAAAGAGCCGGTTGGGACGATGGTCGGGAATGCGCGCCGATTGGACGATGCGCACCCCCGAGAGTTCGTAACCACCAACCGGACCACGCAGGAAGGTTCCGCGGTGTCGAGCATCTTTCCCTCCTGGGCCAACGCGGTACCCGCGGCCGTCCTCGCCGGACTCTCCGTCGCGGGCATCGGCGTCGTCGCCGGCGTCTGGTACTACTTCACGCCCGCATACTGGGAAGTCGGATACGAACCCGAACAGCCCATCGCATTCAGCCACCAGCTCCACGCCGGCACCCTCGGCATCGACTGCCGATACTGCCACACGCATGTCGAAGAGTCCGGGCACGCCAATGTCCCCGACACCGCCACATGCATGAACTGCCACTCCGGCGAGGGCGAGGTCGCGTACCTCAACACAGCGCTCTGGCAGGCCCACCGCGACCTCCCGGACCTCGTCGAACTCCGCGAATCGTGGAGCACCGGCGAGCCCGTCCAGTGGCGTCGCATCCACAAGCTCCCCGACTACGCGCACTTCAACCACGCCGTCCATGTCAACGCCGGCGTCTCCTGCTACTCCTGCCACGGCCGCATGGACCGGCTCAGAGTCGTCCGCCAGGAAGAGCCCCTCTCAATGGCGTGGTGCCTTGAGTGCCACCGCGCCCCGGAGCAGTACCTCGTCGATGTCGATGGCCTGCTCGGCGAACCCATCCGCATCACAAACCTCGCCGCCGTCGCCGCGCAGCTCCAGGCGGAGAACCAGCTCGAACGCGGCCTCCAGCTCGCACGCGAAAGAGCACTCGACCCGCCGCAGGACTGCGGCGCCTGCCACTACTGATCCACGCCGCGCCAAACCACACATCGAACCCACTCAACGCCAGCCACCACACACAGCAACCCAAGCCGATTCCGGCAACGCCCACCGACGGGAACAGCCCATGAGCACCATCGATCAATGCCCAACGACGAAGAAGGCGGGCGCCCGAATCGAATCCGAGCTCCGCGCCCGCGATGTCTCCGCGGCCACCGGCAAGACCTTCTGGCGCTCGCTCGATGACATCGCCAACACCGCCGACTTCAGAGACTTCCTCCAGCGCGAATTCCCCGCACACGCCAGCGAACTCCTCGACGGCTCACGCAGGCACTTCCTCAAGATCATGGGCGCCTCGCTCGCACTCGCCGGCGCCGCCACCATCCCCGGATGCCGCAGGCCCGACCACAAGATCCTCGCCTTCAACCAGAAGCCCGAAGAGATCATCCCCGGCAAGCCACTCTTCTACGCCTCGTCCATCCCGCTCCCCACCGGAGGCGTCGCGCCCATCCTCGCAGAGACCTTCGAAGGCAGGCCCACCAAGCTCGAAGGCAACCCCGCACACCCAGACTCGCTCGGAAAGTCCATCGCCACCACCCAGGCCCAGGTCCTCTCCCTCTACGACCCCGACCGCGACCCCCAGACCCTCGCCGACTGGCTCAACACCGCCGACTCCGACATTACCCCGCCCAAGGCCGCCTCGTGGGCCGAGTTCCAGTCACTCGTCGCCTCCACCCTCACCCCCAACCACACCGCCGATCAGGGCGAAGGCCTGACCTTCCTCGTCGAGAAAGCCTCCAGCCCCTCGCGCGCCCGCATGCGTGATGCCATCCGCAAGCGATTCCCCCGCGCCACATGGATCGCGTGGAACCCCGTCGACCTCGACGAGCGCGCCAAGGGCGCACGCCTCGCCTTCGGAGGCCCCCACCGCATCGAGCACCGCTTCGACCGCGCCAAGGTCGTTCTCACGCTCGACGATGACTTCCTCGCCGGAGAAACCGCCACCCTCACCGGGGTCCGGGCATGGGCCGCCAACAGGCTCCGCGAAGGCCAAGGCGAATCATCGGCCAAGAACTCCACCATGTCCCGCCTCTACGCGGCCGAGTCCACCCTCACACTCACCGGCGGACAGGCCGATCACCGCTACGCACTGAGGCCCGCCGACATCAGCATCCTCGCCATCAGGCTCGCGCAGGCCATCGCGCCCCGAGCCGGCACCGCGGGCGACCGCCTCGCCGCCGCCATCAACAACGCGGCCCAGAACCTGAGCCAGCGCGCCGCCGCCGGCATCTCCGACGCCGATCTCGCCGCCATCGCAGAAGACCTCATCGCCGCACGCGGCGCCTCCATCGTCACCGCCGGCGAGTCCCAGCCCGCCGCGATCCACGCCCTCGTCCACGCCATCAACGCCGCGCTGGGCAACCTCACCCAGACCGTCCTCGCCATCCCCACCGATGAACGCGACGATGCGTCCGCCGTCTCCTCAGAGTCCCTCCTCCGCCTGCGCACCCTCCCCGCCACCGCACGCAGAACCCTCATCATCATCGGCGGCAACCCGGTCTACACCGCCCTCGCCGACGCCGGCATCGCCGCCATGATCGAAGCGGCCGCCAACTGCATCTACCTCGGCGATGCCGATGAGACCGCCGCCGCCGCCAGCATGTGGATCCCCCAAGCCCACATCCTCGAGTCGTGGGGCGACGCCGTCTCGGACTCGGGCCACTACTCCGTCATCCAGCCCATGATCGCGCCGCTCTTCAACGGCCGCACCGACCTCGAACTCCTCGCCACCATCGCAGGCGAGCAGGAAACCGACCCCTACCAGATCGTCCGCGCCACCGCCCGCACCTTCCTCGCCCAGCCCGCCGACTTCGAATCAACCTGGCGCAAGCTCGTCCAGAACGGCCTCCACCTCAGGCCCGTCCCCCGCGGAAACGGCCCCGCCCAGGCCCGGCGCGACGCCATCGCAACCGCGCTCGGCGAACTCGCAGCCTCCATCCCCGCCACCGACGATTCCATCGACATCCTCTTCAGCCCCTGCCCCAAGGTCCACGACGGCCGGTACGCCAACAACGGCTGGCTCCAGGAACTCCCGGACCCCATCACCAAGATCTCTTGGGACAACCCCGCCCGAATCTCGAAGCACACCGCCGAACGCCTCGGACTCAAGACCTCCCGCAAGCTCGACGGCCCCCTCTACAACAAGGTCCAGGTCGTCACCATCAACGCCAACGGCAACTCCATCGACATCCCCATCTGGGTCCAGCCCGGGATGCCCGACAATGTCATCGCCCTCACCCTCGGCTACGGCCGCCGCATCTGCGGCCGCGTCGGCATGGGCACCGGCGTCAACACCTACCCGCTCAGAAACCGCGACAACCTCCGCGTCGCCAAGGCCGACTCCATCACCCCCAAGCGCGGCGCCGCCCCGTACCTCATCGCAAACACCCAGGACCACTGGGCCATGGAGGGCCGCGACATCCTCAGGGAAGTCGACTTCCCACAGTGGAAGGCCTTCGGCGACAAGTCCTTCAGCAACTACCCCGACGGCCGATACAAGAAAGACGCCTACGGCAACAAGCGCACCGGCGCCAACTTCGCCTCCCAGCTCGGCATGGAGTCGCACACCCCCGTCAACGAGCAGATCTACCTCGAGCCCCACCGCCGCGGCGGAAAGATCACCTACAGGGCCACCGACGAGAACGGCCAGCCCATCCTCGACGAGCAAGGAAGACCCATCGGCAGGCTCAACAGGTTCGGCAAGCCGCAACAGCAGTGGGGCATGACCATCGACCTCACCAAGTGCACCGGCTGCGCCGCCTGCACCGTCGCCTGCCAGGCCGAGAACAACATCCCCATCGTCGGAAAGATCGAGACTGCCAAGGGACGCGAGATGCACTGGATCCGCGTCGACCGCTACTACGCTTCGGAAAAAATGGACGACTCGGCGTACGCCAACCCCGATGTCGCCGTCCAGCCCGTCGCCTGCGTCCACTGCGAGAACGCACCCTGCGAGGTCGTCTGCCCCGTCAACGCCACCATCCACTCGGATGAGGGCCTCAACACCATGGCATACAACCGCTGCATCGGCACGCGGTACTGCTCCAACAACTGCCCCTACAAGGTCCGCCGATTCAACTACTTCGACTACGCCACCAAGGCCTACAAGGGCGGCTTCGGCCAGCTCGGCGAGCCGGTCTCCGACGCCCTCATGCCCCAGAACCAGCACCTCATCCCCCCGCGGCTCCGCGAGCCAGTCGCCGAAGTCGCCACCATGCGCAACAACCCGCATGTCACCGTCCGCTCGCGCGGCGTCATGGAAAAGTGCACCTACTGCATCCAGCGCATCAACGCCGCACGCGTCGAGACCAAGATCACCGACCTCGATTTCATCCCCGACGGCTTCTTCCAGGTCGCATGCCAGCAGGCCTGCCCCGCCGACGCCATCGTCTTCGGAGACATCTACGACTATGTCTCAAACAACAACGCCGGCTCCGCCGTCTACCAGGCCCAGCAGTCCGCCCGCGGATACGCCGTGCTCGCCTACCTCAACACCCTCCCAAGAACCCTCCACCTCCTCCGCATCCGCAACCCCAACCCCGCGCTCGTCGATGAGCACCGCAGGGCCAGATGGGAACACCCGCCCGGCCACCACCACGAAACCCACGACAACCACGGCGAACACGACGAGCACCATTCCAAGGGCCCGGGCCACCTCATGAGCCTCCCGGTCCTCGCCGATGCGCCGTCGAACGCCATCACCACGCTCACGCAGGGGGTGCTCTCGTGACCTCACTCCACCCGGACCGCGCAGGCGCACTCGGACTCATCAAGGGCCGCAGGCCCGGAGATGACCCCGATGTCGACACCGTCGACGGATCCATCGTCAACGACCCCGCCGAGCGCGGGCCCCTCGTGCTCGGAAACCGCGACTTCCACTCCGTCACCGAGACCATCTGCGGATGGATCGAAACCCCGGGCCGCAAGTGGTGGCTCCCCGCGTTCCTCATCTCGGCCAACATCGCCGGGCTCGGAACGCTCATGATCCTCTACCTCATCATCACCGGCGTCGGCGTCTGGGGACTCCAGAACCCCGTCTCGTGGGGATGGGCCATCGTCAACTTCGTCTGGTGGGTCGGCATCGGCCACGCCGGAACCCTCATCTCCGCCATCCTCTGCCTCCTCAAGCAGAACTGGCGAACCTCCATCAACCGGTTCGCCGAGGCCATGACCATCTTCGCCGTCATCTGCGCCGGAACATTCCCCGGCATCCATGTCGGCCGAGTCTGGTTCGCCTGGTTCCTCTTCCCCATCCCCAACTCCAACGCCATCTGGCCAAACTTCCGCTCACCGCTCCTCTGGGATGTGTTCGCCGTCGGCACCTACTTCACCGTCTCGCTGCTCTTCTGGTACATGGGCATGATCCCCGACCTCGCCACCATGCGGGACCGCGCCCTCGCACGCATCAACCAGAAGGTCACCTTCGGCCCCGTCTGGGCGCCCCACCCGCTCCCCGGCTTCATCAAGAACCTCACAGTCACCATCCCCGCCAACAAGATCGCCGCCTACGCATACGGCTTCTTCTCCATGGGATGGCGATTCTCCTCACGCCACTGGCACAACTACGAGAAGGCCTACCTCCTCCTCGCCGGCCTCGCAACGCCCCTCGTGCTCTCCGTCCACTCCGTCGTGTCCTTCGACTTCGCCGTCTCCATCCTCCCCGGATGGCACACGACCATCTTCCCGCCGTACTTCGTCGCCGGCGCCATCTTCTCCGGCTTCGCCATGGTGCTCACCCTCCTCATCCCCGCAAGAGAACTCTTCCAGGGCATGAAGGACTTCGTCACCGCACGAACCATGGAAAACATGTGCAAGGTCATCACCGTCACAGGAACGATGGTCGGCTTCGCCTACATGATGGAATTCTTCATCGCCTGGTACGGCGGCAACGAGTACGAGATCGCCGCTTTCATGATCCGCGCCTTCGGGCCCTACTGGTGGGCCTACTGGATCATGATCACCTGCAATGTGATCTCGCCACAGCTCTTCTGGATCAAGTGGTGCCGCACCAATGTCCCCTTCATCTTCTTCGTCACCATCCTCGTCAACATTGGCATGTGGTTCGAACGATTCGTCATCGTCTCGACCCTCTCCACCGACTTCCTCCCATCCTCCTGGGGCTACTACGCACCGACATGGGTCGACATCCTCACCTTCGTCGGAACCCTCGGCATCTTCATGACCCTCTTCCTCCTCTTCGTCCGCTTCATCCCCATGCTCGCCATCTCCGAAGTCAAGAATGTGCTCCCCCAGGCCAACCCACACCACCCCATGTACGACGATCACCACAAGCACCACCACCACAACGACCACGCCGACCACAGCAAGGAGCCGAACCATGGCTGAGCACGCCGATCACAACGACCGGCATGGCGACGATCCGCTCTGGGGCGTCATGGCCGAGTTCGACAACCCCGCCGCGATCTCACACGCCGCCGAAGCCCTCCGCGACAAGGGCTTCAGGAAGTGGGATGTCTACGCGCCCTTCCCCATCCACGGCATCGACGAGGCCATGGGCCTCAAGCCCTCCCGGGTCTCCAACATCGTCGCCGCCGGCGCCGTCGCGGGCCTCACCCTCGCCATCATCCTCCAGTGGTGGACCTCCGCAGGCCTCACGGTCCCCATCGACTGGCTCCACCAGTTCTCCGGATACCCCATGGATGTCGGCGGCAAGCCCACCGACGCCTTCGAACAGTTCACCCCCGTCATGTTCGAACTCACCGTCCTCATCTCGGCAACCTCGGCCTTCCTCGCCGTCTTCTTGCTCAATGGCCTCCCGCGCCACCACCACCCGCTCGCCAAGAAGCCACGCTTCCTCCGCGTCAGCGACGACCGATTCATAATCGCCGTCGAATCCACAGACCCACAGTTCGACCGCCAAGCAACCAAGGCCCTGCTCGCAGACCTCGGCGGCTCGCAGATCGACGAGGTGCAGCCGTGAACCAACACCACGCACCGCTCCGCAGGGCCGCCACGCTCGCGCTGGCACTCGCCACCGCGGCCGCCGCCGCCTCCGCGCTCACCGCATGCCGCGGCGATCGCTCCTCCAAACCACCCCGCCAGTTCTTCCCCGATCTCGACGACCAGCCCAAGTACCTGCCGCAAACACGCTCGAGCTTCTTCACCGACTACCTCGATGAAGAAACCGGCCAGCGCTATGGCCGCTCCCAGCGCCTCCCCGTCGCCGGAACCGTCCCCTTCGCGCGCATCCCACATGTCCGCTACGAGCAGGGCGCCATCTCCGAGTTCGGCTTCAATGGCAACGACTACACCGACCGCCGCCGACTCGCCGCCATCGACGAACCCTTCATGACCGGCAAGCCCGTCGGCTCTACCGCAACCCTCGGCGACCCCGCCGGCGACTGGCTCGAGAAAATCCCCCTCACCGTCGACCACCAGCTCATCGAACTCGGAAAGACCAACTACAACATCTACTGCCTCCCCTGCCACGGCGGCCTCGGCGCCGGCGATGGCACCGTCGGCACCCGCTGGTCCTACACCCCCGCCAACCTCCAGGGAGAGCAGTACCTCCACGGAGGAGAAAAAGGCGACGACGGCTACCTCTTCAATGTCATCCTCCACGGCGTCCCCAACCCCGCGCTCCCGTACCAGTACGCCATGCGCGGCTACGCCGGCAAGGTCTCAGAGCACGAGGCGTGGGCAATCGTCGCATACCTCCGGGTCCTCCAGCAGTCGCAGCGCGGCACCATCGACATGCTCCCGCCGACCCAGCGCGAAGCGCTCTCGGCCGCGGACGACAATGAGCCGACCGCAGCGCCCCGCAGCAGCAATCCCGCCCCCACGGCGGCGACCGTGAACACGCCCAACGCAGAAGGCGAGGCCGCCTCATGAGCGCTCCAGCCATCAAACGAGAACTCGTCTTCGCCTCCGACAACATCCAGCTCGGATCCGGCGCGGCCAAGGCCCTCTGGACCTTCCTCGTCGGCGCCGGCGCGGTCCTCACGATCATCGCCCTCGCAACCGTCCTCCTCGCGGATGCCCCCATGGCGTCCACCGCCCTCCACGCCCTCCACGCCGGCTTCATCGCCGCCATCGCACTCCCCTTCGGCGCCCTCGCGCTCGTCATGATCCTCCACCTGCTCAAGGCCGGATGGACCGCAACCATCCGCAGGCAGTTCGAGAACCTCATGTCCTGCATGTGGGTCGGCGGCCTCATGTTCCTCGTCATCTTCGTCGCCCAGGCCGTCGCGGTGAACATCCACCCCATCACCGACAAGGCCGAGGGCGTCTACTCGCCGTTCCTCTGGAACTGGATGGACCCCGTCTACCGCGCCGGAGACCCCCTCTACGAGCACAAGCAGGGCTTCCTCAACCTCCCCTTCTTCGTCATCAGGAACATCCTCTACTTCACCATCTTCCTCGGGCTCGCCGGGATCCTCTCCTCGCTCTCGAAGCGCCAGGACGAAGATGCCAACCGCTGGCACACCGTCACCATGCTCAAGGTCTCGGCCCCCGGCATCGTCCTCTTCGCGTTCGCCATCGCCTTCGCAGGATTCGACTGGGTCATGACCCTCGACTTCCACTGGTTCTCAACCATGTTCGGCGTCTACACCTTCGCCATCTCCATGTCCGCCGCGCTCGCCCTCGTCACCCTCACATTCATCCTCCTCAGAACCTTCGGACGCCTCCACGGCGCATTCACCACCGAGCACCTCCACGACTCATCGAAGCTCGTCTTCGCCTTCATCGTCTTCTGGGCCTACATCGCATTCAGCCAGTACTTCCTCATCTGGTACGCCAACATCCCCGAGGAAACCATGTTCTTCCAGGTCCGCAAGGACGGCCCGTGGGAGTTCTGGTCCTACTTCGTCCCCATCGCCAAGTTCATCGTCCCGTTCATCATCCTCCTCCCCCGCCCGTGGAGGCGCAACTTCCTCATCTCCGGCGCTGTCTGCGCGTGGGTCCTCATCATGACCCTCGTCGAGATGTACTGGATGATCCGACCCGAGGTCAAGGGAATGGTCGGACCCCAGTGGGTCGACCTCCCCGCCGTCCTCGGCCCGTTCCTCATCATGCTCGGCGCCTTCGTCCGGAAGGTCGCCTCAGGACCGCTCATCCCCCTCAACGACCCGCGCACCCCCGAAGCGCTCCGCCACAAGAACTATGTCTGATCGCCCACGCGATCGCACGATGCGCCAGGCACCAGCACCCAAGCCCACCCAAGCGAGCCACTCCCCATGAGCGACACACACCACCACGATCCCAACCACGACACCCATGTCGAAGACCACTCGCACGACTGGTTCCGCCACGCCACCGGCGAGTTCGCGCAGGAAGACCACGGCAGCTTCAACAGCACCATGGTCGTCGCCACCATCCTCGTCACCATGGCCGTCGTCGCCGCCGTCATCCTCATCCTCTATCCCATCACCAAGCGATCACTCGAGAACCTCTCCGTCGTCCGCCAGGAGCAGAACGAGGCCGCGTTCACCGAATTCCGCAACGCCCAGAACGCTTGGGATGCCGCCCTCCACTCCGAACCCACCTGGATCAACCGCGCCGAGGGAACCCTCCAGATCCCCTTCGAAATCGCCGCCCAGCGGGTCGTCCAGCAGTACGCCCAGCCCTGATCGCACAGCCCGCATCGGATCCGCACGACCGACGAACACACCCAGGACCAACGCTCCTCCGGGGGAACCACCGTGATCCGCACGCCAACCGAGCCCAGGCCCCAACGCCCAAGCCCGCCCGCGCTGCGCCCACGCCCCGCCATCCAATCACCCACCCCTCTCGCCATCCTCTTCACACTCTTCCTCACGACCCTCTTCGCCACGCACCTCACCGCCCCGAACGCGACCGCCCAGCTCAACATCGAGCCCGAACAGCTCGACAGCGTCGGCACCGCCGATAAACGCGGCACCCAGGTCGACCCCGAACTCTCCTTCACCGGCTTCGATGGCCAGCCCTTCCGGATCGCCCGCTACTTCGACGCCCAGCGCCCCGTCATCCTCCTCCTCGCCTACTACGACTGCCCGCTCCTCTGCGACCTCATGATCGACTCGGCCCGAGTCGCCCTCAACGAAAACGAGGAACTCAGGCCCGGCGATGACTACCACCTGCTCGTCGTCTCCATCGACCACACCAACACGCTCGCACACGCGCAGGCCAAGCGAGACCTCTTCCTCGCCCGCCTCGCCCACCAGGATCTCACCGACGATCAGAAGCGATCCATCCAGTTCGCCATCTCCGAACCCACCGCCGTCCGAGCCCTCGCCGACCAGGTCGGCTACTACTACCGATACCTCCCCAAGGAGCAGGAATTCGCCCACCCGCCCGCGATCTACTTCCTCACCCCCACAGGCGTCGTCTCCAGCATGCTCCTCGGCGTCAACACCCCACCCAAGCAAGTCCGCATCGCCCTCGCCGACGCCTCCGAAGGTCGCACCGCCGGGCTCTTCGACAACATCGCCTTCTCCTGCTTCGCCTACGACCCCGCCACCGGCAAGTACACCCTCCACGCCATGAATGTCATGCGCCTCGGCGCCTCGGGCGCTGCCATCATCCTCTTCTCCATCATCGGAGCCCTCTTCCTCCGGTCATGGCTCCGGAACCGACGAACAAACACCCAATCCCCCATGGATAACGGCAAAGAACCACGCCCCACACCCCGGAATCCCCTTCCCGCTGAATCCTGATCCCAATCTCCGACCGAATCGCGTATCATCCACCCGGAATCCGTCCGGTCTGACAGGAATCGACGCCCCATGAACACCCCCCTCCAACTCCTCACAGCGCCCGACCTCCCAGGCGCCATCCCCCTGGCATCCCAGACCGGATGGTTCACCCGCGCCTGGTTCCGCGAAGCCTCCTCCACCTTCGCCGGCGGCGTCGATGGCGTCTATTACTACATCTTCTTCATCTCCGCCTTCTTCTTCTTCCTCCTCATGGGCCTGCTCGTTTACTTCGGCATCAAGTACCGCCGCAAGCCCGGCGTTGCACCCCTGCCCAGCCCCTCGCACAACCTCAAGCTCGAACTCACCTGGTCCATCATCCCCACCCTCCTCATGGCCGTCATGTTCGTGTGGGGCATGAAGGTCTACCTCGGCATGCGCGTCTCACCATCCGATGCCGAGGAGATCCATGTCGTCGCGATGAAGTGGAGCTGGTCCTGGGAGTACGACAACGGCGCTGGGTCCCTCCAGTCGGAGAACCTCGCCGCCGTCGAAGCCCCCGTCTTCGCCCTCCCGCTCAACCGACCCGTGAAGCTCCTCATGGAGTCCACGGATGTCATCCATTCCTTCTTCATCCCCGAATTCCGCGTCAAGCGCGACCTGTTCCCCAACCGCTACACCACCCTCTGGTTCCACCCCATCGGCCAGGCCACCCACCGCTTCGATGAAGAATCAGGCACCGCCGTCCCCATCGACGCCGATGTCTCAAAGGGCTACTTCCTCTTCTGCACCGAGTACTGCGGCGACCAGCACTCACAGATGCTCGCCCGCATCGCCGTCATGGCCGATGCCGACTACCGCGCGTGGAAAACAGCCCAGGCGTCCACCGAAGGCATCCCCCTGGTTGAACTCGGCAAGAAACTCCACACCGCCGGCGGCTGCAACGCCTGCCACACCGTCGATGGCGGAGCCGGCACCGGCCCCACCTGGAAGAACATCTGGGGCGAGACCCACCGCTTCACCAACGGCGAGTCCGCCGAGGTCAACCTCGACTACATCCGCCAGTCCATCATCGACCCCGGCTCACAGGTCGTCCAGGGCTTCTCCAACCAGATGCCCACCTCCGCCGGCAAGTTCACCCCGCGCGAGATCAGGGCCATCGCCCTCTACATCAAGTCCCTCTCCGATGCCCACCGAGAGGCGGCCATCGCCGAGTCCGAACAGGAAATGCGCGACCAGGAAGCGGCCCGGAACGCCGCCGGCGACGCCGCCGACCCCGCAGCCAATCCCACGCCGTAAACCAACCCGCCATCGGGCCCCGAACCCACCACACCGCAGGCAACCACCAACCACCACCCAGCGCCACCAGACGCACGGAGGCACGAACCCATGGGCTCCAACCACCACGATGTGAGCTTCCTCGCGCCGAAAGAGACACTCGGCAAGACCATCATGTCATGGGTCTACACCATCGATCACAAGAAGATCGGGGTCATGTATCTCTGCGCGGTGCTCGCGGCCTTCTTCCTCGGCGGCGTCTTCGCCCTCCTCCTCCGCGCCGAACTCTGGGAGCCCGCCAAAACCGTCATGGTCCAGGCCATCGACGAAGCCGGCCAGGCCATGGTCGATGAGCAGGGCAACCCCGTCATGCAGCCCGAGACCGTCGGCCAGCTCTACCCCGATGTCATCGTCCAGGGCAGGGACCCCAAGACCGGCGAGCCCACCGAGACCACCGTCACCGGAAACAACATCTACAACCGGCTCTTCACGCTCCACGGCGTGGTCATGGTCTTCCTCTTCATCATCCCATCCGTCCCAGCCGCCCTCGGAAACATCTTCCTGCCCATCATGCTCGGCGCCAAGGATGTCGCCTTCCCGAGGCTCAACCTCTTCAGCTGGTACATCTACCTCTTTGGCGGCGTCTTCGCGCTCTACTCCGTCGTCCAGGGCGGCGTCGAAACAGGCTGGACCTTCTACACCCCGTACTCGACGACGACCGACTGGGGCAATGTCACCGCCATGGTCCTCGCCGCGTTCATCCTCGGATTCTCATCCATCTTCACAGGGATGAACTTCATCGTCACCGTCCACAAGCTCCGCGCACCCGGCATGGGCTGGTTCGACATGCCACTGTTCGTCTGGGCCCTCTACGCCACCTCCATCATCCAGGTCCTCGCCACCCCCGTCCTCGGCATCACCCTCCTCATGGTCGTCTTCGAACGCGTCTTCAAGATCGGCATCTTCGATCCATCCCTCGGCGGCGACCCCGTCCTCTTCCAGCACTTCTTCTGGTTCTACTCCCACCCCGCCGTCTACATCATGATCCTCCCCGGCTTCGGAATCATCTCCGAGATCATCGCCGTCCACAACCGCAAGCGCATCTTCGGATACCGCGCCGTCGCATTCTCCTCCATCGCCATCGCCGCAATCTCCTTCCTCGTCTGGGGCCACCACATGTTCACGGCCATGTCGCCGCTGGCCAATGTGGTCTTCTCCGCCCTCACATTCCTCGTCGCCATCCCCACCGCCATCAAGGTCTTCAACTGGCTCGCGACCTACTACAAGGCCTCCATCAGCTGGACCACCGCCAACCTCTACGCCGCCGCGTTCCTCTTCTGTTTCACCATCGGCGGCCTCACCGGCCCGCCCCTCGCAACCCTCGCCACCGACATCCACCTCCACGACACCTACTTCGTCGTCGCGCACTTCCACTATGTCATGATGGGCGGAACCGTTCTCGCATTCGTCGGCGGCATCCACCACTGGTGGCCCAAGTTCACCGGAAAGATGTTCAACGAGACATGGGCCAAGGTCGGATGGCTCCTCGTCTTCGTCGGATTCAACCTCACATTCTTCATCCAGTTCTTCCTCGGCACCCAGGGCATGCCCCGCCGCTACGCCACCTACATCGAGGAATTCACCTGGATGCACCAGATCTCAACCTTCGGATCATGGATCCTCGGCCTCGGGTTCCTCATCCACCTCCTCGTATTCGTCCACTCGCTCGTCGCCGGACGCAAGGCCCCGCCCAACCCGTACGGCGGCCTCACCCTCGAGTGGTACGCCGATGCGCCACCCGTCGAGCACAACTTCCCCCGCGAGCCCGTGCTCACCCACGGCCCGTACGACTACGACACCGTCTCCCCGCCGCACTGCGACCCCGATGAGTTCCCCCTCCCCGACCAGGATGAGGTCCGCCGCGTCCACCTCGGCCACTGACCCCATCCCCTGCACCTCAGCCACACGCCCCGATCCCGGCGCCGACCCCCCAAAGCCCCGCAAGGCAACGCCCCACAAGAGGCACCACCATGACAGCAGCCAGCACCAACGACGCCGCGCACGCCGACGCAAACCTCAAGCCCCACGAGCGCTATGTCCACGGGCACCACTGGCGCAGCGCCGCCGATGAGTTCGAGGGTGGCAAGTTCGGCATGTGGCTCTTCCTCTCCACCGAACTCCTCCTCTTCTCCGGATTCTTCTGCGCCTACTTCGTCTTCCGCATGCTCTATCCCGAGAACTGGCACACAGCCTCCGCCTACTACCTCAACTGGAAGATCGGCTTCGCCAACACCATCGTCCTCCTCCTCTCCTCGTGGACCGTCGTCATGTCCATCCGCGCCGCCCAGCTCGGCCGGCGCAACGAGATCCTCGCCTGGCTCGGCATCACCCAGCTCTGCGCGCTGTTCTTCCTCGTCGTCAAGCTCGGCTGGGAATACTGGCCCAAGATCCAGAAGAGCGAACTCCCCGGCGCCAACTTCAACTACGCACCCCACGCCCTCAACACCACCCCCGCCGACCCCGCCGCCGCCGATATCATCGCCTCCGCCGGGTCCGCCGCCATCACCCCCGCATCCCACTCCTCCATCACCCTCATCGACCACGCCAACATCGCGCTGGCCAACCACGCGGACACCGCCGCGACCATCATCCCCGTCGCCGCCGGCGGCGGCGACCATGGCCACTTCACACCCGGCCCGCACGACCAGATCTTCCTCTCCGTCTACTGGGTCGCCACCGCCACCCACGGCGTCCATGTGCTCGTCGGAATCATCGTCTTCGCGCTGGCCATGTGGAAGGCCTACAAGTTCCACTTCGGCCCGAAGAACTACCTCTTCCTCGAGAACGCCGGCCTCTACTGGCATGTCGTCGACATCATCTGGATCTTCCTCTTCCCGCTCCTCTATCTCGTCTGAAAGCGCGAACAACAACACCGCCCGCCCCCCGACCCTCAGCCCCGCCGCGCAACGCCACCATCAAACACCGAGGCCAGCCCCATGTCCCTCCACGACCACGACCCGGACAACACACACATCGCTCCCGGCGACGACCCGCTCACCGAAGGCAAGGTCTGGGAAGACCCCCACCACGAGCACGACCACGATCACCACCATGTGATCCCATTCTGGCCGATGTTCAACACCTTCATCGCGCTGCTCGGGCTCACCGTCGTCACCGTCTGGGCCTCCGGAATTCCAGTCTCCGAGTTCTGGCACCTCTTCATCGCCCTCTTCATCGCCGTCATCAAGGCGGCCCTCGTCTGCGGCTACTTCATGCACCTCAAGTACGACAAGCCCCTCAACTCAATCGTCCTCCTCTCCTCAATCTTCGGCGTCATCCTCTTCATCGGATTCAGCATGCTCGACCTCAACGCCCGCGGCTGGGATGACCACCGCGTCCGCGGCGAGATCCACACCGGCGGCCGCCTCGAGCTCAGAGCCGGATCGCTCCCGCCCTTCGAACGCGGAGGCGACCCGCGCCCCAAGGCCCCCATGAACATCGTCGACCTCGCCCGCCAGCACGCCGAGCAGCTCCACGCCAACGAACACGCCGCGGAGGCCCACTCGGAACACCAAGCGGACGACCAGGCCGAATCCCACACCGGAAACGACCACTCCAACGACCCCGCCGCGCCGGACCAGAACAACCACTCCGACCCCGCCCCCGAGAGCGACCCGCCCGCCTGATCGCCCCAGCGCCGCCCAATCCACGAAACCCGCGCTGCGCCGCCAACGAAACCGCAAGAGCATGACCCCCGCCAAGCTCCGCATCCTCGGCACAGCCCTCGCCGCCGCCTCCCTCATCGCGCTCGCCATCAGCATCATCGCGATGGCCAACCGGCTCTCCCACCGCGCCGACCTCGCCGATCGCCCCATCATCTGGTTCGGCGAGCCCATCCTCGACCCCGCCTTCAACTTCCTCACCATCCCCTGCACCGTCACCGTCGTGGACGCCCCGCCGCCCACCCAGCAGGCCGCGGACGCCGACCCCACCCTCCACCTCTTCCCCTGGCCCGGAGCCCAGCGCCACCTCACCATCGAGTGGCGCGGCCACACCGCCATCCTCCCCATCGTCGGCGAAGACCAGCCCGGATTCCCAGGCCTCATGCGCTTCGAAGACTGGCTCCGCATCACCCCCATGGCCCGCGCCAAGGCCACCAACAACCGCGAGATCGTCGAGATGCTCCGCGCTGGCCAGGCCACCCCCCGCCTCATCATCGCCGCCCGATACCCCGCCGAAGGCTTCGACCCGGAATCATGGGGACTCGTCCGCAGGCAGGACTGGCCCTACGCCTTCATCGAACTCCACACAGAAACCACTGACCAGCAGCCACCCATCACCCTCGACCGCGCCACCTACCGCCAGCTCGAGGATGCCGTCGCGCCCGGCCCATACTCCAAGCCCGTCGAGCTCACCGAAGAGCAGTTCGCCACCCGGCTCTGGCAGCACGCGGCCATGCTCCAGGTCACCCCCGACACCCTCTACCGCGCCCGCGACAAGCAGGTCCTCGCCGGAATGCAGGCCATGGGATGGACATGGCCCGTCGCAGGCCTCAGCGTCATGGGCATCATCCTCGGCCTCGGCATCGTCGTCACCACCGGCATCAGACGACCCTGACCGCGCGCGCTACGCTCAGCCTCCCGCGAGCGGAGCCGACCACATGCCAACCCCATCCCACGAAGCGCATCCCCAGCAGGATCGCCGCGACCGCACGCCCCCAGTCGGCCCCTTCGTCATCGACCCACACCCCGACGCCCCCCCCGATTTCCCCCCCGGTTCTCACACGGACCCCACCACCACAACAACCCCGCAGCAGTGGGGGGCCCCAGCCGATCCCCCATCTCCACACGACGCAGCCGCCTCCCTCTCCACACCCCACATCGCCACGCTCGCCCAGGCACGCCGCGGCTTCCTCGCCCTCCTCGCGGCCCACGCCGTCATCGACATCTACCCCATCTTCTTCACCTCCCTCATGCTCGTCCTCCGCGAGCGCCTCGCGCTCACCGAGTGGCAGGTCGCCGCAGTCTTCATGGCCACACCCATCTTCTCGGGCCTCTGCCAGCCCATCCTCGCCTGGCTCACCGACAAGCACGACTCACGCCTCGCCGGCCCCGGCGGCCTCGCCCTCGGCGCCCTCTGCATCGGGTCCATCGGCTTCGCCCAGGACTTCTGGCAGCTCATGGCGCTCCAGATCGTCGGCGTCATCGGCACCGGCATGTTCCACCCCATCGGCACCGCCCTCGCAGGCCAGACCGGCGCCCGCGTCATCGCCTCGGCCCGCAAATCCAGGGGCAACGGCCGCGCCGCCGCCATCGGCGTCTTCATCGCCGCGGGCATGATCGGACAGTCCCTCGGCCCCATCATCGCCACGCGCACCACCGAGCACCTCGGCATGCCCGCGCTCGCATGGCTCATCATCCCATCACTCCTCATCGCCATCGCCCTGCACATCCTCATCGCCAAGATCCCGCACCGCCACCACAACCACCGCGCCATCCGCGATGCCGTCCCCGCCGATGAGGCCATCCTCCGACGCCGCACCGTCGGAGTCCTCACCATCCAGAACGCCCTCCGCTTCACCGCCAATGTCGGCATGTTCGTCATGTTCAATGTCTGGGCAGACTCCGTCGTCCGCGCCGGCGCACTCGCAAACACCGCCGCCGAAGCCGCGGCAGTGGGGGGGCGCACCCTCGCCGAGCAGGGCGCCAACATCGCCGCCAACCTCTCCACCTCCATGACCATCGGCATGGGCATCGCCGTCTTCCTCTCCGGCCGCCTCTTCCGCCCGGGCCGAGAGCACCGCCCACTCCTCATCCTCTCGCTCATCGGCGCCGCCGCCATGGCCGCCCTCGCCCCCGTCGGAGACCTCGTCGCCTCAACCAACAACTTCTCATTCCTCCCCATGCTCCCCATGTACCTCTGCGCAGCCCTCACACCCATCGGCTTCTTCGCAACATTCCCCCTCGCCACCTCCCTCTCCCAGCGACTCCTCCCCGGCCACACCTCCCTCGTCTCCGCACTCATGATGGGCGTCGGCTGGTCCGTCTCATCCCTCTCCACACCCCTCGCCATGCTCTTCTTCGGATTCACCCCCCTCTCCGCGGCCGCCGAACTCCCCGCATGGCGTATCAACCTCGGCTTCTACGGCTTCGCCACCCTCCTCATCCTCGCCGGCCTCCTCTCCCTCACCCTCCCCCGCCACCTCCTCGCCAAAGCCGCCGCAGACCACTGAGACCTCAATTCAGAACCCTCCCCACCTCGGTGGGATGGGCCTCCGGCCCGTCTCCTCATCCGGCTCTACTTCTGGTTCTGGAACGAGCCCGAAGACCCACCGACTCCCCGACGACCTGACAACACCCTGCGACAAACCGACCGAGCACCACGCCCGCCCGCGCGCATCACGAACCCATGACCGGAAGCCGATGCTGCCTCGCTGTTGAACACGCGACCGCAGTACCCGGCGTCAGCGAGCACCGCCGGATTCCACTCCGCAGAGCGCAACCCGACGAACGCTCGTAGACTGTGGACCGAACGAAGCGAAGCAGTGCAATCTAGCTGGAGCCCCGGCGCGTGAGTGAAAACGACATCGGAGCCAGCATGCAGCAAGCGTTTGGCCAATTACTCAGCATCACATTCTTGTGCGCCGCCTGCTCATGCGCCCGGCAGCCGGGGACAGCCGAAGCCGCACCGTCGTTGCAGGAGTACCCAGCAGAAGGCATGGACGAACTGGGTGAGGCAATTGTTCCCGGGATGTCCCTCGACAGAGTGCGCGAGTTGCTGAGGTGTTCCGCTTCAGAGTTGGGTGCGTTCCATCTCGGCGGATCTGGGCGTCGAACCGTTGTGTTTGTTGTCCCGGGCCGTGGCGATCTCCTTGTAGATGTTGCTGTCACCGATGAAGTCATTGCGCCTGCAATACTCGTCCCTCATCGAGGGTATGAACGCCAACCCGACGGCACGCTCTCTTTCATTCGGGATGACCCCTCCCTGTTGGACGGATCCTACCTCATCAGCATCCCCTGAGCCATGCCGCCGAGGTCAAGGCCGCAATCACGCTGCTGCGCTTGCAAGGCAGTGGCTCCAGCCACCGATCCGATAGCATCGACTGCTGATCACGATTCGGAGAGGCAATTTGAGTTCGCGAAACCCCGTACTCCAGCTCCTTTCTCTCAGGCATCGCCGCTGGCAGGAGTCAATCCCAGTCGCCGAAGCGATCAACGAGATCGATCGGATCCTGGGGCAAATCGATGAGGAGGATCTCGGCCCACTATGCAAGGGGTACGACTGCGCGCTTCATATCCTCATGCTCTCCCATCCACACGCTGAGTCGAGTGCTCCGGCGTGCGACGCGAAGATCCGGGAGCTCCTCCGGCGGTGGTCCGCCGTCAGGCCGCTGGATGTCGAACTCCAGATGTACAGCGCCTACTTCAACGACCTGCACAACCCGATGCCCGGCAGCGCGTTCGCCCACTACATCACCGCCTTCTTCATCGACAAGCAGTATCCAACCTACCTGTTGTCCATCATGTGCGGGGCTCAGTTCCTGAGCGAAAGTGCTCTGCAGGTCGCCGAGGGCCAATTGCGGAATCAGATGACGCCGTGCGATGATGAGGACAGGTTCGAGTCGCTCCACTCGCATCGTCCGATGTTGGAGCGTGCGACCGGCTGGACCAACGATCGCTCCGGATACCTGGACCAACAAAGACTGGTAATCAGTTGGTACGCCCTCGACCGCGAAGAACAACAACTGCTCACCGCGAGCCGGATCATTCAGGAGCGGGAAGGCACGAGGTAGCGGTGCCAGGGTCGCCCACCGACCTCGCACAGCGAACAGTTTCGCTGACGCATCCAGCGGACCTCAGTGCGGTCCTCGCCATCAGGTAAGATCATTCACGGGACGCGGTCGCGCGATTGATCAAGAGTGTTCGATGAGTATGTGGAAGATTTGAGTGAATGGAAGTGCGAGGAATAGCAGCGTGAATCGATCGGAGTTGCAGCACATTCTGGATCAAGAGGGCTTCGATCGCACCGCCTATTCATTGTATGGAGAAAAAGGGTATGACATATTTTGTCTTGCGCAGGCCCCTTTGACCCGCTATTGGGAGATGTATTTCTTGGAGCGGGGAAAGAAATTAGTGCACGGGACATACAGAAATGAAGACGAGGCGTGCAGGGCATTCTTGGGCTGGATACGCCAGTATCCCGAACTGAAGCTGGGTCATGACTAGCTGAGCGGGCATCGAGACCCTGCGATGGGCTGTGTTTTCCGCGCCAGACCGCTGTGCCGTCGGTGCCCGGATCAGTGAACGCGAATTCCGTCGGCTCCCGCGCTGCGTTGCGGCCAATCTGACCGGGGTCCAGGTCGCCTAGATCACCGACCTGAACCGCGATACCGTCAACCATCAGCTCCTGTGACCACGTGGCACCGCCACCTTTCGATTGATAATCGCTGTTGAGAACACGGTTGGCCCACTGTGAGCCAGCGCCGAATGCCCCCCCCCACCCTGTCAATTACGGTGGATTCCCAGTCACCCCCCCAACCACCCCTCACATTTCCGCGAAACTCCTCCGCCCCCTCCCGCACCCCGCCCGCTCACAGGTGCTACCCCAGGAGCCACCCATGGTCCGCCCCAACCACACCACAACCAACGCCACCAACCCCTCCCACATGCCACCGCCCCCAGACATCGAACGCCTCCCCCCCGAACGCCCCGAAGGCGCTGACCCCAACGCCCCCGCCCTCGCCGACATCATGCAGGGCGATGCCCGCCGCACCATCCGCGTCCACGACCACGGCTTCGTCGCCCTCGTCGACTGCATGCCCCGACTCGTCCCCGATGCCCAGACCGCCGACAGCGCCATCGTCCAGGCCGCACGCGTCTCCTACGGCCAGGGCACCAAGAAAGTCTCCGAAGACCGCGGCCTCATCCGCTACCTCCTTCGCCACCGCCACACCACACCCTTCGAGATGGTCGAGTTCAAGTTCCATTGCTCCATGCCCATCTTCATCGCCCGCCAGTGGATCCGCCACCGCACGGCCAATGTCAACGAATACTCCGGCCGCTACTCCATCATGCCCGACCGCTTCTATCGCCCCACCCTCGAGAATGTCCGCAAGCAGTCCTCCACCAACCGCCAGGGCAGCGAAGGCGCCATCGAATCCGCCGATGCCCAGCGCTTCCTCGACTACCTCGACGAGGGCGAACGCCGCTACGCCGAATACCTCAATCTCACCGACGCCGGCATCACCCGCGAACTCGCCCGCATCGCCCTCCCCCAGTCCCTCTACACCGAGTGGTACTGGAAGTGCGACCTGCACAACATCCTCCACTTCCTCGCCCTCCGAATGGACACCCACGCCCAGCAGGAGATCCAGGACTACGCCAACGCCATGTACGCACTCATCCAGCCCATCGTCCCCATCACCATGGAAGCCTTCCGCGACTACCGCCTCGAATCGATGCACCTCACCCGCCTCGAGATCGAAGCCATCCGCAATCGCACCCCCGACATCGACACCACCAACAAGCGCGAACAGGCCGAATGGCACGCCAAACGCGACGCCCTCGGCCTCGGCTGACCACCATCCAAGTCCCACCAGTGGACCCGGGCTCCCAACGCCCCTCTGATCCCACACCGATGCGCGATCAGAACGCCCCAAACTCCAACACCACCACCAACAGCGCCCCCGCGCTCATCGCCCTCGGCTCAAACCTCGGCGACCGAACCGCCCACCTCCACTCCGCTTTCCACGCCATCGCCGCGCTCCCCACCACCACCCTCCTCGCCTGCGCCATCCCCATCGAGACCGAACCCCTCGGCCCGCCCGGCCAAGGCCCATACCTCAACGCCGCAGCCCTCATCTACACCGCGCTCGAACCCCGAGCGCTCCTCGAAGCACTCCTCAACATCGAGCACGCCCACGCCCGCATCCGCGCCCACGACCATCCCCGCTGGGGCCCAAGAACCCTCGACCTCGACCTCATCCTCTACAACAACCACACCATCAACGAACCCGGGCTCACCATCCCCCACCCCCGCCTCCACGAGCGCGACTTCGTCCTCCGCCCCGCCGTCGCTCTCGCCCCGCACTGGCCCCATCCCACCCTCCACCGCACCCTCGCCCAGCTCCTGGCCG
>JBQLZO010000071.1:0-22784 GCA_052168315.1 Phycisphaerales bacterium | reverse complement strand
GGGTTGGGGGGGCGCGTCGATTCGCACGAACTGCCGCGCTGGTGCCGGGCGAGCGGACAGAAACGCCGGACAACAGGCCCCGGCATCGCCTCGCTCGGAATCGGTGGGCGGCCCGCACACGACGCGGCACCGGCCGCACGACCCGTGCCCGACGCTCCCCGCTCGGCATCCTGCCGCCCGCGGGCGGGCGAGTATGGGCGTTCCACCGCGCCATGGTCAAGCGACGCACGCCACACACCCCCCGCCCCCACAGCGCATTTTTGGGCCGCCACCCCCGTCCGAACGCCCACCGCCATCCCCCACCCCCGCCCAACCACCCCCGATTCACCCCCCGCCGCTCGCCCCGCCGCGACGGCCTGCCATCATGCACCCATGTTCACCGGACTCATCGAGGGCATCGGCACCGTCTCCGAGGCACGCCAGACCGAGCACGGGCTCCGCCTCATCATCGATCCCGGCGCCGACGCCGCCTGGGCCGCCAACCTCACCTCCGGCGAGTCCATCGCCGTCGCCGGCGTCTGTCTCACCGCACGCCACCCCGACCGCATCCTCCCGCACGCCGCCCCGCTCCACCCCACCACCAACCCCCCCGCTCCCACCACCACCCCGCCCAACACCATCGCCTTCGATGTCGTCCGCGAAACGCTCGACCGCACCACCCTCGCCCGCCTCCGCCCCGGCGACCGCGTCAACCTCGAACGCGCGGTCCGCGCTGCCACCCTCATGGGCGGCCACTTCGTCCAGGGACACATCGACACCGTTGGAACCGTCCACGCCGTCCAGCAGAACCCCGCCGACTGGCGCCTCACCATCGCCATCCCCGCGCCCCTCATGGACGCCATGATCCCAAAGGGCTCCGTCGCCATCGACGGCGTCTCGCTCACCATCGCCCGCATCGACCACACGCCCCAAAATCAAAACCACGGCCTCATCGACATCGCCCTCATCCCCACCACCCTCGAGCGCACCACCCTCGCCGCACTCCAGCCCGGCGATCCCGTCAACATCGAAGCCGACATGCTCGCCAAGGCCGTCATCGCCACCGTCGAACGCATGCGATCGAACATCACCACCCCCCGCAACACCTGAACCACCCCCAACACACACACAGACACATGCTCATCCTCTTCGACATCGACGCCACACTCATCACCACCAGCCGCACCGGCATCGCCGCCATGGGCATCGCCGGACGCCGCCTCCACGGCCCGCACTTCAACGAACACACCGTCGACTACGCCGGAAGGCTCGACCCGCTCATCATCGCCGACCTCCTCCGCGCCCACGACAAACCCATCACCCCCGAAACCATCTCCGCCTTCCGTGATGCCTACCACGAAGCGCTCATCGAACTGCTCAAGCCCGAAGGCATCGCCACCCCATGCCCCGGCGTGCCCGCACTGCTCCAGGCCCTCAACACGCTCGAAGACCACACCCGACCCACCCTCGGCCTGCTCACCGGAAACTACGAACTCACCGGCTCCGTCAAGCTCCGCCGCTGCGGCATCGAACCGATGGACTTCGCCATCCGCGTCTGGGGCGATGCCTCCAAGACCGATCCCCCCCACCGCTCGCACCTCCCGCCCATCGCCCTCCGCATGGCCGCCGAGATCCTCGCCCGCGACATCCCACCGCACCACGCCGCCATCATCGGCGACACGCCCCATGATGTCTCATGCGCCAAGGACAACGGCATGCGCGTCCTCGCAGTCGCCACCGGCAAGTACTCCGTCGATGAACTCCGCAGCGCCGGCGCCGACCTCGCACTCCCCACCCTCGAAGACACCGACGCCGTCATGCGCTGGATCCTCCAGACCCAACCAGGCTGAACATCGCTCCACCTCCTCCCCACCCGCTCCCCACCCCCTCCCCACCCTCGGTGGGATGGGCCTCCGGCCCGTCCCCTCATCCCCTCTACCTCTCTTCCTGAGAACGACCCCTAGCCACACACCTCACCCCCGCCTCCTCCCATCAGCATCCAGCGGAAACCCGAACCGCTCGCCCTTCTTCCACCGCTCGGGCTGGTTCCCCCCCAGCGGGAACCCACCCCGATCCTTCAACAACTTCGCCATGTGCATCAGGTTCCAGGTCATGATCGCCGTGTTCCGGTTCGTGAACTCGTTGTCGAACCCCGCCGGAACATCACGCCCCTCGACCGAGTCCCCATAGCTCGCCCCCGGCCCCGCCTCGCCGATCCACCCCGCATCCGCCTGCGGCGGGATCGCGTACCCGATGTGCTGCAGCGCGTACAGCACCTCCATCGAGCACGCCTTGATCCCATCCTCGTTCCCCGTCACAAGACACCCGCCCGCCTTCCCGTAGTACGCGTACTGACCCGCCTCATTCGTCTTCCCCGAACTCGAGTACAAACGCTCGATCACCAGCGTGCACACGCTCGACTTCACGCCGAGCCAGATCGGCGTCCCCAGCACCAGGATGTCCGCCGACATCACCTTCTCCGCGATCCTCGGCCAATCATCGCTCTCGTACCCCGCCTCGCTCATGTCCGGGCTCATCCCGAATCGGATCGTGTGGTCCAGCGCGTGGATCGATTCCACCGACACCCCGCGACCACGCATGATCGCGATCGAATGATCCATCAACCGCTGCGTGTGCGAATCAGCATTCTCACGCTTCAGCGAACAATTGATGTACACAGCGCTCAGCCCATCGAAACGCGGCAGCTCATCGCCCATCGCCAGACCCTCCTTCCGCCGCGCCGGGCCCCCCGAACTCGCGCGACATCCGCTCGATCAACCAGCGCGGCACGCCGATCGCCCCCACAGTCACCACCCCCGTCCACCGACGCGACGCACCCCTGAGCAGCCCCGGCTTCAGCGCCGCCAGCGTCACCGTCATGTCCGCTTCCACGCACGCCCCGCCGCCCAGCGGCTCACCGCTGTCCGCATCCAGCCCCGTCGGCAGATCCACCGACAGCACGAACGCCCCACGCCCGCGCAGTTCGTTGATCGCGCCCACCGCCTCCGCCATCGCCCCCTCCAGCGGACGATCCAGCCCCGTCCCCAGCAACGCATCGACCACCACCAGCGACCCCGCATCCGCCTCATCCGCGATCTCCGAACCCCCCATCCGCTCGACCTGCACCCCAACGCCCCGCGCCATCTTCAGGTTCGCCCCCGCATCACCCCCCAGCTTCTCCTCCGGAACCACCAGCCCGCACCGCACCCGCAGGCACCCGCCCACACGCAGCCGACGCGCCACCGCCAGCCCATCGCCCGCGTTGTTCCCGGCGCCGCACACCACCAGCACACGCCGATCGGGGCGATCGACCAGCAACCGCGTACACTCGCGTTCGATCGACGCCGCAGCGTTCTCCATCAGCACCAGCCCCGGGATCCCAAGCGCCTCCATCGCCACACGATCCAGCGCGCGCACCCCGGCCCGGCTCAGCACCAGCGCCCCTCCAGCACCCCCCTCGCCTTCATTCACACCGCACATCACACTGGAGTGGTATGCCGCTCGCCTGGGCCATTCCCAATCTCCTGCTCATCGCCGTCGCGGCCGCCTCCACGGCCTACGCCATCCTCGTCATCCTCAAAATCCGCTCCGCCACACGCCGCTACCCATCACTCGCCGATCGCACCGACCCACCACCGCCACTCCCCCACGACCGCTGGCCATCGCTCACCCTCATCATCCCCGCGCACAACGAGGCCGATGTCATCGCCGACATCGCCGCCTCCATCCTCCGCGCCGACTACCCCAACCTCCACGCCGTCTTCGCCCTCGACCGCTGCACCGACGACACCGAGACCATCCTCCGCTCGCTCATCGAGCGAAGCACCGAGCCCAACCGCGACCGCATCCACATCCTCCCCATCACCCACTGCCCCGATGGCTGGGCCGGCAAGGTCCACGCCCTGCACCACGCCGTCACCACCACCGACGCCGCACGCAACGCCGACCTGCTCGCATTCGTCGATGCCGACTGCATCCTCGAACCCGACACCCTCCGCTCCTGCGTCGCGCTCGCCCACGAGTTCGACCTCGACCTGCTCTCCATCCTCTCCACCCTCATCGCCGAGCACTGGTACGAACGCACCGTCCAGCCCATCGCCGCCTTCGAGCTCATCCGCCAGTTCCCGCCCCAGCGCGTCAACGCCGACTTCCACCGCCCTCGCAACCCCGAGACCAACCGCCTCGACGCCCCGCGCCGATCGTGGCCCTTCGCCAACGGCCAGTTCATCATGGTCCGCCGCGCTGCGTACCACGCCATCGGCGGCCACGAGGCCGTCAAGGATGAGCTGCTCGAAGACATCGCCATCGCCAAGGCCTTCTCCCGCGCCGGATTCCGCATCGGCGTGTTCAACGCCGCCGGGCGACTCCGCTGCCGCATGTACCGCTCATGGGAAGCCTTCCAGCGCGGATGGAAACGCATCTACACCGAGGCCGCCAAGCGCAGGCCCACACGCCTGGCCACCAACCGCAACACCGCCCTGCTCACCAAGGTCCTCTTCCCCTTCGCCGGCCCCGTCTGCATCCTCTCCGCGATCATCCCCGCCATCTCCAAAGACCTCTCCCTCACCATCGCCTGCCTCATCGCCGGCACGCTCGCCGTCGCGTCGTACCACGCCATGGCCGCCATCGAGTTCCGCATGCAGGGCCTGCCCCTGCCCTCCCTCCCGCGCTTCGTGCACGCCGCATGGCAAACCACGCGACTCCTCCACGAAGCCCGCGCCGAACTGCTCACCGGGCACGCCACCCAGTGGGGCGGCCGCGCCTACGCACGACCCATCAACCTCGACCAGACCCGCGCCGAGAAGCGCCGCCGCCGCAAGGCCGCCAAACGCCGACGCGCCGCCAACACGCCCACACCACCATCACCGCCCACACCACCATCGCCAGGCAACCCATGACACGCCGCCCGCCGCACCCACCACCTTCATCGCTCATCGTCTTCGGAAAGCGCAGCGTCGCCGAAGCGCTCGCCGAGCCCTCCGTCCACATCGAACGCATCCTCATCGCCCGCGAGGCCGCGCCCGCCATCCGCAAGGACATCGCCGCCGCCGCGCGCCAAAGGCACATCGACCCCGAGACCATCCCCGGGCGCGAACTCACCACCATCACCGCGCAGCCGCGACACGACCAGGGCGTCGCCGCACGCATCCGCCTCTCCAACATCACCTCCGTCGAGGCCATCGCCCAGTCCGCCACCGGCGCTGACGCCGCACGCCCCATCCGCCTCCTCGCCCTCGACCATGTCACCAACCCGCAGAATGTCGGCATGATCGTCCGATCCGCGCTCGCCATGGGCATCGCCGGGCTCGTCTGGCCCACCGTCGGCGTCCCGTGGATCAACGGCCTCGTCGTCAAGGCCGCCGCCGGAACCATCTACCGCTGCCCCATCGTCCGCGCCGAAGGCCCCCTCGAAGAAGCGCTCTGGGCGCTCCAGGCGCGCGGCTTCACCATCATCGGGCTCGATGCCAACGCCAGCGAAGACCTCCCCAACCACACGCCCCCGCACCGCGCCGTCTATGTCCTCGGTGCCGAGGCCGCCGGGCTCAGCCCCGCCGTCGCCGGCACCGTCGACCGCACCGTCCGCATCCCCATGGCCGCCGGCGTCGAATCCCTCAATGTCGCCGTCGCCGCCGCGCTGCTCTGCTACGCCATCGCCCGCGCCTGAATCCCCATCCCCCACACACTCCGCGCGCGCACACCCCACCGCCCATCCACGCACCTACCCTCCGCCATGCGCATCCTCATCACCAACGACGACGGCATCCGAGCCCCGGGCATCGTCGCCCTCTACCGCGCCATCGCAGACCCGGACAACCAGTTCGGCGGACCCATCGCCGACACCGTCCATGTCGTCGCCCCACTCACCGTCCAGTCCGCCACCTCCCACGGCGTCACATACGCCGAACCCATCATGACCTCCGTCGAGTCCGTCGCCGGCGCCTTCGAGGGCGACGCCGTCGATGGCCGACCCGCCGACTGCGTCAAACTCGCCATCGCCAACCTCTGGCCCGAACGATTCGGTGAGGGACAGAAACCCGACCTCGTCCTCTCGGGCATCAACTCCGGCGCCAATGTCGGCATCAATGTCATCTACTCCGGCACCGTCGCCGCCGCCATCGAGGCCGCCTTCCTCGGCATCCCCTCCATCGCCCTCTCACTCCACATCGGCACGGGCAGGCCCGACTACACCCGCGCCGCACGCCACGCCCGCCGCGTCGTCGAGACCATCATCGCCTCAGGCATCGGCCAAGGCCGCGCCCTCTCGCCGCACGCCTGCCTCAATGTCAACATCCCCATCTGCGACGACCAGGCCAAGCCGCAGACACCCGACCACCCCGAGATCGTCGTCTGCCCCATGAACACCCACGGGCTCATCGACCGCTACGAGAAACGATCCTCCCCCATCGGCGAACCCTACTACTGGGCCTCGGGCCACGGCCTCGACTTCCGGGCCGCCGACGATGGCACCGATGTCGACATCATCTTCCAGCGCAAGATCGCCCTCACACCCCTCCGCTACGACCTCACACGAATGACCGACCTCGACCGCTGGCGCGATACCCTCGCCTCCGCCCAGTCCATCGCCGACTGAAGCCGCGCGTCAAGATCCGCCCCGCGCCCACCACCCTCACGCCGCGTTCTTCGCCGGCACCACGCACCCCGCCACGCCCGCCGACCAACGCAGCAGGTCGCGCCAGGTCACGATCCCCACCGGCGTCCCATCCCGCTCCACCACCGGCAGGCAGGTCACGCCCGTCTCGAGCATCAACTCGCACGCGCGGCACGCCGTCATCTCCGGCGTCACCGTCACCAGCGCCCGCGTCATCACCTGGTGCGCCCGCTTGTTCAGCGAATCCGTATCACGCTTCCGCTCATCGATCGCCCCGATGAACGGCGACAGATGCCGCAGCAGATCCCGGTCAGACAGCACGCCCACCAGCCGCCCCTGGTCCACCACCAGGATGTGATGGAACCGATGGTGCTCGAACAACTGCCGGGCCCACCCCAGCGTCTCGTCCATCCCGATCGTCACCAGCGACCGCGCCGCGATGTCCAGCACCCGCGCGCCAAGCCCCCCGCCACCAGCGCCACACCCAGCGCGATCGCAGGAACCAGAACCGGAACCGTTCCCGCCCTGCCCCGTCCCCGAAGCCTGTGATCGATCATGCCCATCCATGCCCTCCAACATCGGCCACCCGCCCCCCCGACCCAAGCCCGCACCGCCTCACGCCCCCACAACGCCCCCCATCCCCGCCGACACACCCGGACCTCGCCCGCCCCCGCACGCACGCCAGCACCCCCCACAACCTCCCCACACCGCCCCATCCACCCCAAACCAGCGAGCCCGCCCGAGCCCCGATCCCCCACACCCCACACAAACCCATCGCACCCGCCGCGCTTGACCCCCACCGATCACCGGCTAGCCTTGTCTCCGTCCCGGATCGGCCCGACAAACGCCATCCGGAACAGACAATCCGTTTCACATGGGGCCGTAGCTCAGCTGGGAGAGCGCTTGCATGGCATGCAAGAGGTCGTCGGTTCGATCCCGATCGGCTCCACTTTCATCACCCGACCGATCCACTCCACACGCCCCGCCGGCGCCGCATCAGGCCACCGCGGGGCTTGTCGCTTTTCAGCCGCGAACGCTCCCCGCCCCGCCATCCCCCATCACATCCGCTC
Source organism: Phycisphaerales bacterium (assembly GCA_052168315.1). Taxonomy (GTDB): domain Bacteria; phylum Planctomycetota; class Phycisphaerae; order Phycisphaerales; family UBA1924; genus JBQLZO01. The sequence goes on along the minus strand of JBQLZO010000071.1, from coordinate 15,125 downwards.
CAACGCCCGCATCCCCAGCACCTCCAACCCATCCCGCAGCACACGCCCCGCCAGCCGGCACAGCCGCAGCCGCGCACGCCGCGCATCCTCCGTCTCCGCCCGCAGCACCGGGCACGCCGCGAAGAACGCGCTGAACGCCGTCGAAAGGTCAAACAGATACCCGCACACCCGGTGCGGCTCGTGCGCCAACCGCGCCGACTCCAGCGCCGAGGGATACCGCAGCAGCTCCAGCGCCAGCGCCTTCTCCTCCGGCGCCTCGATCGCGAACGCCGGCGCACCGCTCCCCACCTCCGCCAGATGCGGGTCCAGCGCCCGCGCCGCCTCCGCATCCACCGACTCCGCGTTCCGGAAAATCGAATACACCCGCACCAGCGCGTACTGCAAGTACGGCCCCGTATTCCCCTCGAACGCCAGCATCCGGTCGAACGAGAACACATAGTCCCGCGCCCGGTCGTTCGACAGGTCCGCGTACTTGATCGCGCCGATCCCCACCGCCTCCGCGATCGCCGACCGCTCGCCCTCCGGCAGCTCCGGGTTCTTCGCAGCCACCGCCGCGTTCGCCCGCGACACCGCCTCGTCCAGCAGGTCCGACATCTTCACATTGTCGCCCGACCGAGTCTTGAACGGCCGGTTGTCCTCCCCCAGGATCGTTCCGAACGCCGCGTGCACCAGCTCCGCCGTGCCGCCCCGGTTCGTGCGCGTGTACCCCGCCTTGTGCGACGCCGCGAACACCTGCTGGAAGTGCAGCGACTGCCGCGCATCCACCGCGTACACCACCCGGTCGCCGCCCAGATCACGCACCCGCCGACGGATCGCCGCCATGTCCGTCGTCGCGTACAGGTACCCGCCATCCCGCTTCCGGATCAGGCACGGCTGCGCGATCCCCACATCATCCAGCCGCACCACCAGCGCCCCGTTGTCCTCCACCGCCACGCCCCGCGACACCAGGTCCTGCACCACCTCGCCAAGCTCATCCCGATAGGTCGACTCGCCCGCCGTGTGCTCGCGTGTCACCGTCGCGTGCAGCCGCCGGCACACCGCGAAGCACGCCTCCAGCGTGATGTCCGCGATCCGCCGCCACACCCGCACCGCCTCATCATCGCCCGACTGCAGCGCCACCAGCGTCTGCTTCGCCCGCGTCAGCTCCGCGTGCCCACGCTGGTACGCATCCTCCCATTCCGCCTCGATCTTCGGACCAAGCCCCCACCGCTGGATCGCACGCCACTCCGCTTGGCCCTCCGCGCACGCCGCCTGCGCCGCCCGGTACTCGCGCTCCAGCGTCTCCAGCGTGATCGCATACAGATCGATCGCCCCATCCCGCTCCGCCTGCAGCAGCCGCGCCGTCACCATCGCGATCGGCAGGCCCCAGTCGCCCAGGTGGTTCTGACGCTTGACCACCCGCCCCGAACGCTCGTTCAGCCGCGCGATCGCATCGCCGATCACCGTCGCCCGCAGGTGCCCCACATGCATCTGCTTCGCCAGGTTCACCCCGCACAGGTCCACCACCACCGTCTCGCTCCGCGCCGCATCGTCCGGATGCACCCCCAGCGCCGCATCGTCCATCGCCGCAAGCGCCGACTCCAGCGCCGACCGCGTGTAGGTGAAGTTGATGAACCCCGGCCCCGCGATCGTCGGCGCCTCGCACACGCCCGACACATCCAGGTGATCCACGATCGCCTGCGCCACCTCCCGCGGCTTCTTGGAAAGCGCCTTCGCCAGCGGCATCGCCGCGTTCGACTGCACATCACCGAACTCCGGATTCCGCGACGCCGCCAGCATCGGGTCCGCCCCCGCCGGCAGACTGTCGCCGAACGCCGCGCGCATCGCGCCCAGCACCCGCGCATGGAGCAACGACGCCGGATCGGCCCCGCTCGGAACACCAGAACTCATCGATGCCTCGGACATGCCGCCAGTGTATTCGGACCACGCCCCCGCCGGGCCGCGTCCGAGAGCCGCCATCCCAACGACCCAGAACCACCGCATCACACCGATCGCCCGCAGATCACCCCACGAAATTCAGGAAGATCACCCCCGACGCCGCGCCTCCGCCCACGACCCGGCAAATGCTTGCCCCGCCGAGGCGACAGTCGCCGAGGCACGGAAGAAACACGAGGAGAGGAAGAAAACACATGCACCGGAAGACACTGACCACGCTCAGTGGCGTTGTCGCTGCGGCCGTCCTGGCCGCCAGCGGGAGCGCCCACGCCGCCATCTGGCAGATCGAGAAAACCAGCGGACTCGGCAACAACAACGCCGGACAGATGATCCGCATCTTCGCCGAGCACAACACCAGCACCGGCATCCTCCGCTGGGAGGTCGACTTCGCAGACACCATCACCGACGGCTTCACCCTCGCCCTCAACGACGGGCCCAACCCCAAGGGACACGCCGGCGAACTCGGGCTCATCTACTTCGACGCCACCGGCGCCACCCCCGAGATCACCGCATTCGCCTACAACGGCCAGAACTCGTCCAACTCCTACAAGGACGGCAACGGACAGGTCAGCGGCAACCAGATCCCCGACCTCATCCTCGGCAAGTCACAGAAAGACTCCTGGGTCTTCAACGGCTCGGTCGTCCCCCTCGGCGCCGGCCAGCGCTTCATCCTCGAGATCCAGACCGACCCCATCGCCACCCACACCCCCCTCTACCCCTCCGGCCAGGACGACTGGACCGGCATCGGCTTCGCCGAAAAAATCGGCTGGTGGTTCCACACCTACAAGGGCCTGTCCACCTCCTACAACGGCGACCTGCTCACCAACTGGTCCTTCTCAGGCGAAGGCTGGTCCGACACCAACAACCTCACCACCACCCTCGTCCCCGGCCCCGGCTCGCTGACCCTCGCCGCCCTCGCCGGGCTCGTCGCCGCACGCCGCCGCCGCCACCGCTGATCCGACCAACAGCGACAGCGCCACAACCCGATCACCATCCCCACGGCGCGCCACCTCATGGGGCGCGCCCACGCACGGAGGAGCCGGCCGCGGGCGCATGCCCGCGGCCACCTTTTTTCCCGCGCCCGATCCCGGGACCGACCCACACTTCGCCCACCCTTCTCACCAACCAACCCTTGCACCCAGCCCCGCCGCGCTCGATCATCGGGCATGCGCCACACACACCACCCCATCGCCACCGCCCTCGCCGCCATCACCGCCGCGGGCGCCATCGCCCTCACGCTCACCCACTCGCTCACCGCCGATGCCGCCATGGAACCCGACGCCCCCAACCAAAGCACCGACCACCACATCACCCCACCCGACATCACCAACGGAGCCCACCTCACCACCACCCTCGGCGTCATGGCCGTCACCGACCCCGACAACTACGACCATGATGCCGCCATCGTCGCCGAGGCCCTCCTCAACGCCGACCCCACCCGCGTCTGGAAACTCCTCACCACCGAGGAAGGCGTCGCCGACTGGCTCATCGGACGCTCCGACGATGGCCAGCCCAACTGCAACATCGAACTCCGCGTCGGCGGCCCGTACGAGCTCTTCTTCGCGCCCGACGCCCCCGAAGGCCAGCGCGGCGCCGATGGCTGCACCATCACCAGCTTCCTCCCCAACCGCATGCTCTCGTTCACCTGGAACGCCCCGCCCATCTACCCCGAGCAGCGCACCCTCCGCACATGGGTCGTCATCGAACTGGAACAGGTCCCTTCCCAGGCCGAATGGGAAGCCAACCCCCGCACCGGCGAGTTCCAGACACGCCTGAGGCTCACCCACCTCGGCTGGCCCGCCGATGGCCTCGCCGCCGAGGTCCCACCGCTCCCCAACGGCTACCCCGGCGGCTGGCCAGGCGTCCGCGCCTACTTCCAGAGAGCATGGCCCAATGTCGTCACGGCCCTCAAGAACCACTGCGCATCCAATTGACCAACAATAATACATGCCTACGATGATTGAAGGGCCTCACATATGGCAAATCAACGCCTCATTGATATGATACATAGTGGGGAGTATCATGCCAACAAGGATGAATTGCGATCACTCATGCCGTTGGATCTCTCCGACAGCAAGTGGGATGACCGCGCGCTTTGGAAAGACACCCTGCCACTGCAATCCGCGATTCTGACGAATACAAGCTGGACAGGCTGTAGCTTCATGGATGTTGACTTCAGTGCTGCGGATCTTTCTCGCTCTCAGTTCGAGAAATGTTTATTCCACAATTGTGTATTCGACAAGAGCTGTATATATGAATCGACACTTTTGGATTGTGACTTCGAGGGCTGTAAATTCAACAGCATCGACTGTGGGGTGAAATACATCGATCACGCTCGACATCATCTATCTGTAGCTTCCGACAATTCGCCCAATTCGCCGGTCAGGCTCAGAAGCAAGCCGTCGTTCACAATTCACGACTGTCGATTTAGCAACTGCACTGGCCGATCAGCAATCATCAGTGGGGTATATGTTACCAATATAACCTTCTTTCAATCTGATTTCGTCGATCTTGTCGCGCATAATAGTTGGATTGTCGACGCAAAATTTACCGGCAACAATTCAATTATAAATAGTTACTTACAAGGATCTAACTTGTCGGGCATCAACGGACGGGGTGTGTGTTTTCGAGGAACCCGCTTTTCGCATTCGGATATTACTCACTGTCGTTTCTCACCATTAGTCCTCGAAATCCTTTCGCGATACACTATATCTCCGGGAACGGCCCCGCAGGCAGAAGAGAAATCTGTTTCGATTGGTCGTACTGATTTTTCTGGTTGCCAGATAAACGATTGTGACTTATCCTATTCCAATTTTACACGCGCCGACCTATCTGGTGCGGATATTTCAGACAGCCGCATCTATGGTGCCAACTTTACGGATATTGTCGCGACAGGCTTGCGGCAACGATCGCTGAACATCTCTCCCGAGGACGAATGGCCTGCGGTTTCCGTTGACAATGTGCACATTGCGTCGTTGATGCGACTTGTCTTAGACAATAAAGAGCTGGGTCAAATAATTGACTCGCTGGGCTCGAAAACGGTGCTTCTGTTATCGCGCTTCTCAGATGGCTTTGCTCCGGAACTCCAGATGATGAGGGAGGTTCTCGCTGAGAATGACCTTGTTCCGTTGATATTTGACTTTGACCCGCCAGCTCGAAAGAGCAACCTTCAGACGATAAAAATTATGGCTTCTATTGCCCGGTTCGCTATCGTAAATATATCGGACCCGCGATCGGTCCCATTCGAGATCGCAGCCATCGAGGACATTCCGAAATTCCCGACCCAACTTATCATTAGGGAAGGAGAAGAGCCATTTGGAATGCTTGATGGTCTGTACCAAGATCGTCCAAATATTTACCCTCCGATTGCGTATCGTTCAGTCGATCACCTTCGTGAATTGCTAAATGATACGATCATTCCCTATTGTCTTGCACAACCATGATCGCGTCGAAACGCCCGCCTCACCCCTCACCACCTCCACCACACAGCACCTTGGCCACCTTCAAAAACCGACCATCCCAATCCAGCGCCATCTCCCCACCGGCGCTGCGCCCCGCTCCGGGCACCGACACATCGGCAGCCGCGCTACTCGCACAGCGGGATGCCATCAACAAACTCGCAGAACCCGAACATCTGGTCCCACAGCACCTCGGCCAGAGCGTTGAGATTCTCGATGCGCTGATGCGCCTCGGCGGCTTCCTCGGGGGTCATGCCGCCCTCCAACAGGCATTCATCGATCGCCACCGACACATCGATCAATTCAAGCGTCATGAGCAGCGGATCCGTGTTCACCAGGATCCTCTTGAGACGCTCGTGCTCCTTGGGCGGGATGCACCCGATGGCGTCGGCGTAGAAGATCGCCCGCGCCAGGACCGCCAACTGGGACGCCAGGTCGGCGGCCACCTCGTTCTCGAAGCCCGTCAGATCGCTGTTGATGCTCTCCTGGCAATCGCCGCCGGCGTAGGCGGGCGCCGGGCAGGCCAACGCACCGGCCAGCGCCAGCACCAGGCCCAGCACCACCCCGCGGATGCCCTCGAATGTCACGCCCGTGAACAGCGGTCTCGTGTGTGTGCTCGCCAGCATGTCTGTGCTCCTTCACTGGGTTCGCCGCCACACGCTCCGCGCCGACGGCCGGACCCGCACGCCATCGCACCGGCCCGCTCGCCCCACGCCTCACGCCGACCAATTCGCCGTGAGCGCAGGCCCACACCGTTCTCCGCCGATCGCGCACGGAATCTCACACATCCCTCGCACACCACACTTCAATTGCCCGCACGCCCCACTCCGCACCCCCCGCCCCGCGCATCGCACCCGCGCCTCACCCCTCACCACCACCACCCAGCACCTTCGGCACCTTCACAAACCGACCATCCCACGCCGGCGCCATCTCCCCCAAAACCTCCCGCCCCAGCCCCGCCCGCGGCTCATCCGCATCCAGCCGCGCCACCGGCTCCTCGCCCGGCGCGTGCGGATGGTGCAGCGGCTCCACGCCCTCCAGATCCAGCTCCGCCAGCGATGCCGCGTGCTCCAGCAGCGCGGCCAGCCGCGCCAGCATCTCCGCCCGTTCCCCCGGATCGATCCGAAGCCGCGCCAGCCGCGCGATCCGGTCCAGCTCCGCCTCACCAATCACACCACCCCCACCACCCCCACCGCCACCAGCGTTCCCGCCCATCGCCCTGTCCGATCCCGCTTCTGCGCCGCTCATAGCCCCCACGCTACCCCCGATCCCCCTCCCAGGCACCCCACACTCCCCATCATCCCCCCGGAACCGGGCCTCCCCGCCCCACACCACTCACCCACACCCTTCTCTCACCACCACCACCGACCACCACCCCCGTTGGTGCTCCGCCGATCGCGCGGTACCATCCCGCCTGAGAAGAAACCGATCGCAGCGCCACGGCCGCGCTGCACGCCCACACCACACCGCCCGAAGCGCCGACACCACGCCCCCAAGGCGTGGCGCTCCGCACGCGAGAAACCCGAGGCAGGGGCGACAGCCCCGCCAGGAGATTGCCATGATCCCAAAGCCGCCGCCCCAGGAAGGCGGGCTCGGATTCCTCTACATCCCCCCCTACAGGGTCCAAGGGTACTCCGTCGCCGGTGAGATCACCACCGTCCAGATCCCAGAGCTCGACATCACCTTCGACATGGGCTCATGCCCCCGTTCCGCGCTGGCATCCAAGTTCGTCGCCATCTCGCACGGGCACATGGACCATGTCGGCGGGCTCGCCTACTACGCCTCACAGCGCAAGTTCCAGGGCATGACCCCCGCCACCATCATCTGCCACAAGGACCTCGAAGCGCCCATCCGCGGCATGATGGACGGGTTCATCGCCCTCGAAGGCCAGCGCACCCCCTACGAACTCGTCGCCATGGCCCCCGAGGACGAGCTCGAGATCAAGAACTCCATCTACCTCCGCATGTTCGATGTCCTCCACACCACCACCGCCGCCGGATATGTAGTGGTCGAGAAGCGCTCCAAGCTCAAGGAGGAGTATGCCGCCTACCCACAGGAGAAACTCCGCGAGCTGAAGGACCAGGGCGTCGACATCACCCGCATCGTCGAGGTCCCCCTCGTGGCCTACCTCGGCGACACCGCCCCCTGCCCCGCGCTCATCCGGCGCGATGTCCTCGGCGCACAGATCGTCATCTGCGAGTGCACCTTCGTCGATGCCGACCACAAGCCACGCGCCGACATCGGCAAACACCTGCACCTCGACAACATCGTCGAGTGGCTCCCGATGCTCCAGAGCGAAAAACTCGTCCTCATCCACCTCTCGAGGCGCTCCAACATCCAGGCCGCACGCAAACGCCTCCGCCAGCTCCTCAAACGCGATGACGCCGACCGGGTGGAGTTCCTCATGGACCACCGCTCAAACAAGGTGCGCTACCAGAAGCAGGCCGAGGAAGCCGAACGCATCGAGGCCCGCCGCCTCGCCACCGCCAAAAGCGCCCCCGCCCCCGCAGCGCCCAACGACGACTGACCGCGCGCCGCGCACCGCCCGGTCGAAAGCGCCCCGTCTGGCGCTCGCGCCAACGCGATTTGCACGCGTCACTATTGACGCCGGAGCGCCGTTCTCATACGGTGGCCCCCCGCAGATCAACCGGGCAGGCAAGCAAGTGGGCAGGCCCGGCGGAACGACGGACACCCGGACTCACGCACGACACCAACGGCTCGTGTGATGCTCTCACCCAGCGCGCACGCCACCGCTGTCAATGCCGCCAGGCCCCGGGAATCCGCAGCCCCGCACCGGTCCGATCCGCGGGACACGCAAACGCCCTTCGACGACCGCAAAGCGATCGCGGCCGCCGATGGGCGAACCGTTCTTCACCCGAAATTCCACGGGCCCCATCGCAGGCCCGATGACCGCTGGCGAACGCGAAGCACACCCAACGCCGCACGCGACGATGGAACACGCCACGCGTTCGAGAAGTCGAGGGATACATGGCCGACGCCGATCGTGAGATCTGGTCAAAGGTGCTGCTCGACCTCAACCGCAGACATCCCGCAGTCGGAAGACACTGGTTCAACGACCTCGAGCCGCTCGGCATCCACGCCGGCGTCCTCCATGTCCGATGCCAGCAGGATGTCCACCGCAACTACCTCCTCCGCCAGGTCGAGGCCTTCGACGAGGCCGTCCAGTCCGCCACCGGGCAACTCCTCTCCGTCCGCTTCTGGGGCCCCGACGACGCCGAAGCCCCCAGCCCCGCGCCCGAGCCAACCCCCGCGCGCGCCAAGGCACGCCCCGCCCAGCCACGCTCCAACCAACCACGCGCCGCCTCGCCCATCCCCGCGCCCACCCACCACGACCACGCCAACCACACCACCCAGCGCGCCACCGCCCCCGGCGCTCATGGTGCCCCCTCACTCGCCGAGCCCAAGCTTGGCCACGCCCACACCGCCCACCACGCCGACGGGCACGCCGCGAGCCACAACCACGCGCCCCACACCGCCGCGCCGCCCCAGCGCATCGCCAACATCACCCCGCCCGTCCTCCAGCCCCCGCGACGCATCCCCGACTCAGACTCCCTCCTGCTCAACCCCGACTGGACCTTCGAGCACTTCATCATCGGCGCCGAGAACAACATCGCCCACGCCGCAGCGCTCGCCGTCGCGAACAACCCGGGCCTGGCCTACAACCCGCTCTTCATCCACGGCGCCTCCGGGCTCGGCAAAACCCACCTCCTCCAGGCCATCTGCCAGCACCTGCTCGACACCAAGCCCGGAATCCGCATCTGCTACATCTCCTGCGAGCAGTTCATCAACCGCTTCATCGACGACCTCCAGAACGGCCGCATGCACACCTTCCGCGACCACTTCCGCAACGCCGATGTCCTCATGATCGACGACATCCAGTTCCTCGCAAAACGCGACCACACACAGGAAGAGTTCTTCCACACCTTCAACGCGCTCCACCAGGCCCAGCGCCAGATCGTCCTCTCCTCCGACTGCGTCCCCGAGGAGATCCCCGAGCTCGAATCCCGCCTCGTCTCCCGCTTCCGATCCGGGCTCGTCGTGCCCACCAAGCCCCCCACCTACGAGACCCGCATCCGCATCGTCAAGGCCAAGGCACGCATCCGCGGCATGGACATCTCCACCGAGGTCGCCGAGTACATCGCCAGCCGCATCAACTCCAACATCCGCGAGCTCGAAGGCGCCATCGTCCGCCTCCATGTCCAGTCCGCCGCCGAGAACCAGCCGCCCGACCTCGCCATCGCCAAGCTCGCGCTCGGCGACAGCCCCTCGCCCTCCAGCGGCGAGGTCACCATCCACCAGATCGTCGATGTCGTCACCCGGCACTACGGCGTCAAGGTCACCGAGCTGCAGTCCAAGCGCAAGCAGAAGTCCATCGCACTCCCGCGCCAGATCTGCATGTACCTCACCCGCAAGCACACCCGCTACTCGCTCGAGGAGATCGGCGGGCATTTCGGCGGCCGCGACCACACCACCGTCATGCACGCCGTCAAGACCATCGAGTCCAAGCGCCACACCGACGACTCGCTCGCCCGCGCCCTCGAGGTCCTCGAAGAGCCGTTCCGCAAGCTCGCCGCACCCGGCGCGCCGGGCATCCATCAGGACATCGCCTAAGTCCCACCCCACCCACCCAGCCCGCACGCGCATCCCGCCCTCGGGGTGCCCCTCTTTTCCGCGCGCCCATCACACCCGCCACACCACCCAAACCCCCGTCGCGCCGCCGGTTGGTCGAATGTGGACAAACCGGCGCGCGCCCGGCGCTTCGCGCCCCCTCCGGGAATCCCCCATCCAGGGCCCCCTGTCGCGCCCATCGCGCCCCCGACACCACACCCCAGCGCGCGCCACCCCGCGCGACACCCCATCCACACCCCTCCGGACCACACAAGTCACCGCACAACAACCACTTACGACATCGTCGCACCAGGACTCCCCAAAGCGCCACCCACTCCTACCAGGGGGAGAGGATGTATTCATTCCTCCCTTAGAAAGAGAACAGAGAGCCACCCCGCCACAACCCCCGCACCGCCCCACCCACGCCCCTCCGCCCCCACCGATCCCCCGTTCCAAACCCGCTCTGGGCCCATTCCACCCACTGTTGACCGCCGGTGGACAACTCCCCCGACCCGCCCCACCACTCACCGCTGGCACACCGGGCACCACACCGTCGTCCGCTGGGCCACCACACCCCGCTCCAGCACGCCCCCGCACCCCAGGCACGCCTCCCCACCCCGCCCGTACACCCGGTGCTCCAACTGGAACGCCCCGCCCACACCATCGGCATCCCGGTAGTCCCGCAGCGTCGAACCGCCCGCCTCGATCGCCCGCCCCATGATCGACCGCACCGCCGCCGCTAGCCGATCGCACTCGTCCGTTTCCACAAGCCCGCCCGCCCGCATCGGCGAGATCCCCGCCGCGTGCAGCGCCTCATCCGCGTAGATGTTCCCGATCCCCGCCACCACCCGCTGGTCCAGCAGCCGCGCCTTCACGCTCGCCTTCGACCCCGCCAGCGCCGCCCCAAGCCCGGGCCCATCGATCGCCAGCGCATCGACACCCAGCACGCCCCAGCGACGCTCTCGCAGCTCCGCGACCGTTCGGAACCCCCAGACACCCCCGAACCGCCGAGGGTCCCTGAACGCCAGCACGCCCCCATCATCGAACGACCACACCACATGCACATGGTCCCCCGCCCCACGCCCCTTCCCACCGCCCACCGAGTGCAGCAGCGTCCCCGTCATCCCCAGGTGCACCACCACGCCCCCACCCCCATCGCTCCCCCCACCATCACTCCCCATGATCCCCAGCTGCTTCCCAAGCCGCTCCACCCCCTCCACCCGCATCCCCAGCAGCAGCACCCGCCGATCCAGCCGCGGAAACCGCCGCCCCCCACCGCTCTCCCCACCGCCCGCCCCGCCATCACGCCCGCCTCCACCCCGCCCGCTCCGCTGGTACCCGCCCGCCGGATCCCCCGGCCCCACCACCACATCACGACGGCGCACCGACACCCCCACGACCACCCGCCCCACGATCCGCGGGACCAGCGACCGACGCAGACGCTCAACCTCGGGCAACTCCGGCACGCCCAAGCGTACCCCCGCCCTCCCCACCCATCACATCACACCACACCCTGCCAGCGCATCGCATCGGCCACCTTCAGGAACCCCGCGATGTTCGCGCCCGCCACATAGTTCCCCGCCATCCCGAACCGCGCCGCCGCCTCCGACGCGTTCTTGTGGATGTCCTTCATGATGTTGTGCAGCCGGCGATCGACCTCCTCGCGCGACCACGCCTCGCGCTGAGAGTTCTGCGCCATCTCCAGCGCCGAAACACCCACGCCGCCCGCGTTCGCCGCCTTGCCGGGACCGAACAGCACCTTCTTGTCCACGAAAAGGTTCACCGCATCCTCGTCCGAGGGCATGTTCGCCCCCTCGGCCACGACCATCACGCCGTTCGCGATCAGGTTCTTGGCATCCTTCCCGTTCAGCTCGTTCTGCGTCGCGCACGGGAACGCGCAGTCGGCCTTGATATCCCACAGCGGGTTGTGGTCCGCGCCCTTCTTCGACTCGTAGTACTTCGCGCTCTTGAACTTGTCGGTGTACTCCGCGATCCGCCCACGCCGCTCGTTCTTCAGCTCCATCACGAACGCCAGCTTCTCGCGATCGATCCCGTCCGGATCATGGATGAACCCCGAAGAGTCCGACAGCGTCACCGGCTTGGCGCCCATGTCCAGGCACTTCTCGGCCGCGAACTGCGCCACATTCCCCGATCCCGAGATCAGGCACGACTTGCCCTCGATCGATTTGCCCGCCGCCGAGAGCATCTCCACCGCGAAGTACACGCACCCGTACCCCGTGGCCTCCGGACGGATCAGCGAGCCACCCGAGTGCACCGCCTTGCCCGTGTACACGCCCGTGAACTCGTTCCGCAGCCGCTTGTACTGCCCGAACATGAACCCGATCTCGCGCCCGCCCACGCCGATGTCACCGGCCGGCACATCCGTGTCCGCGCCGATGTGCCGAAACAGCTCGCTCATGAACGACTGGCAGAACGCCATCACCTCGCGGTCCGACTTGCCCTTCGGATCAAAGTCCGAACCGCCCTTGCCACCGCCGATCGGCTGCCCCGTCAGCGAGTTCTTGAAGATCTGCTCGAACCCCAGGAACTTCAGGATCGACAGGTTCACCGAAGGATGGAACCGGATCCCGCCCTTGTAAGGCCCGATCGCCGAGTTGAACTGCACCCGGAACCCACGGTTCACCTGCACCTCGCTCTTGTCATCCACCCACGGCACCCGGAACTGCACCACACGCTCCGGCTCCGCGATCCGATCCAGCATCTTCGACTTGGCATGCTCCGGATGCTTCTCGAACACCGGCGCCAGCGAATGCGCCACCTCCCGCACGGCCTGCAAAAACTCCTTCTCGTGCGGCTGCCGAGACTCGACGCGGGACATGAACTCGTTCACATAGCTGCTGGACATCGGACTCTGGCTCCTAGCATGGAGAGTGCGTGACAATCGCCCGGGCGCGGGTGTGTGGGCCGCCTGGGGTGGGTGAATCGGGATGGTAGCCGGGGGGACCCGCCGTTTGTGCCGGATCCTCCAACCGGGCCCCCACCCCAAGGACAGCACCCCGCAACCCCCGCGTACACTCGTCCACCGATCCCCCCGGGCGCGTAGCTCAGCGGCAAGAGCGTTCGCCTTACACGCGAAGGGTCACTGGTTCGAATCCAGTCGCGCCCACTCCTCCAACCCCGTCATCAGCATCGCCCCAGCCCCGCACCGGCGTGCCACTATCCTCGCATCAACGATGATCGCCGGGCCCATCTTCGACATCGCATACCTCCTCGCCGCCGCACTCACGGCCCCGTTCTGGCTCCGCAAGCGCCGCGCCGGCTGGGGCGAACGCTTCGGACGCATCACGCCCGCGCCGCCGCCCACCCCGCCCAACAAGCGTCGCCTGCTCCTCCACGCCGTCTCCGTCGGCGAAGCCAACATGCTCCGCCCCCTCGTCGATGCCATCCTCGCAGGCCACGCCGATTCCATCGACCTCGTCATCGCCGCCACCACCGACACCGGCATCGCCCGCGCCCGCGCCCTCTACGCCGACCGCTGCGCGGTCGTGCGATACCCGCTCGACGCCTCCTGGGCCGTCCGCCGATTCCTCCGCGCCATTCGCCCCGACGCCGTCGCCCTCGCCGAACTCGAACTCTGGCCGAACTTCATCGCCGCCTGCGCACGCCGCGACATCCCCGTCTGCGTCATCAACGGCCGGCTCTCCGCCCGCTCCTTCAAGGGCTACCGCCTCGCACGCCCCATCCTCCGCTCGACCTTCAACACCCTCGCCTTCGCGGCCGCACAGGATGACGACTACGCCCAGCGATTCGTCCACATGGGCGTCGATCCGCTCCGCTGCATCATCGCCGGCAACATGAAGTGGGATGCCGCGCCCAAACTCCCCGACCCCAAACTCGACGCCGCCGCCGAACAACTCGCCGAACACATGGGCATCGACCGCACCCGCCCGCTCATCGTCGCAGGAAGCACCGCACCGGGCGAGCACGAACTCATCCTCCGCGCCCTCTGGGCCGTCGATCCCTCGGCCCAGCTCCTCTGCGCCCCACGCAAACCCGAGTGGTTCGATGACGCCGCACGCGTCCTCCCCGCCTGCATCCGCAGATCCGCCCCGCCAACCCCGCCCACACCCAACGCCGGGCTCTTTCTCCTCGACACCATCGGAGAACTCCGCGCCGCCTACCACCTCGCCCACATCGTCATCGTCGGACGATCCTTCGGCACGCTCCACGGCTCAGACCCCATGGAACCCGCCGCGCTCGCCAAGCCCATCATCATCGGCCCAAGAACCACCGACTTCGAACAGGCCGTCCGCGCCCTCGGCGAGGCCGACGCCATCCTGCAAACCATCGACGAACAACTCCCCGACGCCCTCCGGTCCCTGCTCACCAAACCCGACCGCCGCGACACCCTCGCCCGCAACGCCAAGGCCTGCGTCGATGCACACCGCGGCGCCACCCAACGCCACCTCGACCTCCTGCTCGGCATGCTCCGCACCCCCGCCCGCCCCCAGCGCTAAGCCGCCCCCCCACCCTCCATCACTCCGCCACGACTCCGCCCTCCCCGCGCAGCGCCGCCGCACGCTCCGGATCCCGCACGCACGCCAGCATCCGCATCCCCCCGCACCCCGAGCAGTGCCCGAGGATCCGCTTCCCAACGCTCCGCGCGAACGCGCGATACACCCCGTGCTCACGCGCCAACGCCTCCCGCCCACACTCCGGGCACCGCAGGATCCACGCATCCGCCGAGGCATCCGCGCTCCGCTTCATCCCGCCGAACCAACGCAGCAGTCCCATCGCCATCCACTCCCTTCCATCGCGCCGCCCTCCTCCCCGAGCGCACCATCCCGAACACGCCCACCTGCCATTCTGACACCCCCACCCCCGCACGCCACCCCGCGCGACACGCGCGCACCCATCCACACACCCACCAAACCCCCCACCCACACCCACACCCCTTCGCCCGAATCATGGCGCGCCGTTTGCACCTGCACCACCATGCGTTGGTGCGCCCAGCCCCAGCCAAGCCATCGCCCCGCGCCGATCAGATCCTCGGCCGCACCCCGCCACGCGCGCCCCCAAATCCAAACCCAATCCCACTCCCCAACCCAATCCCACCCCCACCCGGCCCCAACGCCCCAACCC
>JBQLZO010000070.1:0-11689 GCA_052168315.1 Phycisphaerales bacterium | reverse complement strand
CAACCCCCCTCAACCCCCCCAATCCCCCCAACCACCAACCCTCAACCATCAACCCGATCACGACGCACACAGTCCATCACACGCACCCACCACCAAACGGAGAACACCCGATGCCCCAGCCACGCATCCTCACCTTCGCCGGCAGCGGCCGGAAGAACTCATGGAACCGAGCCCTCGCCGAAGCCGCCGCCACCATGGCCGAAGCCAACGGCGCCAAGGTCACACGCCTCAACCTCAAGGAACTCAACCTCCCCATCTTCGATGAGGATGTCGAAGCAGAACAGGGCCACTCCGAATCCGTCCTCAAGCTCAAGCGTCTGATGAAAGAGCACGATGGCTTCCTCATCTCCTGCCCCGAGTACAACTCCTCCATCACGCCCCTGCTCAAGAACGCCATCGACTGGGCCTCGCGCCCGCGCGACGATGAGAAGCCACTCGAGTGCTTCAAGGGCAAGGCCATCGGGCTCCTCGCCGCATCACCAGGCGCCCTCGGCGGGCTCCGCGGGCTCGTCACCGTCCGATCCATCTTCGGAAACATCGGCGCCTTCGTCTGCCCCACCCAGTTCGCCCTCGCCTCAGCCCACGAAGCCTTCAACGACGATGGCACCCTCAAGAACGACAAGCAGCGCGCCGCCGTCCAGGGCGTCGTCAACGAACTCATCAACCTCACCAACGCCCTGAACGCCACCCGCAACTGATCCCACAACATCGCACGCACAACGCCACGCGCACCAAAAACACCGCGTCGCCCGGAGTTCCGGGCGACGCGGCAGAGGAGAGGATGCGCTGGTGTTCCGGCGGGGCGTGCGCGATGGAGTGCTCTCCAATCCCATCACGCTGCGGTCTGTCCCGCCGTCGTTGTTCGTTCAGTGGTCCGGTCGTCCAATCCAACCGATCAGTGTTCCCGATCAGCCGTTCGCATTCGTCCCGCCCCACACTCCCACTTCCGTCTCAAACAAACCGATCTCACACCACACTTATTCCGCCACTGAATCCCACGGTTTCACCCCAACGCCAATCCCCCGGGCCCATCACCCCACGCCCCGCCCCACAACGCGCTGCGCACGCGCACACGCCCAGAAAAAACGGTGTGCCGAGCATCATGGCCCGGCACACCGCGGAGGAGAAGAGAGCTCGTTCACCCCACCCGCACCCCCGGCAATCCCCTCGGAATCCCACCCGATTCCACCCACCAAACCCGCGCTATCCGCCTCAGCGAACCACGCAGAACACCCTCCACCGCCGCCTCAATCACCAACACCACCGCCGCCATCCGCCGCCGCCGCGCCCGGATGCCGCGCACGGAACAGCAGATCGCTCAGCACCCGAAGCTCCTCATGCGAAAGGTGTGCCAACTGCGTACGGTGCATCCGCATCACCGGTTCGTCCAATCGCTCCAGCAACGACAACGCCTTCGCCGTGATCCGAACACGCACCACACGACGATCCTGCGTGCAACGCGCACGCTCTGCCAATCCGGCACGCTCCAGACGATCGATCAGCCGCGTGATATCCGGCTCACGCGTCACCATCTCCCGCGCGATCACCGAACACGCCACGGCCTTCGGCGAATGACCACGCAGAATCCGCAGCGCGTTGTACTGAGAGTGCGAAAGACCGTGCTCCTTGAAAAACCGCTCGAACTCGCCCTCGAACGACTCGTGCGTCCGAACCAGGTTCAGATACGCCTCCTGCGCCGGACACGAAAACGCCCGGCTCTTCCCCACCTCCTCGGCCAAGTTCCGCGGCCCACGCTCCCCACCCGCCCGCTCCACACGCTCGCCAACCCCCTCGCAATCACCCTCAGGCAGCACCCGACCACGCCCACGCTCACGCCCACCGCCACCCTTGGCATCGCCCCGCCCCGCGTCCGCACCGCCGATCGCGCCGCCCCCAACGCCACCGCCGGGACCGGTCCCCGCCGCATGCCCCGACCCGTTCTCAGATGTCCCGTCTGACCGTCGCATGTCCTAATTATCTGTTTCAACAGTCACTGTGTCAAGGGTCAACGGCACCCCATCAACCCGCATGCACCCCTATCAAAATCCAAACAAAATCAACCCTCCGGCCCCAACTCAACCCTGCCCAACCCCGGCACACCATTCCCCCGCCCGCCCGCACCACACGGGTACCATCCCAAAGAACACCCGCCCGAGCGCGACCGCGCGCCGATGCCGCCGCCCCGCACCCCGGAGCCGCCCGCCGCGGACCACGCCCACCAGACCGCCGACCGGGCAGGATGACGACAGCCAGACGACAGAGATCGGAGCCACCATGCCGTACTACACCAAACTCGGAACCATCCCCAAGAAGCGCCACACCCAGTTCCGCAGACCGGATGGCGCGCTCTACTCCGAGGAAGTCTTCGGCACCGAAGGCTTCGTCGGCCCCACCTCCACCCTCTACCACATCCACCCACCCACCCAGGTCTACGGCTGGGAGGTCCTCTACTCCACCAAGCCCGAGTATGTCGAAACCGAAGTCATGCGCATGCGGCACCTCAAGTCCGCCGGCATCAAGCCCGAGGGCGATCCCGTCACCGGCCGCAAGGTCCTGCTCGGCAACGCCGACTGCGAGTTCGCCATCTGCAACCCCGCCGAACCCGAGATCACCTACCACTACAAGAACGGCCAGGGCGATGAACTCCTCTTCGTCCACTTCGGCTCCGGCACCGTCTACACCATGTTCGGCACCCTCGAGTTCGGCCCGAAGGACTACATCCTCCTCCCCAAGGGCACCATCTATCGCATCGTCTTCAACAAGCTCGCCGACACCGACCGGCCGCAGGGCGAAACCAAGGCCTCCATGCCCTTCGGCAAGTTCATCGTCATCGAGACCTGCAACGCCTCGCACATCGCGCCCCCGCCGCGCTACATGTCCAAGACCACATCGCAGTTCCTCGAGCATTCGCCCTACTGCGAGCGCGACCTCCGCCTCCCCCAGCTCCCGCTCACCTTCGATGAGTCCGGCGACTTCGAGGTCCGCGTCAAGGCGCGCAACTCCATGCACAAGTACCACTACCACTACCACCCGCTCGATGTCGTCGGCTGGGATGGCTGCTACTACCCCTACATCTTCAATGTCGACGACTTCGCCCCCATCACCGGCATGCTCCACATGCCCCCGCCCATCCACCAGACCTTCGAGGCCCACAACTTCGTCGTCTGCTCATTCTGCCCGCGCAAGCTCGACTTCCACCCCCGCGCCATCAAGGTGCCGTACAACCACTCCAACCTCGACTCCGACGAGGTCCTCTACTATGTCGAAGGCAACTTCGGCTCACGCAAGGGCATCGAGATGGGCTCCATGACCCTGCACCCCCAGGGCATCCCCCACGGCCCGCACCCCGGCACCGTCGAAAAGTCCCTCAAGGAAGACTGGACCGGCGAACTGGCCGTGATGCTCGACACCTTCCGCCCCCTCCACCCCACCACCCACGCCCTCGACATGGACGACAAGAACTACCCCGCCTCCTGGCAGGGCGAACACTTCACCACCAACGCCGAAGGCGCCAAGCTCAACGGCAAGGCCAAGTTCCCCGTCGTCCCCGAAGGCAACGCGGAACTGATCGAGGTGGACCGGTATGGGAAGATGATCGGGAAGCCGTGAGCCGAAAGATGTGAAGGTGCAGCGAGGCATCAGGCACCGGATATCAGGCACCGGTGAAGATGAAGATGAACACACCAGCCAACGGTGCTCGCCTTCATGCCTCGGGGTGCGGGTGGCTTCGACTTTACACGCTCAATGCTCAAACAGCGCCCGTGAGATCGCGATCAACCGACGCCCGGCATCCTCGGCATCAAGCTCGATCGCCAGATTGATCGCCCCACGAATAACGGATCGCACGGAATCGACAGGCGAGTTCTCACAATACAGCGCTCCACGAAGCGGCACGAATCGCTCGGCCATCAATACTGCACGCTGGACATTGCGATGAACAATAGCACTCTTCATCGATGCTCCGATCGCTCGGACCATACTATCTTCAAGCACACCTTTATCGAATCCCGCGGGATCGATCGCTGCCATCTCCCTCAGCAGCCCATCGGCACGGTCGAAGTCTGAGCCGGTGAGAGCGATCGCGTTGGTCAGCCCTCTGGCGAAGTCCGCTTTGACACGCGCTTCTGCCGGGTACTCCTCCTGCAGCGTCCGCAACCGAGAGAGCAGCCTATCGGCACGAACGAAGTCAGGACCGCTGTCGCAGAGAGCATTGAATAGCCCGCTGACCAGCCGGTCTCTGACGGTCGCATCATCCGGGTGTGCTTCTCGCAGCGCGCCCAATTCCTCCAGCAGACCATCGGAACGAGCGAAGTCAGAGCTGCTGTGATTGCTTGCATTGAACAGCCCCCTGGCGAGCCGGTCTCTGATGGTCGCGTCATCCGGGTGTGCTTCTCGCAGCGCCCGCAATTCCTCAAGTAAACCATCGGAACGAGCAAAGTCAGTACCGCTGTGGCTGAGCGCATTGAATAGCCCCCAAGCGAGCCGGTCTCTGATGGTCGCATCACCCGGGTGTGCCTCTCGCAGCGCCCGCAATTCTTCAAGCAAACTATCGGCACGATTAAAGTCAAATCCGCGGCCAGCGATCGCGTTGGTCAGCCCAGTTGCAAGCGTGTCACGCGCAATGGGTCCAAGTGCTCTAAACGATACCTTTGGCCTCGTGAGCAATTCGTCCGACCATTCGCGCCTGAAGAGAGTCGCTGTCGCCATTCCGAGCGAACGAACCAGCGCACCGGCGCCCAGTGGCCCAAAGATGGGGCACAGCGATACAACCAGTTCTTGGCGAGCGATCACCCCCTGATCACCGGCGAGACCGGCATCAATATTTGATGCTTCAACAAGATCGAGCACAAATCGCTCTATGGCATCTCGCGAATGGTAAAGAAGCTTGGGTGCTTCCGCGTGGATCCCCTCAGTATTGTCGAGCACCCGCAGTCTTGCTGCAAGCTGTCTGGTGGGGTGTCCGTAACTTGGCGTGCCATCGGCTCCTTCTTGAAGAAGCCCCAGTGATTGAAGGTCCGTGATGGCACTCAATGAGACGTCGTTGAGCAGGCATTGCACGATCGCATCCCATCCAGATTGTGTGAGTGATCCAGGCAGGCACGCCAGAATGAGAGCAATCCGGAACCGGTGGCGATGTTGGTCCGATTGTTCACGATCGCGCCACAGCTCAACGAGCCAGCGCTCAACTTCAGGATAGGCATACGCGTGCGCGTTGCAGGCGAGCCGAGCCAGCGCCTCTGGGTCCGCTCTCTCTAATACCGAAGCGCCGTGCCAACGGTCGAGCACAGCAGGATTCCCAGCGATATGGCCTAGTAACGCTCGCTGATCCATTCTAGTTGCACCCGGCACATGGTGCTGAAGGTAGTGGAGCAGTTCATGTCGGGTTCTTGTTACTGATTCTTGCTCACCATCGAAGTCGATTCGATCAATTGGTATTTCGACGGCGTGTCCGGCGCGGACCCAGCTCCGAGTGACCGACGCAGCGCTCGGATCAGTGCTGTTCGGGTCGCCATCCTGCTTCGGGTCGCGCAGATGCAGCACGACATGCAACGGTGGCCATTCGCGCACGCTCCGAACAAACGCTTTGATCGTCGCCGCGTCGTGCCGAAGCGACATCGTATCATCCCACTGGTCGATTACCAGTAGGACTGGCGACCCTTCAGAAGCCGTGATCAGGCCGAGCAGCGCCCGCGCCTCCTCCGACTCCAGCGGCGTGATCTGCTGCCCCCCCATGCGCAGATCATCGCTGATAGTAATCGCCGCATCGATCGTCTCGTTGATCGCAGTGCCGATCGTCTTCGCACCGGGTAATTGCGCATCCTCAGCCACAGCGCCGAAGATGCTCCCAAAGGCTCGCGCAACTCTTTTGGGCAGACCCGCCTTCTGTTGCTCCCAGACCGTCCGGAGTCTCTCGACCGCCTTGGCATCGCGCAACCAGAACTCGTACGCGTTGACAATCGTTCGACGCAGGACATCACGCTCGGCCTCACCAGCGATGAATAGACCCACGACCCGCCCTGGTCGCGCCCGCTCGATCTCCACGAACCGGCGCAGCAGCCGAGACTTCCCGATCATCGGCGGCCCGGACACGATCGTCACTCCGGGCGACCGCGCACGCTCGGCCAGTGCGGCCAACTCTTCTTCACGACCAAAGAATGGGAGAGGCTCAGCCATTCAACGGATGATATCAAAGAGAGCTAGCAACGAACTCTACTCTTGCCTGCCTTCGCCCATCCCAGCACACCTACTCCACGCGCGACCCAACCACATTCGCCAGCCCAACCCCCGCCCCCAGCACCGCCAGCACCCCCAGAATCACCGGCAGCGTGAAGTGCGTCGGCGTGATCGTCCCCAGCACCGATCCCCCCGACCCCATCATCCCCCGCGTGATCACGAGGTACGCGAACATCCCCCCAGCGCCCAGCGCATACACCCGCACGCCCCAAATCCCGATCGCAAGCACCCGCTCCCGCCACGCCGGCCGCACCGCCGCCGGCGTCCGCTTCCACCGCTCGCCCAGCATCGCCAGCGCGAACGCCAGCGCGAACAGCCCCAGCACCAGCGCTGCGTGCGCCATCAGCCCCGCGTGCGGCGGGCGCAGCCGATCCAGCACCAACGGCCTCAGCAGCAGCGCCCCGACCATCCCAACCCCCGCGATCCGCACCAGCGCGCTCGCGCCCGCCAGATCCTCCCGCACCGGATGCGGCGCGCTCGCGCCCCACGCGCCAAGCACGATCCCCAGCACGCCGCCGAGCACCGCCAAACCGATCGCCAGCCGAAGCAGCGGACCCAGCGTGTCCAGCAGCGCCTGCGCTGCGCCCGCCAGACCCGTCGGCAGCACAGCCGAACCGAGGATCAGCCCTGCCAGCAGCACGCACGCGCCCACCGCCACCACCAGCGCCCTCCGCGCGCTCCGCCCCATGAGCCCCGCCGAACGCCCGACCCGCGCCCGCCACGCGATCAGCTCCGGCGTCGGCGCCAGCGGCGCCACCCCGCACTCCGGACACACCGCCGCCTCGCCAAGCCCACTCCGGTCGTACCCGCAGTAAACGCACACCGACCGCCGCCCATCCTCCGAGCCGGACCCCGCCCCCGGCGAAGAACACTCGAAAGTCGCAGGGGCATCGGGCATGGAGCACTCCCGGCCGGCAACACGGATCACCAATGCTCAGGGGGCGATGCATACCACGCCCACGACATCACATCACACGGTTCGTTCGGGCGCGACCCCCAGCGGTTTCATCGCCCGCCCCGCTCTCCCTCACCGCCCCTTCCAGCCCACGCCCTCCTCCACGCCAGCACCGGCACCCCCCTCAACCCCAGCCCCCACCAGCGCCCCCACGGCCCCCGCCACCACACCAACCGACCGCACATACTCCGCGATCTCGATCCGCTCCTCCGGCGTGTGGTCCAGTGCGCTGTCCCCCGGGCCGTACGCCACGATCGGGCAGCTCCATCGCGCCGCCAGCGTGTTCATGTCCGAGGTCCCCGTCTTCACCACCGCCCGCGGGCGCCCACCCGCATCGCCGATCGCCCCCGCCAGCGCCAGCGCCGGCGCGCACGAACGATCGCTCCGATGCGCCCGGGCATGCCCGCTCGCGCGCACCCCAACACCTCCCGGCGTCAGCGCCCGGATCGCCGACTCGGCATCCTCCGGCGACACCCCGCACGGCAGCCGAAGCCCCACCACCAGCCGCGCCCGATCCATCAGCCCATCCGTCTCGGTCTCCATCGCCTGCACCGTCGCCTGCACGCGCTCGAACACGCCCGCATCACCACCACCAGCGCCCGCCCGCTCGCTCCACGCCTTCACGCCGTTCCACCATTCAATCGCGCGATCCCCCACGCTCCCCGCCGCGCCGGCCGAGTGCCCGCACGCCTGCTCGAACCGCGCCTCCACGATCAGCCGACCCTTGTACCCGATCGTGAACCGGTCCCACCCGCTTGGCTCGCCGATCAGCACGCAGGCGGGCTCCGCGCGACGATCCCGCACGAACGAAGCGCCCGGAGAACTCGGCGTCTCCTCGCCCACCGCGCCGACCACCACCACCCGCGCATCATCGGGCACCGCCACCCGCGCCGCCCCGCACACGAACGCGCACAGCGCCCCCTTCGCATCCACGCTCCCGCGCCCCCACAGCACACCATCCACCTCGCGCACCGCGATCGCGCCCGGCACCGTGTCGATGTGCCCCAGCAGCATCACCTCCCGCGCCCCAGGCGCTGCGCTGCCCAGCTCGCCCACCGCGTTCCCCGCACCATCGATCGAAGCGCGATACCCCAGCGACTCCATCCACCGCACCAGCGCTTCCACCGCGCAGCGCTCATCCCCCGACACGCTCGGGATCGACACCATCTCGCGCAGCACCTCCACCCCCACCGCATCCGACGCCGCATCCATCACGCCACGCATGTGCCCGCCCCTTCCAGCGCCGCCCGGATCGGGCGCTCGCACCGCCCATCGCCCAGCACCACGCGACCCACGCCCGCCTCCAGCGCCTCCTGCGCGGCCAGCACCTTCTTCTTCATCCGACCCCCCGCCAGCTCCATCGCCCACCCGAGATCCGCCGCGCCCAGCGAACGAATCAGCGACCCCTCATCCGGGAACGAGCGCAGCAGCCCCGGCACATTCGAGAGAATCACCAGCGCCCCGGCCTCCAGCGCCCCGGCCGTCCGCGCCGCCGCGCGATCCGCATCCACATTGATCGCCTCGAACGCCTCGCTGATCCCCGGCGGCGACAGCACCGGCGTGTACCCCGCATCCAGCAGCCCGCGCAGCAACCCCGCGTTCACCGTCTCCACCGTCCCCGTGTAGTCATCCCGCAGGATCCGCGTCACCCCATCCTCCACGATCCGGATCGCCGCCTTCCGCTTCCCGCTCCACACCCCGCCATCCATCCCGCTCAGCCCGATCGCATCCACGCCCCGCGCCCGCAACGCCAGCACGATCCGCTTGTTCAGCCGACCGATGCACGCCATCTGGAAGATCTCCAGCGTCCGCGCATCCGTCCGCCGGCTCGTGTGCCCGCCCGGCGAGGTCACGAACTGGGCCGGATGCCCCAGCGCCTCGGCCAGCTCGTTCGTCTCGTGCGAACCCCCATGCACCAGCACCATCCGCTCGCCGGACGCGACCAGCTCCGCCGCATCATCGCACACCCGCTCGTGCCCCACCCCCTCCGCGCCGCCGATCTTCACAACGATCATCGCAACATCCTCCGCAAGCCACGCCGAAGACCTCGTTTCAGAACCCTACCGATCTCGGTGGGATGGGCCTCCGGCCCGTCTCCTCATCCGTCTCTACTTCTGGTTCTGATACGAGCCCTCAACCCAACACCAGGTCCAACATCAATCCCCCCACACACCCATCCACCAATCATCTCCACCCTCAGCACGGATGAACCCCCGGGCTCCAGAGCCCATCGCGCTCATCGAACCCGCACGCCAGGTTCATGCTCTGCACAGCGCTCCCCGCAGCGCCCTTCCCCAGGTTGTCGATCGCGCACAGCGACACGATCCGGTTCGTCCCCGCCTGCACGCAGAACCCCACATCCGCGAAGTTCGTGCCCGCCACGATCCGAGGATCCGGCAGCCGGTGCATCCCCCGACGCTCCTTGACCACCCGCACGAACGGTTCATCCTCGTACGCCCGCTGGTACAGCGACCACACATCCCGCTCGCCCAGCGGCTCCCGCGTGAACACATGGCAGGTCGCCAGCACCCCGCGCACCATCTCCACAGTCGTGGCCGTGAAGTGCAGATCGAACCCATCGCCGAGAAGCTGCCGCACCTCCGCCTCGTGCCGGTGCTCGGTGGGCGCGAAGGTCCGCAGCGAACGCGCCCGCTCCGGATGGTGGCTCGAAGCGCTCGGCTCGGCCCCCGCTTCCGAAGACCCCACCTTCACATCCGCCACCACACGCTCGATCACCCCCGCCCGCGCCAGCGGCAGCAGCGCCAGGTTCACGGCCGTGGCGTTGCACCCCACACCGCTCACACACCGCGCCCCACGCAGCGACTCCCGACCGCCCTCCGGCAGCCCGTACCGGAACCGGTCCAGCCACCCCGGGCACGGATGCGCTGCCCCGTAGGTCCGCTCGTACAACGCCGGATCCGACAGCCGGAAGTCCGCCGACAGATCGATCACCCGCTCGCCCAGCGCTGCGTACCGCTCGATGTTCCCCGCCGACTCGCCGTGCGGCACGCACAGGAACACCACATCCACCGGCTCCACATCATCGGGCGCCACGAACGCCAGATCGCAGAACCCCCGCAGCGCTGGGTGCACGCTCGACACCGGCCACCCCGCGCGCCCGCGCGAGGTCGCCCACGCGATCTCCACACGCGGATGCATCACCAGCAGCCGCATCAGCTCGCCCCCCGTGTACCCCGTCGCCCCCACGATCCCGATGCGGAGGCGCTCCCCACTTCGCTCTTCATCGCCAGCACCCATCACGCCGCACCTCCCACCGGCGCACACGCCGCGCCCGGCACCACGCCCCGCGCCCGCTCCAGCGCCAGCTCCACCAGCAGCCCCGGGATGTCCACGCCCGTCGGCGCCACCGAGTTCCGGAACTCCATCGTCGAGTTCACTTCGTTCACCATCAGCCCCCGCTCCGGATGCTCCAGCAGATCGATCGCCAGCACCCAGCCCCCATCCCCACCACCCACGGCCCGCGCGGCCCGCACGCACAGGTCATTGATCTCATCCGTCACCGGCACTGCGTGCGTCGTCGCGCCCCGCGCGGTGTTCGTGATCCAGTGCGCGCTCGCCCGACCAATCGCCGCCACCACCCGATCGCCGATCACGAACGCGCGGATATCCCGCCCGGGCTTGCGCACGAACTCCTGCAGGTACACCACGCCGTGGTGGATCCCGCCCAGCGTCATCTTGTGCTCCACCACCGCTTCCAGCGCATCGCGATCGTTGATCCGCGACACCATCCGACCCCACGATCCCACCGTCGGCTTGAGCACCAGCGGATACCCCAGCGCCTCGCCTGCCTCCACTGCCTGTTCCGCGCTGAACGCCGCGATCGTCCGCGGGCTCGCCACACCCGCCCCCGCCAGCGCCACCGTCGTCCGCAGCTTGTCGCCGCAGGTCTCGACCACGCCTGGACGATTGATGCACACCGCACCCTGCGCCTCCAGCACATGCAGAATCGCCAGCGCCTTCGTGTGGCTCAGGCACCGGTCCAGCACCACGCACCCGGGCGGCACCGGCGGCGGGGCATCGCCCGTCAGATCCAGCACCAGCTCATCCGCGTGCAGCAGGGCCACCCCCGCCCCGCGCCGCTCGAACTCATCCAGCAGCATCCGCTCTTCCAAGCGGATCCGCGTGTGCAACATCGCAACCCTCATCGCTCAACCCCTTCCATTGCCATACAGAGCCCGCGCCGCGGGCAACAACAAACACACCGCCACACCGACACCACCACGCCCAGCAAAAACACCCCCCGCCACACCCGCCCACCCATTCCCTCACTCGCCCCAGTCCTCCTCGATCTCCGGCGCCACCGCCAGCACCAGCGGCGACACGCCCGTGACCTCCAACTCCGCCCCGCACCCAGCGCAACGGCACACCTCGAACCGCCGCGGCGCCCGGGCAAACGACACCACCCCACCACACTCCGGGCACCCCCCCCCAGCCCCCCCAACCCCCCCCAGCCCGAAAAGCGCCGCGAGCGGAAAAAAG
>JBQLZO010000069.1:0-4075 GCA_052168315.1 Phycisphaerales bacterium | reverse complement strand
TCCTCGACACACTCCTCCACGCCGCCGCGCTCGAAACCGCCAACACCACCAACACCCCCGAGCCCAACACCCAGCAATACCGCGCCGGCCAACGAGTCCCCGTCGAAACCGTCATGCGCCACATCGCCGAAGCCATGCGCTCCGATCACGCAGACCCCCGACTCCTCAATGACGCAAACCTCGTCCTCGACCGCGTCGAAACCGCACTCGCCCTCATCCACGGCCCACCACTCCCCACCGACTCCAACACCCAGCCACCAACCGCCACCCTCGCCGCCCCGCTCCGCACAACACTCGAACGCGCCGACGACCAGAACCTCCTCCTCTGGCTCGTGACTGCCATCGGCGCTGTCTGGATCCTCGCCGCCGCCACCCGCGCCCGCGCCAAACCCCTCACCCACGCCCCCGTCCTCCGCATTACCGCCGCCGCCACCATCACCGCCATCGCCACGGCCGCACTCATCATCCGCGGGCTCATCGCCGCGCGCATCCCGATGCACAACCTCCACGAGGCGCTCATGCTCATGACCGCCCTCGCATCCCTCGCCGCGCTCATCATCACCTGCCGCTCCGCCCGACGCGGCACCCCCACGAACCGCACCATCGGCACCGCCTGCACCGCCGCCACCACCATCCTCGCCATCATCGCCGCGGGTGTGCCCACGCCCGGCGCGCTCATCGAACGCGAGGCCGGCATCCTCGCATCCGCCGACCTGCTCGCATGGCATGTCGGCATCATCATCGCCGGCTACGCCGCCATCGTCATCAACGCCGCCCTCGCCATCACATGGATCGCGTCCCGGCGCGAAGCGCTCATCCCACCCATGCGCAGGATGACCGACCTCTCCTTCGCGCTGCTCACCATCGGCATCGCCCTCGGCGCCTGGTGGGCCCACTCGGCATGGGGACGATGGTGGGCCTTCGATCCCAAGGAGACCTTCTCCCTCATCCTCTGGCTCATCGTCCTCGCCGCCGTGCACATCCGCGCCGCCGAACCGCGCCGCATCGCACGCTGGCTCGCCATCGCCGCCATCATCGCCCTGCTCGCCATGATCTGGAACTTCATCGGCGTCAACCTCCTCCTCCCGGGCCTGCACTCGTATGCCGCCTGACGATCCCGGCATCGCGCCCGTCCGCCCATGGACACGCGCCATGTTCGCGCGCGACGCCGCCGCCGTCGCCCAAGCCCTTCTCGGTGCCACCATCGTCCGCATCACCGACCAACACCACCGCCTCGCCGCCACCATCACCGAGACCGAGGCCTACATCGGACCCGAAGACCTCGCCTCCCACGCACGCCGCGGACATCGCTCACCACGCAACGAGTCCATGTGGCAGGCGCCCGGCACCGCCTATGTCTACTTCACCTACGGCATGCATCACTGCTTCAATGTCTCGTGCCTCCGCGCCGATCACCCCGCCGCCGTGCTCATCCGCGCAGCCCGACCCGTCGATGGCATCGAACAACTCACCGCCAACAGAACCGCCGCATCACGCGCCCGCGCCCCCATCCCCGCCGCGCAACTCCTCAACGGCCCCGCCAAACTCTGCCAGGCCATGCGCATCGACCGATCACTCGATGCCCACGACCTCTGCGCCTCCAACCAACTCTGGATCGAACAGTCCGCGCCGATCCCCAGCGCCCGCATCACCACCGCCCCGCGCATCGGCATCGACTACGCAGGCGAATGGGCCGAGGCGCCGCTCCGATTCATCCTCTCCAACACCTGAACCGCCGATCACCCCGCGCGCGCACCACCATTCCCCGCCCATCGCCCAATCCAATCGGTGTTCGGGCCGCGTCAGGGAACCCCGCCCGTTGCGATGTCGCGCACCCCGTGCACAAGATGTGGAGATCCTGTCCCGCACTCCCGATCCATGGTGGATCGCGCGCGCAGATTGTGGTGGCTCCACGCCCATTGACCGATAGCATTCATCGCCGCGTGGTGGGACGCGTGGCATCAAGCGCATGGTGGAAGTGCGCGGCTGTCGCGGCAGGAGTGTGGCCGATGAACGCGGAGACTGCGTTGATCTGGGACCAGGTCAAAGAACGGTGCGCGGGCTTCCCGCCCCACGCCTTCGCATTCGTGCAGGAAGGCCTCCGATTCACCGTCGAGAGACTGTTCGATGTCGAACAGGAAGACCTCGACGGCATCGACGATGCCTTCGGAGAATCCCCGGCACAGCATGTCTCCGGACAACAGCTCTGCCTCGGGCTCCGCGATTTCGCCATCAAGCAGTACGGCCAGCTCGCACGCACCGTCCTCCAGCGATGGGGCATCCGCAGCACCGACGACTTCGGACGCATCGTCTTCCTCCTCGTCGAAGCCGGCCTCATGAGCAAGACCGACGACGACTCGCTCATGGACTTCTCCAAGGTCTTCGACTTCGAAGAAGCCTTCGGCGAGCCCGGTGTCTGCTGAAGCGCTGCGCACACCCAACGCCACCTCCAACGACCCATCGCTCCCGCCCGGGCGACCCCCATCCCACCGCGCCATCGCCGCGCCGGACCTCGCCCCTCCGGTGACAACCCGCCCCCACGCCGCTAACTTCGACGCATGAGCAAGCGGCCAACAAAGGGCGAATCCAGGTCACCGCACGCCCAGACCGACAAGGCGACCGAGCTGGCCGCCACCGAGGAGCAGCCCCCGTCCGGCAACGCCGACTGGCCGCGCCTGCACCTCTGGGAGATCCAGCCCCTCCGCGACATCGCCGTCGTCTTCGCCGTCATCGGCCTCCTCTACCTCGGCTACGCCCTCCGCGTCGTCACCGTCCCCATGCTCCTCGCGCTCCTGCTCGCCTACCTCTTCGAGCCCGTCGTCCAGTGGCTCACCCGCGAGCGCACCACCAGGGGCCGCGCCCACGGCACGGGCGGCGTCTCGAGGCCCGTCGCCGCGCTCATCCTCATCGTCTCGGCCGCGCTGCTCATCGTCATCCCCACCGTCCTCGCCGTCGGATTCGGAACCGCCGAGGGCGTCAAGCTCGTCCGCAGCGTCGGCACCAACCTCCGCGCCACCGTCCAGTTCGTCGAAGCATCCTCAACCACCACACAGCCCGAGGCCGACCAGCCCTCCGGCGATCAGGCCCCCGACGACCAGGCCACCCCAAACCCATCGACGCCCATCCAATCAACTCCCGACACCGAGCCCGCGCCACCAACAACCACAAACGCCCCGCCCACCCCGCGCCGCTCGCTCTCCCATGAGGACTACCTCGCCCGCCAGCCCGAAGCCGCACGCGCCGCCTACGACCGGCTTCCCGAAGGCCTCTGGCGGACCATCGCCATCGAGGCAAGCAAGCGCGTCGCCATCGACCAGGAAACCAAGCAGGCCGCCACCAAGTGGGCACGGGAGAACGCCGACAGGCTCACCAGCATGACCTACGGCACCGCCGTCCAGGCGCTCCAGACCGCCGCCAACACAGGGAAGACCATCGGCCTCATCCTCTTCGCCGCCTTCCTCACCGCGTTCTTTTTCTTCTTCTTCTCCACCGGGTTCGGAAAGATCCTCGCCTTCTGGAGAGAACTCATCCCCGAGAACCACCGCGACCAGACCATCGACCTCATCAAGAAGATGGACCGCGTCACCTCCGCGTTCATCCGCGGCCGGCTCACCATCATGGCCGTGCAGTGCGTCGTTTTCTCGATCGGCTACTGGATCGCCGGCGTCCCCGCCGGCATCGTCCTCGGCCTCATCGTCGGAATCCTCGCCCTCTTCCCCTACATCTCCATCCTCGGAGTCCCCGCCGCGATCCTCCTCATGTTCCTCGACCCTCCCGACGGCTTCCGCGGAACATGGTGGTGGATGCTCGCCGCACCCATCGTCGTCTACATGATCGGCCAGGCCCTCGACGAATATGTCCTCACACCCAGCATCCAGGGCAAGGCCACCAACATGGATGCGCCGACCGTCCTCTTCGCATCACTCGCCGGCGGCATCCTCGCTGGGTTCTACGGCCTGCTCGTCGCCATCCCCGTCGCCGCATGCCTCAAGATCCTCATCATCGAAGTCGTCTGGCCGCGATTCAGAAAGTGGGTCGAAGGCGCCGTCAGAGACCCCCTGCCCGTCGGAAGATC
>JBQLZO010000068.1:0-84555 GCA_052168315.1 Phycisphaerales bacterium | reverse complement strand
GGGGGGGGGGGGGGGGGGGGGGGGGGGGGGGGGGGGGGGGGGGGGGGGGGCGGGGGGGGGGGGGGGGGGGGGGGGGGGGGGGGGGGGGGGGGGGTGGGGGGGGGGGTCAGAGTTGGCGGAGGAAGCGGAGGTCGTTCTCGTAGAGCATGCGGATGTCGGGGATCTTGTGCTTGCCCATGGCGATGCGCTCGATGCCGAAGCCGAAGGCGAAGCCGGTCCACTGTTCCGGGTCGATGCCCACGGCCTCGAAGACATTGGGATCGACCATGCCGCACCCGCCGAGTTCGATCCAGCGGGGCGGATCCTCGGGGTTCAGGGCGATCTTCATGTCGAACTCGGCGGAGGGCTCGGTGAAGGGGAAGAAGGATGGGCGGAGGCGGATCTCGGCATCGTGCCCGAAGTAGGCGCGGGCGAACTGGAAGAGGGTGGTCTTGAGGTCGCGCATGGAGACATCGCGGTCGATGTAGAGCCCTTCGATCTGGTGGAACATGAACGAGTGCGTGGCATCGACGGTGTCGGGGCGGTAGACGCGCCCCGGGGAGACGATCTTGAGCGGCGGGCCCCAGCCTTTGGCGACGGCATCCTGCATGATGCGGATCTGGACGGTGGAGGTCTGGGAGCGGAGCATGCGCGGGCGTTCGCTTGTGCGGGCGGGGCCGCGCGCGTAGATCGCATCAAGGGCGCCGTCGGGCTCATCGACATAGAAGTTGTCGATGGGCGCGCGGGCGGGGTGCTCATCCGGGATGTTCAGGAACGAGAAGTTGTGGGTGTCATCCTCGAGTTCCGGGCCGTCGGCGACGGCGAAGCCCATCCTGCCGAAGACCTCGCAGAGCTCGGCCCGGACGCGGGTGATGATGTGGCGACGCCCGAGTTCCGGGAGCAGGCCGGGCTCGGTGACATCGATCCCACCCCCACCCCCCCCACTGCGACCGCTGGCGCGCGTGGGGCCCGCAGACGGACCGGCGGCGCCGCCAGCGAGGTCGGCCTGGCGCTGCTCGAAGGCGGCTTCGAGGGTTTGTTTGAGGGCGTTGACGCGCTGGCCGTAGGCGGGCTTGTCCTGCTTTGGGACATCCTTCATGGCGGCCATGGCGGCCTTGAGCCGTCCCTTGGAGCCGAGCCACGCGATGCGCCACTGTTCGAGGGCGTGTTCGGTGTCGGCGGCGTTGAGGTCGGCGATGGCCTGTGATTCCTGCTGATCGATCTCCGCGAGCATGGCGGTGAGTGTACCGGGGGCGGGCGGGCGCACGGGTTGGGGGCGTGAAAAAGACCGCCCGGAGGGGCGGTCTTGTGGTGCGATCGGATGATTTGACGTGACTGCTGGATCCTGCGAGCGATGGGATCAGCGGTCTTCGATGGGCAGGCCCATGCCGGTGCGGTCCGGCGCCTTGGGCGTGGGCGGGCGGCGGTAGGGGTTGCGCTGGATCTCCTTGAGCAGGTGCTCGATGGCGGCGTCGACCTGCGCATCGCGTCCGCGTGCGAGGGCCGAGGGGTCGTCGATGGCTTCGATGTCGGGGTCGACGCCGTGGCCCTCGATGCCCCATGTGCCGTCGAGTTCGTAGAAGGCGAATGTGGGGATGGACGGCGCGGTGCCGTCGATGAGCGTGGGGTTTCCGGAGAGCCCGACGAGCCCGCCCCATGTGCGGGTTCCGACGAGCGGGCCGAGCTTTGCCTGCTTGAAGAGGTAAGGGAACATGTCGCCGCCGGAGGCCGAGAGCCCGTTGATGAGCATGGCCTTGGGTCCGGAGTGCGAGAAGTTGGGGTAGGCCCAGTCGCGCCCGTGGCGGACGGCCCAGTAGTTGGTGCGCTTGCGTGAGAGCATGTCGACCATGATGCCGGGGCCGATGGCCCATCCGCCGCCGTTCCAGCGGTCGTCGATGATCATGGCTTCCATGTTCTTCTGGCCGGCGAACTGGCGGTAGAGATCGGTCTGGCCGGGGGGTGAGGTGTTCTGGACATAGGCGTACCCGATCTTGCCATCGGACTGCTCGTGGATGTACTTCCGCGTGGACTCGATCCACTCGCGGAAGCGGAGCGGGGTCTCGGAACGCAGCGTGGTGACGAGGACGCGGCGGGCGCTGTCATCGATGGTGGGCTTGTCGGAGACGGTCAGTTCGACGGTGCGCCCGGCGAGCCCGATGAACGCGGCCCAGGGGTCGATGTCGGTGTTGATGGGACGCCCGTTGACGGCCAGGAGGAAGTCGCCTTCCTTGACATCGACGCCGGGCTCGGAGAGCGGGCCCTTCGCATCGATGTCCCACGGCGCGCCGGTGACGATGTTGGTGATGCGGTAGGCGGTGGCGCCATCCTGCGTGACGAGTTCGTAGTCGGCGCCGAGCATGCCGACGGGCTGCGAGGGCTCCTGGTCGAGCAGGGTTCCGGGGCGGTAGTAGGCGTGCCCGACATTGAGCTCGGAGATCATCTCCTGGATGACCCATGTGAGGTCGTCGCGGACGACGCAGTCGGCGAGCATGGGCTCGTACTCGGCGCGGACGGCCTCCCAGTCGACGCCGTGGAGGTTGGCGGTGTAGAAGAAGTCGCGGAAGAGCCGCCATGTCTCGACGAAGATCTGCTCCCACTCCTGCCGCGGATCGACGGTGGTGGTCATGGCGTCCTTCGGAACGGTGTCCTCGGCCTTCTGGGAGGGCTTGAGGCTGATGACGGCCTGGTTGTTGCCGCGTCCGACGAGGGCCTTGGCGCGGTCGCCCGAGACGGCGATGAGCCGCCAGCCCTCGATGATGGTCTTGACCTCAGGATCGTCGGCGTGCATGTCGAAGATCTGGAGCTTGGCGCCGCCATCGCCGAACTCGGAGAAGACGAGGGCGTTGTCCTTGTTGACCAGGAGCCCGCCGTAGGAGCCATCGGGCATGGGGAGGCGCATGGCGCGGGACTCGAAGCCTTCGAGGTCGATGGTGATGATGGGCTTGTCGTCTTCCTTGTCGTCGTCGGCATCGGCATCATCTGCTTCGGCGTCGTCGGCGGCGTCTTCCGCGTCGTCCTCGGCATCGGCATCTTCGTCGGCGGGCTCGTTGTCGGAGTCGGAGTCGGAATCGCCCTCTTTGTCGTTGTCCTTGTCCGTGTCCTTGTCCTTGTCATCCTCATCGTCCTTGGGCTCTTCCTCGTCGGACTTGGGGAGCATGGGCGACTTGACATCGTTGCGGAGGGGGACGGCGACGATGTTGTCCATGTTCTCGAAGACGATGCTGGCATCGCCCGGGAGGGATGACCACGCGCCGTTGAAGGAGCGGGGCGTGACGAAGTAGAGGAACTCGCCCTTGGCGTCGAAGACGGGGTTGGACGAGTGCATCATGTCG
Organism: Phycisphaerales bacterium; assembly: GCA_052168315.1. Classification (GTDB taxonomy): domain Bacteria; phylum Planctomycetota; class Phycisphaerae; order Phycisphaerales; family UBA1924; genus JBQLZO01. The sequence continues at coordinate 81,244 of JBQLZO010000068.1, read as the reverse complement.
CTGGTGACTTCGGTGAGCGTGCCTGTGGCGACCTCGTAGAGGTGGATGGTGTCGTGGCTGTTCTCGTTGCCGAGCTGCAGTGCCATCCAGCCGGAATCGTGGGACCACGAGACGGGGGCGAGCGAGGCCCAGAGGTCCTGCGTGATCACGCGGGTCTGCCCCGATTCGAACGAGTGCAGCCAGTACTGCCCGGCGTTGTCGCCGAAGACGAGGTGCTTGGAATCGGGCGAGAACCCGATGGACGAGTAGTAGCCCTCGGGGAGGCGGGCCGCGATGGACGGCTGGGCCGAGGCGTCGAGCGGCATGGTGTAGAGGTGGTACTCGCCCTCGGCATCGGAGAAGAAGGCGATGGTCTTGCCGTCGGGCGAGGAGACGGGATCGCGCTCGGCGATGCCGGAGGTGGAAGTGAGCTGGCGTGTGACGCCCTCGGTGGCGGGGAGCGACCAGAGGTCGCCGCGTGCCTCGACGAGGATGCGCTTGCCGGTGGCCGAGAGGGAGACGGCCTGGACATGGTCGGCCGCGTCGATGGTCATGGGACGGATGGCGGGGCGGTCGCCGGGGATGGTGACCTGGACGCGCGTGGCCTGGCCGCCGGGCAGGGCGATAAGGTAGAGGTCCTGGCCGTTCTGGAGGATGATCTCGCCGCGCCCATCGGGGCCGGGGCCCATGCTGGGCCACTTGCAGTCGTAGCGATCGAAGTTGGTGACCTGCTGCTTCTGGCGGGTCTGGCGGTTGTACGACCAGATGTTGAGCCGGTGGTTGGGGCCCGCGTCGGAGAGGTAGTAGACGATGTTGTTGTTCCCGGGCGCGAACATGGGCTGGGTGTCGGTGCCCTCCCAGTCGGTGATGCGTTCGGAGTCGAGCGTGTTGAGGTCGAAGAGCCAGATGTCGGTGGCCCAGCCGCCGCGGTAGCGCTTCCAGGTGCGCTCATCGCGGGTGTAGGGCGTGAAGGCGAGCGTGTCGCCGTCGGGCGAGATGGAACCGACGGAGCCGAAGACGACGGGGAGCCGGCGGTAGTGCCCGCCATCGGCGTTGATGCGGAAGAGCTGGTCGAGCCTGCGGTACCCGGAGAGATCGGGGGTGCGGAAGAGCAGCTCATCGTCGTTGATCCAGTCGAGGAGAGTTTCCTCGCCGGGGTGGTGGGTGATGCGCTGGGCGGGCCCGCCGGCGACGGGGATGGTGTAGAGGTCGCGGTCGCCGTCGTAGTTGCCCTGGAAGGCGATGGTCTTGCCATCCGGGCTGAAGCGCGGGAAGCGCTCGCGCCCGGGCGGGGAGGCGAGCGGGGTCGCAGCGCCGCCCTCGCGCGGGACGATCCAGAGGTCGTTGGCGTACCCGAAGACGATGTGGGTGCGCGAGACGCCGGGCTCGCGGAGCATGGTCGCGTCCGGGCGGATGATCTGCGCGGAGGCGTGCGAGGCGAGCAGCGCGGCGATGCCGGCGGCGATGGGCATCGCGGCGGCCCGGATGGACGCGGCGCGGAGGCGGCTCGGCGTGTTCATGGGTGTGCGGTTCACTGGGTTCTCCTGGGGGCGGGGGCTGTGTCGGTGCGGTTGGGGGTGCGTGAGGCGAGGGGCGGGTTCAGATCCGCTTGAGCAGGTCCTCGACGGCGGCTTCGAGCTGTGGATCTCGCCCGGCGGTCTCGTCCGCGGGCGTGATCGGGATGCGGATGTGCGGCATGGCGCCGTTGTTCTCCATGTCGGTGCCATCGGGCAGGAACCAGCCGCGGAAGGGCATGCGGACGGAGGTGCCATCGATGAGCGAGATGCCGCCAGTGGAGATCACGCCGCCGGCGGTCTGCTCGCCGACGAGGGTGCCGCGTTCGAGGGTCTTGAACGCGTGCGAGACGATCTCGGCGTTGGAGAAGGACTTCTGGTTGCAGAGCATGTTGACGGGGCGGATGTATCGCTGGATGAACAGGCGGTCCTGCGGGTAGGCATCGGTGCGGCCGGACTCGTCCCCGCGCGGGATGGTGTAGGCGTGGGGCCTGACCATGAGCGAAGCGAGGACGCGGTCGGCGGTGCTCCCGCCGCCGTTGTTGCGGACATCGATGATGAGCCCATCGCGCCCTTCGGCCGCGGCGTAGAGGTCGCGCTCGAAGTCGATGAGCGCGCCGCCGGACATGGCGCGGATGTGGAGGTACCCGAGGCGGCCATCGGAGAGCTCGTGGACCATGCGGGCGTTGTCGTACTGCCACTGGTCGTACCGGAGGTTGACCTCGGCCCCGTACGAGATGGGGGTGATGAGGATGGGCATCTCGATGGGCGACTCGCCGCCCTCGGGCGTCCTGCGGATGGTCAGGACGACCTCATCGCCGATGCGTCCTTCGAGGGCGGCGGCGAGCGTCGCGTGCTCGGTGGTCGGCTCGCCATCGATGGCGAGGATGAGATCGCCCTCGTGGAGCCGCATCGGGCCCTTGGAGGCCGGGGAGTTGTCGAGCACGCGGGTGATGAGGAAGCCATCCTCACGCTTGGCGCTGTCGACGCCGAGGCGTCCGTTGGACTCGGTGTTCTCCGGTCGGTCGCCGGGCGGTCGGATGCCCATGTGCGAGGCGTTGAGCTCGCCGAGGAGCCTGTTGGCGACATCGCCGAACTCGCTGGGCGTCACGGCGTGCGCCACGAGGTCGTGGTAGGTCTCGGCCAGGGCCGTCCAGTCCAGGCCCTTCATGTCCGGGTGGTAGAAGGTGTCGTGCATGAACCGCGCGGCCTCGTGGAACTTCTGGCTCGACTGCTTCGGGAGATCGATGCGGATGCGCGCGGACATGGAGTGGGTGTCGACGGATCCGCCGGTGATCGGCACGGTGTGGGCCTGCGAGCCCTGGACGATGACGACGGTCTTGCCATCGAGCCCGACATGTTGGACGGACGATGATCCGGTGAGGCGCTTCTGGTCGCGCCCGCGCCAGTCGACGGAGAAGAGCCCGGACCCGCCATCGTTGCCGGTGAACACGAGGCGGTCGCCGCCGCCGGAGATGTCCAGGTTCCACTCGCTGCCGGGCAGCGAGGTGATGCGCCGGAGGCGGAGGTAGGCATCGTCGAGCGACCACTGGTCGGCGAGGGACTCCTCGGCGTCGGCGTTGGCACTCTCTGAGTCGGCGTTGTCCTTGTCGTCGTCGCCTTCGTTGTCGCTGTCGTCCGTGTCGGCGTCGGCGTCTGCGTTGGATTCATCATCGGCGGGGGCGAGCCAGTCCGGGACGGGGATGGGCTTGCGCTTCGCGGCGGCCTTGGCCGCATCCTCGAAGTACTTGGCCAGTTCCCAGTCGGTCTTGGCCTCGAGCCGTTCGTCGAGGAAGACCATCCAGACATCGGATTCGGAGTTGATCCGCCGTGAGAGGAAGGCGAGGACCTTCCCATCGGCCGAGAAGGCGGGAGCGCCGTCGGTGTTGGGGTGCTTGGTGATGTTGACCGGCTCCCACGAGGCGTCGATGGGGGCGATGTAGACCTCATCGTTGTAGTTCTCGTCGGTGCGGTTGTAGGCGATGTGCTTCGAGTCGGGTGCCCAGGTGTACTCGATCCAGTTGTCCCAGTGCTCGAAGACGGGGCGCGACTCGTTGGTGCGCAGGTCGTGGAGCATGAGGTCGCCGCGGGTGCGGCGGTAGAGGAGCATGTTGCCATCGGGCGAGGGGATGGGCCTGAACTCGTTGGCGTCGGTGTGGACCACGGGCTCGATGCGGAAGGTCAGCGCATCCTGCCAGCGCTGGCCGGGCGTGGTCTCCGGTTCCTTCTTCTTCTTGGGTTCGTCTTTCTTGTCGGACTCGTCGCCCCGATCGTCGTTGGCGGCGTCGGCGTCGGGATCTTCGTCCGCGGCTTCGTCGGTGTCGTTGTCCGGGTTGTCATCCGGGGTGTCGTCGGCTTCGGGCTCCGGCGCCTCTTCCGGTGCTTCGTCCGCGGGCTTGTCCGGGTTGGTGGCGCGCTCGAAGGCTTCGAGGACCTCGCCGCGGGTGGTCTCGACGGTGGCGGCGTAGATGGAGAAGCTGCCCTCGCGGTCGGAGGAGAAGTACAGGCGGGTGCCGCAGGGCGACCACGCGATCTCTCGGTCGTGGGCGTGGGAATCGGTGATGCGCCGGGTGGGGCGGTCGTCGTCCTCGATGTTCCTGACGAAGATCTCGCCGTAGGCGACATAGGCCATGGTGTTGCCATCCGGGCTGAGGGCGGCCTCATCGACGCGGCGGTCGAGATCGAGGAGTTCCGTCTGGTCGGTGAGGTCCTCGGAGGCGAGCACGCGGACGGGCTGCGGCGCGGGGGTGCGGGCGGTCAGGTCGATGGTGTGCAGGGCATCCCACGCGTGGAGCACGATGCGCCTGCCATCGCGGGAGACATCGAACGACCAGACGCCATCGGAGAACTCGCGGCCTTTGAACCGGGTGAGCCGGCGCGCTTCGGCGGGCGCACCATCGCGGGCCAGCGGCATGGAATAGAGGTTGTAGGTGTCATCCTCGCGATCGGAGACGAACACGATCGTGTCGTTGCCCGCCCAACGGGGCATGCCATCGTTGCCGGGCCAGTCGGTGATGCGGCGGAACGATTCATCGCGCGTGTCGTAGAGCCAGAGGTCGCGGGCGTCCGGGCCGCGGTACCCGCGCCGGTCCCAGCCCGCGCCGCCGCGGGTGAACACAACCCATCGCCCATCGGGCGACATGGCGGGCTCGGAGCCGAACGCATCGTGCAGGCGCTCGATGTCCGAACCATCGGCGGCGATGCGATACGGGCGGGACTCGCGGTAGACATCGCCCTCGCGGACGGAGTGCGCGAGGATGTGGCGCCCGTCGGCGGACCAGTCCGTGATGGAGAACGAGTTGTCCTCCCGCGTGATCTGGCGGACATCGGTGCCATCCGGGTTCATGAGGAAGATGTTGCGTCCGCCATCGCGGGCGGAGGTAAAGGCGATGGTGCGCCCATCCGGCGACCAGGCCGAGTGCAGGTCGTCGTTGGGATGGACGGTGAGGCGTTTGGCGATCCCGCCCTCGAAGGGGATGATCCAGATGTCGCCGCGCCATGTGAAAGTGATGGAGGCGCCGTCGGGGCTGAGCGCGGGCATGCGCGGGAGCCGGACATTGCCCTGGGCGAGCGCGGTCGGGGAGGCGGCGGCGAGGATCGCGGCGCCGATCAGCGCGAGCAGGAGGAATGGCAGCGGCGCGCCGGCGGTCATGGGTGCGGCGGTGCGGCGGTGGGCGTGCCTGGACACGGTGTTCATGGTGTCATCCTCAGGGTTGTGGGGTCGAGCGTCGCGGAAGGGTGCGCGCGGGGCACGGGGCGGCCGGGTCGTCCGGTCGCTTCGAGGGGGTGGCACTATACCGGAAGGCGAGTCCGGGCCGTGATGGGCGCGCGGCATCGCGGGCGATGGATGGGGATCCATCGCGTGTGGGATCGGGGAATCCCGGGTGCTGCGGCGTGGGTGTTCCGGTCGCGAGCGCGGTGGTGGCGCGAACGGGCGCTGCTCAGAACTTGCGGCGCATGCGGGCCGGGGGGATGTCGAGCTGGGCGCGGTACTTCGCGACGGTGCGCCGGGCGATCTCAACGCCGCGTGCCTTGAGGGCCTTGGCGATGGCCTCATCGCTGAGCGGCTTCTTGGGGTCCTCGTTGTCGACGACATCGCGCATGGCGGCCTTGATGGCATCCCACGAGACTTCCTCGCCGGACTCGGTCTGGGTGCCGCCGGTGAAGAACTTGCGGAGCGGGAAGACGCCGCGGGGGGTCTGCAGGTGCTTGCCGGCGACGGCCCGTGAGACGGTGGCGACATGCATGCCCAGCTGCTCGGCGACCTGGGTCATCGGCAGCGGCCTGAGCGCTTCGGGCCCGAGGTCAAAGAAGTCGCGCTGGGCCTCGACGACGACATTGATGACGCGGAGGAGCGTCTGCTGGCGCTGGCGCACGGCGTCGATGAGCCACTGAGCGTTGGACAGATTGGTCTTGATGAAGTCGCGGTCTGGCTTGGGGAGGTTGCGGTCGCGCGAGAGGACCGCGTACTCGCGGTTGAGCTGGAGGTTGGGGAGCCGGCCGTCGGTGAGGAAGGCGTAGTACCGATCGGCATCCTCGTCGTACTCGACGATGGCATCGACGGAGATGGACTCGACGGGGTCGGAGGCGAGCTGGCGTCCGGGGTGGATCACGAGCCGGCGCATGAACTCGATGGCGTGCTTGATCTGCTCGATGGTGAGCCCGGAATCGCGGGCGACCTTCGGGAGCCGGTTGTTGATCAGGTCGTCGAGGTGGTCGGAGATGAGTGTCCGCACATCGGACAGGTCCCGCTCGGGCTCTTCCTCCTCGATGGCATCGACCTGGAGCAGGAGGCACTCGCGCGTGTCGCGGGCGCCGATGCCTGCCGGTTCGAGGAAGAGCTGGAGCGCGGTGAGCGCGCGCTCGAGCGTCTCGATGGTCGGCTTGTCGCCCTCATCGCCGGGGATCTGGGCGCGGACCTGCTCGATCGGGGTGCGGAGGTATCCGTCGGCATCGATGGCGGCGATCAGGGCCTTGCCGGGCTCGCGGAGTTCCTCGGCGACATCGGCGAACATCCACTGCTCGAGCAGGTACTCGCCGAGCGACTTTCCGCGCGCGGCGGCGTTGGCCATCGCGTCCATCTTCGCGTCGCGTTCGCCGGCCATGCGGGATGCGGAGTAGGTGGTGGGTTCGTACTCCTGCTCACGGAGCGATGCCGAGGGCGAGGCGGAGTACTCGTTCTCGAGTGCCTCGCCGTAGTCCTTCTCGAAGGCCCCGAGGCGTTCGAAGTCATCCGCGCCACCGTTGTTCTCGATATTGAGTTCGCCACGGTCGATGCGGTCTTCGTCGGCTCCGGCGGCCCGGTCGGAGCCATCGGAGAAGTCGTCGCCGCCCGGGGGCTCGGTGTTGATCCCCGGCTCGACGACCTCGAGGGCGATGTTGGATTCGAGTTCCTGCTCGATGCGCTCCTCGAGTGCGGGCAGCGCCATCTGGAGGATCTCCATGGACTGGATCATCCTCGGGGCCAGCTTCATCTGCTGGCCGAGCTTCATGGATTGGCTGGTTTCGAATCGCATCCCGCTCACGGGTCATTCCTCGGGGCGTTGTGCCCGCGACGGTGCGACGGAGCGTCGCCTGCAATCGCGGTGCCATCGCCGGGACAACGCGCCGCGTGCGATCATATTCACGGGCATTGGCGGGATCGCGATGGTTTTGTTGGCATCGTCGGCGCCGGCGCATCGCCGATGGCGGGGGCTCAGTTCACCGATTGGCGGCCCTCGAGCGCATCGGCGAGCGCGGCCTTGTTGGCGAATTCGAGCTCGCGCCCGGCCGGGAGCCCGCGTGCGAGGCGGCTGATGGCCACCCCCCCGCCCCCCCTGCCCCCCCTGTTGCGGAGTTGTTCGGCGAGGTAGAGGGCCGTGCCATCGCCCTCGAGCGTGGGGCTCAGCCCGAGGATGACCTCTCTGAGCGGCTCGCGCTTCAGCAGGGCCGCGGCGGTGATGTCCTCGGGCCCGACGCCATCAAGTGGGCTGATCCTGCCCAGCAGGACATGGTACGAGCCGCGGTGCATGCCCGTGGATTCGAGCGCGAACAGGTCCTTGGGCTGCTCGACAACGAGGACGAGCGCGTGATCGCGCGCCGGGTCGGCGCAGATGGAGCAGAGATCGCCATCGGCGAAGTTGAAGCAGCGCGTGCAGTGCCGGACGCCGGACTTGACATCCTCGATGGCCCGCGCGAGCGCGAGCGCCTCGTCGGCCGACGACTTGAGCACATGGAACGCGAGGCGCTCGGCGGATCGGCGCCCGATGCCCGGGAGCTTCTCGAACGCGGCGAGCAGGCGATCGACGGAGGCGGGGTAGCCGCTGGTGCTGGAGTGCGGGTCGCGGGTCATGGCGTGCTCCGGTCGTGCGGCGCGGCGGGGCTCGGCGTGGGGGCGGGGGGCTCAGCGTGGGGGCGGGGGGGCTCGGCGTGGAGGCAGTGGTCCGGGCTCGGGGCTGTCGATGCCGGCGGCTCAGCAGTTCTTGGCCAGCAGTTCCTTGTGGTGGCTCGCGGGGATCTCTATGGGGTAGTCCCCTGAATAGCACGCGGTGCAGTAGTGCTCGGCGGGCACGCGATCGGTGTGGACGACCGCGAGCAGGCCTTCGAGCGAAAGAAAGGCGATGGAATCAACGCCGAGCAGCTGGCGGATCTGCTCGATGGACCGCTGGTGTGCGACGAGCTGCTCGCGGTCCGGGAAGTCGACGCCGAAGAAGCACGGGTGCTTGATGGGCGGGCAGGAGATGCGGAGGTGGATCTCCTTCGCGCCGGCGGCGCGGATCTGGTCGATCTTGAGGCGGGTGGTCGTGCCCCTGACGATCGAGTCATCCACGACGACGACGCGCTGCCCGCTGACGATCTCGGCGACGACATTGAGCTTCAGGCGCACGGCGGTGGCGCGCTCGCCGGTGGTGGGCTTGATGAATGTGCGCCCGACATAGCGGTTGGGGATGATGCCCTCGCGGTACGGGAGCCCGAGGGCCCGCGCGAACCCGGTGGCCGCGGAGCGTCCGGAGTCGGGCATGGGCATGACGAGATCGGCGGCGACGGGGGCCTCGTGTGCCATGCGCTCGCCGAGGCGTTCCCGGACGATCTGGACGGTGGAGCCGAAGACCTGGCTGGCGGGTGAGGCAAAGTAGACATGCTCGAAGACGCAGTGGGCCAGCGGCTCTGCCGGCGGGGCGTAGCGCGTGGACTCGACGCCGTGGTCCGAGAGCGTGACGAGCTCGCCGGGCTCGATCTCCCGAATGTACTTCGCGCCGAGCACGCCGAATGCGACGGACTCCGATGCCACGACGGGCGCGCCGCACGGCAGTTCGCCGAGCACGAGCGGCCGCCAGCCCCATGGGTCGCGCGCGGCGACGATGCGGTCATGGAAGAGCAGCACGAGCGAGAACGCGCCGCGGAGCCTGGCCAGCGACCCGGCGACCGGGTCCTCGCCATCGCTCTGCTCGCGCGAGGTGTGGGCGATGAGCTGGAGGATGACCTCGGTGTCTGAGGTGGTGTGGAACGCGTGCCCGGCGGACTGGAGGGCCTCGCGGATCTCAAGGGCGTTGATGAGGTTGCCGTTGTGCGCGATGGCGACCGGCCCGTCGCGGAGATGGCCCACAAACGGCTGGGCGTTGATGTGCGTGGAGTCGCCGGTGGTCGAGTACCGGTTGTGTGCGATGGCACCGCCGACGCCCTGCCCGGGCGGGTCACCGGCGGTTCTGTCCTGGGCGTGGGCGTTGAGGGCTTCGATATCCGCGGGCGTGAGGGCGTTGGGCACCAGCCCCATCGCGGCCCGGCGTTCGATGGTGCGTCCGTCGGTGGTGGCGATGCCGGCCGATTCCTGGCCACGGTGCTGGAGGGCATAGAGCGCGAAGAAGGCGGATTCGGCGGGGTGCTGGTTTCCCCAGCAGGCGAAGACGCCGCACTTCTCGCGGGGCTCGTCGGGGTCCGGGGGGTCGGGGTGCGCGGGCGCGCGGGATGGGGCGTGGGCGAGGTGCTGGAGCACCGGGAGCGGGACGCTCGCCCGGCGGGCGTGGTTTGGAAGTGGCGAGGGTTCGGTCACTGGGAGTTCCGGCGTTGCACGGGGCGGTGGACGACCGAACAGTAGCGGGAGATCGGACAGGAAGCGGGGCGGGCGGGTTGACCCGGGGGGTGCGGGGTGGTGTAATCACCGCCCCTCCCGGCGCGGACGATGCCGCGTGCGGGGGTGGTCTGATTTGCCCGGATCCACGCCCGCGCCCCGCCCTTGGAAGGTCGGGGTGCCGGCATCCTCGGACCGCAGTCGCGGGCCCCCGGGGCGGATCGCTCCCAGGTCGCGTGGTGCGCCGCATGGTTGTGCGGCGCTGCGTGCGGCCGAAGCACCCCCTCGACACCGCGTCGATGGGAGACGGAGGTACGCGATGGCCCGGTACACCGGTCCGAAGGTGAAGTTGTCTCGACGCGTCGGCGCACCGATCGCCGACATCCCCAAGCACACGGCCAAGCGCGAGCTGAACCCGCCCGGGATCCACGGGTTCCGGGGTCGCCGCCTGCGCGACTACGGGCTGCGCCTGAACGAGAAGCAGAAGCTGCGTTTCCACTACGGGATGCTCGAGAAGCAGTTCCGCGGGACGATGGACGAGGCCAAGCGCCGGAAGGGCAACTCGGGCGACCTGCTGCTGCAGCTGCTCGAGCGTCGTCTGGACAATGTGGTGCGCCGCTCCGGCGTGGTGCGGACGATCTGGGCCGCGCGTCAGATGGTGGCGCACGGGCATGTGCTGGTGAACGGTCGGAAGACCGATCGTCCCTCGTTCATGGTTTCGGTGGGCGACAAGATCTCGTTCAAGCCCAAGGCTCACACGCTGATCCGAGACAATATGGAGTCGATCGTCGGTCATGTGGTTCCGGACTGGCTGGAATTCACTCCGAACGATCTGACGGTGCGCATCGTCGCGCTGCCGACGACCGACCAGGTTCCGTTCGATGTGAACACGAACCTGATCGTCGAGTACTACCGCTGATTGTCAGTCATTCCGCTCGCGGAAGCATCGCCCCGTGGCGTCGATCGGGCGCCCGGGGGCGGTGGCGGCCGGAGCGTTCCCACACGCGCGATCGGGGCGTTCGATGTTCAAGTTCCTCCGGAAGTACAACAAGTGGATCATGGTCGTCGGCGGCTCGCTGCTGATGATCACCTTCATCGCGCCGCAGCTCATCCAGCAGTTCGGCGGCGGGAACCCGATGCAGCAGATCGTCGGCTCGTACGACGGCGGGAATGTGGATTCGGGGCAGATCCGGCGCGCGAACCAGGAGCTGGACATCGCGGCGTCGCTGGCGCCCAATGTCGTCACGCGGATCGGGATCCGCGGCGGGACGCACTGGTTCCTGCTGACCACTCTGGCCGAGCGGAACGGGTTCTACGGCTCGGTGGAAGATGGTCGCGGCTTCCTGGAGCTGGTCGCCCGCGGGGCGGCGAGCGAGCAGAGCGCGAGCTTCGGGATCGACACGGAGCAGCTCACGCAGGTGCTCCTGACGGGGCTCGAGGAGCAGCGGCTTCGGCTGATCGAGGAGCGTGGGTACACGCCGATGCAGGTCGACCTGGCGCTGGCGCGGCTGCGGAGCATCGACCGCCTCATCGGCGCGGTGAGCGGCGAGCCGATGGGCTCGGGCATCGCGCTGTCGGGCCCGGAATTCGCGGCCGTGGGGCGGAAGATATTCGAGCAGGCGCAGGTGAGCGTTGCGATGTTCGATCGCGCCTCGCCGATCACGGGCGAGGTGCCCGAGCCGACGGAGGCGGACCTGCAGGATCTGTTCAAGGAGTACCAGTCGGCGCGGGCCTCAGAGAACGAGTTCGGGATCGGGTACTACCGCGACCCGGCGGTGGCGGTGGAGTGGGTGACGATCACGCGTGCGCGGGTGAACTCGTCCGTGGTGCTCGACCCCGTCGAGGTGAACAAGTTCTACCTCCGGAATCGGGACCGCTTCCCCGGCGAGTTGTCGGCGATGCGGGCGCAGGTGGAGGGTCAGTACCGGCAGGCGCGCGTGGATGAGTTGATGGATGCGGGGGTTCGCGCGATCCGGTCGGAGCTGCTCCGCGCGACGCGTTCGCTGCCGCTGGACGGCCGCTTCCGGGTGCTCCCGGACGATTGGAGCCGCCAGCGTCCCTCGATGCAGGCGCTCTCGGAGGCCGCCCGCGCGGCCATCGCTGACGCGGCGGGAACGAGCGCATCGACACCCGCGGCGACGACAGAGACCGGGCTGACGACGGACATGATCGAGCCCTCGTCGCTGGCGACGCTGGGGCAGATCTCCGGGGCGTTCCTGCGGCTCGGGCCGCGGGTCGTGAACTTCACGGAACTCGTGCTGTCGGTGAGGGAATTGAACCCCGACACAACGATCCAGCTGCAGCGGGGTCTGACCTTCGGGCCGATCGAGGATGTCGCGGGCAACCGCTCGTTCTTCCGGATCATCGAGGTGCGTCCGGCGGGCCCTGCGCCGATTCTGGATGTGGTGCGTGCGCGGGTCGATGCGGATTGGCGTCGGCTCGCGGCGTTCCGGGCGATCTCTTCCGAGAGCACGATGGCGACGATCCGCGAGGTGCTGGTGTCGGAGGGGATCGATGCGGCGGGCGATCTGGCCAGCCGCGTGGCGCGCGAGGTGACGGTCGGTCGTGATTCGCTGGTGGCCGCGGGGGGCGCGCTCTCGGTCGAGGCGATCGACACGCCCGCGTTCCGGGATGCGGTGCTCGCCCGGGTGTCGGGATGGGATCCGACGCTCCCGGCCGGCGATCACCCGATGGAGGAGCGCGTGCTGGTCGTGCCGATCCCCGAGACGCTGACGGTGGCGGGCGTGGTGATCACGGAGTACTACCCGGCGACGCGGGAGCGCGTGCGTCAGGCCGACGGGACGATCAGCTTCGCGGCGCGCGATCGCCTGCGGGCGACGGTGACGGCGCCGATGCTCTCGTTCGAGGCGCTGGCGGAGGCGATGGACTTCCGCGCGGTGCAGACGGCCGAGCAGCGCGAGGCCGAGGAACTGGATGCGATGCTCGAGAACGAGGAATCGGCGGGCGAATGAGCCCGTCGGATGGGGTGGACGGGGGGGTGGCTGCGGGACTGCGGGACTGCGCCGGGCCTCGCTGGCGGGCCCGCGGTATCGGGGCGTTGAGCGGCGTTCGGGGGTGCCGGAGGGGGTGCCGGAGATGGCGCGGGGCCTGTCTCAGTTGATCGCGGGCTCGGTGGGGCGGGGCGCGCCCTCGGTTGATCCGTCGAGGGAATCTTCCAGATCCTGCTCATCATCGGCGGCGTCCGCGGGCGCTCCGGGGCGGAAGGCCCGCGCAGCGCGGAGTTCGGCGCGGTCCTGTTCCGATCGATTGATGATGCGCTCGAGCTGGCCCTCGTCCATCCATGGGAGCTGTTCGAGCTTGTGCCGGAGCCGGGCGGGGAAGGGCTTGTCGTCACGTTCGTGGCGCGGGCGGCTCTTCCAGTAGCGGTGCATCCAGAGATACTGCTCGGGCGCGTTGCGGACCATCTGCTCGATGGCCCTCCGGTAGCGCGCGGTGATGTAGAAAAGGGGGTCGGGCTGGTCGGCCCAATCGTCGGGCTCGATGACATCGACGATGTCGACCTTGTACCGGAAGGCCTGGGTGTCGTAGTCGGACTCGCGGCGTCGGGCGGCGTCGTCGGGCCCCGCGGCCGCGTCGATGCGTTCGCCGGCGCGGTGGGTCTTGGAGGTGGTCAGGCGGACCGCGTGCCCGCAGACGACCGGGGCCTGGTAGCGCATGGCGAGCACGCCGATGGTCTTGTAGGCCGAGGCGAGGCGATCGAAGAACGGGACGAACAGCCCGCGCTCTCCGGCGTTCTGATCGGCGATGAACCCGACGGGGTCGCCGCGTTCGACGATGGGGGGGAGCCGCTCGGCAGCGCCGAACTTGTCGACGAGCATCAGCCCGCGGGCCGTGCGCGAGCGCTGGACCCAGCGGTCCAGAGGCTTCATGTCCAGGGGCCGATAGAGCGCGTGGGTCGGGAAACCCAGGAGGGAGAGGGTCACGCCCAGGAGCTCCCAGTTCCCGGCGTGCCCGGTGATGAGCAGGCACGGCTGGCCGCGGAGCAGGACATCGATCGCCTGCTTCATGTCGCCCCACGAGATGAACGCGGGGTATCCCTGCTCGGTGAGCAGGCGCGGCGCGACGGTGGTCTCGGCGATGAGGCAGAACAGGTGCCGGTAGGCCTCGACAGCGTGGCGGTGCACGCGGGACTCATCCCAGTCCGGGAAGCACCATGCGAGGTTGTCCTTGGCGCGCTGCAGGCGCTTGCGGTTGATCGGCAGGGTGGCGACGGCGCCGCCCATGGCGCGCATGATCCGGATGGACTCGTCGATGCCGATGAGGTGGAGCGCGCCCGCGAGCGCGCGAACCCCCGCGTAGATCGGGGGATGGGTCCACACGGGGAGCTTGCGTTTGGGTTTGCGGCGCGGCATGCGTCTTGGCGGCGGTCGCCGATGGAACGATCAGCGCCGTTCTTCGAGCCCGGTGAGGGTGTAGAGCCTGTTGAGGTTGAGGACCGGGATGGCGGTGCGGCGTGCGGCGTCGAACAGGTCGTCGTAGCGCTGCTGCTGCTCGGCGCGGTTGAGGTACTGCTCGATGACGGCGGTGGGCGCGTTGCGCGGGGGTTCCGGGCCGATGACGGGGCGTCCGCCGAGGACGACGAAGTCCGTGTCGCCGGTGATCTCGGGGACGACGATTCCGCCCCACTCGTTGATGATGCCACGGACGGCGTCGGCTTCGGCGATGGTGGGCTCGCCGTCGGCGTTGGTATCAAAGAGCCCGAAGACGACGAAGCGGTAGGTCTTGTTGGGGTCGTACAGGGCGTTGGCGATGACATCGCCGGAGACGATCGGGTTGCCGCGGCTCTCGCGGAGGATGCGGGCGACGGCGGTGCCCTCGTCGATGCGGACGACCTCGATGGTCGCCTTGCCGGGCGGGTACGAGCCATCGTCGCCGGGGCGGATGGCCGAGGCGCTGGAGTAGACCTCGAAGGTCATGCCGAGCACGAGGTTGTCGCGGCGCCCCAGGGAGAGGTAGACCTCGCTCGCGGCGGGGTTGGCCGAGACGATGGTGCCGTCGGCGAGGGATGCTTCATCGGGAGCGCGGAGGTCGGAGGCCGAGCGCTGGCCGCGGAGCGTGTCGACCTGATTCTCGAGGATGCGGACGCGGTCGTCGCGCTCGCGGAGGGTGGCCTCGAGCATGGCGACGGTCTGCGCGGTGTCCTCACGGATCTGTGCGACGCGCTCCTCGTTCTCGGCCCGGACGGACTCGAGGTTCTCGAGCCGGTCGGTGGCGCGGGAGGCGTAGTCGGCGACCTCCGCCTGGACGGTGGACTGGGCCCGCTCAAACTCGGAACGGATGTCGGTGAGCTCGCGCTCCTTGGAGGCGAGCTGGTTGTTCGCGGTGTTCAGCGCGGTGTTCAGCCGTGCGACATCGTTCTCGAGCGAGGTGAGACGCGACCTCATCTGGGAGACGCCCTGGCGGACGGTCGCGACGCCGCTGGGGAGCAGCGGCTCGAGCTCAGCCCGGACGGCCTCGGGCGTGGCGTTCGAGGAGCCCACGAGGTAGTTGTTCAGGGTGTCGGACCGCTCGAGGAGCATGTCGACGACGCCGCGCCCGCTGCCGGTCTGGAGGGAGAGGGCCTCGAAGCGGTCGAACGCCTGCTGGACGGCGGCGTTGGAGCGGGCCTGGGCATCCGCGAGCTCGCGTTCGAGCCGGACGGACTTGGAATAGAAGATCACCGTCAACACAAAGCAGACGACGAACAGCAGGGAGGCCAGCGAGAGCGACACGATCATGCCGGTGCTGGCGTTGGTGTTGGCGGCCATCGGTTCGAGGCTCCTGGAATGGTTGCCGGATCCGGCTTGATGCAGCGCGGTGGCGGTTGCGTCGGTGTTGGAGGGGGCACGATCGGTCGGCGGGGCAGGATTCGGGCGATCGAGCCCCCCGGTTCCACGCGCCTCCGGGGGAGTCGCGGGGTGGGAGTGTCGCGGGATCGGCCCGACGCGTCAACCGGTCCGAAGGCCGGGGCGCACCCCACGCCGGCCCCGGGGGTCCGGAGGCGGGCGAGCCGGACCCGCCGGGGGCGTGGTCGGCACGCGGAGCGGGGCTCAGCGGGTGGCGGTGAGGACCATTCTGATGAGGTCCGCGGCGTTGCCGGCCCCGAGCTTGGACATCACATGGGCCCTGTGGACCTCGATGGTCTTCTCCGACAGACCGAGATTGGCCGCGATCTGTTTATTGGCGTTCCCGTCGACGACCATCTCCATGACCTGGGTCTCCCTCGGGGTGAGGGTCCTGATCCTCTCGAGGATGGATTCCTTTTCGGCCTGGATGGACTGCTCGCGGTCGTGGTCGTCGATGGCTCGCTGGATGCGCTCTAAGAGGACCTGGTCGTTGAAGGGCTTTTCGATGAAGTCAAAGGCGCCGGCCTTCATCGCGCGGACGGCCATGGGGACATCGGCGTGCCCGGTGACGATGATCACGGGGATGGAGATGGACCTGGCGTTGAGCTGTTCCTGGAGGTCGAGCCCGGAGATTCCGGGCATGCGGACATCGATGATCGCGCAGCAGGGCGATTCGTTCTTGTAGGAGTTCAGGAAGTCCGAGGCCGAGGCGAACGCCTTCGCCGTGAGCCCGACGGACTCGACGAGGAATCGGAGTGACTCGCGCATCGCGGCGTCGTCATCGACGATGTAGACCACGGGATTGCCAGGTTCGGTCATGGGGTGTGTTCCTCGGATCGATGGTTCGCTCATTCTTGCCTTGATGTGTGGTTCTGGGACGAGCCCCGGTTGGGTATCAATGTAGGCGATTGGGGTCGTCCCGGCGGTGCGATCGGGATGGCGATGGCGAATGTGGTGCCATCGGGCCCGGTCGATTCGAGCGAGAGCCTGCCTCCGGATGCGGCGATCATGGACTGGGACAGGGACAGCCCGAGCCCCATCCCGTTGGGTTTGGTGGTCGCGAAGGGATCGAACAGGCGCGACCGGATGGCCGGATCGATGCCCGGGCCGGTGTCGGCGACCTCGACGCGGACCATGCCATCCGCTGGGCGGGCGGCGATGGTGATCCGGCACCGCTCGGATTTTGCATCGGAGATGGCCTCGATGCCGTTCTTGATGAGATTGACGAGGACCTGCTCGATCTGGATGCGGTCCGCGATGGCGCGGGGGATGTCGCTGACCGGATGGAACTCGACGACGACGCCCTCGCGGGCGGCCTCGGGCTTGCACAGTTCGATGGCGCGCCGGATGACCTGGGCCAGATCGACATCGGTGCTGGGCAGGTCGCCCCTGCGGGCGAAGGCCCTGAGCCGCTTGATGATCTCGCCGGCGCGGAGCGCCTGGTCGGCGATGCGTTCGATGCCCTCCACCAGCACATTGGGATCGGCGGGGGCCCCGGAGCGGAGGCGCCTGAGGCACCCGTTGGCGTAGTTGGCGATGGCCGCCAGAGGCTGGTTGAGTTCGTGGGCGATCCCGGCGGCCATCTCGCCGAGCGACGCGAGGCGGGCCGCGTGCGAGAAGTTGACATGCTCGAGCAGCAGCCGCTCCTCGATCTCCATGGTCTCGGAGATGTTCTCGTGCGCCACGACGACGCGTGCGAGCCCGGCGACGCGGAAGCGGTTGACGCGGACCTGGAACCACCGGTTCTCGTTGGGCGAGTGGCAAGGGTACCGGAGGTAGAAGTGCTCGCGCTGACCGGCGAGCACGGCCTCGAGCCCATCGGCGACATCGCCGGCGCCGAGCGCGCTCTCGCCGGCGGCCGCTCGGCAGACGCGGACATAGTTGAGCCCGAGCCCGTAGTCGCCCGGGGGAGCGCCGTTGGACTCGGCGAACTCGCGCCACGCGCGGTTGACCGCGATGACCGTGCCCCGCTCGTCGAGGATGGCGATGTGGGCGGCGACGGCGTCGATCGTCGCTTCGAGCAATTCGTTCACGAACCTGAGGAGCCCATCGGCATCGCCCGCGCGGAGTTCCGGCGGCGCGAGGGGCATGAGCTGGTCGATCAGGCGCGGGCTCTGCATCTGGGCACGCTCCGGTGTCCGCTGCGCTCCCCATCGCGCGGTGGCTCGGAATCGAGCGTATCCCGCGCGGGTGGGCGGGGCGAACCCGATGCGGCGCGGGGAGAGGGCCGAAGATCGCGCGATTTCTGGGGTTCTCCCTGATGCGCGGGAGCGATGTCGACTTGTGCGAATCCGGGCGTGCGCCAGTGCGAAACCATCCGCGCCACGGCTCTGGGGCGTGTGCCCCGACCGACTCCCGTGTGCTTCGAACGCAACGCAGCGCCCGCCCCGGCGTGCTGGCAGGGCAAGGCCTTCGGGCTCGCCGGTGGTATCGCTGCGCCTTGATGAAAGGGGTTTGTCATGTTGAATGGACTTATCGATCGGATGATGGTGGCGATGGGCGCGATCACGCTGACCGGTTCGCTGGCGGCGGTGGCGATGGCCGGAACCTGCGGCGGCGCGAAGACCGATGCGGTGTCGAACGCGAAGGCCGAGCGGTCGTGCGCCTCGAGCTGCGCGGAATCGGGCTCGGCGATGGTGATGGAAGCCAGCTACCAGCGCGGGGAATGGCGCGCGCAGAAGGACATCGTGGACACCGCGGTGGGCGCGGGCTCGTTCAAGACACTGGTCGCCGCGGTGCAGGCGGCCGGCCTGGTGGAGACGCTCAAGGGCGATGGCCCGTTCACCGTGTTCGCGCCGACCGATGAGGCGTTCGCCAAGCTCCCGGGCGGCACCGTCGAGAACCTGCTGAAGCCGGAGAACCGCGGGCTGCTCACGGCGATCCTGACTTACCATGTCGTGCCCGCGAAGGTCACGGCCGAGAAGGTGGTGGGGCTGGACTTCGCCACCACGGCCAACGGTCAGCGGGCCGACATCTCTGTCCGCGATGGCGGCGTGTTCGTCGATGGGGCGCGGGTGGTCAAGACCGACATCATGGCGTCCAACGGTGTGATCCATGTGATCGACGCGGTGATCATGCCGGAGACGAGCAACCTCGTGGAGGTCGCCTCCTCGGCCGGGCAGTTCGCGACGCTGCTGGCGGCCGCGGAGGCCGCCGGACTGGTCGGGACACTGACCGGCGATCAGGCGTACACGATTCTCGCGCCGACGGATGATGCGTTCAAGGCGCTGCCCGCGGGCACTGTGGAGTCGCTGCTCAAGCCCGAGAACCGCTCGAAGCTGCGCGACATCCTCACTTACCACGTCATCCCCGGGCGGGTGTTCGCGGAGCAGGCGATCGCGGCGGATCGGGCCGCGACGGTGAACGGCAAGACCGTCAACTTCGGGATCCGCGACGGGCGGCTGACGGTGAACGGCGCGAACCTGGTGGGCACGGACATCGAGGCGTCCAACGGCGTGATCCATGTGATCGACCGCGTCATCCTCCCGGAGTGATCAGGCGTTCCGGAGCGAAGGGGTGGGGCCTCTGCCCGCACATCGCGTGCGGCGTGGATTCCGGAAGCCCGGGTGCGCGGATGGGCGGTTGGGGAGGTGCATCCGGGATTCCCCGGGGATCGAAAGCCGGTGGAGCGGGCGTCGGGCCCCGAATCCATCTCTCCGCTGTCGGCGATCATCGTTGGCGGCGGACTTTGCGCGGGCCGCGTCGGTCCGTGGTTGGTTGGACCCATGAGCGGGTGCGAGCGGCGGATGGCACTGGCGCTTGGACATTCCGGCGGACGCATGTCGGGACGGCGTTGTCGCGGGTCGGCTACGCTTTGCCGCATGACGCGCAGGAGCGCCAACGCGACCGACGCCCCGGACCTGCTTCCGAGCGTCGCCACCGGCGATGAGTCGGCCGTCCGCGCGTGCCTGGATCGGTACGGGGGACTGGTGTGGTCGCTGGCGCGGCGGATGTGCCCGACCGAGAGCGAGGCGGAGGATGCGGTGCAGGACATCTTCGTGGATGTCTGGAAGTCGGCGGGGCGGTTCGATCCGACGATGGGCTCGGAGGTGACCTTCGTCGCGACGATCGCCCGGCGGCGGTTGATCGATCGCCGCCGGCGGGCCGGGCGTCGTCCGGTCTCGGTCACGCTCGATGAGTCGTACGCGATGCCATCGTCCGGAGGTGAGGATGGCGATGCGGGGGCGGCGCGGGTGTCGCTCAGCGAGCGGTCCGAGCAGGTTCTGGCGTTGTTCGAGCAGCTGTCCGAGGCCCAGCAGCGGGTGCTCCGGCTGTCGCTGGTGTCCGGGCTCTCGCACGAGGGAATCGCGCAGGCGATCGACATGCCGCTCGGGACGGTGAAGACGCACGCCCGGCGCGGGCTGATCAAGCTGCGCGATCTGCTCCGCGCGAAGGGCGCGTTCGATGAAGCGGATGAACAAGCGGGCTCCGATGCCGTGGGGGTGACGCGATGACCCAGCCCACGCCGGACATGGACCGCCTGGTGGATCTGCTGGCCGACGACACGCTCGGCGAGTTGTCCGAGACGGATGCGCGTGACCTGGTCGCGCTCTCACAGCGCTTCCCTGGGCATCGCGTCGAGGCGTTCGACCACGCGGCGTCGCTGTTGCAGGTGGCGCTGCTCGAAGCCGAGTCGGGATCGGGCGCGGGCGGGTCGGGCGATGCGTTCGGCGGCATGCCGCCGGCGCTCCGGGCTCGGACCGAGGCCGCGATGCTGGCGGCCGTGCGATCGAAGGGAGCGAACCCCGGCGTCGCATCGGGCGCTGCGCCGGGTTCGACGCCCCGGGGCGCCGAGCATCGCGGACAGGCAATGCCCGAGATCGCCGGGCGCGTTGGCTCCGGCGGCGGGGCGTTGGCGTGGCTCGGCTGGGCCGCGGCCGCCGCGTGCCTGTTCCTGGCGGCGGCGGCGTGGATCAATCGCCCGATCGTGACCACCACGCCCGGCCCGATGGGGCTGAGCGCCGAGCAGCGCCTGAGCGCGCTGCTGGCGATGGCGCCGCAGGATCTTGTTCGCGTGGACTGGGTGGCACCGGGCGAAGATCCCGCGGCCGGCGGCTTCCGCTCGGGTGAGGTCGTGTGGTCCGACGCGTTGAACGAGGGGTACATGGTGTTCGAGGGCCTGGCCGCGAACGATCCATCGGCCGAGCAGTACCAGTTGTGGATCTTCGATGCGGCCCGGAACGAGGCCCACCCCGTCGATGGCGGCGTGTTCGACATCGCCGCATCCGACCGGCGGGTCGTGGTGCCCATCGATCCGCGGGTGCCGGTGGACCGAGCGGTCCTGTTCGCGGTGACGGTGGAGCCGCCCGGCGGCGTGGTGGTGTCCTCGCGCGAGCGGCTTCCGCTGGTGGCGCCCGTCGAGGGCGGGTGAGCCCGGCGCCGCCGGGGTGTGGGGAATTCCGAAACGCGGGATGTTTCGAATGCTCGGTCTGCCGCGTGGGTGCGGACGGGCAGGGTCCGAGATCGGTGCGGCTGCGGGGGTTCTCCGGGCGATCGGGAGCGGTGGCGGGCGGCGGTGGGGTGCGCTGCGGGGGGTAGCGCGGCGTCAAGGGGGCCGGGGCGAGGGGCGGTGCTACACTCGCCCTCGCGGGCATCCGCCCGGATCCCACACACCATGGCCAATCAGACTGCCGAGCGTCCGGCCGTTCGCGTGCGCGATCGGGCGAGCCGCCGGAGGGGAGTTCATTCGATGTCAGGCTTGATCGCACCGCATGGGGGCTCGCTCGTGAACCGTGTCGCGGAGGGCGCCGCCGCCGAGAAGCTCCGCGCCGAGGCGGCATCGCTCCCGAGCATCACGCTCTCGGCGAAGCAGTCGTGCGACCTCGAGATGATCGGGATCGGCGCGTTCAGCCCGCTGTCCGGCTTCATGGGGCGCGAGGACTTCGAGCGCGTGTGCAAGGAGATGCGCCTGGCCGACGGCACCGTGTGGCCGATCCCCATCCTGCTCGCGGTGGACAAGGCCAAGGCGCCCGGCGTCGGATCGCGCGTCGCGCTCAAAGCGCCCAACGGCGTGCTGCAGGGCATCCTCACGGTCAAGGAAGTGTTCGCGCACGACAAGGCGCTGGAGATCCCGAATGTGTTCGGCACCGACGACGCGGCGCACCCGGGCGTGAAGCAGGTCATGGACGAGGGCGATGCGTGCCTCGCCGGGCCGGTCGATGTGCTCACCGTGTGCGTCGAGCCGGATGGGCCCGAGGCGTTCCTGGACCATCGCCTCACCCCGGCCCAGACGCGAGATGCGTTCAAGGCCAAGGGATGGAAGTCCATCTCGGCGTTCCAGACACGCAACCCGATCCACCGGGCGCACGAGTACCTGTGCAAGTGCGCGCAGGAGATCACCGATGGCATCCTGATCCATCCGCTGGTCGGCGAGACCAAGCCGGGCGACATCCCCGCGGATGTGCGGATGGACTGCTACAAGGTGCTCATCGACGAGTACTTCCACCCGGACCACACGATGCTGGCGGTCATGCCCGCGGCGATGCGGTACGCCGGGCCAAGGGAGGCGATCCTGCACGCGCTGGTCCGCAAGAACTACGGCGCGACGCACTTCATCGTCGGACGCGACCACGCGGGCGTGGGCAACTACTACGGCACATACGATGCGCAGCTCATCTTCGACACCTTCGCCCCCGAGGAGATCGGGATCGTGCCGCTGAAGTTCGAGCACGCGGCGTGGTCGCACAAGGCCCAGAGCATGGTCTCGGGCAAGACCTTCCCCAAGATCGAGGGCGACCAGGTGTTCCTCTCGGGCACGAAGGTGCGCGACATGCTCGCCAAGGGCGAGCGCCCACCGGCCGAGTTCACGCGACCCGAGGTCGCCGATGTGCTGATCAAGTGGGCGACCGCTTCCAACTGATCCGCCCCACTGCTCCGAACCAAGACCCGACGGGCCCCGACACCCCCCACGCCGGCGGTGCGGGGCCCGTGTTCGTGTACGCGGGCGGTGCACCGGCGGCGCATCCCGGGTGAACCGGGCGATCGTCACGACCGATACACGCCGCAGCGCTGGAGCCGCGCTGTGGGAGACCGGTCATGATCGAGAGCGATCCGAAGCACACACCGACGCCCGGCGAAGCCGGGGTCAGCGAGATCCGTCGGCACGAACGCGTCTCGATGTCGCTGGGCGCACGCCTCGCCCCGATGGGCGCCGAGCCGGGCGCCCGGGCCGATCTGCGGCTGACCTCCGCGGCCCCGACCGTGGCGGGGGGCGGGCTCGAGGTGGTCGCGGTCGACCTGTCCGACGGCGGGATCGGGTTCATCAGCCCGGTGATGCTCCCCCGCAACGCGGTGTTCCAGGCGCGGGTGCTCGCGCCGCCCGGCGCGATCACGACCTCGCTGATCGAGACCCGCGTGGTGGTCCGCCGGTGCCAGATGATCGACCGATCGCCGCGGTTCCTGATCGGCACGGCGTACGCCGATCGGTCGCAGATGGTGCGTGAGAAGGTCCGCCGCGCGATGGGCATGCTCAGCATCGCGGAGGCCGAGGCCAGCGGGCCCGGGCGGTCGCGGCACGGCGAGCACCGCGGGAAGGGGGCCGCGTGAATACCCACGACGAATTCATCCTGCGCACGCTGCTGGACGACGGTGTGATCGACGCGGGCGCGGCCGACAGGGCGCGTCGCGCCGGGGTGGCCGAAGGCAGAGCGGCGACGCGGGTTCTGATCGACAAGGGTGAGTGCTCCGGGCGCGAGATCGCGATCGCCACGGCCTCGGTGTGCGAGGTCCCGTACGCGGACCTGTCGATGTTCGAGATCGACATCTCGTGGGCCCAGCGTGTCCCGCGGTCGCTGGCCGAGCGGTTCGTGATGTTCCCGCTCTGGATCATCGATGGGATCGCCACGGTGGGCATGTCCGACCCGCTGGACCTGCAGGCGATCGACAAGCTCCGCCAGGTGCTCAAGGCCGAGATCGACCCGGTGGCCTGCGAGGGCGAGGCGCTGTCGGCGCTGATCGCGCACGCGTACTCGCTGTCCTCGGGCGGGACGGACTCGCGCGAGTCCGTCGGGTTCGGGCACGAGACCGACTCGGACGACGACGCGGGCGATGCGGAGCCGGCGGTGGCGGCGGTGAACCAGATCCTGGCCGACGCGGTGCGGCAGGGCGCCAGCGATGTGCACATCTCGCCCGGCGAGACGGAACTCGAACTGCGGTACCGCGTGGACGGCCAGCTGCAGCGCCGGCAGGGCCCGCCGCTCTCGGCGCACGCGAGCATCGTGCAACGGCTCAAGGTGCTGGCGCACCTGGACCTGACGCAGACCCGGCGCCCGCAGGATGGCAAGTTCCGGTGCGCCGGCGGCGGCGAGCCGGTCGAGGTCAGGCTCTCGACCATGCCCACGGTCAACGGCGAGAATGTGGTGATGCGACTGCTCCGCCAGCAGACGGAGCTCCACGACTTCGTGACGCTGGGGATGAACCCGGCGATGGGCCAGCGGCTCGAGGAGCTGCTCGAGCGCCCGCACGGGATGGTGCTCGTGACCGGGCCGACGGGCTCGGGCAAGACCTCGACGCTGTACACCGGCATCAAGAAGATCAACACGCCGGATGTGAACATCATGACGATCGAGGATCCTGTGGAGATCCGGCTCCCGGGGATCCGCCAGATCCAGGCCAACCCGGAGGTGGGGCTGACCTTCGCCAACGCGCTGCGCTCGGTGCTGCGTCAGGATCCGGACATCGTGCTGGTGGGCGAGATCCGCGACACCGAGACCGCGCTGATCGCGCTGCAGGCGTCGCTGACCGGGCACCTCGTGCTCTCGACGCTGCACACCAACGACGCGGCGGGGGCGATCACGCGGCTGCAGGACCTGGGCGTCCCGTCGTTCGTGATCAACGCGTCGGTGCTGGGCGTGGTCGGGCAGCGGCTGATCCGGAAGGTGTGCGCGGACTGCGTCGGACCGTGCGACCCGGATCCCGTGCTGCTGCGGCGCTTCGGGCTCGGATCGCACGAACGCTTCGTGACGGGGCGCGGGTGCGCCCGGTGCGGCGGGACGGGCTTCGCGGGGCGGATCGGCGTGTACGAGCTGCTCGAGATGACGCCCGAGGTCGCCGAGTCGGTCGAACGCGGCGCGAGCTCGCGCGAACTCGGCGAGATCGCAAGGCGGCAGGGCTGGGGCACGATGGGCGATGATGCGCTCGACAAGGCACGAAAGGGCCTGACGACGCTGGAGGAGGTCGCGCGGGTGGTCGGCACCATCGATGTGTCGCGGATGTCGCCCCAGCCAATGAGTGTGGAGGCCGCATGAGCACGCCCGTGTTCCGGTACACGGCCGTGGACCCGTCCGGAAAGACGGTGAAGGGGTCGATCGAGTCGACGAGCGAGCAGCTCGCGTACCGCCAGCTGGTGGCGCAGCGGCTGACGCCGACGCGGATCGTCCCGAGCGGCGGGCGGGCGCACGCCAAGGGGGCGACGGGCGAGGCGCGTCGCCGGCGGGCGCGGATCCGTCCCGATGACATCGCGTCGGTGACGCACCAGCTCTCGGTGCTGGTGGGCGCGCGGATCCCCCTCGTGGAGGCGATCCGGACGATCTCGGACCACGAGCCGAACGCGCGGCTCTCGGATGTGCTGCGAGAGATCGCCCGCCAGGTCGGCGGCGGGCGGAGCCTCACGGAGAGCCTGGCCCCGCACCGCCGGCTGTTCGGCGATGTGTACATCCAGACGATCCGGGCCGCGGAGGGATCGGGCAACCTCATCAGCGTGCTCAAGAGGCTGGCGGAGGCGACGGAGGAGGAATCGGACCTTCGTCGGGCGGTGAAGGGGGCGTTGATCTATCCGATCACAGTGCTGGTGGCGCTGCTGCTGGCGATGTTCTTCCTCCTTGTGTTCGTCGTGCCGCGGTTCGGGCGGATGTTCGCGGCCCGCGGCGTGGACCTGCCGGCGATGACGCGGGTTCTCCTGGGCGTGGGGGAGTCGGTCCACTCGTTCTGGTGGGCGTACCTGGGCGTCGGCGCGGCGTTGGTGGTGCTGGTGATGTTCCTGAGGAAAACGGATCAAGGGCGGGACACGCTAGACCGATGGCTCCACCGTGTCCCATTCGTGAACCAGGTGCTGCAGAGTCTGGCGGTGGCACGGTTCGCGAGCATCTTCGGTCTCTCGCTTTCTTCGGGCGTCGGGCTGATTGATTCGCTGGAGGCGGGTGGTCGGGCGTCCGGTCGGCCCATGCTGATCGAGGACACCCGACGGCTCGCAGACAGCGTTCGTGCGGGACAGCGGCTCGCGGTGGCTCTGGACGGGTGCTCGTACCTGCCGGGGTTCGCGAAGCAGCTGATCCGTGCGGGAGAAGCGGCGGCGGAGCTGCCGGTGATGTGCGAGGTGATCGCGCATCACTTCGCGAAGCGGACTCGTGACCTCACGAAGAACTCCGCGAAGGTGGTGGAACCGGTGCTGATCGCGGGGCTGACCGGCCTGGTGCTGGTCGTGGCGATCGCGGTGTTCGTCCCGATGTGGGACATGGTCGTGGTGGTCGGCTGACTCGACGGGCCGATTCGCAGAAGACGGCGGGAAGCCGGCGCCCGATGGCGGACCGGCGGAGCAAGACCAGGAGGCGTTGTATGTCCGGCACATGGCCGCTCTCAAACCGATCCCGATCCGGGTTCACGCTGATCGAGCTGATCGCGGTGATCGTTGTGCTCGCGATCCTCTCGGGGATCGCGCTGCCGAAGTTCTTCGACTACTCGGCCAGGGCGCGGAGCTCGGCGCTGCAGGGCGCGCTGGGCGGGATCCGCACTGCGATCGCCAACTACTACGCCGACAGCGCGGTGGCCGGCGCCGAGCCGGTGTACCCGACGGTCGATCAGCTCAACACGGACGGGACGGTGATGCAGGAGCCCCTGCCGGCCAACCCGTACAACGGGCTGAGCCTGGTGGTGGCGGTGACCGCGCAGCAGGGCGCGAACCGGACGATCGTGCAGCAGCAGGCCGGGTGGTGCTACTTCGTGGACAACACGCAGGATCCGCCCGTGGCGATCTTCTACGCGAACACGGATGATGAGTCGCGCGTCGACGATGTCGATGGCGGGTACACCCCGGCGAACGAGCTCTGAACGGGCCGCGGCCCCGGGGCCCGAGCCCGGGGCGTGATGCGGTGTGGTGTGCGCGTGCGATCGGCGTGACGCGATGTGCGGCGCGTCGATCGCACGCTTGAATTCTCACGCCGGTTCGGCGCCGAACCGGCGCCGGGAGGCGCTGCGGATGGGCCGGGCACGAGCGGGATTCACGCTGATCGAGCTGATCGCGGTCATCGCGCTGGTCGCGATGCTCTCGATCACCGCGATCCCGGCGCTGGGCAGGATCGCGCGCGTGCACAGCGCGGTGCTGGCGGAGGAGGCAGCCAATCGCCTCGCCGCGGCCCGCGCGTACGCGACCGCCACGGGTTCGCCCGCCGGCGTGCGGTTCGATCTGGACCGGCAGGCGATGACATTCGTGCTCATGGTCGACGGCGCGATCGAGCAGCGCGCGTCCGGGTTCGAGGGGCTCGGGGGCGGCGAGGCCGACCGGGTGGCGACGATCGGCGGCGGGCGGCTGGGCGGCACCGAGATCCGCGCCGCGAACGGGCGGACCAGCGACACGCTGTGGTTCGACTACGAGGGCGTGCCCCACATCCGCTCGCTCGGCGGCGCGTTCGTCGCGGCGCTGGACGATCCCGCGATGGTGATGATCGCCGATGGCCCGACCGTGGTCGTGAGCCCGCGGACGGGGCACATCGCGATCGACCGGGAAGATGGGGGTGGCTGATGGCGCGCCGGGTTCTCAACCGGTTGGGGCGGCGGGCCGGGTTCAGCCTCGTCGAGCTGATCGCCGTGATCGCGGTGCTGGCGCTCATGGTGCCCACAGCGCTGTCGATGTTGGAGAGCGCTGCTCGGCAGAGGACGGGCGCCTCGAAGGCGCTGGTCGCGACCTCGTTCGCGGCCTCGATCGGCGAGCACATCATCGCGGACATGCACGCGGGCGATCCGGCCATCGGGTTCGAGGCGCTCGATGATATGAACGCCTACCTGAACGACCCGAACACCGGACTGCGCACCCGGCTGGCGTGGCTCATCGGGCACCACGCGACGCTGGGGTACGAACTGGACATCGAGATCGGCGCCCTGATGAGCGCCGATGGAACGGCCACGGGCGACCCCGACCTCGACCTGTTCCGTCGCCTGACGGTCGTGGTCTCGTGGAGCGACCCCGGGGATGGGGCGCAGTCGTTCCGGCTCGCGCTGGTCGTGGGAAGAGAGGAGGCATGAGCGGTCCCCGCGGATTCACATTGATCGAGGCGCTGGCGACGATCGTGGCGCTCTCGATCATCGCCGGCGCGCTGGCGCCGATCCTGCACGCGGCCAGCAACACCTTCGCCGGCGCGACAGCGCACCGCCGCGCCCACGCGCAGCTCTCCCACGCGATCGATCGGATGCAGCGGGCGATCCGGGAGATCCCCACCATCGAGGGCGAATCCACGCCGGACATCGTCAGCGCGGGCGAGGACTCGCTCGCGTGGGGCGATGGCGGTCTGATCTCATTCGATGCCGATGCCCGCACGCTGACGCTCGCGGAGCCCGGCGAGCCGGAATCGCTGCTGGCCGATTCCGTCGATGCGCTGACGCTGCGATACCTGGACGCGTCGGGCGCGGTGGTGGATTCGGGCGTTGCCGATGCGATCGATGGTGTGCGCCGGATCGAGATCGCGCTGACGATCGATGGTGTGCAGTCGCGGGCGGCGGCCACGATCCGCGCGGGATTGGGAGAACAGCCATGAGCGGATCGGCTCGCCGGAATCCCCGCCGCTCGCGTCGCGGCGCGCGGCGGCGCCGGGGCGTGGCGCTCGCGGCCGTGTGCATCGTCATCGTGATGGTCAACGCCGCGGTCGTGCACGCCGTGACGGGATCAACCGACGACCGGGGCGTGGTCGCGTGGCGGGCGCAGACGGTGCGGGCGTTCTTCGCCGCCGAGTCGGGGATCGCAATCGTGCGGGGCGAGCTGGGGGCGGGGCGCATCCCGGGGGAGGGCGTGCTCGCCCTCGAACCGGGCGTGACGGTTCACATCGAGCGCTCGGACGATGCGCCCCCCATGGACCTGGCGGCGACGGGCGCGGCGGGCATCGCGTGGAGGCGCGTCGTGGTCCGCCTCGAATGAGTGATGGGGATGTCCGCCCGATGCGGATGGGAGTGGTCCGAACGCGATCGTCGGGCCAAAGCCGGTTGTTCAGCGGGCCGATCCTCGTTGACCCCGGATGCGTGCGTGAGCGTCCCCGGCGAGCGGACGCGCGGATCTTGTGACGGAGGCCCCGGTGCTCAAGCGGACGGCGATCATCGAACTCTCGCGCGATCGGCTCTCGGTCATCGTGCCGTCGACGACCGCTCCGTCGTCGTCGAGCGTGCTGCTGGATCCGGACCTGGTGTCGCGCGCCTGGCGGGAGGGACTGGAACCGCTTGATGAGCGGCTGCACGAACTGATCACCGAATCGGGGGTCCGCGGGGGCACGGCCCGGCTCGTCTACACCTCGCCCGACACCCACGCGTCCGTCCTGAGCCTGCCCGCCAACGCGAAGCACGCCGAGCGGGCCGCGCTGCTGGCGATGGGCGAGAGCTCGGGCTTCCCGCTCCCCGAGATGTTCGCGCCCGCGATGCCGCTTGTGGTCGATCGCCCGAGCGATGCCCGCCAGTGCCACTGGCTCACGAGCTTCGACCGCGGCGAGCATCTCGTGGCCGCCGCATCCTGGATGCAGCGTGCGGGCGTCCGCCCGGAGGCGCTGCTCCCGATGGAAGCGCTGGCGCTGGCCCGCGCGGTAGGCGAGGCGATCCGGCTCGACTCATCCCGACCTGGCGGCCCCGCGATCGCGATGCGCATCGGGCGCTCGTGCTCGGCGATCGCCGGCGTGCACAACGGCCGGCTGCTCTTCGCCCGACCGATCTCGCTGAGCGTGGGCACGATGGTCGCCGCCCTGTGCGGGCCGATCTACCCCACCAACCAGCGGAACGACCCGGACACCTCCCTGCAGCCGGTGCAGTTCTCGCGCGAGACGGCCGCGATGGCGGCGTTCCGGGCGGGATTCTCGACCAAGGCGATCGAGGTCGATGGCGCGCCCGGGATCACCGCCCGCGACCTCCGCCCGATCCTCCAGCCGATCCTCCAGCGGCTCGTCGTCGAGGTGCGCCAGACGCTTCGCTTCGGGATCCCCAGCGCCGGAGCGGCGCCGGGTTCGCCGCGCCTGCTGGTCAGCGGCGCGGGCGTGGCGGTGAACGGGCTGGTGCAGACGCTCGGTGAGATGCTCGAGGTGCCGGCGCAGGGCCAGGCGGGGCACGAGCGGCTGCGCAACGACGAGCCGACGAGCCCGGGCTCATTGCTGGAGGCCGTGCGCCTCCGCGACCTGCCGAAAATCAACCTCCTGACCGGCGAGGCGGCGCAGCGGATGGCGCGTCGCCGCCTGACGGCGACGGCGGCAGCCGGGATCGTGCTGGCGATCGCGGTGGGCGGCGGCGATCTGGCGGGCACGCTGGATTCGGCCGAGCGGATGGCCACGACGGCACGGTCCTACGCGCCGATGGTCGCCCAGGCCGAGACCCTGAGCCAGCGTCGCGAGCAGCTCGCGACGACGATCCAACAGGTGCGCGCGATGGAGCGCGGTATCGAGGCGGCGCTCACCCCCTCGCTCCCGGCCGCGGACCTGATGCGCGACCTCTCGATGAGGCTCCCGGAATCGATCCGCCTGCTGGAGATGGAACTCACCGAGGCGGCCGGCACGCCGATGGCATCGCTCCGCCTGATCGCGCTGGGCCAGAGAGCGGATGGCGACGAGGAGGCCACCGGCGCGAGTGTCGCGTCGATCTCCGAGATGCTGCTCCGCTCGCCGCTGGTGGAGAAGGTCTCGATCGGAACGATCAATCGCCAGGGCACGGGCCCCGACACCGGGGCGCTCACGCTCGACATCGATCTCGCGCTCGTGCCGATCCCCGCGATGAGCGCGATCCATGCCGTGGCCGATGTGCCGGAGGAGGGGATGCCATGAACCTGCTGACACGGAACGACATCGCGGCCGGGGCGATCGTGCTGAGCTGCTGCTTCGGCGCGGCCCACCTGACGCTCGGCTGGGCGAACGATCGTCTGGATCACGCGCGTCGGAGCGAGGCCGCGGCCCGCTCCACCGCGGCGATGGCCGAGGGCGATGCGCTGGCCTACGCGCGGCAGCTCGATCAGTCCGCGTGGCTGCGCGAGTCTGCCGACCGGATCGCCACGGCCGCGACACGGGCGAGCAACGAGGCCGTGCTGTACGACGAGTACACACGGATCGCCGCTTCCAGCGGCGTGAAGATCGCGCGGATGGGCCCCACGAGCGCTGAGGCGGGTTCGCACAGATCGACGCGTCGACGCGGGGGCGCCGGCACGCCGGATGAGGGCGACGAGCCCGATCACCGGGCACCGATCGCGTACTTCGCCGAAGCCGAGGGCCCCGCCTCCGGGATCGTCGCGTTCCTCGACGCCATCGAGCGCGACCTCGGGCACACGCGGATCGTCTCGGCCAAGCTCACGCCGGTGGGAATGCGCACGAGCGCCGACCACGACCAGGGCGCAGCGCTGCTGCGGCTCTCGGTCCGCACGCTGCACCACCGGTTCATCGCTCCCGAGCTTCCCGCGGCCCTGCGGGGCGGGAGCATCGCGGCGACGATCGAGCCGGGAACCCTCGAGAGCGAGGCGATGCCATGAAACGATCGATGCACGGCGTGATGATCGCCACGCTCGCACTCCCCAGCATCGTCGTGTTCGCGACGCCGCGCCTCGGCTCGATGCCCGGGCCCTCCACCGCGGTGGCGAGCGCGCCGGGAGACCAGCCGACCGATCCAGCGCTGCCAGCTCCCGCCCGGATGCGCAAGCTCACCGATGCGCAGCGCCGCGCCCTCGATCACCGCATGACGCTGGACGGACAGGAATCGATCAACCCGTTCCACTACCCGCGTCCCGAGCCCGGCGGCCCGAGCCCTTACGAGGATTCGGAGCCGACCGAGGCACCCGGCGAATCCGACGCGGCGCCGGCCGTCCTCCCGCCGACGCTGACGATCTCGGCGATCTCGGCCGCCAACGGCAGGGCCATGGCGATCGTCAACGGTGGGCTGCGGCACGAGGGCGCAGCGCTCGGCGATGGCTGGACGATCGCCCACATCGACCCCGCGTCCCGGAGCGTGACGATCCGGCATGAGACCGGCGCTGAGCACACCGCGACGCAGGGACGCTGAGAATTGCCGAGTCAGAACAGGATCCGCAGCCCGAGCCGGATGCCGATGTCCATCCGCATGCGTTCCTCGATGTCGGAGAAGATGGGCACCTGGATGCCCGCCTCGATCGCGAAGTTCGCGGCCTCGTAGAGCAGGCCCGGCGAGAGCAGGATCTCCAGGTCGCCGTTCGTCTCGTACGAGCCGTTCAACTCCAGCACGCCGTACAGCGATGCGGTGAGGTCGGCGGTGTACTCGTCGGGTGAGATGCGGTAGAGGTAGGCCGAATCGAACGAGAGCAGGTCCGCGAGCGAATCGCCGGGTCCGATCGGCGCATCGACATCGCCGGTGGTGAAGGTCCACGCCACGGACTGGTTGAATCCATGGCGGCCGTGGATGCCCATGTAGACAAGCCCGGCGGTGGGATCCCATGAGTCCGAAGTCAGGTCGCTGTGCCCGGTGGGCATCTCGAGCCCGACGAAGGCCGCGAGCCGGCGCGTGTCCACGGGCCCGGGGTCCTGCTGCCAAAAGCGGTACTTGAGCGTGAGCACCGCGTCGCCGAGCCCGCCGCGATTGAGCGAGTCGTCTCCCGAGTCGCCCTCGAGCTCACGCCGGATCAACGGCACGCCCAGGCTGGCCGAGAAGCGCGGCGTGATGCCGACGATCGCCTCGTTCCAGAGGACATACTCGACGCCCTCGCGACCGCGTCCGGTGGGATCGCCGCCGTAGAGCGTGATCCGTGCCTGGGTCTTGGTCACAACCCCGCCGACGGCGGGCTGCGTGGGCGCGATGGTGTTGATGGCCTCCTGCGCGGTGGCGCTCGATGCACATACCGCGATCACGCCGGCAAGGAGCGCGCTCAGTTTTACGGCCTTGGTTCTCATCATTGGGGTCTCCACAGTCGGGGTTGTGCGAGAGGGGCGCGCAGCGCCAGCACCGGCCCGCCCCGCGCGGCCGCGGGGCGGATGGGATTCCGAAAGCCGGACGCGGCTCGTTCGTGGAGCCGCGTCCGGTCGCTCGCTCCGGCGCGGATCGGCGTCGCGGCGATCCCGCCTCGGCGGCGTTTGACCTGGCGCGATGCCGCGATCGCGCCGTTGGCGTGCCGATCAGCGCTCGGCGACCTCAACAAGCGTGAAGCCGGTGTTGGTGATCGCCTGGGCGAGTTCCTTCGGTGAGGCCTTGACGCCTGGGCGGAAGCTCACATCGACATGCCCCGTGCTCATGTCGATGTTGATGCCTGACACGCCCGTCACGCGCTGGAGCTGCCGGTCGATGTTGTTGGCGCACTTGGGGCAGGACATGCCCCGGACGGTCAGCCGGGCCGTGTCGCCGGAGATCGGACGGGAATCGTCCGCGCTGCGGACGGTCCATGAGGCGGCGCTGACCTGCCCCGCGGTCTCCGGCGCGTTGGTCCCGGATGTCGAAGTCGTGTCTGCCGACATCGGCGCGGACGAGCGCCCGGCGGTCGCGGAGGTGTTGGATGCGGCGGGTCCAACATCGCCCGAGGCGCACCCGAGCATCCCGATGGCGATGGCGGCTCCGGCCGCGGAGATGAGCAACATTTCGTGGAGGTGCATGGTGATTCCTTTCCGGCCCGCGGTGCAGGCCTTGGTCGGAGTAATTGGTGTGTGGAATGGTCAGGGTTGGGGAGCGCGATGGCATTCGCATCCGCCCGGAGTCCACCCAGCGGCTCTCAGGGCGATCAGCATCGCGCAGCGCCACGGGCGCGCGGTTGCGCTCGCTCCGGTCTCCCGCGTTGTCCGCACTCGGCGGGCAGCGCGCACCGGTGGCGCTCCAGCGGGTGCCCCGCTATGTGCGTCGGATGGTCAGGAAGGCCTGCGCATCGATCCCCGCGAGGGAGAGGAACGGGATCGGCTGCGGGATCGCCCGGACCCGCGCAGCCTGATCGACGGCCCGTGGAACCGGCAGCGCCCGCGTGGACGCGACCAACGCCGGAAGCCGCGGCGTGTTCTGTGCACCCGGGATCGCCGGGGGATCAGATGGGGCGGAATTGCACCCGCACAGGCACCCCTGGCACGATCCGCCCGCGCACGAAGAGCACTCGCACCCGGCGCGGACGCACCCGTCGGTGCGCTGTCCGCGATGGGCCAGCGCTGCCAATTCGCAGCAGGGCGCGACCGCCAGCGTGGCGCTGGCTCCGGCCCCATGCCGGGATGCGCAGCACATCGACTGCGTATCAGGCACGCCCAAAACGGCTGAGTGCGTTCCGCACCCGCACACCCCGCCCGCACCGATGGAAGCCCAGAGAGGCCCGGACGCACCCAGACCAAGCCCGAGCGTGTGCGCGAGCACGAAGGCGATCAGGATGACCACGCGGGGCGCGTGTCCCATAGGCAAGAGCATGCTCCGCCGATCGGTGCGAGTCAAACGGGGATCTGTGGAGAACGCCCCGGAACCCGGCGTTCTTCCGTGCGATCGGGTGCTCGAACCCCCACCAGGCCTCATCAACGCCCCGATGGAGCCCCCGCGACTCCCGCATCCCCCACGAGACGCGCCCGCAGCACGCGGAGCAGCGTCAGCGGGTTCAGATAGTTCTCGGGCGGGCGATAGTAGACCTTGGCCAGCCCGGTCTCATCCCGCTCCCCGAGCACACGCACGGTGCCCTGGGCCTCCCGCAGCAGCGGCTCGATGCCCGCGACCTGGCGGCACCGAAAGACCACATCCTTGTCATGCCGCGTGATGGAGCGGACGCCGAGAGCGCTGGCGACGACGCGGAGTTCGGCCAGTTCGATCAGGCGCTGGGCCTGGGCGGGCGGCTTACCGTACGCGGTGGTCAGGTCGTGCTCAACCTGCCTCAGGTCATCGAGCGTCTGGGCCGTGGCGATCCGCCGGTAGGCCTCCAGCCGCCGCCGGTCGGAGGGGATGTACGGCTTCGGAATCGACGCGGTGACGCCGATCTCCACGGTGGTTTCCGACAACTCCGCGGCCGGTTCGTTGCGGAGTTCCTTGCCCGCCTGCTCCAGCAGCCGGCAGTACATGTCGTACCCCACGGCCGCGATGTGCCCGGACTGCTCCGGTCCGAGCAGGTTGCCCGCGCCACGGATCTCGAGATCCCGCATCGCGATCTTGAAGCCCGCGCCGAGCATCGAGAACTCCTCGATGGCGCGGAGGCGCTTGACGGCCTTCTCCGTCGGCGGGCGATCCTTCGGGAGCATGAAGTAACAGTACGCACGGTGCTTGTGCCGCCCGACGCGACCGCGCAGCTGGTGCAGCTCGGCGAGCCCGAACAGGTCGGCCTCGAGGATGATCATGGTGTTGGCCGTCGGGATGTCGATGCCGGACTCGATGATGGTGGTGGAGACGAGGATGTCGGCCTGGCGGGTGACGAACCTGCGCATCACCTCCTCAAGCTCGCCAGGCGTCATCTGCCCGTGCCCGACGACGATCCGTGCATCGGGCGCGAGCCGCCGGATGTCATCGGCGACGACCTGCAGGCCGTGCACGCGGTTGTAGACGATGAAGATCTGGCCCTCGCGGCTGAGCTCGCGTGCGATGGCCCGCTTGATGCGCTGCTCGTTGTAGGGCAGCACCTCGGTGACCACGGCCCGACGGTCCAGCGGCGGCGTGGTCAGGCTCGAAATGTCTCGCAGCCCAAGCATCGACATGTGTAGCGTGCGCGGGATGGGCGTGGCCGAGAGCGTGAGCACATCGACGGTGGCGCGGAGTTCGAGGAGCTTGTGCTTGTGCTCCACGCCGAAGCGCTGCTCCTCGTCAACGATGACGAGCGCGAGGTCGGCGAACTTGACATCGTTTGACAGCAGGCGGTGGGTACCGATGAGGATGTCCACCTCGCCCTTCGCCACCGCGGCGAGCACGCGCGACACGGACTTGGCGTCCTTCAGCCGGCTCAGCGATTCGATGCGGAAGGGATAGTCGGCCATGCGCGAGCGAAAGGTGCGCTCGTGCTGCTCCGCGAGCAGGGTGGTGGGCACGAGGACGGCGACCTGCTTGCCATACTCCGCTGCCTTGAACGCGGCGCGGATGGCAAGCTCGGTCTTGCCATACCCCACATCGCCGCAGAGCAGGCGGTCCATGGGTCGGGTGGAGCCCATGTCGCGTTTGATCTCGGACATGGCCGCGAGCTGGTCATCGGTTTCCTGGTATGGAAACTCGGCTTCGAATTCCTTCTGCCAGGCGGTGTCGTGCGGGAAGCGCGTGCCGGGCATGGCGGCGCGAGCGGCTTGGAGGCGCAGGAGTTCGGCGGCGAGATCGCGGACGGACTCCTTGACGGCATCCTTCTGCGATTGCCAGCGCTTTCCGCCGAGCATGGAGAGCACGGGCTTGGCCGCGCCCGAGCCGACATACTTTTGCACGCGGTCGATCTGCGTGACGGGCACATGCAGCTTCGAGCCCTTGGCGAATTCGAGGGTGAGGTACTCCTCGGGCGGTGGACCCAAGTCCTCGCGCTCCCGCTCCTTCTTGCCGATGGACTTGCGGCGATGCTCGCGGAGCTTGGCCTCGGCTTCCTCGGCGGCGGTCTTCTTCGGGCCGGCCGGGCGCATGGTCTTGAGCCCGATGAACTTCGCGATGCCGTGGTCGGCGTGGACGACGAAGTCGCCGGGTTCGAGCTCGTAGAACGCCTCGGCGGATCGCCCGGCTTTCAGTCGACGGATCCGGCGGCGGGTCTGGTATCGGTGGAAGAGCTCGTGGTGCGGAACGAGCGCCAGCCCCCCCCACTTCTGATCATCCGACGACTCCGCGTCCGGCTCCCACAGGAACCCGCGATGCAGATACGAGATGGTGGTCCGAACGCGGGCATCGGGCGCGAACTCGGCCAGCAGCTCCGTGAGGCGCTCGCGCTCGCCATCGTTCTGGCAGCACACCACGACCTCTCGCGACTCGGCGAGCCGCGCCAGCTCCGCGATCGCCGCGCTGGCATCCCGCGCGAACTCGGGCAGCGGCGCCACCGGGAGCATCAGCGGCTCGCCCAGCGATGCGGCCGTGAACTGGTTGATCTCGCACAGCGCGTGGAACCGCGAGCGCAGCCGTTTGAGCACGCCCGGCGGCCCCTCGATCGCGCTGGCATCCACCGCCCGCTCGTAGTACCCGCGCCCCTGCTCGACGACCTCGGTCGTCTCGGCGATCAGCGCGATCGCGGACTCGGGCACCAGATCAAGAACGCTGCAAGACCGCGACGCATCACCCAGCGCCTCCAGCGACACGCCGATCAGCTCCACGCGCGAGAGCCGGCGGTCCGACCCCATGGTGTCCAGGTCCACTTCGGTGATGCTCTCGAGATCATCGCCGAAGAAGTCCAGCCGGATCGGCACGCCCTCGCCCGCGGACTGGGGAGCATCGTCGGCGGTCGCGGCGCCGGCGGGCGGGAAGATGTCGATGATCCCGCCGCGCACCGCGAAGTCGCCCGGCTCCTCGATCGCATCGGCGCGCGAGTACCCGGCCATGTCGAGCCACCGCACGATCGCCTCCGGGCCCCGCGCATCACCGGGGCGCAGCACCATCGCCAGCGTGTCCAACGCTTCCGGTCGCGGTGCCATCTGCATCAGCGCGGGCATCGGGCACACGAGCGCATCGATGGGCTCATCCTCGCTCAGCGCCCGCACCACCGCGAGCCGCTCGGCGAATAGCTCCAGCGAGACGCCCGACTCGCCGGGAAGCTGCTCCAGCGCGGGGAAGCGGCGGGCGCGGAGCCCGCACGCGACCAGTTCCTCTACTGCCTCGTCCGCCTCGTCGAGATGTGCCGGGACGAGCACGACCATGCGTCCGGTCCGCTTCTGGATCGCCGCCGCGATGAGGTTGGTCGATGATCCGGCGCTCCCGATCGCCGCGGCCTCGCCGCCCCCGCCCAGCCGGTCGGCCAGCGCGACCACCCGCGGATCGTCGACGATCGCGCCGGTCAGCAGCATCCCGCCGGATCGCGGCGGCGGGGCGCTGGAGGGGCGGGTTGGGGAGTCGGGTCGGCGCATCGTGAACCCCGCCGACCCGTCCAAGCCGGCGTCCCCAGGGGGCGGGGCGGCATGCCAGAGGACGGGGCGGGTCGATCGGTTTCCGGTCGGTTATCCCCGGACAGTAGCCCGCCACACGCCGCGATCCC
This sequence comes from Phycisphaerales bacterium, assembly GCA_052168315.1. Taxonomy (GTDB): domain Bacteria; phylum Planctomycetota; class Phycisphaerae; order Phycisphaerales; family UBA1924; genus JBQLZO01. Next base: position 43,594 of record JBQLZO010000068.1, on the reverse strand, counting down.
CGCCCGCGCGGGTCCTCCGGGGCTCAGCAGACCGATCGGCAACCCCCGGATCGGGCCGGCGAACGCCCGTCGCCGGGCTAGGAATGCCCCGTGGACGATGAGGCGCAGCGATGCCGAGGGCATCCGAACCGCCCCTTGCCCGCGTTCGGGCCCGCTCCTATCCTCCGGGCCCCGCGGTGACCCCGCAGGGGATCGCCCATGGCTGTTCATCGGGTCCGCGTCCCTCGGGCGCGCCGGTCGGCGTCAGGGCATTCACACACCCCAGACCACGCCACACCTGCGCGGACCCAAGCCCGCAGAGCCCAGAGCGCCGCCCCCAGGGTGCTCGCCCATCGAGGTGCAACATGCCACGCGAATGCTTCTTCACCGGCAAGCGGACGACCTTCGGAAACCATGTCGCCCGATCCGGCGCTGCAATCAAGAAGGGCGGCTTCGGCCTCAAGACCTCGGGCATCGCCAAGCGGACCTTCAAGCCCAACCTCCAGAAGGTCAACGCGGTGATCGATGGACGCACCCAGCGGATCTACGCCTGCACGCGGGCGATCAAGTCCGGGCTGGTCGTCAAGCCGCTGAAGCGCAAGTACGGGTACACCCGACAGCAGAAGGAAGCCAACGGCTGACCTTTCGGACCGGGCCCACCCGGTCCGCGCCCCGAACGAACCACTGGCACGCCCGGCATCGCTCCGGGCGTGCGGTCGTTTTCACGAGCAGCGTATCCCCCGGGGGGATCGGTCGTCGGGTCAGATCGTCGCCTCGGTCACGCGCAGCACTTCCTGCACCGTGGTCAGCCCCTTGCCGACCTTGGCGAACCCATCCTCGCGGAGCGTGACCATGCCCCGCTCGCAGCACTTGCGCCGGAACTCGGAGACATTCGGGTTCCGCGCGATGATGTCGCGCAGTCCATCGTCGACCATGAGCAATTCGTACAGGCCCAGCCGCCCGGCGTACCCGAGGTTGCGGCACTTGTCGCACCCCTTGCCGGCCTTGAGCTGGTCGGGGCGCAGCCCCTGCATCTCCGCGAACTCGCGGAGCTCCTCGTTCAACTCGGCGTCGGCAGCGCAGTGCGGGCAGATCTTCCGCACGAGCCGCTGCGCCAGCGCGGCGTTGATCGCCGCGCCGAGCAGGAACGGCTCGATCCCGATGTTCACCAGCCGGGTAATCGACGAGGGCGCATCGTTCGTGTGCAGCGTGGAGAGCACGAGGTGCCCGGTCAGCGCTGCCTGGATGGCGATGTGAGCGGTCTCCATGTCGCGGATCTCACCGACCATGATGATGTCCGGGTCCTGGCGGAGCAGGGCCTTGAGCGCCTTGGCGAAGGTCATGCCCGCACGCTCGTTCGTGCCCGTCTGCGTGATCCCCTCGAGCTGGTACTCGATCGGGTCTTCGACCGTCGAGATGTTCCGCGACTTCTTGTCCATCGCCCGCAGCGAGGCGTACAGCGTCGTCGTCTTGCCCGAGCCCGTCGGCCCGGTCACGAGCACCACGCCGTGCGGCTGCTCGATCTGGTTCTTCCAGATGTGCAGCGCATCGGGCCCGAAGCCCAGGTCGTCGAGCCCCACGCTGATGGACTTCTGGTCCAGGATTCGGAGCACCGTCTTCTCGCCCCAGTTCGTCGGGAGCGTGGACATGCGCAGGTCGTACTTCCGCCCGTTCACGGTGCACCGGATCCGACCATCCTGCGGCACCCGGCGCTCAGAGATGTCCAGGTTCGCCATGATCTTCAGGCGCGAGGTGATCGCCGGCGCCATCTTGTGCGGCGGCTGCATCATCTCGAACAGGATGCCGTCGATCCGGAACCGCACCTTCAGCGCCTTCTCGCCCGGCTCGATGTGGATGTCCGAGGCCCCCTCCTTCACGGCCGACTGGATGATGTAGTTCACATAGCGGATGACCGGCGACTCGGTCGCCTCGCGCTCGAGGCTCTCATCGTCCTCATCGACCTCATCGACGGTCGTGACATCGTCTTCCTCGATGTCGCCCAGGATGGAGTCGAGGTCGATGTCCTCATCGCTGGGCGCTTCGAGCGGATCGAGCTGCGCGCGGATGTCCGACAGCGGGCACACCACCACCTCGAGCAGCGGTGCCCGCATCGCGAGGCGGATGTCCTCGAGCATGATCGCATCGTCGGGACGCGCCGTCGCGAGCACGACCCGGGCCACGCCCGCGTCCGACTCGACCCGCAGCGGGAGCGACTGCGCCGCCCGGCAGGCCTTGACGCTCAGCCGCTGCACGAGCGTCCCATCGTACGGATCGGGCCCATCCTTCTCGCGCTGCACCCGGACGAACGGGAGCCCGACGCACCCGGCCAGCGCCCGCATGATCGGCTCTTCCTCCGCCCCCTGGTCCAGCAGCACATCGACGAGCCGGAGCCCCGGCGTCTGCCGCACGATCGTCTTCGCCGCGCCCAGCGCCTTGGCATCCGCGGCGCCACTGGAGGTGATCGCGTCGACGAGGGCCTCCAGCGGCGGGAGCGCGCCCTGCTCGGGCTCAAGGATGGCGCTGAGCCCGACGAGCGCGCCGCTCCCGGACTCGCCGTCGATCGAGGCATCGCACGAGGCGTCGCGGGACGAATCCCGGGACGCATCGCGCGAGGCCTCTCGCTCGGCGCGCTGCTGCTCGGCGAAACGGTTCATCTCCGCCTCGACCCGCCGGGGATCAAGCTCAGGCGGGCCCTGGGGCGCCGCATCGCCGGGCGCGACGATCGGTCCGACCCCGCGACCGGACATCAGCCCGCCCTCGGAGACGGGCGTGGAGTCCTCGTAGGTCATCAGCTTCGGCGCCAGCGGACGCTCCATCGCCGGGTCGTCCGGCTCGCCGCGCCGGCGCACGGGCATGATGTCATCGTCCGACACGCCGAGCTCGTTCAGGAGTTGGTCGATGTCGAAGTCGCTCACCGTGCCTCCATCCGCGCTGCGCCACCCGGCCCAGCGCCGCGCCCGTCGCGGGACGCCCGCTCACTCACCGATCACGAGCACGAACACCTGGCCCTCGGCCGTGAGCTCCACCGAACGCCCCTCGATCTTCGAGACGCGGAACCGCTCGTTGATCAGGTCGCCGACACGCACGAGCGTGCCGGAGATCTGCGCGATCGGGACCGATCCGGCCATGACGCTGTTGAGCCGCAGCCGCTCGACATCCCGCTGCAGCGCAGCGATCCGCTCGGCCCGCTCGCGCTCGGCCCGTTGCTCGGGCGATTCACCCGGCGCCTCGCGGGCCACGACCGCCTTCTGCTCCGTGGGCACCCGCAGCGTGAACGGGTTCATCTGCACATTGTCGAGCGGGACCTGCGCGAACTCGCCCGCGCCCCGGAGGTCTTCCAGCAGCGCCGAATGGTCATCGCCGGTGACCTCCTCGCTCACGGCCGTGATCCCGTCCATGTCGATCTTGACATTCGGGTCCTCCACGAGCCCGCGCTTGCCCATCGATCGCATCACGAACAGCCCGCCGCCCGCCACGGCCACGAGCACGCCGAGCACGACGAGCCCCCGGATCAGCGGCGCGGCGGCGCTGGGCGCCATCGCCCCGCCGCCGGCGTCGATGCTCTGCGCGGAGTAGTCCATCGAAGGCGAAGAGCCGCCCGCGCCGGCGGGCATTCCGCCCATCGTGCGCTCGGGCGCCGCCCCCGAGCCGCCGCCGTTCCCGTCGCCGAGTACCGCCGGCTTGTCAGAGCCCTCACCCATGCCCGGGAGCCGCAGGTTCATCCCTGACCCTCCTTGCCTTCACCGAGGAAGTAAATGCTCAGCGTGAACTCCGCCGAGATCGTGCCATCGTCGGACTTGGTCGCGCGCTTGAGCGAGAGGTCCGGAACCCTTGTGACGCGCTCGAGCTTCTCCAGCGCCAGCGAGAACTCGTAGAAGTCGTCGAAGTTGCCGATCATCCGCATCTCGATCGGCTGCTCGATGTACTGCTGGGCCGGGATCGGCTTGCCCATCTTGAGGCTCGGAAGCTCGAGCGACGACTGCCGGGCCAGCGTCGCGACCTGCGCGAGGATGACATCGACCTCCTTGCCGGCCGGGAGCCGCCCCTCGATCATCGAGATCGCCGAGACGATCTCCGCGTTGGCCGCTTCAAGGTCCTTGGTCCGCGCCGTCGCACGCCCGAGCTTGTCGAGCATGGCCTCTTTGTGCTCGATCTCGCCCTTGGCGCGCGAGATCTCCTCGTTCTGAGGCTTGAACACGAAGAAGTACGAGCTGATCGGCATGGCCAGCAGCACGATCAGGAACACGATCTCTCGGATGCCGAACTGCATCAGCGCTGTCCTCCCTCTCGGTTCTCGCCCTTGCCCGGGAAGACGACCGTGCCGTCCGGATCGAAGATCGAACCGAGCGATCCGCCGTCCATCATGCTGTCGACCGACGCCATCCGCGGCTGGCGCAGCGGCGTGATCTCGCGGGCGTCCGCATCGCCGCTCAGCGACGCCGTGATCGAGAACTCGTGCAGCTCGCGATCACTGATCCGCTTCTTCTCAGTCCGCACAAGCTCGACGCCGGTCAGCAGCGGGCACTCCTGCAGCGCACGGACATACTCGGCAACATCCTCGTGCCTCGGAGCAACGCCCAGGATCGTCAGGTTGGTCACATACTCGGGCGCGGTGACGACCAGGACCTGCTCCTCCTCGTCGCCCCCACGCCCCGTCAGCGACCGCCCGCGCCGGTTCGACGAGCCCTTGGCCTGCTTTTTCTCCTGCTCCTCCAGACGCGCCCGCGAGCGAGTCGTGTGACGCTCCCGCCGGTCGCTCTCCATCTCGAGTTCCATCAGCGTCATCTGCCGAGGCATGCGGTTGATCAGCTCCGCGAGCAGGATCGTCCGCGGCACCCGCTCGATCAGGGCCTGCGTCACCTCCGCCCGCTCCAGCAGGTCGCCCTTCTTCGACTCCAGTTCCTTCAGCCGCTCGATGTCCTCCGCCGCCCGCACATACCGCTCGTTGACCACACGCTGGTACGCGCGGACATCGTGCCACTGCCGGTTCGTCACCAGGAACGCCGCCGCCACGCCGCCCATCACGCACACGAACAGCGTGACCGTGAGCACCAGCGTGCGCCGCTCCGCGCGCTGCTTGACATAGTCCTCCGGGAGGAAGCTGTTCATCCCCTCCTTGTTCTTCAGGAACCTGTCAAGCATCCGCGCACCTCCGGGCCCTCGGCCCATTCCGCGTCCGATCGCTCACACGCGCGACCCTCATTCAAAGATCCGTCGGCGAAAGGCACAGCCCCAGCGGCACGGTCCAGCCCGGCTGCGCCGCCGCGAGGCACACATTGGTGCACGCGGCCGTGTCGGTCCCGTCGATCAGCGCCATCGGATCGCCCACGAACGAGCGCATCCCAAGACCCGTCGCCAACGCCCGCACGAACTCGCTCCGTCGGGCCTCGCCGCCGAAGAAGACCACCTTGCTCGGCCGCTTGGACGCGAACAGCGCCCCGTGGTACGCCACGGCCCGCCCGAGCTCCTCGATCAACAGCCGCGTCCGCTTGCGACAGAACCCCTCGGGCAGCGCGCCCAGCGCCTCTGCGAGCGCACCGCCGCCGCCACCGCCCTCGGTTTCGGAATCCTCGCCGCGCCCGCTCGCTTCTGCGCCCTGAGACTCGATCGACCGACCACCCGCGCCCGCGACGGCATAGATCCCGCACCGCTGGTTCCGCGCGATCGCCAGCGGCACAGAGCGATCCCGGGAGAGCACGCGGTCAAAGTCCCGCCCGCCCAGCGCGATCGACTTGGCGAACCGCAGCGCCCCGCCGTGCGTGATCATCGCCTTCGTCGTCGCGTACCCGAGGTCCACGAGCATCGTGCATCCGCCCGACCCGCTCCCCCGGCCGGACGATGACTCGAACGGACGCACCGCCGCCATGTGCTCAGAGAAGATCCCCACCACCTCGAGCCGCGCCGAGCGGAGCGACTGCATGTGCCCGAGCACGACCTCGCGCGGCATCGCGATGCAGAGCACCTCGATCATCTTCCCGGACTCGCGGACGACCTCGCCGATCTCGACGGTCTTCAGGATGATCTCGCGCGGCGAACGCTCGAGAAGCTCCCGCAGCTTCATCTTGATCGCCTGATCCGTGCTCACCCCATCAACCTTCGGCACATGCAGGTGCTGCACGAAGGTCCGCGTCGCGGTCACGGAGCAGACGACCCGCTTGCCCTTGAACCCCGCGCCCTTGAGCAGCCCCGCGATGCCCTCGAGCTGGAACTGCAGCCGCGCCTCATCGCTGTCCAGGAGCTCGCCCGGCGTATCAAGCTGGGCCGCCGCGACCACGCTCGGCCGCTCGCCACCGGCCAGCTGCAGCGCTTTCAGCGACGAGGCGCCGAACTCCAGCGCGATCGGACTGAGCCCCGACTTGAGCATCGCCATCGACATCCGGGTCGCGCCTCTTCGCCCCGGCGATGCCCGGGGAGCCCGGCGCGCCCGACGGCGCGCCGCATGAAGCCCGCGCCCACACCGGGCGCGGAGTCCGACCTGCTATCGGCGCTCCATCGATCCCCCTCCATCCCCGGCTCGTTCGTACGAATCCCCACAACCGGCCACACCCATCCAGACCGCACACACCCCGCATCGCGCCCGCCACACCATGGTGAGCCCCCCGAAGCGCGCGACACCGATAACCGCAACCCCGCTCGATCGCGCTTCCGATCCCGGGCGTCCGATCAGTCCGTCAGCCCCGGAAGCCCGAGCCCCGTGCCCATCGCCCCACGCACCCGTGCGCTCCGGACGCCCTCGGGATACACCCACACAACCTGCCCTCGCACCGCCACCAGACGCGATGCCGGATCGCTGGACTCCGAACCCGCATCCGGATCCGCTTCGCCGCCGGCATCCACGCCGGGCTCTTCGGCACGCTCGCCGAACCGCACCACCTCCAGCACACCGCCATCCAGCCCGCGCAGCTCAACAATGAACGAGATCGACACGCCCTCGGGCACCGCCAGCTCGCCCGCCGACCGCGCATCCGGCGTCGGAATCGGCGTGCCATCTTCGAACAGCGCCGGACGCGCGCCCCGCTCGAACAGCAGCGCGAGCACCTCCTGCGCGAGATCATCCGCGGACACGCCCGCCGCCTGCGATCCGCCCGGGCCGCCATCCTCCGCTCCGCTCCGGATCATCCAGCGAGAAAGATCGCGTTCCAGCAGCAGCCGCTCTTCCCCGCCCGCATCGCCCAGCGCGATCGCGGCGACATCCGCGCGAGCCGCCGCGCTGGGATGCGCTGGCAGGTACCGCACCGGATCGACGCTCAGCGTCCGCAGCGCCGACGCCGGGATCGCCATGAACGCACGCTCGCCGCCATCGGTCGTCACCGCGCCGAGCAGGATGGTCCCGCTCGGCTCCAGCGCGCCCCAGACCTCCAGCACCGAGCTCGGGTCCGAAGGCGTGTCCCCGCCGGACGGCGCTCTCGACCGCAGCGAGATCCGCCACTCCGGATCGGTCTCGCCCCGCTCCAGCAGCGCGGGCGTCGATGACATGAACCGGCTGACAGGCATCGAGGCGGCCGTGCGCAGCGCCTCGACGATCGCGCCCTGGTCACCCTCCGCGACGACCGGGGCGCGCAATTCCCACACGCCGCCTCGCCGGGCCAGTTCCACCACGCGATCGCCACGCTCGATGGACAGCCCGATCGCCGAGAACTCGTTGAAACGCGGGAACGCCCGCGGCACCCGCCATCCGATCGGCCCCGGATCCGTCAGCGCTGTCAGCACCGCATCGCTGATGAGGTACGGCCCCTCGTCATTGGCCCAGGCGCGGATCCGCCCGCCGAGCGGCACCGGATCGAACGCGAACCGCGTCACCTCGCCCACATCGCTCTGAAGCGTGAGCCGAACCGCGTCCGGCGGTGCGCCGCTCCCCTCGCCTCCCGCCCCATCGGCCGCGCGCTGCCCCGTCAGCGTCCGCAGCCCGCGCAACAGGTTGATCGGGTTCTCCGGCACCACCGGCCAGTCGGGCGCACCATCAAGAACCAGCGACCACGCGCCCGCCGTCGAGCGCCGCACCACGACGGGCGCACCCTCGCTCCGCCGCACCTCGATCATCACGACCCGCCCCGCATCGAATTCTGCGAGTTCGGCATCCGGCGCCGGGCCCGACGCTCTGCCCGACCCACCTCCCCCACTCCCGCCGCCGCGCTGCAGCAGCGCCAGCACACCGCCCAGCGCCAGGGCGATCAGCACAGCGATCAGAGCGAGTCGGAGTGACATCAGTGGCTCCCGGTCCGGGTGGCATCATCGCACGCCCCGCGCATCATTGGCCGCCCGCGCTCACCCGACCGGCGGCGGGTTGTCACCAGTGACCGCCTTCTTGACCTCATCGATCAGCCGCTCGGCCTGGAACGGCTTGAACAGCACGCACTGCAGCCCCTCCTGCGAGGCGCGCACGATCGAGTGGTGCGGGTCGTACCCGAACCCCGTCATCAGGATCACCGGCAGGTCCGGCGAGGCCCGCTTCGCGGCCGCGAACACCTCGTACCCGGTCATATCACCCAGGTTGATGTCAGAGAGCACGATGTCAAACGGGCGGGTGCCCAGGAGCAGCGCCCCCTCCCGTCCCACCTCCGCCGAGGCCAGCACCCGCTCGGATGCCTCCTCACCGGACTCGCACACCACCACATCGCACCCGCGCGACTGCAGCACATCGCGGACGATCTGCCCGATCTCCGGCTCGTTGTCCACCACCAGCACCCGCCGACCGACCAGGTCCGCATCGGCCTTGCCGCGTTCGATGGCCTCCTTCACGCCCAGCAGCGAGCGCGACCCACGCTGGGCCGCCTTCATCCGTCGGCGGATCGCCTCCACATCCTGCAAGATCCGGCGCAGGTGCCCCGCCTGCGACGACTCCGGGTCCGCCTCTTCCAGCAGCAGCGACGCCTCGTTCGAGAGATCGTCCAGCGGGCCCGCAAGCTCCACCTGCACATGCCCCGTCGATTCGCGGCTGGAGGCCCACTTCTCGACCAGCAGCAGGTTCAAGATGTGCAGCGCCATCGCGAGGTAATTCGCGAACATCTCGGCGAACTGGCGGTCGGCATCATTGAACCCGGCCCGCTCGTGGCTCTCGACATTGAACACGCCGATGACCTGATCGAACAGCCGCAGCGGCACCGTCAGCGACGATCCCGCCGCCTCCAGCCCGCGCACATAGCGCGGGTCGCTGGCCGTGTCGTCGCAGATCACCGACTCGCCCGTCGAGGCCACCAGCCCCGAGATGCCGTTGCCCTGCTCGCCGACATACAGCCGCACCCGCTTGGCCTCCTCGGGAAGCCCGGCCGACATCACGAGATCCAGCGACCGCGTGCCCGGATTCACCATCCGCACCGCGAAGTGGTCGAACTGGAGCAGCTCGCGCGCGTACTTGACGACCCGACGCTCCAGCATCGCCAGCCGCTCGGCCGCGTGCATCTGCTTGACCGTCTCCGTGTCGATGTGCATCAGCTCCTGCCCGGCGCGATTGATCGCATCGAGCTTGAGCTGCAGCCGTCGGCGCGTCGAGACATCGCGGATCGTCGCCGCGATCTGCCGGAGCACCACGCACCGGTCCCCGGCGCGCGAGCCCTCGGCGTCGGAGTCCGAGCCGCCGCCGCCCGCGCGGGCCGGATCGACAGGGCGATAGTCGCCCGCATCGCCCTGCAGCACCGGCCACATCCGGACCTCGTAGTGCCGCCGACCCTTCGACCAGGTCAGCGTGTACTTCTTCGTGGAACTGATCCGCTGCGCCAGGATGTCGGACTTGTGCCGCTCGAAATAGTCAAACGCGTGCAGCGCGGCCTTGGTGACCTTGGCCTTCACACCGTCGTCCAGACGCCCGTACGCCGCGTTGGCCCACACAGGCTTGCCATCATCACGGAACAGGCACACCCCCTCGCCGATCGCGTCCAGCAGCATCGTGGACTGGCGCCCGAGCAGCTGCCGCTCCAGCGGCAGAAAGTCCCCCGCCTCCGCGAGCACCGCATCGCACGCATCCGTCTCGATCGCCCGCAGCGCCCCCGCCGAATCCGCCGTGATCACCCGGAAATACCGGTGCAGGGAATCGACCATCGCACCCCCATCGAGGTGCGGACCATCAAGTAGCAGCAGGCGTGGTCTCGTATCGGTCATGCAACAGTCGCCAGGCGGCGCGATCTGAGCATCATCATCGCGATCATGCGGCCCGACCCTCTCTCGCCTTCGACCTGCGGAGTCTATCGGCATTCCGTTGCATTCCAAGCCCACAATCCGCCTCCATCGGCATCGGACGCCATCACCGCGCCCGGCGAGCGCCGCCACAGCGCCCGCCACGAGATTCCCCCTCCCCATCGCCCCCTGCATCCGCCGCTCGACCCCTCCCGCGCCCGCCGGAACCCTTGGGAACTCCGGCGCCCCCGCCCGCCCGCCATCCCCTGAAACGGTTCGCAGAATCGAGCGCTCCTGTTTCCCCTCCCTCCGCACAACCGAGGAACCGCGTGCCCCCGGGGACGAAGAATCCGCCTCGCCGCCCGCCCGCCCCAGCCCCACACCAGCCCCACACCAGCCCCCACTAGCCCCCCACCGCCCACGGGCCTCGACCGCCGCCGGGCACCCGGGACGCCCCGCGCCGCTACCGTTCGCCCTCTCAGATGATCGAAGCGCACGCACTCACCAAGTTCTACGGCTCGTTCGCCGCCGCACGGGATGTCTCCTTCCAGGTGCCCCGCGGGCAGGTCGTGGGCATCCTCGGCCCGAACGGCGCGGGAAAGTCAACCACCATCCGGATCATCGCCGGGCTCCTGCCCCCCACCTCCGGACGCGCGCGGGTCGATGGGCTCGACTCCATCGCCGACACCCGGCAGGTCCGCCGACGCCTCGGGTATCTCCCCGAGTCGAACCCTCTGTATCCCGAAATGCTCGTCAAGGACTTCCTCAGGTACCGCGCCGCGCTGTTCGCGGTCCCCGCCAAGCGCCGCACCCGCGCGATCGACCACGCCGTCCAGCGCTGCGCCCTCCGGGAGGTGCTCCGCAAGCGGATCTCCGCGTTGTCCAAGGGCTACCGCCAGCGACTCGGGCTCGCCGCCGCGCTGCTCCACGATCCACCCCTGCTCATCCTCGATGAGCCCACCTCCGGGCTCGACCCGGCCCAGATCGCCGAGACCCGGCGCCTGATCCGCGAACTGGCCGGCGAGCGAACGATGCTCCTTGTTTCCCACCTGCTTCCAGAGGTCGAGCGGACCTGCGACCGCGTGATCGTCTTCGCCCGCGGGCGGATCCGCGCCGATGGCCCCCCCGCTCAGCTCACCGCCGACATCGCCGGGCAGGCACCGTGCCTCCTCGAGGTCGCGAGCGAGCCCAACGATCGGTCCCGCGCTGCGCTCCGCGAGGCGCTGGGCGCGATCGAACAGGTCGAGGGGTTCGAGTTCACAGCCTCCGGGTCCGATCACCCGCTCCGCGCTGCCATCCGAGCACGCCCGGGCGTGGCGCCCGAGGCGCTCCGCGAGGCGGTCGGACGGGCGATGCTCAGCGCTGGGCTCTCGATCCGCGAACTCCGCACCGATGCGCCATCGCTGGAAACGCTGTACATCTCGCTGATCGAACGCGCCGAGTCCGAGCCCGAGCCCGATCCAAAGACCAAGCCAGATCCACCGGCGGAGGCGAGGCCCCGATGAACGCTGCGCTGACCATCGCCCGGCGTGAGGTCTCCTCGGCCCTTCGCACCTCGATCGGGTGGGTCGTCGCCGCGCTGTTCGCGCTGCTCGCGGGCGCCTTCGTCGCGACCCAGACCTTCCAGCCCGGCGAGCCCGCCTCCATGCGCGTGTTCTTCGACCTCGCCCACTGGCTGCTGCTCATGGTCGCGCCGGCCATCTCGATGCGCCTCATGGCCGAGGAATACCGCGCCGGCACCATCGAGCCGCTCATGGCCGCCCCCGTCTCCGACTGGTCCGTCGTGATCGGCAAGTACCTCGGCGGGCTCGGGTTCTTCGCGCTCATGCTCGCCCCGACCCTGCTGTATGTGGTCCTGCTCGAGATCGTCGCCGAGCCCGACTACGGCCAGATCGTCTCCGGATACCTCGGGCTCTGGCTCATGGGCATGGTCTACCTCGCCGCCGGACTGCTGCTCTCCTCGCTGACCCGCAACCAGGTCGTCGCGTACCTCGGCACCCTGTTCCTGTTCCTCGGCTGGTGGTTCGTGACCACGCTGGTCCCGCGCGAGATCGGTCCGCCGGGCGATGCCATCCTGTACTCCGCCTCGCTCCGCCTCCGGCTGGCCGACTTCGCCCGCGGCATCGTCGACACCCGCCACCTCGTCTTCTTCCTCGTTGTCACCGCGTGGTTCATCACGCTCGCAGGCGTCGCGGTCGAGTCGCGGAGGTGGCGATGACCAGGAAAGCGAACAACACCGCGCCGAAGCCCGACCGAGGCGCGCACACCGCCGCCGAGCGCCGCACGCGCTACGCCGCGACGACGATCATCCTGCTCGCCGCCTCCACCATCATCGCCCTGTTCGCGATCGTGATCGCCGAGCGCACGCCGCGCCGGTTCGACCTCACCCTGACCCGCCAGCACTCGCTGTCGCAGCGCACCGGATCGATCATCGATCGCCTCGAGGCCCCGATCGAGATCGTGGTTTCCGGCGACCTCGAGTCCATCCCGCCCGAAGCACTCGAATCGCTGATCGATCTGCTCGAGGCCTTCGACCGCCGATCCGAGTCGCTGAGCTTCCGCGCCATCTCCACCCGCGCCCCCGAGGCCCCGGCCCTGCTCGCGCAGAGCATCGGGCGGTTCGCCGAGAGCCAGTCCAGCGCGATGACCATCCATCGCAGCGCCGTCGATTTCGCCGCCACCCGCTTCGCCGGCATCGCTCCGGACTTCGACAACCTCGCGGACATGCTCGCCTCGCTCGGCGAGGCGCTGGGCGACCGCCCGGACGCGGCCCAGGCGCTCGCCGAGGCCGCATCCCAGGCCCGCGTGTTCGCCGATGAGATCCGCGCCGGCGCCGATCGCGCCCGCGACGCCACGCGCACCCAGCTCCTCGGGATCGAGTTCCCGCAGGGCGATGCGACGCGCGATGCGATCGCGCCGACGCTCGCGACCGGCGGCGCGTTCGCGCGCGATGTCGAGCAGGCGATGGCCGCCCTCGAGGCCCGCGCGGGCGAACTCCCCGATCTCCGCGGGCTCCCCGAGTCCATCCGCGCCCGCGCGGGCGTGATCACGACCGCCGCCTCGCTGATCTTCGACCGCCTCGACCGGCTCGATCCGCTCGAGCCGCTGCTCATCGCCCGCCTGCTCTCCTCGCAGCAGGGCGTCGTGCTGCTCTCGGAACGCGGCGCCGCCGCGATCGACTTCGGCACCCTGTTCTCAGCGACCACCCCCGGCGCCCAGCCCGGCGCGCCGCCCCGCGCCGTCCGGTTCAACGGCGAGGAGGCCATCGCCAACGCCATCTCCGCGCTCTCCGACCGCGCCGCCCCCATCGTCGTCTTCGTCCACGCCGAACTCGAACGCATGCTCGCCCCCGGCAACCGCCCGACGCCCGCCGGCATGCGCTTGGCCGCGCTGTTCCAGCGCCTCGCCCTCCGGCGGATCGAGATCGCCGAGTGGCCGGTCGCGCTGCAGGAATCACGCCCCGACATCGCCCAGGCACACCGGGGCGCGGGCAGCCGCCCGGTCGTCTATGTCCTGCTCGAAGCGCCGACGCGCCTCGGGCTCGATCGCGGCTCGCCCACGCGCGCCATGAGCGAACGCGCCACCCGCATCGCGCGCCTCGCCGACACGCTCTCGGCCCTCATCGCCGAGGGAGCCAACCTCATGGTCTCGCTCGAGCCCTCGGAGATGCCCGCGGTCGGCGAGCCCGACCCCATCGCCCAGGCGCTCGCCCCGCTCGGGATCACCCCCCGCGTCGGCACCGTCCTCGTCTCCCGGATCAGCCACCCCACGCAGGTCGTCATCGACCTGTACCGCCGCCTCCGCACGCCCGTGCCCGGGCACCCCATCAGCGAGGCGATCGCGGGGCTGTTCACCATCTTCCATGTCGCGATGCCCATCGAGATCGCCGACCCCCTGCCGGATGGCGTGCGCGTCTGGCCGCTCTACCGGGCCGAGGACACCGGCGACGGCGTCTGGGGCGAGGGGAACTGGCGGGCGTTCCGGTACGCGAACCTGCAATCGCCGTTCACGCCCATCTCGGGCGGCCCGACGCCGCCCGAGCCGGGAGGACGCGGCGATATCGATGACGGCCCGTGGACCATCGCCGCCGCCATCGAGCGCTCGGCCGGCGCGATCGCGACCGATACGCCCCAGCGCGCCGTCGTGGTCGCCGCCCCGGGCTGGTTCGACGATCAGACCACCACCCTCCGCCAGCCCGTCGATGCCCGCCAGGTCGTCGCGTTCCCCGGCAACGCCGAGCTGTTCGACGCATCGCTCGCATGGGTCGCCCACAAGGACGAACTGATCGCGCCCGGCTCGCGCCCCGACGAGATCTCACGGATCGCGATGCTCACGCCCGCCCAGGTCGCCGGGATCCGCTGGGGTCTGATCCTCGGCGTGCCGATGCTGATCCTCGCCGCCGGGCTGGCCCATCGTGTCCTCCGCGGCTAACCAACTCCTGCGGAAAGCCCCCGATTCTCAGACCCTGCCCGATCGGCTCGCCCCGGGCCACCCTCCCGGATTCGGCGTGCCCGGATCCAGCCCCCTCGCACGATCCCTCTTCGTCGTCGCCGATCACCCCGTTAGCATCGTCATCGGACACGCCGTGGACACCCGACCGCTCACCCCGCAGGAGCCGCACGACCATGCCCATCCCATCCATCGCACGATCCGCCCGCGCGCCCGGCGCTGCGCTGCTGCTCGGGATGATGACGCTGCTCGGCGCGCCCGCCGCGCTGGCCCAGACCCCGACCATGCCCGAGCACTACGCGGTCGACTCCCGTGAGTACGAGATCATCACCGATCTCCCGCGCGACGAGATCCGCGAGCTCGCAGCGCACATGGACGCCGTGCACCGCTCCTACCGCCAGATGTTCTCCGGCTTCGACACCCGCAGCACCACGCCCACCCGCCTGTACCTGTGGTCCAGCCGCGACAGCTACCTCCAGCACGGCGCTTCGATGGGGGGCAACTGGAACGGTTCGGGCGGCGTGTTCTTCCAAAGCGGCGGCGCATCGGGCGTGAGCACATGGGTCGCCGACCAGCCGCGGGCGTGGCTGTACTCGCTGCTCCAGCACGAGTGCTTCCACCAGTTCGCCGCCAAGCACCTCGGGCCGACCCTCCCGCTCTGGGCCAACGAGGGGCTCGCGGTCTACTTCGAGCACGCGCTGCTGGTCCGCAACGATCTGATCCAGGGCGTGACACCCTCGAGGCGGATCGACCTCATGAAGCAGGCCATCGCCAACGAGCGGCACTTCCCGGTCCAGGAACTCATGGCCATCACCTCGCAGCAATGGTGGCAGGTGATGCAGCAGCGGGATGGACGCGCCGCGATCATGTACACCCAGGCGTGGTCGCTGGTCCACTTCCTCATCCACGCCGACAACGGGCGCTACAAGCGCGCCTTCGAGCAGTACCTCCGCGCCATCGCCGATGGGCTCGACCACGCCCGAGCCTTCGAGGCCGCGTTCAAGACCAGCGACACCGACGCGTTCGAGCGGCGCTGGCGCGAGTATGTCGATGCGCTCGAGCCCGACCCCATCGCAGAAGCCACCGACCGCCTCCAGTTCATGGCCTCCGGGCTGCTCTGGCTCAAGGAAGCCGATGTCATGATCACCGGCGTCGCCGACCTCAAGCACGAACTCCAGCGCCGCAAGTTCAGCATGACCCGCGTCATCGACGGCGTGGAGCACCGCGTCGACTCCACCGACGAGATGTTCGAGCCGCCCGACGCCGGGCGCCCCGCCTCGCGCTCGAGGCGCGCCGCCGCGACTCCCACGCTCGAAGCGCTCCCGCCCCAGCGAACGCGCGACGGCGCCCAGCTCCCCCCGCGATTCGTCGTCAAGGGGCTCCGCGTCACCGTCGGCGTGAACTGGATCGTCGAACCCGACGGCTCGCTCAACTTCGACATCGTCTACGAGTGATCCACGCTCCGGGCCGGTCCCGATCCGCGCCCGCTCACTCCAATCCCCATCGCTCGCGCACATCCGTCCGCCCGAGCCGCGCCGCGAACTCGGCCAGCTCCGCCGACGCGATCGGGCGCGGCAGGTCCGCCCGCAGCGCCGCATCCACCGTCGCGACCGCCTCCTCAACCCGCCCGAGCGTCGCCTGCATCCGCGCCAGATTCATCCACCGCTCGCCGCGCCTCGGGCGCTCATCCCGCGCCCGCTCCAGCGCCGCGATCGCGCGATCGCCCACCTCGCGTCCCGCGCCCGGGCCGCGCACCGATCCGACCAACTGCATCAGCCGCAGCCACCGCGCCGGGTTCTCGGGCTCCAGCTCCGCGCTCCGCTCCAGCGCCGCGATCGCGCCCTCCGCATCACCCCGCACATTCAGCAGCCCCCCCGCCAGCGACTCGTGGGCCTGGGCCCGTCCGGCGCTCGCGCTCACCGCGGCGCGGTACCGCTCCAGCGCCAGGTCCCCATCGCCGCGCCGGGCCGCGATGTGCCCGAGCAGCTCCAGCGCCACGGACCGCGCATCATCGTGCTTCCGCTGATCCGGGATCCGCTCCAGCGCCCCCGCGATCCGCTCCTCCGCTTCCTCGATCCTCCCCTCCGAGATCAGCAGCCCGCCCAGATCCTGCATCGCAGTCGATGCCCAAGGCAACCTGTCCAGCGCCCGCTCGTACACGCCGATCGCCTCATCCACACGCCCCTCATCGATCAGCAGGTTCCCCAGCCGCAGGTACACCGCCTCGCTCCCGTCCTCCCGCTCCAGCACACGCTCGAGCGCGACGATCGCGCCGTCCCGGTCGCCGGTGAGCACCCGCATCGTCGCGAGCCGCAGATCGACCGAAGGATTCGATACCAGCCCGAGCCCGCCCGCGCCGATCGGGCGCACCCGCTCATACGCAGCGGCCGCGGAGGCCGCCCGCTCGCGGAGCGGCTCATCCACCACCGGCGGCGCGCCGGTGAACAGCGTCGCCGGGTTGAACGGCAGCCGATCGTGGACCAGATCGCCACGCCACGCAAAGAAGTTCAACACCCCCGCGTGCCCGATCGACAACGCCAGCGCCCCGAACATCGCCAAGTACGCCGCGCCCGCGCCGGTCACACGCCCCCCGCGCTTGAACTGCCAGCGCCGGAACCGCGCGTGGTCGCGCCGCACCACCTCCCACGCCTTGAACGCCAGGAAGGTCACCACCCCCGCCACGCCCATCGCCATCAGCATCGGCACCAGGTCGTACACCCCGCGGACGCTCATGAAGGTGATCACGAACACCGCCAGCAGCCCCAGGTCTTCCCCGATCGTCGTGTCGTACAGCGGGCCCTTGCCCTTCCGCCGGGCGTTGGCATGCCCCGGATCGCGTCCGCGCCCCTTCAGGATCGCCGGGCGCGCGAACCGGAACGACAGCGCGTTCGATGGGCACACGCTCACGCAGTCCATGCACTTCATGCACCCGGGATCCACGACCATCCCGTACCGCGCGATCTCCTCGTGCACCCGCACATTCGAGGTGCACACCGCCGTGCAGTGCGCGTTCCCATCGCACTTCGAATCATCGACCACGATCCGCCCGGGGCTGAGCTGGTCGACCGGCGCGAAGATCCCGCCGTACGGGCACCCGTAGGTGCAGAACCCCTTCGCGCCGAGGAAGTACACCGCCGCGAACCCGCAGATCAGCAGGAACACCACCGCGACCATCGGCCCGGGGAAAGTCGCCCAGAAGTCATCCACCACGAGCCCCATCGCCGCGCCGTCCACCGGCCACGCCGCCGGCGGGCGCAGCACCCCCAGCGCCCACGACGCCGCTCCGCCGACCGGCGAGCCGCCCTCGAGCGCTTCCAACGCCGGGAACACCGCCAGCCGCTTGAAACTCGGCCACACGAACATGTAGATCGCCAGCCCCACCGGGATCAGCACCAGCAGCCGCGAACGGAACGGCTTCGGACGCACGCCCACCTTCTTCATCATCCACGCGCACAGATCCTGCAGCGCCACGACATGGCACGCCCACCCGCACATGAACCGCCCGAACAGCAGCGTGGAGAGGATCGCCACGCCGAAGAAAATGAACCCCGCGTTCACCACCCCCACCTCGAGCGTCTCCATCGACTCGCTCGGCTCGACCGGCGACACCGTCCGGCCCGTGATCAACCACTGGGTCACATGCGCGATGATCAGCACATGCACGCCGATCAGCACGCCCGCCCGCCACCGGGACATCCTCGATCCACGCACACCCTTCCGACCCGCGCCCCCGCCTCCCCTCCCACCGACGCCACCTCCGCCGGACGCCCCCCCCACGCCCTCAAGCAGCGGGAGCGAGACCACGCGCGACTCCGCCCCGGGCGATCCCGGCGAGACTGTTCGTTCCGCATCGCGTCCGGTCATCGATTCCCTCATCGCCCCTTCCGCATCGCCGCTTCGAGCGGACCACGCCCGGCCCCATCCACCGACGCCCCTTCACCGCCCCACGAGGGCGGGGCGTGCCCGGCGATGCAACCGTAGGTGCCCCGGCATCGGACGCGCAACGGACCTTCGTGACCCCGGGCGGACGCCCCGTTCCCATCCCAATTTCGGGGCCGACTCGGGCCTCCCCCGGGCCGCACCGCGCCGTCGGGCGCGCCGCTTGGACCATCCGAATCTCCGCTCGGTTCCAACGGGCGAAAAAAACCCGCCTCATCGTGCTTCAACGCTGATTCTCGGTCGTCACTGGGCGATCTCCCCATCGGGCGCCCGCGCGCGCCGCACGCGTGGTCTGACCGGACCCTCGTTCTCAGGACTGTCCCTCTGATGAGTCGTTTCCATTGGCCGGACACCCGGGTGCCCGTATCTTGAAGAGTCAGGGCGGCCTCGTGTCGCGTCCGGAGAACAGCACCGATCCCGCGCATGCTCGTGCAGCTCACTCGCGCGCGTGCGAGGTCGCTGCCCCGCCAACTCCCGGGCTCGCTCATCAGACCGCCCCGATCGCCCTGCACGAGCATGGCGAGCCACCCACCGGCGCAGCAGTGGCGCCCCGCACCGATACAGGCGGCCCATCCAGGGCGCAGAGCCGAAGACGAAGGAGACACGAAGCGATGTCCAATCCGAAAACACGCACCACCGCCATTGCCGCGAGCATCACCGCGCTCACGCTCATCACCGCCGCCAACGCGGGCACCGGCTCCGGTCCCGGCGGCCCGGATGTCACACTCTGCCAGCTCTACGGGCTCCAGCAGTACGGATCCTCGGGTGACATCCGCGGGCTCGCCCTCGCCACCACCTCGTGGAATGTCGGCGACCAGGACTTCGCCTGGTTCCAGTCGCCCAACTGGCAGCACCCGCACATCGTCATGAACATGTACCGGATCGATCCCAACGGGCGGATGATCCAGCTCGGCCAGTCCTGGATCAAGCACGGCTTCTTCGCCCTCTCCAACACCCAGTGCGGCGGTTCGTGCACCTTCGAGCCCGGGCACTCCGGCGGCGACTGGCTCGGCATCAACTGCACCGACACCTACGGCTCCAGCCTCAACGCCTCGCAGAGCGGGCTCGGCCCGCGCTTCGAGGTCAACCCCTGGGACGGAACCTGGCAGTACAACGGCTCCATGTTCCAGCAGGGCGGCCCCTCCAACACGCCCATCCGCCGACGCCTCCAGGTCAAGGACTCCGAGCTCAACCCCGCCAATCACCCGGGCTCTGAGTACCTCTACGAGGGGTACTATGTCCACTTCGACGATGTCGATGTCATGAACTCGGTCGCGTACCAGTTCTGCACCCCCATCCGCTCCGCGCAGGGCAACTACTCGTTCTCGCAGCCCTCCGCGTACAACTTCCCCAACATCGGCTTCGCGCCACTCGCCTGGGATGTCACCCAGCGCGAGATCATCGCCGAGGAACTCCCCGTCGTCGAGTTCGAGTCGCCCGACGGCCGCGGCATGCTCATGACCAATGTCATCGATGAGGGCAAGGGCCAGTACCGCTACGAGTACGCCATCCTCAACATCGACAACGACCGCCAGTTCGGCTCGTTCACCGTCCCCGTGCCCGCGGGCGTGGAAGTCACCGACATCGGCTTCTACGCCGTCGCACACCACGACGAGCCGTACAACGCCCGCCCCAGCCAGGGCGGCATCGCCATCAACAACAACCCGTGGACCGTCACGGAGGGCGCCGACTCGATCACCTGGTCGACCGATGCCAACCCGCTCCGCTGGGGCACCATGTACAACTTCTGGTTCACCGCCAACTCGGCGCCCGTCGACGCCACCGCCGATGTCGGGCTCTTCCGCGCCGTCGCCGACAAGGGCCGCCCCGATGTCATCCCCGGCCCGATCCAGGGCCCGGGCCCCATCGAGGTCCCCTGCACCGGCGACCTCAACGGCGACCTCTCCGTTGACTCCAAGGACCTGGGCATCCTCCTCGGCGCCTTCGGCTCCACCGACGCCGGCGACCTCGACGACGACGGCGACACCGATTCCGATGACCTCGGCATCCTGCTCGGCCTGTTCGCAACGAACTGCTGATCACCTCCGCGACCGATGACCACACGCGATCCGGGGTCACTCCCCGGATCGCGTCTTTCGTCCAAGAACGCTCCGCCGTTGGCCGAGGATCGTGCCGTCGCCTCGCCCCGCTCGGCCTGCCGCTCGCGCCGCGCGAACGCACCGGACGGAACGGGGGGCACGGGCAACCCCCCACGATCCAGCGGAAACACGATCCGCCGGATTTTGGGGTGGGCGTCCGGCGTTGCCCGCACCAACCCGCGCCCGAAGCATCCGTATGCCCGGGCGTGCACACAGACCGGCATCCACGCCGGAGCGTCGCCCGCGCCGCACCGGTTCCGATGATCAATCAGCAGGACCTTCCGCAAGAGAGAGAGGATCGACTCCAATGACGACAATGACCAGAACGCTCGCTCGGATCGCCCGGGCGTCGGCCGCCGCAGCGGTCGCCGTCGGCGCCACGCTCGCGCCCCACGCCGCCGCGGGTGGGCCCGTGACCCTCAACCGCGAACTCGTCGCCGGCGGCATGACCCGCCCGCTGTTCGTCACCCACGCCCCGGGCGATTTCGACCGCATCTTCATCGTCGAGCAGCCCGGACGCATCCGCGTGTTCGACCTGAACACCAACACCCTCTCCATCTTCCTCGATATCCAGAACATCGTCCGCGACACCGGGAACGAGCAGGGCCTGCTCGGGCTCGCCTTCCACCCCGACTACGCCAACAACGGCTACTTCTATGTCAACTACACCGCCGTCTCACCCACCGGCGCCACCAAGATCTCCCGCTTCTCAGTCAACCCCAACAACCCCAACCTCGCGCTGACCAACTCCGAGGTCAACTACCTCCAGGTCTCGCAGCCGTTCTCAAACCACAACGGCGGCTGGATCGGCTTCTCGCCCAACGATGATGGCAACTACCTCTACATCGCCTCCGGCGATGGCGGCTCCGGCAACGACCCGCAGGGCAACGCCCAGAACCGCTTCAGCAGGCTCGGCAAGATGCTCCGCATCGATGTCGACGCCTCCTCGGCGGGCAACCCCATCCCCGCGCCCGGAAACCCGTTCAACCTCACCAGCGGCGATGCACTCATCTGGCACTACGGGCTCCGGAACCCCTGGCGCTCCTCGTTCGACCGCGAGACCGGCGACCTGCTCATCGGTGATGTCGGGCAGAACGCCCGCGAAGAGGTCTCCGTCCAGGTCTCCAACCCCACCGGCGCGGGCCCCGGCGACCCGGGATACGGGGGCGGCAAGAACTACGGCTGGCGCTGCATGGAGGGATTCAACTGCACCGGGCTCTCCGGGTGCACCTGCAATTCACCCGGGCTCACACTCCCCGTGCACGCCTACACCACCGGCGCCGGCGGAACCTGCTCCGTCGTCGGCGGATATGTCTACCGCGGGTGCGCCATCCCCGAACTCGTCGGCACCTACTTCTTCGGCGACTACTGCTCCGGCGATGTCTGGACCGCAGATGTCGATGTCACCGGCAACGACCTGAACAACCTCGTGTCGCGCAAGGCCCAGCTCTCCATGCCCCTGTTCAACCTCGTGAGCTTCGGCGAGGATGCGTTCGGCGAGCTCTACATGGCCTTCCTCGGCTCCGGACAGGTCTGGAAGATCGTCCCCGCCGCCGGGTACGAGATCGAGGACTGCGATGAGGACGGCGTGCCCGACGCCTGCGCCATCCTTGCCGGCGATGTCGCCGACTCCAACGGCAACGGCATCCCCGACTCCTGCGAGGAGATCCCCTGCCCCGGCGACCTCGACGGCAACCTCATCGTCGACTCGGACGACCTCGGCGTGCTCCTCAGCGCCTTCGGCACCGGCCCGGAGGGCGACCTCGACGACGACGGCGACACCGACTCGGACGACCTGGGCATCCTGCTCAGCGCCTTCGGCTCCAGCTGCTGATCGCCGCAGAACAATCCGCCGGGTCGACCCGGCGATCACGCACCACAACAAACCGCGACGCCGCGCCCGCAAAGCGCGGCGTCGTTGTCATTCTGGTGCGCACGCCCCTCACTCCGCGCCCATCACACGCAGCAGCAGCACGGAGCGATCGTCATCCGTCTCCCCGAACCGCTCCCCGGCCTGGATCAGCCCATCGGCGATCTCGCCCAAGGGGCGATCACGCAGCGCGCTGGCACGCTGAATCAACGGCTCGTGCCCCAGCAACTCCCGCCGGTCATTCATCGACTCGCACAACCCATCGGTGTACATCACCAGCACATCGCCCGGACGCAGATCGATCGTCTCGGGCGTGAACTGCTCAGAATCCAGCACGCCGAGCGGGATATGCGTGTTGGGCACCTCATCGTGCAGCCCCATCCGCGAAACCCGCACCAGCGGATGGTGCCCCGCCAGCACCACCTCCGCCCGCTCCCCGCCGGGAAGCACGCGCACCAGCGAGAGCGTGACGAACATCCCGGAACGCAGCGTGTCGCACAGCACACGGTTCAGATCGCCGACCACCTTCGGCAGCGGCTCCCCGCCCAGCAGCGAGGTCCGCAGCGACGACTTGACCATCCCCATCACGATGCCCGCCTTCACCCCATGCCCCGAGACATCCGCCAGCACGCAGTCAACGCCGCCCGGGTGCTCGATCACATCGATCAGGTCGCCGCCCATCGCCGCCGAGGGAAGCGAGATGCCGTGCGTCTGCACCCGCCCGATCGTCTTCGACACCGCCGGCACGAGCGTGTCGTGGATCTCCCGCGCCAGCCGCATCTCCTCGCCCATCGCCACCATCCGACGCCCCTGCGTCAGGATCAGCATCAGGAAAAGGATGTACCCCGCGATAATCGAAAGCGAGAGCACCACTCCGATCACCGTCAGCCCGCCCGCGCCCCGCCCACCCTCCTGCCCACCCAGCCCCAGCCAGCCCGCCACCGGGTCCATGTGCACCACGAAGAAGCCCGAAGAGAACAGCAGGATCAGCCCCACGAACTTCCAGCTCACTGAGAAAGTCGCGACCCAAGACACCGCCGCCAGCCCGCCCAGCAGAAGGATCACCAGGATCCCCGCCAGCCCGCGCGTCGGCGACAGATCGGAGATCAGCAACAGCCCCAGCGGCGCGAATGTAAAGAACACCGCACCGATGAACATGAACACCGCGCTGGCCGGGATCTCCCCGGAGAACGCGGCCTCCTCGCCACCGCCCGCCCCACGCCCGCTCTGCCCCGCTGGATTCGTGTTCGCCATGGTCCCACCATCATGCCATCCCGGGCCAGCGCCTGCGCGACGGACGCTCCGCCCCGACCAATCATCCACCATCGCACATCCACCCGAATCCATCAGCCCTCTCGGACACGCCATGCACGACTCCCGAACGAGCGGACCGCCCACCCAGACCACCCCCGCCGCAACCCCGCCCGCATCCCGCGCTGCCCGACGCGGACAGCGCCGCCTCGGCGCTGCGACCGTGGGCGCGGCCATCGCGCAGAGCATCGCCTCGCTGCTCGCCGGCGGATGGGCTTCGCTCCGCGCCTCGCTCCCCGCCCTCGATGGACAGGCTCCCCTCCCGGCCCTCTCAGCGCCCGCCACGATCGAGCGCGACGCCCTCGGCATCGCCACCATCAACGCCGCCTCCGAACTCGACGCCTACCGCGCCCTCGGATACGCCCACGCGCAGGACCGACTGTTCCAGATGGACGCCAACCGGCGCTCCGCCGCCGGACGCCTCGCCGAGTGGCTCGGCCCCGCCGGACTCCCCGAAGACATCGCCGCGCGCTCCCTCTTCCTCGAAGACGCCGCCCAGCGCGCTCTCAACGACATCGATCCGCGCCACCGCGAGATCCTCACCGCCTACGCCGAGGGCGTCAACGCCGGCATGGCATCCCTCGAAGCGCCACCGCCCGAGTACCTGCTCCTCGCCGTCGAGCCCGAGCCATGGACACCAAAGGACTCGCTCCTCATCGCACTGAACATGTGCCGGTACCTCGCCTATGGCGGCGCCTCGCGCGAACGCCTCCATGCCGTGCTGCTCGACTCCTATCCCAAGCCGCTGCTCGACTTCTTCTTCCAGCCCTTCTCGCGGTTCGACACCGTCAACGAGGTCCCGAACTTCGGCACATGGGCGTTCCAGCCCGCAACGCCCCCGGGCCCGGACATCATCAACCTCCGCGCCCCGCGCATCGGCGCTGCCCTCCCACCCCCGCATGGCAACCCCGACCCCGCCCCGCTCACCGCGCACCATGAGCGCCCGCACCACTCACGATCCACCCCCCCCGCTTCGCCGTTCTTCCCCATCCCGCCGCTCGTCGATCCGCCCGACGCCATCGGTTCCAACAACTGGGCCCTCGCCGGCGGACGAACCGAGCACGCCGGCGCCATCCTCGCCAACGACATGCACCTCGGACTCATGGTCCCGAACACCTGGTACCGCGCCGACATCAACTGGACCAACCACCGGCTCGTCGGGCTCACGCTCCCGGGGCTCCCCGGGCTCGTCGTCGGCTCCAACACCCGCGTCGCGTGGGGCTTCACCAATGTCCACGGCGACTTCGTCGACCACATCCTCATCGAAGCCGACCCCGACAACCCCGACCGGTACCGCACGCCCGATCGCTTCCCCACCTCCACCGAACCGTTCACCACCATCACGACCGAGATCAGCGTCCGCGGGGGCGATCCCGTCGTCCGTGAGTGGAAGAACACGCGCTGGGGGCCCGTCAACGCGTCGATCGGCGGGCGACCGGCCGTCGCCAAGTGGACCTGCACCGAGCCCGGCGGGCTCAACCTCGCGATCCTCGACATCGCCAACGCGGGCTCGGCCGCCGACGCCGCCGAGATCTTCGCCCGCTGGCACGGCCCGCCGCAGAATGTCGCCATCGCCGACCGTGATGGACGCATCGCGCTCGTCATCTCGGGGTACATCCCGCGGCGACTCGGGTTCGACGGCACAGCACCCACCTCTTGGGCCGATGGCACCAGGCGCTGGGGCGGGCTCATCGACCGAGCCGATCGATTCGCGATCCTCGGACAGGGCAACGGCCGCATCATTTCCGCCAACGCCCGCGTCACATCCGACCTCGCCGCCACGCGCATCATGGGCGAGCCCTTCACCCTCGGCATCCGACAGCTCGAGATCGAGCGCGCCCTCGCCCCGCTCCAGAACGCCACCGAGCGCGACATGCTCGCGGTGCAGCTCGACACCCGCGCCTCGTTCTACGACTTCTACCGCGACCTGCTCCTGGCCCACATCGCCGAGGACACGAACGATGCCACGCTCCGCGCCATCCGCGAAGCGCTCACCGCGTGGGATGGGCACGCCGATGCCGACTCGCGCGGGCTCGTCTTCCTGTCCGACTTCGCCGGAAACCTCCAGGCCGCCCTGCTCGACCCCATCGCGGCCCACTTCGCCACAGACAATCGACCCGCCCCCCGCATCCGATGGCCGCTGATCGAAGAACCCGTCCGCAGGCTCATCGAAACCCAGCCCCCGAACTTCCTGCCCCCCGACCATGACACCTGGACCGCGCTCTTCCTCACCGTCGCAAAGCGCACCCACGAGGGCATCGCCCGCGATGGCCTCCGTCCCGACGCACCGTGGGGCGAGGCCCGGTCCATCCGCATCAGCCACCCCCTCATGCTCGCGATCGATCAATTCGGGCTCCCGCAGCCCATCCGCACGCGCCTCGCCCAACTGCTCAACTACGCGCCCGAGCCACGCGTCGGTCACTGGAACACCATCCGAGTCCAGACCGACGACTTCGGCGCCTCCCAAAGGCTCGTCGTCGCGCCCGGCCGCGAAGACCACGCCATCCTGCACATGCCCACCGGGCAGTCCGGGCACTTCCTCTCGCCCTACTACCGCGCCGGGCACGCCGACTGGCTGGATGGCAACCCGACCCCGCTCGAAGCAGGCCCGACCCGGCACACCCTCACCCTGACGCCCGCACCCGCCCCCGCGCCCAAGCCGGACTGAGCCACACACGCTCGCCCGGCGGGGCCCACCCGAAGGACCACCACCCATGCCCCGCACCTCCGGCATCCCCGCCGCCGAGCGACTCGTCGGCAAGTTCCTCATCGCCCGCTGGTGCGCCCGCCATCCGCCCGAGCAGACCATCGCCATCCTGACCGAGCAGCGCCGCACGCTCGCTGCCCTGATCGATCGACACCGAGACCGGGCCGCCGAACGGGTCCAGATCAAGCGCCTCCCCGGGCTCGAGACCAGCTCGACGAACTACTCGCTGGCCATGGTCGTCGATCATCTGGCCCGCGTGAACCGCTCCATCGCCGGCACGCTCGCCCTGCTCATCGATGGCACCCCCGACACCCGTCAGGTGGTCATCGCCGACTACAAACCCGACCCCGAGGCCACCCCGGACAGCTCGCTCGCCGACCTCGACGCCGCCCAGAAAGCACTCGAGCCCATCCTCGCCCAGACCGATCGCATCGCCGCCGCCACCGTCACCCACGCTCACCCCTGGTTCGGGCCGCTCCCCGCGAGCACCTGGGCCTGCTTCCCCGCCTTCCACGGGCGGATCCACGAGCAGCAGGCGCACCGCATCGCCGCCGGGCTCTGAATCCAGCGCCCGCCCCGGCGAGGGCCGGCTCGCCTCAGGTTCCCCCCCGCACCACGACCGACGGAGCGCTCCAATTCCGCCAAAACCGCGATCTCCGGTTTGCCACGGGGCGGAGCGTGGTTTACCTTTCACCGAACCGGAGGTTCGGGGTTGGTCCCCGGGCCCCCGTCCCTTCGACCGCGATCCACGCGTCCCGCCCGACTTCCCATGCATCGATTCCACCGCATCGGCGCGACCTTCCACCCCTTCCATGCCGCCCAAGGACCGTGCGCCCGCTCCATTGGCCTGGCGTCTTCATGACGCTCGGCCTCCGAAGAATCCGACACTTCCCCCGAAACTTCTCACGGAAGCACGCACCTCTCGGAGCGCTCTACGACGCTCCAGGGGGTCTGGACGCCGCTTCCGAAACCGCAGAACCCCGATCCCCCGAGCGCAGCGTGCGGGTCAGCGCCGCCCGGGGTCCAGCGCGTGCCGGTCGTTCCGGACGCACCATCGCCCACACAGACCGATCGCGCCGCCATCGCGGCGACTGACCGACCCCAACGAAAAGGAGACCAAGCCATCGCTCGCCGCTTCATGAGAGATTCCGGACCGCCGGTCAGAAAGACCCGCGTGAACCACGAGATCCGGCTCAGCCCCATCCGCGTCGTCGACCAGGACAACAAGCAGATCGGCGTCATCGACACGCGCGATGCGCTCCGCATGGCCGAGGAGGCCGGGCTCGATCTCGTCGAGATCCAGCCCAATGTCCGCCCCCCGCTGTGCAAGATCATGGACTACGGGAAGTACCGCTACGAGCTGTCCAAGAAGGCCAAGGCCCAGCGCAGCCACGCCGCCGAGATGAAGGAGGTCCGACTCGGACGCTCCGCCAAGATCGGCGAGCACGATGTCGAGATCCGCGTCAAGCAGGCCCGCAGGTTCCTCATGGACGGGCACAAGGTCCAGTTCATCCAGCGATTCCGCGGACGCGAGATGGCCTTCCAGGACATCGGCCGCAAGCGGCTCGACGAGATCGTCAAGGCCCTGGCCGACATCGCCAAGCTCGAGACCCCCGCCCGCACTATGGGCCGCCAGATGACCATGATCCTCGCCCCGGACCGCCCGAAGGTCGAGGCCGTCAAGCGGAAGCTCGAGGCCGAGCGGGCCGCCCGCATCGCCGCCGGCGAGAAGATCGAGGAAGAGCCCGAGATCGAAGACATCATCGACGACGATGAAGACGATGATGATGACGATGACGACCAGCACGACGACGCCACCGCCGAGTCCGAAACGCCGGATGAGGCGAAGCGAAGCTGACACATCGATCGGCATGAGAATCCGGCCGGCGCTCCTGGTCCCACGCCCGGAGCTCCGCGCCACACACCGGAACGCAAAACGAACAGGACCGGCCTAGGTGGGCCGGTCCTGTCGCACTTTCAATCAATCCCGCTCACGCGCCGACCCGCAAGAGCCGGAACCGCGCCCCCCGATCACTCGGCCCGATCACTCGGCCTTGTACACGCTCATCAGCGGGCCATGGACCTTCTGCATGTTCTCATCCAGATACTGAGTCCCCAGCCGACGATTCCGCAGATTCGTCATCGCGCGCTCGTAGGCCTGCTGCGGCAGCCGCACATACCCGACCTCCTCCGCCAGCGTGCCCGCGTTCTTCAGGTAGAACTCGACGAACCCGCGCACCTCGTTCCGCTCCAGCGACGCCGCGTTCACATAGATGAACAGCGGACGCGAGAACGGGCTGTACTGACCGGACTCCACCGTCTCGCTCGTCGGCTTCACCGGGCCCGAGCCGCCGTCGATCCCCACCGAACGAAGGCGGTCGCGGTTCTGCATGTAGTACGCGATCCCGAAGAACCCGATCGCGTTCTTGTTCCCCGACACGCCCCGCACCAGCACATTGTCATCCTCGGAAACCGACATGTCCGCGCGGATCGCGCCATCCTTGCCCGCCACCACCTCCTTGAAGTAGTCGAAGGTCCCCGAGTCCGTGCCCGGCGAGAACACCTGGATCGGCTCGTCCGGCCAGCCCTCGCGCACATCGGCCCAGGTCCTGGCGGCGATGTCGGCCCGGTAGATCTTGCGAACCTCATCCACCGTCAGCGTCGTCGCCCAGGTGTTCTCCGGGTTCACCACGATCGTCAGCCCATCAAACGCCACCGGAAGCTCGATGAACTCGATCCCGTACTCCCGCGCCGCCGCCACCTCCTCGGCGTTGATCGGACGCGACGCGTTCGAGATGTCCGTCTCGCCCCGCACGAATCGCTTCATCCCGCCGCCCGTGCCCGACACGCCCACGGGCACCTGCACCCGCGGCGCGGTCTTGAAAAACTCCTCCGCCACCGCGTCCGTCAGCGGGTACACCGTCGACGACCCGTCGATCGTCACCCGCCCGCGCAGCGGACCGCCCTGACCCGACGCGGGCATCGTGAGCGCAAGAGACATCCCGAGAGCCAGCACCACCGCCAGCGACCGGACCAGCACGCCACCGTTGAAAAGCATGAACGGTTCTCCGATTGAATGTGTCATCCGAGTTCAGACACTGTCAACCGAAGACACTACCTCCCGCCAGTGCCCACGAGGCCCCGCCGAACATGAAGTTTGCGCTAAGCGCACGCCCGCGATCCCTACCATGCCACCCGGGTCCTTCCCCTCCCATCCCGCGCCCGCCCGTCCCCCTCCCGTCCCCGCCCGCCCCCGCCTGATTACCCTGATCCCACGCCCCGATGAACGCCCCGGACCCGCCACATGCCGCCGCCCGACCCGCCGCCGCGGCGTTCCGGGGCGTCTCGTACACCTACCCCTCCGGCGTGCGGGCGCTCTCCCGCGTCACCCTCTCGATCGAACAGGG
The DNA here is from genome assembly GCA_052168315.1 of Phycisphaerales bacterium. GTDB lineage: Bacteria > Planctomycetota > Phycisphaerae > Phycisphaerales > UBA1924 > JBQLZO01. The sequence continues at coordinate 13,723 of JBQLZO010000068.1, read as the reverse complement.
CGAACTCCTGGCCGTCATCGGGCCCAACGGCGGCGGCAAGTCCACGCTCATCCGCATCCTCATCGGCGTGCTCTCGGGGTACGAAGGCACCGTCGAAGTCTTCGGCCGCTCGCCCGCCCAGGCACGCCGCGAGGGGCTGATCGGCTATGTCCCGCAGCGGGTCGCCTCGGGCGCCCGCTTCCCGCTCTCATCCCGCCAGGTCGTCCGGATGGGCGCCGCCCGCGGCACGCCATGGCACCGACCGCTGCCTCGCAGCGCGAAACAGGCCGCCGACGACGCCATGGAACTCGTCGGCGTGAGCGACCTCGCCGACCGCCCGATCGCCCAGCTCTCCGGCGGGCAGCGCCAGCGCGTCATGCTCGCCCGCGCCATCGCCTCCGGAGCACGCCTGCTCGCCCTCGACGAGCCCCTCGCCGGCATCGATGCGGCCGGGCAGGAACAGTTCGGCCAAGTCATCGCGCGCGTCCACGACGCCGGCGACATCACCATCGTCCTCGTCTCACACGACCTCCGCTCCATCGCCGGCGCACACGGCAAGGCCGCCGCCGATCGCGTCGCCTGCCTCCGGCAATCGCTGCACTTCCACGACCAGCCCGCGGGCATCACCCCCGCGGTGCTCGCGGAGGTCTTCCAGCACGATCTCTCCCATGTCTTCGGCCCCGTCCGAGTCTCCGCCGAACGCATCACCGGCGCCGCCACCCACGACGACCACCACCACCACCACCACCACCACCACCACCACGAACACGACCACGCCGGACCATGCGCCCACGCCGGGGACGATGGACACAAAGCGCCCACGCCCGACACACCACACGGAGGGCACACGCCATGACCCTCCCCGACGCCGTCGCGCTGTTCTGGCCATCCCTCATCGCCGGGCTCGCCATCGCGATCTTCGCCGGCCTGCTCAGCCCGCTCGTCGTGCTCCGCAAGATGGCCTTCGTCGGGCAGGGCATCTCACACGCGGCCTTCGGCGGCGCGGGCATCGCCGCCATCCTCGGGCTCACCGCGCCCACCCTCCCGCACGCCGCGGGCACGCTCATTATCGTCGCCGCCGTCTGCATCCTCTGCGGCGTGCTCATCGCCTCGTTCGCCAACCGATCCGCCGCCTCCGAGGACACGCTCATCGGCATATTCCTCGTCGCCTTCATGGCCCTCGGATCCATCCTCCTCACACTCGCGACCCACGGCACCCGCCTCAACCCCGGCGGCCCGCCGCCCGTCGGCGTCGAGGCGTGGCTCTTCGGCTCCATCCTCGATGTCACCCGCGCCGATGCCCTGCTCGCCTGCATCGCCGCCATCGCCATCGCCGCAACCCTCATCGCCATGCGCCGATCCATCGCCTTCTGGGCCTTCGATGAGCCCGGCGCCCAGGCCTTCGGCATCAACACGCCCCGCGTCCGGCTCACCACCATGGTCCTGCTGGCCATCGCCGTCGTTGCGGCCATGAAACTCGCCGGCGCGGTCCTCGCCACCGCCCTGCTCGTGCTCCCCGGCGCCATCGCGCTCCGCCTCTCGCAGCGGCTCGCGGCCGTCATCGCGCTGAGCCTCATCACCGCGACCCTCGGCGTCGCCGTCGGGCTCGCCCTGGCATTCACCGCCGGCAACCTCCCCGCCGGGCCGTGCATCGTCGCGGTCCTCGTCGCCGCGTTCATGCTCGCCCACCTCGCCAAGCCATCCTGATTCGCGGCCACGCCCCCCCGCCCGGACCAACACCGTTCACCCGCCCATCAGCGCCCGATGATCCAGCCGCAGATGCTCGCCCGCCCCCCCCGCCCCACCCGACCCCAGCATCTCCAAAATCTCCCCGATCGCGTGCCGCTGCCCCGGCCACACGAACATCTCAACCGCGCGCACACCCGCCCCGCCCGCCCCCTCCCTGGCATGCCACGGCGCCCCGATCCACCGCAGCGCGGTGTGCTCCTCGTTCAGCACAGCGCGCCAATCGCTCGACACCTCCACCACGAACCGCGGCGACAGCACGATGCAGTCAAGTTCCGGCAGGTAGTACGGCCACACCTGCTCCAACGCCCACATCCCCAGCAGATCCGCCGAATCCCACCGCAGCCCGACCTCCTCCTCCAGCTCGCGCAGCGCCGCCCGCGCCGCACGCTCGCCCGCCTCGATGTGCCCCATCACCGGCTGCCAGGTCGACGCCATCGGCGCATCGGCCCGCAGCAGCTGAAGCAATTCGATCGCCGCGCCGCCCGCCGGACGCCGGAATACATACACATCGAACACATCCGAGCGCAGCCGCGGCCCGTGCCCGCCCTCACCGCCCGCGCGACCCCGCTCGCCTGCGCCCATCGACCGCTCCATCACCCGTTCACCGGCTCGATCCGCGCGTACTCGAGCACCAGCGTCTTCGTGCCCACATCGCGGAACCGGATCGTCGCCCGAGCGTTGAACCCGCCCGAGATCGACTCGACCACCCCGATCCCGAACTGCGGATGACGCACCCGCGACCCGACGGGGAACCGATCGCTCAGCGACCGCCCCGCCGAGCCGCCCGCCCGACCCCGACCACGCCCGACCTGCCCCGCGCGCCCACCCGCACCCCGCCCCGCACCAGCATCCATCCCCGCATCGCCCATCTCATACCCGCCGCCCGCATCATCGCCCCCGCCCTCATCGAACGGCACATACCGCAGCTCCCCCGGCTCGACCGCACCACCCCCCCCGCTCACCCGACTCCCCCCGCTCCGCGCGCCGCCCGCGCTCCCGCCGCGCGACCATCCGGCCGACCACGATCCGCCGCCGCCCTCGTACCCATCATCAAAGTCACCAAGCCCATCGGCCTGATCGCTCCGCTCGATGTGCTCCTCCGGAAGCTCATCGAGGAACCGGCTCGGGATCGTCCGCTCGCGCAGCCCGCGATGCGTGCGATACCGCGCCGAGCTGATCATCAGCCGGCGCATCGCCCGAGTGATCCCCACGAACGCCAGCCGACGCTCCTCCTCCAGCGCATCCTCGGACTCCACCGAGCGCGCGTGCGGCAGCAGGCCCTCCTCCAGACCGATCATCGCCACCGCCGGAAACTCCAGCCCCTTCGCAGCGTGCAGCGTCATCAGCGTCACCGCCCCGCTCGCCGGATCCACCTTGTCCGCATCGGCCACCAGCGCCACCGACTCCAGGTACGCACGCAGCATCGCCAGCAGCGGCGGCGTCTGCCCCTCGATGAACTCTTCCTCGCTCGACTCGGGCGCCTCCGTCAGCGCCGGATCCCCCGTGATGTCGTACTCAAGCTCGAATTCGCGGGCCGAGGAGATCACCTCCTCCATGTTGTCCATCCGGTCCTCATCGGCCTCCGCGCCCGACTTCCGAGCCAGATCCTTGTAGTGCTTCTCAAGCCCCGATTCCTTCAGCACCCGGTCCACCAGCGATTCCAGCGATGCCGGCACCTCCGCGCCCATGAAGCTCCCCGACCCAGTCCACCCATCGACCATGTCCACGAAAGAGCGCACCCCGTTCCGCGCCACCGACGACACGCCCTGCACCGAGTCCACGCACCGCAGCGCCTCCATCAGCGGCACACCCTCCGCCCGCGCCCAAGACTCCAGCGCCACCAGCGCCTGCTTGCCGATCTTCCGAGCCGGCTTGTTGATGATCCGACCCAGCGACACATCATCCGCCGGATTCGCCACCACCCGCAGGTACGCCAGCAGGTCCTTGACCTCCTCCCGCTGGAAGAACGCTGTCCCCCGCGCGATCACATACGGCACGCCGGATGCACGCAGCGCATCCTCCATCACGCGGGACAGCGCGTTGTTCCGGTAGAACACCGCCATGTCCTTCCACTGCAGCTCACGCCCCACCCCCGTCTCGTCCTCGCCCAGCCCCTTCATCACCCGCAGCCAGTCGGCCACCAGCGACGCCTCGTGGTGCTCATCGCGGCACAGCACCACCTCGACCTTCTCGCCCCCCTCGTCGGCCGTGAACAGGTCCTTGTGCTTCCGCTTGACATTGTTCCGGATCAGCCGGTCGGCCACCGCCAGGATCGGCGCGGTCGATCGGAAGTTCTGCCCCAAGGGGATCACCGCCGCGCCCGGATAGGTCGACTCGAAATCAAGGATGTTCGAGATGTCCGCGCCCCGCCACCCGTAGATCGCCTGGTCCGGATCGCCCACCACGCACACATTCGGCGACCGCCCCCGCTCGCTCCCGCACAGCAGCGTCGAGAGCACGAACTGCGCCCGGTTCGTGTCCTGGTACTCATCGATCATCAGGTAACGCCACCGGCGCTGCACCTCCGCACGCACCTCCTCGTTCTCGCGCAGCATCCGCACCGTCAGCAGCAGCAGATCATCGAAGTCAACCGCGTTCGCCGCCCGCAGCGCCTTCTCGTACGACTGGTACGCCTTCGCGATCGTCTTCTCGTAGAAATCAACCGAGTCGGCCGCGAACGCGGATGCATCCTTCAGCTCGTTCTTCGCGTTCGAGATCGCCGCCAGCACGCTCGCCGGAGGCCACGACGACGACTCCAGCCCAAGCCCCTTCAGCACCGACTTCATCAGCGCCTTCTGGTCCGCCGTGTCGTAGATTGTGAAATCGCCCGTGATCCCCCACCCCGGCGCGCCCGCCATCAGCGCCGAGTACTTCCGCAGCAGCCGCGCGCACAGGGCATGGAAGGTGCTCGCCGTCAGCCCCCGCAGCGCCCGCTCACCGCCGATCGCACGCCCCGCATCCGACGACAGCAGCGCATGGATCCGCTCCCGCATCTCCGCGGCCGCCTTGTTCGTAAAGGTAATCGCAAGGATCTGCCATGCCGGAACCCCCAGCCCCAGCAGGAACGCGATCCGGCGCGTGATCACCCGCGTCTTCCCGGATCCCGCCGCCGCCAGAATCAGCACCGGACCCTCGGTCTTCTCCACCCCCGACCGCTGGGCCGGTGTCAGCCCCTCCACGATCCAGCCCAGATCGCCACCCCGCCCCGCGCTGCGACCGCCAAAGCCACCGCCATCCTCATCGCGCCCACCCCACGCGCCCAGTTCCGTTCCGTCCGATGGCATGATCATGCAGCGTAGTCCAGCCCATCCCCCTTCCCCACCGCCCGGATCACGCCCCCGACACCCCGCCGCGCACGGTACCGCCGAGACCACGCAAAACGCGCTGCGCGACACCTCCCGACAGCCTCCGACAGCTCCCGACACCCCCAACACACCCTCGCACGCCCCCTCGCACCCGCACCCCACCCGCCAGCACCGTTCAACCCGCGCCCGCCCCAGCGCCATCCGCGAGCAGCCACCGCTCCAGAAACTCCAATTGCAGGTTCTTCGCCTCGTTCGACACCCGCCCGAACCCCGCATGTTCGTACGGCGCACCCGTCTCCGCCCAGGTCCGCAGCGTGAGCAGGCCCGGATCCGCCCCCACCGCCGAGTACCGCTCCGACAACGCCCCCAGCAGCGCCCGGATCGCGCCCACCGGCACCCACTCATCCTTTTCCGAGTGCAGCGCCAACAGCGGGATCGGCCGCCACGACTCCAGCCGGTGCATCGGGCTCAGCGCCCGGGCCCGCCCGGCGTCGTACTGCCCGCGCCGCGCCAGCTCCTCGAAATCCCCCATCGTCGACTCCACCGCCGCGCATCGGAATCCGTGCGACCGCGTCACCCGCAGCAGCGTCGTCATCCCACCCGCCGACATCCCGCCGACCGCCACCCGGGACACATCGAACGCCCCGTTGAACCGAGCATCCCCCAGCGCCCGCACCACCGCATCCACCTCCGCGGCCGCACGCTCCACCACGCTCAGCGTCATGTCCGACGAATCCCACCCCTCCCGCGCCCGCTCGCCGTGCCCCGGCAGATCCACCGCGCACGCCGCGATCCCACCGCGCACCCACCGCAGGTACCGCCCCGGATCCAGCTCCTTGCTCACCGTCCGCCCGTGAAACCACACGCACACCGGCGCCGGCGTCGGCTCCGCACCCGCCTCGTGCCAACCCGGATCCGGATGCGCCAGCAGCACCGGGATCCGCTCGCCGATCTCCACCCCCCACTCCCTCGACGCCCGCGCACGATCCTCGTCCGTCGGCGACACGCCGGTCGTGAGCGATCGCTCCACGAGAGCGCGAGGAAACTGCGTCACCGGTGAAGGCATCCGATCCGATTCCCATCTGTTTCTGACAGGACGCAGCGCCACAGGACATGCGCCCCGCCGCGATCACCCCCGCGCCGGCGTCAGCAGCGAGTCCGGCTCGCCCAGCAGACGCACGATCTCGGCCAGCGCCAGCGCCGCCGTCGCGCCATCCACCACCCGGTGGTCGCACGCCAGCGACAACGGCAGCAGCTGCCCGACCCGGAACCACCCGTTCTTGACCACCATCCCCTCGCGGGCACGCCCGACCGCCAGGATCCCCGCCTCCGGATAGTTGATCACCGGCGTCGCGAACCGACCCGCGTGCGAGCCGACATTCGAGATCGTGAAGGTCGATCCGATCAGCTCATCACGCCCGATCGAGCGCTCCCGCGCCCCCTTGGCCACACGCACGATCTCACGGCTGATCTGCAGCACGCCCAGCGCATCCGCATCGCGGATCACCGGCACCATCAGCCCCGCATCCGTGTCCGCGGCGATCCCGAGGTGCACCGCCTTGTGCTGGATGATCTGCTCGTTCGCATCGTCCGTCGTCGCGTTCAGCGATGCGAACCGCGCATCACGCAGCACACGGCACACCGCCGCCCCCACGAACGGAAGGAACGAGACCTTCTCGCCCGACGCCGCGGCCAGCCGCCGGCGCATCGTGTCCAGCGCGGTCACATCCACCTCATCCATCACCGTGAAGTGCACCGCCGTGTCCACCGACGAACGCAGACGACCCGCGATCGTCCGGCGCACGCCGCGGAACGGCACCACCGTCGGCGACCCCGCCGGAGCGGCGCCCGTGGATCGCCCGCCCCCACCGCCCGACGCCGCCGCCAGGATCGCCGAGTAATCCACATCCCCGCCAGCGCGATCCGCCCGATCGGGCGCTGCGCCGACCGGCGCCGCCGCGCCGCGCCCGCTGGCCACGCCCCGCCCGCCCTTCGGCGCGGTCCCGCTCGACGCCGCCGAGCGCACATCCTTGTCCGTCACCCGCCCGCCGATCCCAGAGCCCCGCACCGCATCGATGTCCACGCCGAGATCCCGCGCCAGCCGGCGCACCGCCGGCGTCGCCAGGGCCTTGCCCTCCTGCTTCGACACCGCGCCAAGCGACCCGCCCATCGTCCCCACCACCGTGCCCGCATCCTCCCGCTCCTCCTCAACACCCTGCTTCGCCGCTCCCGACCGCCCACCCCCATGCGTACCGTTCGTGCCAGGCGCGTGCGTCTTCCCGCCGCCCGAAGACTTCGCCTCCGCGCTCCCCGCCGCCCGCGCCTGCTTCGCGCCAGCCCCGGCGCTGCCCTCATCCTCATAGGTCCACGCCGGCGATCCCACCTTCAGGATGTCGCCGACATTCCCGAACAGCTCCTTGATCACGCCCGCCCGCGGAGAGGGAACCTCCACCAGCGCCTTGTCCGTCTCCATCTCCGCGATCGTCTGGTGCTCCTCCACACGATCACCGGGCTTGACCTTCCAGGAGATCAGCTCCGCCTCGTGCACGCCTTCACCAAGGTCGGGCAGGATGAACACATTCGGATCGGTCGAGCTCGGTCCGGCCATGGTGGTCCCTCATTCGGTTCAGCGTCTGATCGGGTCTCCCGCCCGAGTCGCCATTCTAGAGCCTTCCCCCTCCCAAGGTGCCACCGGTCTCTGCCGGTGTCTTCCCTCCTCCCCCAACCCCGTTCTCCGACCCCACACCCCGCTCTCCCCCCAGCCAAACCCCGCCCCCCGGCGGCCCCGCCCACCCCGCGCCATCCGCCGCTCTCTTGATCCGCTGATCTGCTGATCTGCTGATCTGCTGATCGGCCATCCGCTGATCCGGCCCTCTCCGCCCCCTCACAGCCGCAGCTCGGCCCGCACATCCGCCGTGATATCCGCCTCCTCCGGATAGTGCACCACCGGACGCGACATCATCTGCCGCACCGCCGAGCCCGGATCCCCCTCCACCAGCTCCTCATCCTCGCCCACCGACGAGATCACATAGTCATACCCAAGATCCTCGGCCACGCCCTGCGCCGCCGAACGCGCCAGCCCGAACGCCTCGATCAGCTGCTTCGATGCCAGACGCTGCAACGCCGCCTGCGCCTCCTGCTGGATCCGCTGCGCCTCCTGCATGAGCTCCTGGTACCGCCGATTGTCCTGCTGAACCTGCGGATCCTGCGGATCCGGCTGGCGCCCCTCGTACTTCGTCGCGATCTCGCGCATCCGCGTCTCGACCTCCGACAACCGCGCCTGGAACTCCTCCTGCGCCCGCTCACGATCAGGCACAAACCGATCGGACTCAAGCAGCTCATTGACCAGCTTCGGAATCGCCGCCACCGCGATCGGATGCTCCGGCTCAGCGCTCATCGCCACCCGCGCCATCGCCGAAGACTGCCCCGCCACAAACAAGACCACCCCCGCCAGCGCCAGCAGCCCCGCGGAAACGAAAGCGAACGGACGAGCCGCAACCCCGGCACCGTCCCGCGATGTGCCATCCAAGCGATCCATAGCAACAGCCTTTCGGTCAAGCGAAATCGAGCCCGCCCGCGTGGCACCGGCCCGCCGGCGGCTCAGGCAGACACTATCTCATTGATCACAGCCCCGCTCCGAATACACTGCCCCATGAGCACGCCCCACGAACGCCACAATCAGTCCACCGCCTCGCACACGCAACACGCCTTCCAGACGGCCGAGGACATCCTCTACGAGCCGCTCAGACGCTTCCGGGCCGAACGCCTCGCCCAGCTCCGCGCGATCCCGCCGCAGCCGATCACCGAGCGGTTCACCTTCCGCACCCCCGAAGACCGCCCCATCACCCTCTCGGAACTCTTCGCCGACCACTCCGACATGCTGATCATCCACAACATGGGCCGCCGCTGCTCCTACTGCACGCTCTGGGCCGACACCCTCATCGGCATCGCGCGCCACATCCAGCGCCGCTGCGCACTCGTCCTCTGCAGCGCCGATGAACCACCAGCGCTCGCCGCGGCCATCAAGGAACGCGGCTGGAACTTCCCCTGCGTCTCCGGCGCACACTCCGGCTTCAACGAAGCCATGAACTTCGGCACCAGCACCAAAGCCCTCCCCGGCGTCTCCAGCCTCCACCGCTCCCCCAACGCCGAGATCCACCGAATCACCGCCGCCGCCTTCGGCCCGGGCGACGACTTCTGCCCCGTCTGGCCATTCTTCGACCTCCTCAAAGAAGGCCCAAACGGCTGGCAACCCGACTGATCTACAATAAGTGTATCTAATGACTACTTGTTGACTTTGCTTGCTTTCTTGCCGAGATATTCAAGATCCTGCATAGACAGATCGAGCGAGCCACATTTTCGTGCGACATCGACTGCCCGCTCACGCTCTCCAGACTTTTCCAAGAGAATCACGAGACGCTTTGGGACCCTCACATGCACGAACTGTGATCCCGAGAAATCCTTTCGCAACTCGGATAAAAGCAAACGGGATTCGATCATCCATTGCCAGCATGCCCACTCGCACTGGTATAGCGCATCGCTCCGTTGATCTCGAAGCTTATACGCGAGTTCGGACAAATTCTGCAGAAAAAAATGTCGATCAACCGGATGGCAATCCTGGTGAACAACTGCGAGCATTCGGTTCAGATCTTCCTGCCGCGATACTTCAGCCACCTCGCCGCAAGGCACCCATTCATTGCCGCGACGAACTGTTCCGCCACCGACTATGTTCATTGGGCATGGAGGACTCGGCGTTTCAGGCCCAGTGACAAAGCCCCATTGAGACGCGACATTCCGAGCTTCAGCCAAGTCAACACCAAGCAGCCGAAGTACAAATGATCTGCCCGTCTGCTTATCAATGCACTCACTGGCAAAGTATTGGTACACCGCCATCTCCTTCACCCCCGCCCCACCACAACCCGCGGCAGCCCCTCCAGATCCTCCACCACCCGCACATCCCGCAGCCCCGCCCCCTCCGCCACCCGCGCCGCCGCCTCCGCCGTCGAAGCCGCCACCTCCACCAGCACCATCCCACCCTCCCTCAAAACCCCCGGCGCACCCTCCAGCAGCGGGCGCACGAACCGCAGCCCATCCGCCCCGCCGCGCAGCGCCCCCTCCGGCTCGTGCCCCTTCACATTCTGACCCACCATCCCCTCCGCCTCCCACTCCCCATCCGGGATGTACGGCGGATTCGATGCCAAATAGTCCACCCCCTCCAGACCCTCACGATCCAGCCACGCCCGCACCGGGCCCAGCAGGTCCCCCTCCGCCAGCGCCAGCCGCCCGCTCAGCCCCAGCGACGCCGCGTTCGCCCGCGCCACCTCCAGCGCTGCGCCCGACACATCCGTCGCCAGCACCCGCGCGTTCATCGCCGCGCTGAGCACCGCCAGCGCGATCGCCCCGGACCCCGTCCCCACATCCGCCACGATCAGTTCGCCCCGCCCACCGGCGCGCTCACCGCCCTCCCCACCCGCGCCCTCCGCCCCCCGCTCCGCATCCCCCCCATCGCCGCCACCCCGTTCCGGTGCCTCACCCGCATCCGCGCGGGCCCTCGCAAGCTCGCGCAGCATCGCCCGCTCCACCACCGCCGCCCGCTCCCGCGACCGCTCCACCACCAGCCCCCGGCGCCGGGCATCCTGCAGCAGCTCCTCCACCAGCCCCTCCGTCGCCGGACGCGGGATCAGCACCCGCTGGTCCACCCGCAGCTTCATCCCAAGGAACCACGCCTCGCCCGTCAGGTACTGGATCGGCTCGTGCTTCAGCGCCCGCCGGACCAGCGCCCGCAGGCGATCCAGCTCATCATCCGCCACCACCCGCTCCGGATGCGTGTACAGCCCCATCCGCTCGCACCCCAGCACATGCGACACCAGCAGGTCCGCCAGCGCCCGCGATGACTCCACCCCCCGCTGCTCCAGCGCCCCCGCGATCCACCCCAGCAGCCGGCGCACGGTCCACACCTCATCGCGACCATCGCCGCCGCCGCCGCCACCCTTCCCGCCCGTGCCTTCCCCGTGGTTCGTCGCGTGCATGCCCCACACTCTAGTGATTCGGCGCTGCACCAAGACCGCGCCCAATCGCCCGCGCGATCGACGCCCCGATCCTGAAATCCCGCCCGCACCCCCATACCATCCGCCCATCACGCGATCGACCGTCCCGGACCACCCCGCGCCGAACCGCGAGGCGCTCTCCGCCCACGCGGTTCCCGCCCCATCCAGTCCCGCTCGCCTCAGCCCGCCCCACACCGCCGCGCCCGCCGGAGGAACCCCGCATGTCCGCCTCACCCGACCCCACCACCGCGCCGCCGCAGAGCGTGACCACCCTCCTCCGCGCCGTCCGCGACTTCGCGACACGCCACGACGCCTTCGACGCCGTGGAGCTCACCCCCAACGCCGTCACCTGCCACGCCGAGGGCGCGCCCGAGGAAGCCTACTACCGCATCGCCTTCGACGGCACGAAGCTCTGGGGCGAATGGTCATCCACCGACCGCTACCTCTCCCAGTCCATCGAGCAGGTCCTCGTCTTCACCGGCGATGACCTCTGGGACATGATCGATGAGGAACTCGTCGACTTCGGCTGGTCCCAGCCCTCTAAGCTCGGCCCGCTCGAACACTTCCGCAACGATGACCTCGAGTTCGTCTTCCGCACCGCCATCCCCATCGATCCGATCAACCCCCCCGCCGGCGCCTCGCGCGACCTGGCCAATGTCCTGCTCGCCTTCGAGGCCGCCATGCACGACCTCGGCGACATGTCCCAGGACGAGGACGACGACGACTGATCCCACCCGCCTCCGCCACATCATCACGCAATCACACGATTCTCAAGCACCAACAACGCCGACACCAACGACATCCACACCAGCGCACACCGGAGCGCTGCAGAGGAGAGACATGCGGGTCCTCATGCTTGGGTGGGAGTTCCCACCATTCATCTCCGGCGGTCTCGGCACCGCATGCTTCGGGCTCACCAAGGCCCTGCACCGCTGCGGGCACGCGGTCTCGTTCGTGCTCCCCAAGGCCGTGGAGCGATCCTTCACCTCCCATGTCGAACTCCTCTCCCCCGAGATGCCCGAGGCCCACGCCGCCGGCATCGACCTCCCGCCGTCGCTCCGCGACCGGTTCCAGGCCATCATCCGCGTCCGCGATGCCCGCGAGGAGTCCAACCCCATCGCCGCCCGCTCCGCCGGGCTCACCCTCGAACTCGCAACCACCCCGCGCGACCGCTACCTGGCCATCCCCTCAGAGATCGCCCACGCCGCGCCCTACACCCACGCGATGGACCCCGAACTCGCCGCGCTGCAGACCTACGCCGGCGGCGTCCGCATCATCACCCTCGCCCAGATCGAGGCCTTCCGCCGCGCCGGGCTCCCCGTCGAGGGTCGATTCGAGATCGTCACCGACGACGAGATGGAACTCATCCGCACCGTGCTCGACGCCCACATCGCCAGGCCCGGCGCCCAGCCCTCCAACGACCTCCGCGCCGACTACGCCGGCGATGTCGTCGAGCAGACCCGCGCCTACGCCCGCCTCGCCCTCTCGCTGGCGCGCGGCCGGAAGTTCGATGTCATCCACGCGCACGACTGGATGACCTACCCCGCGGGCGTCGCCCTCGCGCAGCTCACCGGCAAGCCCCTCGTCGCCCACATCCACTCGACCGAGTTCGACCGCTCCGGCGACCATGTCAACCAGCCCATCTACGACATCGAGCGCCGCGGCATGCACGCGGCCGTCCGCGTCATCGCCGTCTCCATGCTCACCAAGGGCATCTGCGTCCAGAAGTACGGCGTCCCCGCAGAGCGCATCGAGGTCGTCTACAACGGCGTCGACTTTTCCCCCACCACCGGCGAACGCTCGGTCGGCATCAAGCCCAAGGAAAAAATCGTCCTCTTCCTCGGACGCATCACCATGCAGAAGGGCCCGGAGTACTTCGTCCGCGCCGCCAAGCGCGTCCTCGAGGTCATGGAAGATGTCAAGTTCGTCGTCGCCGGCAACGGCGACATGGCCCGCCGCATGATCGAACTCGCCGCCGAGATGGGCATCGGGCACAAGGTCCTCTTCACCGGATTCCTCCGCGGCAAGGATGTCCAGCGCGTCTTCGCGATGGCCGACTGCTATGTCATGCCCTCCGTCTCCGAACCCTTCGGCATCGCCCCCCTCGAAGCCATCTCCCACGACACGCCCACCATCATCTCCAAGCAGTCCGGCGTCTCCGAGGTCCTCCGCCATGTCCTCAAGGTCGACTTCTGGGACACGGACGAGATGGCCAACAAGATCGTCGCCGTCCTCCGCCACCCCGTCCTCTCCCAGACCCTCCGGGAGCACGGCTCCATGGAAGTCCGCTCCCTGACCTGGGATGGCGCTGCCGAACGATGCGCCGAGATCTACCGCAAGTCCATCGACATCGTCTCCACCCCCATCGCCCTCCCCGTCGGCTGAGCCGCACGGAACGCCGCGCCCCCGGTGACACCGGTCTCCGACCGGTGTCTTCTCCTCTCCCCGCTCCTCTGGTGGCACCGGTCTCCGACCGGTGTCTTCTCCCCTCCCCCTCTCCCTCCCCGTCTCCTTCCCCTCGGTGGGACGGGCGTCCCGCCCGTCTCCTCATCTCCCCTACCTCTTCATCTTCCCCACCTCCTCATCTCCCCCACCACTTCCTCCTCCCCAATCGCCCCATACCCTGCCCCCAACCATGCCCCC
>JBQLZO010000067.1:0-13848 GCA_052168315.1 Phycisphaerales bacterium | reverse complement strand
CCGGGCCCAGCGTTTGGCGGCGTCGACGAGCGCGCGCCCGATGCCCTGATGGCGGGGGCGGGGAGGGGATCAGAGCGATGTGATGAAGCAGCGGATGGCGCAGGCTTCACGGAATCCGAGCGCGCGGTGGGCGGCGCGGCTGCGCTCGTTCTCGATCTCGGTGTCTGAGGCGAACTCGGAGCAGCCGTTTTCCCGGGCCCAGCGTTTGGCGGCGTCGACGAGCGCGCGCCCGATGCCCTGATGGCGGTGGCGCTGGTCGACGAACCAGGCTTCGAGGTAGCCGACGGGCGAGGTCTCCGCGCCCTCGGCGTACTGGCGGAGCGAGGCCTCGGCGAGGGCGATGGGGTGGGGGTCGTCGTTGGTCGTGGTGGCGATCAGGACGATGTGGGGGAGCAGGCCGATGGTGTGGTCGCGGAAGTAGGTGCGGGCCTCCTCCTCGAAGCCGGTGGGGTCCCAGTCGTGCCAGAGGGCTGCGCGCATGGCCTTCCACGCGTCGATGTCGGCGGGTGTGGCGGGGCGGATGGTGATGGGGGTGGTCATCGGCATCGGCTCCGTGGGATGTTGGGGGGTCAATAGCGCGGTGTTGGGGGGCGGAAGTTGGAGAGGTCGATGGCGCGGAACCACTCGATGGTTTTGGCGAGGCCTTCGCGGAGGGGTGTGGTGGGTTTCCAGTCGAGGGTTTCGCGGGCGCGCTGGATGTCGGGCTGGCGTTGCCTGGGGTCATCGGCGGGGAGGGGCTTGCGGATGAGCTGGGATTGCGAGCCGGTCATCTCGAGGATGAGTTCGGCGAGCTGGAGGATGGTGAACTCGTCGGGGTTTCCGATGTTGATGGGTCCGGTGGTGCCCTCGCCGGTGGCCATCATGCGGATCATGGCCTCGATGAGGTCATCGCGGTAGCAGAAGGATCGTGTCTGCTGTCCATCGCCGAAGATGGTGATGGGCTTGTTGTGCAGCGCCTGGAGGATGAAGTTGGAGACGACGCGGCCGTCGTAGGGGTGCATGCGCGGGCCGTAGGTGTTGAAGATGCGGACGATCTTGATGTCCATGCGGTGCTGTCGGTGGTAGTCCATGCAGATGGTTTCGGCGGCGCGTTTGCCCTCGTCGTAGCAGGCGCGGGGGCCGAGGGTGTTGACGGAGCCGCGGTAGTCCTCGTGCTGGGGGTGGACCTCGGGGTCGCCGTAGACCTCGGATGTGGAGGCCTGGAGGACCTTGGCGCGGCACCGCTTGGCCATGCCGAGGACATTGATGGTCCCGATGACCGAGGTTTTCATGGTCTTGATGGGGTTGTGCTGGTAGTGGCCGGGCGCGGCGGGGCAGGCGAGGTTGTAGATCTCATCGACCTCGAGCCAGACGGGGTGGACGACATCGTGGCGGATGAGTTCGAAGTTGGTGAGCGGGAGCAGGTGCTCGACATTGGCTTTCTGGGAGGTGAAGAAGTTGTCGAGGCAGATGACATCGTGTCCCTGCTGGACGAGTCGTTCGCAGAGGTGTGAGCCGAGGAACCCGGCGCCGCCGGTGACGAGGATGCGTTTGATCAT
Source organism: Phycisphaerales bacterium (assembly GCA_052168315.1). Taxonomy (GTDB): domain Bacteria; phylum Planctomycetota; class Phycisphaerae; order Phycisphaerales; family UBA1924; genus JBQLZO01. The sequence continues at coordinate 12,310 of JBQLZO010000067.1, read as the reverse complement.
GGTGGGTGGGTCCGGTGGTTGGGAGGATTGCGGGGTGGATGTTAGAGCATCGGGGGGGTGATGGTCGGGTGCGGCGGTGGATGGGCGGCGTCGCGGGCGCGTGGTTGGTCGGATGGCTCCTCTGCCCCTTCGGGGCAGTGTGGATGTTCGGAGGCTTTCCACGGGTTGCGCTGCGCTTCACCCGTGGCTACAGGCCGGCGCCCCTTCGGGGCGGATGGACGATTACACTGCCTCGCGATGAGCACGAGCGCACAGGCACTGTTTGAGCGGCGGCTGGGGGATGGGTCTTTGTGCGTGGGGGTGGTGGGGCTGGGATATGTGGGGCTGCCGCTGTGCCGGGCGTTTGTGGATGCGGGGTTGCGGGTGCTGGGGTTTGATGTTGATCCGGGGAAGATCGCAGCGCTGGAGCGTGGGGAGAACTATCTGCCGCACCTGGGCGCGGACTTCACGCGGGCGCTGCGCCCGGGCGGGCTGTTCGAGGGCACGGCCAATTTCTCGCGGCTGGGCGAGGCGGATGCGGTGCTGGTGTGCGTGCCGACGCCGCTGGGCAGGCACCTGGAGCCGGATCTGTCGTATGTGGAGCGCACCACGGCCGACATCGCGCGCTCGCTCCGGGCGGGGCAGCTGGTGTGCCTGGAATCGACGACCTATCCCGGGACGACGCGCGAGGTGATGCTGCCGATGCTGGAGGCGGGCGGGCTGCGGTGCGGGGAGGATTTCTTCCTGGCGTACTCGCCGGAGCGCGAGGATCCGGGTCGGCGGGACCGTTCGACGAAGGCGATCCCGAAGCTCGTGGGCGGGATCGATGGGGTGTCGGGTGAGCTGGCGGTGGCGCTGTACCGGCGGGCGATCGATGCGGTGGTGCCGGTGTCCTCGGCGGAGGTGGGCGAGTCGGCGAAGCTGCTGGAGAACATCTACCGCGCGGTGAACATCGCGCTGGTGAACGAGATGAAGCTGGTGCTGGGGGCGATGGGGATCGACATCTGGGAGGTAATCGATGCGGCGGCGACGAAGCCGTTCGGCTTCCAGGCGTTCTATCCGGGGCCGGGGCTTGGCGGGCACTGCATCCCGATCGATCCGTTCTACCTGACCTGGAAGGCGCGGGAGCACGGGCTGGCGACGCGGTTTATTGAACTGGCCGGGGAGATCAACCACGCGATGCCGGAGCATGTGGTGCGCCGGGTGGGCGAGGCGCTGAACGATGAAGGGAAGGCGCTGAAGGGCTCGCGGGTGCTGGTGCTGGGGCTGGCGTACAAGAAGGATGTGGCCGATGTGCGGGAAAGCCCCGCGCTGGTGCTGATCGAGCGGCTGCAGGATGCGGGGGCGGTGGTGGAGTATTCGGATCCGCATGTGCCGCGCACGCACCGGATGCGCAAACACGATCTGAAGATGGAGTCGGTGGCGCTGACAGGCGAGCGGGTGGCGAGCTATGACTGCGTGCTGGTGGCGACGGACCATGCGGCGTTCGACTGGGCGATGATCGCCGCGCACGCGCGGGTGGTGGTGGATACGCGGAACGCGATCCGGGGGCGGGGGCTTGAGACTCGGCGGTGGGTGGGGGCGTGAGGGGTGTTCCGCCCGGTTCGGGGCGGGATTCCGGAGATGTGGCGATCCACGCCGGTGGCTTGGCGTTGCGCGGCGATGGCGGTGTGTTCTTGTCGGTTGGCATTGTTCGTTCGAATGGAGGGCCGGCATGGCCATGGGAAGTCTCAGCGCTCGGGTGACCGGGCTGGTGGTGTGCGCTGTTGCGGGAGCGCTGGGTGGGCCGGCCGTGGGCGGGGTGTTCGTGGGCGATGAGGCGTTCGAGTGGTCGACCATCGGTGCGCCGGGCAACCGCAATCCGACGCCTGAGGAGGCTGGGCACACGGGGAGTCCGCTGGACTGGGATCCGGTGGGGAGCGTGGGGTATTCGTTCCGGCTCTCGCGGACGCCGGTGACGGCCTCGCAGTTCATCGAGTTCGTGCAGGCGTACAAGCCGTTCGCAACGGCGCAGGAGTACTACGGGCAGACGGGCTCGCACCTGAACCTGCTGCCGCCTGTGCCGGTGGTGTATCCGGGGGCCGAGGATCTTCCGGCGACGCCGAGCCTGCGGCTGGCGAAGAAGTTCGCGAACTGGCTGCACAACGGCAAGGTCAGTGAGGCGTGGGCGTTTGCCGATGGCGTGTACGACACTTCGACCTTCGGTGTGATCGAGGATGAGAACGGGAACTTCGTGGGGTACACGGATCAGGTCGGGCCGAAGCCCGGCGCGAAGGTCTGGATCCCGAGCGAGGCCGAGTATGTGAAGGCGCTGTACTACGACCCGCATCGGTATGGCGAGGGTGAGGAGGGGTACTGGATGTATCCGGATGGTGGGAATGAGCCATTGGTCCCTGGTCCACCCGGCGTGGGCGAGACGGATGCGGGGTACAGTTCGTTCATCTACCACGATGTCGGCTCGTATCCCAACACGCAGAGCCCGTGGGGGGTACTGGATGTGTCGGGGGGAGATCGAGAGTGGACTGACAGCACTCTCTCAGGATTAGTCGTCACAAGAAGTTCAATAAGAGGAGGAGGTCTTGACGCAGATTTGCTCTGGGTCAATGGCTTGTGGGCTCCAATGGTAGGCGGAACCACGACATTTCGGCTCGCCACTCCAGTCCCAGGACCAGGGACATCTGCACTGATGAGTAGCTTTTACATTTTCACACTTTCTCGAAGGAGGCGGTATGCGTAGTAATTGGTTGCTGTTGCTTGTGGCGGTCACGATGTCTCTCGAGCATGGAGCATGTGTTGATGCCGCAAGCATCACGCCGATGATCGAGAGCGGTCCGGGTTCCATCACCCAAGTCTCGTCGTCCCCACCAGTTTTCGAGTTGGTGATTGATGCGTCAGATCCCGATACGCTCACAGTAGTTGAGATTACCGGGTCCGCCACGGACCACTTCGGTACCCTCATCATCAAGGATTTTCGTGACAACTGGTATGGAAGCGAGCCCGCTGTCCTTGTCACCGCATCTGGAGTCTCTCGCGTAGAGCGTGTGGAAGTCGATACAAGTTCAGGTGACTCCGAATCCATGGTTAGGTTTGTCATTCAAGGTTCGATTGGCTCGCTCGGGAGCCTGTCAGTAAGCGAGTGGGCGGGAGGTTCCGATGCAAACGGTGTGATCAATAATGATGTTGATGGCCCTATTGAGTTGATTAACTATTATAATCCAGCTGGACTCAACACGAGACGGCAGGTCGATAGCATCTTGGTTCAGGGCGACTTCCTTGGCGATCTGCTGATCCGTGGCGATCCCGATGGCGTGTGGCCCGGGGGCTACGCCATCAGCAATTTTGTCGTGGTTGGCAACATCGGTACCCCACCCGATCTTATCCTTGGTACCCCGGCCATCCCGGTTCTCTGGCAGGTCGATGGTTTCCTGGACATGCAGGGCGGCGGGTTCCACGGCGACTTGCACTTTCCGGATGATCCAACGCGCGGTCCATCGGTCCAGAACTTTCGGATGAACCAGCTCAACGGGAGCGGTGACATCGGCGACGGCACGCTGGTATTCGGCAAGCTGCAGCGGGTCGGCTCGCACTCGGCAGGCACATCGGGCCCGGGAACAATCTTCGCGTTGCAGAACATCAGCGCCGATATCCACATCAACTTGAATCTCGATGATCTCGATGTCACTGAGAACTGCACCGGCGCGCCGTACTGCGTCGTCGAAGGAAACCTGTGCGGGTGCTGTTACGAAGATTATGGTCTGGTGCATGCGGTTGGCGCGATCTCCGGCCAGATCATCGTCGGATCCAACGGCGACCCGATTCCCGAGCCCAACCCGACCCTGTTCGATGGAACACGGACCGATGCCGTATTCTGCCCACCAGAGCCCCCATTCAACGAGGTGAAGTGGGAAGGACTGGTCATCGGGAACGGCGAGACGATCAACCCAAACTTGGGAGTGGACTATGAGCAAGCCGCCAACGAAATCGGTAACGGCTCCATCGGCATTCCACCCTACTTCCTCCACCTGGCCGAACTCGACCCCTCCAGCGGCTACCTCTCCGTGGGACAGGAGCGGACCGCGTTGAACCCGATCACCATCGTCCACTACGGGCCGGTGGAGTGGGATTCGCCGAGCGGGGAGGAGCCCATCATCGTCGAGAGCCGCCCGTGCGCCGGCGGATCGTGGACGACGGTCCCGACATCGGCGTACACCGTGTCGTATGTGGAGAACGCTCCGCTCCGCATCATCGCGGTCGCGTTCACCGGCGCGTTCTCCCCATCGACCGACTACCGCCTCCGGCCCGTGACCCCCGCGGAGTTTCCCACGCTGCCCACTGGATACAGCTACCTGTGGAGCACGCAGTTCAGTTCCACCGACTTCTCGGTGCAGGACTGGACGATCAATTATCAGGTCGGCAAGTGCTTTGCCGACATCAACGAGGATGGAGAGGTGAACTCGGACGATCAGGGCATCCTCCTCAGCCAGTTTGGGCAGTCGAGTTCCACCGAATACCTCAGCGCTGATCTGAACAACAACGGGATCGTGGATTCGGACGACCTCGGCCTGCTGCTGGGCGAGTTCGGGAGCGAGGACTGCGGCGAATGCCCGGGCGGCGGAGGCGGTGGGGGAATGATGATGATGGGCGGCGGGTCATCGCAGATGGAATCCGGCGGCGCCTGCGGGCAGGCCCTGCATCCGGCGGTCCAGTTCCTCGGCTTCTCCGAGCCCTGCGAGTACGCCGCGTTCGTCGCGGGGCTCTCCGGCACGGCCATTGATGCGCACATCCTGATGCTGATCGATGCCCTGGAGACGATCGGTCAGGATTGATCCCGTGTGATGCTGATGACGGATCGGGGGCCTGAGGGCTCTCGATCCTCTGCTTTTTTGCGATGGGGACGGGCTGGGTGTGCTGGCGGGGAATGGTCCTGTGTGCCTGTGGTATGGCGGGGAAGATGTAGGGGAAGATGAGGAGACGGGCGGGACGCCCGTCCCACCGAGGGGAGGGAGGGGGCTCTCAGCGGGTGGTGGCGGTGGGGTTGGCGAATTCGATGAGTTCGGCGGGAGGTGGGGCCACGCCGGCGGCGATTGCGGCCGTGGTGGCGGCGGTGAGTTCTTCGGCCAGGGCAGGATCGGCCCGGGGATGGGAGCGGACGGATGCGTCGGCTCGGGCGATCAAGGCGTACTGCTGCGAGTCGCTCTCGTGGATGGCGAAGGCGACGATGACGGAGTTGCTCTCGGGCGTCGAGTAGGGCACGCCCTGGCGGAGCAGGCGGAAGCAGCCGATGCGTTCCCACGGGTTGTCTGCGAGCGCGGCATCGGCGGCGGCGGTGATCTGTTCGAGCGTGGCCCGCTGTTCGTACGCATCGAGCGCGGTGATGCCGTGGTAGTTGAACGATGCGGCGTCGGGCATCGGGGGCGTTGATGATGATGATGATCGACGCGGGGCGCGGGCACGGGTGATGAACAGCAGCTCGGGTTCGATCATGCGCTGGTGGAGCAGCACGAGGACGGTGGAGTGTTGTCCGGGTTCGCCGGCGTGGTATGCGTTGAGCGCCTGCGCGAAGACGCGGAGGGCGGCGCTGATGGGCACGGGGTCAGCGCCTCTGAGGGCGCGCTGCCAGGGCGGGATGAGGAGGGCCGCCGCGATGATCGCGCCGATGATGGCGATGGGCACGATGAAGCGAGCGGGCGAGGGTGATCGGTTGGGGGTTGGCACGGTGTCTTGCTTGGTGTGGGGCGGGGTGGTGGTGTGTCTGGGGTGGGCGGAGTAGGGAAGATGAGGAGACGGGCGGGACGCCCGTCCCACCGAGGGGGGGAGGGGGGCTCTCAGCGGGTGGTGGCGGCGGGGTTGGTGTTGACGAGTTCGTTGCTGTTCCGGGGCGGGTACGAAATAGACTCGAGCGAGTCTTGCTGCTTCAGGACGGTGGTTTCCCTCGCGTGTCGCAAGCACCGAAGGTGGCGTGCCAGAAGAATCGCATTGCTTCCTGGATCACGAAGACATGAAGGCTCAGCAGAATGACGACCATGACCGGAGCGGCGACCATCGCACCATTTCGGTTCAAACCGCGCGAACGCGTGCTCCGCTCGTAGAAGTCACCGAATGCCTCGGGGCATGGGTGGATCATCATGCCCATCCGCAGCGGCGGCGATCGCTACGACCATAAGTGCCATCTCGATGGCGAGCATCAGGATGTTCGCGAGCAGGCACATCCCGAATAGCAGCGGGCGGAGCCGAGGTGCTTTGTGCCAGAGCCCATCGAATGGGACGGCCAGGATCAACAGCGCCAACCACGGGAGCAATAGTGCGAGTGACCACTTCGCTGTTGGGGCCGCGAACTGGCAGCATTCTTCGAGCACAACGAGTTCCTTGCGCTATAGGCACCATTGCACGGCTCCGCTCGCCGTGGCCGGCGGGCACAATCTTAGCGAAGCGAGGATGGGGCCCTGAACTGTCATTGGACCCGGTGTCTGTCCTTGCCCGGTGAGATGGCCGCCTCGGGGGGACAGTGAGGAGTAGGGAAGATGAGGAGACGGGCGGGACGCCCGTCCCACCGAGGGGAGGGAGGGGGGCTCTCAGCGGGTGGTGGCGGCGGGGTTGACGAAGTCGATGAGTTCGGGGGGAGGTGGGGCGATGCCGAGCCGTTCGGCCAGGTAGATGGCATCGGCCAAGCGCTGCCGCTCGTCTTCATCGATGGGGTCGGACCAGAGGTTCACGGATGAATCGGCGAACCCGACGAGCGCGCTCCGATGACCCTCGGATTCGTGGAACGCGTATAAGACGATCAGTGCGGGGTGTCGGCGGTCCCGAGCCTCGACCGTCGGCCAGGCGCGGAGCGAGTTGATCAGGCCGATGCGCTCCCATGGTTTGTCGCCGAGCGAGCGGTTCGCGGCCTCGATGATGGCCTCACGCGTGACCCGCTGGGATGCGGCGTCTTCGGCGGTGATGCCGCCATAGTTGAACTCATCGGCGCGGGGCATGCGCGGGAAGTTGGGACAGGTGAAGTCGAAGAAGAGGGAGGGCCTGACGATGCCGGCGTGCATCGACACGAGCACGGTGCTCGAGTCATCGATGCCCTTCTCCATCGCCTCGACTCGGGCCTTGGCGAGTCCGCGGAGGGCCGAACTCACTCTGATCACATCGGAGCCACCCGCCATGCGGGGCGCGCTTCCCGCTCCGACGGCGTAGAACAAGAGAATCAGCAGCGAGAGGATCACGCCGGCCGTGATGCGTGCGAACCGGGAGTCGATGAGGCTGCGGATGGACACCCAGGCCAGGGCGATGCCGGGGAGGGCGAGTACCACGCCCAGCGCTGCCGAGAGCGCCCACGGACAACCGGGGCTTTGGATCGCGGTGTAGGCGGTGCCGGCGGGTCCGATGCCGACCAGCAGCAGGATCGCCGCGGGCAGGATCACGCCCAGGCCGAGTGCTTTGCGCCGATCGGCGGGGGTGGCCAGGTCATCGCCGATCTTCGGTTCTGGCATTGGTGCGGGGTCCCCGTTGGTTCTTCTGCAGAGTGTATCGGGGGGCTTGTAGGGGAATGGTTCTGTGCCTGTTGTATGGCGGAGGGGAAGAGGTAGGGGGAGATGAGGAGACGGGCGGGACGCCCGTCCCACCGAGAGGAGGGAGGGGGAGGTCGGGAGAGGCGGACGGTCGGGGATGGGGGGTTGGGGGGGGTCAGCGTTCGCGCATTTCGAGGGTGTTGTCTTCGCTTTCGATGATGACTCGGTCTGCTTCGAGGAGGAAGAGGCCGTGGCCGATGACTCCGGGGGTGTTGTTGAGCATGGCGTCGAGGCGTGGGAGGCTGATGTCTTCGGGGAGTCTTTCGGGGAGTTCGATGTCGAGGATGTGGGCGTGGTTGTCGGTGGTGATGGGTTTGGAGGCCGCGTCGAGGCGGGTGCGGGCGGGGAAGCCGATGTTGCCGAGCGTGCGCTGCACGGCGGGGAGCGCGAAGGGGAGTGTTTCGACGGGGAGGGGGCAGCGCTGGCCGAGGCGCTGGACGAGTTTCTCGTGGGAGATGAGGTAGACGCGGGCTTTGGCGCAGTGGGCGAGGACTTTCTCGCGGGTCATGGCGGCGCCGCGCCCCTTGATCATGCGGAGGAGCGGGTCGACCTCATCGGCGCCATCGAAGAGGTAGTCGATGGCGTCGGCGTGGGCGAGGTCGGTGAGGGGGAGGTCGAGCTGGTGGGCGAGTTCGTTGGTGGCTTCGGAGGTGGGGATGCAGCGGATGCGGAGGCCCTCTTTGGCGACGCGGTCTGCGAGGGCACGGACAGCGCGGGTGGCGGCGCGGCCGGTGCCGAGCCCGACGACCATGCCAGGCTCGATGGGCGCGACGGCGGCGATGGCCAGCGCATCGCGCTGGGGGTTGTTCGGCGTGTCGCTCATGGTGGGTTCAGGGTACCGCGTGGGCGATTCTGTGCAGCGCGATGGCCGCGGCGACGACGACATTGAGCGAATCGACGGTGGGGTCCATGCGGATGCGGATGCGTTCGGTGGCCAGGGCGCGGGCCCTGGCGGAGAGCCCGGGGCCCTCCGCGCCGAGGATGAGGGCGATGCGGCGGGCGCTGGCGCGGGCCTGGGCGGCGATGTGGTCGAGGTGCTCGGCCGGGCGGGCATCCGGATCGGTGCAGAGGGCGATGGGGAGGAGGTTGTGGCGCTGGGCGAGTTCGGGGAGGGCGTCCGGCCATGGGGTGACGGTGGCGAAGGGGATGCGGAGGACGGTGGCCATGGAGACTCGGACGGCCTTGCGATAGAGGGGATCGCAGCATCGTGGCGAGGTGAGGATGGCGCCGGCGCCCAGGGCGGCCGCGGAGCGGAAGATGCCGCCGATGTTGTCGTGGTTGGCCAGGTCTTCGAGGATGAGGATGGGCGAGTGGGGGTTGCTGGCGGTGGATTCGCGGAGGATGTCGTCGGGGGTGGGCGGCGCGGCGGGGCGGTGGGCGGCGGCGATGCAGCCGCGGTGCATGTCGAAGCCGGTGAGTTGCTGCATGTGCTCGCGGTCGATGAGATAGATGGGCAGCGAAGGCGGCGCGGCGGGTTCGATGATGTCGCAGCGCATGGCGTGCCAGGCGCTGGGGGTGAGGAGGATGGCGTGGGGTGTGTAGCGCGATGCGCTGAGCATGGCGTGGACGGCGAATCGTCCTTCGATGAGGAAGAGGTTGTGGTGGCGCGCGATGTCGGCATCGCGGAGGCTGCGGAAGGGGTCGAGGCGGGGGTCGTTGGGATCGTCGATGGTGATCGGGGCCATGCGGGGCGGGGTACCCTACCATCGGCGGGGTGCGTGCTCTGGGTTTGCACGCGGTGGGTTGGATGTTTGCAGCGCCGATGCCAAGGAGTGAGCTATGTGTGTTGAGAGGGCGTCTGTTGAGATGGCGAGCGGTGTGGGTGTGGGGGCTCGAGGGCGCTGGGGCGTGCTGGGCGCGCTGGCGGTGATGGTTCCGATCGCGGTGGGCGGGGCTGGTTGGCTTGGCGGGTGCGGGAACGATGCGCCGCCGGCGGTGACGACGGATGGGGATGGTGATGCGTCGGGGGGTGTGGATGGAGGTTCGGCGGGGGGTGCGGGCGGTGATGGGGCTGGGTCGGGGATGGGTCGTGCGACGGGGGCTCCGGAGCGGAATCCGTTGAACGAGCCGGGAGCTGGTGGGGCTGGCGGGGCTGGCGGGGCTGGGGCGGCGGAGGGGATCGCGGAGGATGGGTCGCATGTGGTGGCGGCTGGGCTGTGGATTCCGGTGCCGGGTGAGTGGGAGGCGGAGCCGGTGCGTTCGAGCGCGATGAACATTCGTGTGGCGCAGATGCGGCTGCCGAACATCGAGGGGCCGCCGGGCGTGATGGCGGTGACGGCGAACATCGGCGGCGGTGTGGAGATGAACATCGCGCGGTGGATCAACCAGGTGACCGATCCTGTGGGCGAGCCGGCGCGGGCCATGATCGAGCTGGAGGATGGCCTGACGGTGCACACGGTGCGTCTGGAGGGTTCGTTCCATCCGGGCGCGATGGCGCCGAACGCGCCGGTGCTTGAGGACCAGATGCTGCTGGGCGCGATCGTGACCGGCGGGGCGCGTGGTGATGTGTTCTTCAAGCTGACCGCGCCGCGTGAAGCGCTGGAAGCGCAGGAATCGGCGTGGGATGAGATGCTGCGGGGGATCCGGCGGGCCGGGTGAGGCGGGGCGGTTGTGATGTGATCGATCGCGTGTGTTGATCACGCGTGAGGGGTGTGCTCCGATGGGTGCAGCGCTGGGCCGTGATGCGTCGTTCACGCTGGGTGGTCGGGAGGCGAATCGGTACGACCTGTACGAGTGGTGCGTGCAGTCTCCGGAGATGGAGGCGCGGTTCCTGCGCGCGGTGCATGGCGGCGGGGCGCGGGTGCTGGGGGAGGACTTTGCGGGGGCGTGCGGGGTGGCGCGGGCGTGGATCGGGCTGGATGGGGACTACGAGGCGGTGGGAGTGGACCGTGATCCGGAGCCGCTGGAGCACGCGGCACGGCGGCAGAGCGAGCGGGACCATCGCTCGGATGGGCCGGCATCGCGCCGGGCGGGGATCGATCGGCTGCATCTTCGGGTGCGGGATGTGCTGGAGGCGGGGGATCGGTGCGATGTGCTGTGCGCGCTGAACTTCGGGGTCAGCGAGCTGCACCGTCGGGACCGGCTGATGAGCTACCTGCGGGCGGCGCTGTTCCGGCTGGAGAGCGGCGGGATCCTGGTGGTGGACACCTACGGGGGGCCGGACGCGATGGCGGCGGGGGTGTATGAGAAGATGGTGCGGCTGGGTGAGGAATGGGGCGGGGGCGCGGTGGGGTACGAGTGGGAGCAGGTCAGCGCGGACCCGGCGACGGCGCGGGTTCGCAACGCGATCCACTTCGTGCTGCCGGATGGGCGTCGGATGGATGATGCGTTCGAGTACGACTGGCGGGTGTGGTCCACGCCCGAGCTGCGCGAGGCGATGCTGGAGGCGGGGTTCCGCGCAACGGAGGTGTACGACTCGTACGCGGAGGCGATCGATGCGGATGGCGAGCCGTATCCGCGTGCGATCAGCGCGCGGCTGGACGAGCCGGATGATGAGTCCAGCGTGGAGGAGGCGTTCGTGCATTATGTGGTGGGGCGGGTGTAGGAGAGCAGCAGAGCTGGAGAGCAGCGGAACAGCAGAGCAGCAGAGCAGCAGAGCAGCAGATTGAAGATGAAGATGAAGGCGAGAGGGCGGGGTTTGGGGTGGTGCGGTTTTGTTAGCCGACCATGCCTTCCCGGCGGAGGGTTTCGAGGATGACTTTTTGGGGGTCGGCGTCGGAGCGGAGGATGCGGTGGGTCATCTGTCGGGCGTTGCAGTAGGCCGTGAGGGATTCGGTGTATTCGGCGAGGCGCTGCTTGTATCGCCTGATGAGTTCGGCGGAGACGGTGACCTCGGCGGCGTGGCCGGTCTCGATGTCGGTGAGCCTGAGGTCTCCGGCGAGTCCGGCGGCGGTGGCGGTCTCGGGGTCGGTTTCCTGCGGTGAGAGGATCTGGAGGCAGTAGGTGTCGTACCCGCCGGCGGCGGCGAGGGCCTTGAGGGCGGGCTGGTAGCCATCGGCGACGAGGAAGTCCGAGAGCAGGACCATGACGCCCTTGCCGATGCGCATGCGTGCGATGGTGGTGAGCGCGGCGTTGAAGTCGGCCTGCGCGCCGGGGGCGCCGGTGGTGATGGCCGCGCCGCGGCGCGGGGCGAAGGCGCGTTCGATGAGGAAGTCGGCGACGCGGCGGACCTGTCGGCGGCCGCGGGTGTCGGGGAGGCGTGCGATGTTCTGCATGCCGGGGACGCCGAAGACGGTGAGCCCGACGCGGTTCTGCTGGACGAGCCCGAGGTAGCCCAAGGCCATGGCGATTCGTGAGGCGAAGATGAGCTTGTTGGGATCGCCGGTGTCCATGGACGCCGAGGCGTCGAGGACGATGTGGAGGGCGAGGTCTTCTTCTTCGAGGAAGAGCTTGACGAAGAGCCGGTCGAGTCGGGCGTAGATGTTCCAGTCGATGTACCGGAGGTCATCGCCGGGTGAGTAGTTTCTGAAGTCGTCGAACTCGACGGACTGGCCGCGGCGCTTGGAGCGGCGTTCGCCCTGGAGCTTGCCGGCGAAGATTTTCTTTGAGCGGAGGTCGAGCGCATCGAGCCTGGCCATGAGGGCGGGGTCGAGCAGGTCTTCGAGCCGGTCCGGGCGCCTGACGCCGGCGGAGGTGAACATGGGGTGAGTGTAGATGAGCGGCGGATGGGCGGAACAGCAGAGCAGCAGAGCAGCAGATGGCCAGATCAGCAAATCAGCAGAGCAGCAGATGAAGATGGAGATGGGGAAGTTCGTGGTGGTGGGGGGTGGGGT
>JBQLZO010000066.1:0-8017 GCA_052168315.1 Phycisphaerales bacterium | reverse complement strand
CCCCCCTTTTCCCCCCTCTGCGCACTCTGTGGTGAATCTCTTCTCTTCTCTTACCCCCCAATCCCCCTCCGCGCCTCCGCGGTGAATCCCCTCTTCACCTCCCCCGCACGCCGAACACCCGCCCCAGCAGCGCCCGCTCCTCATCGCTCCCCACCAGCGACAACGACGCCTCAAGCCCCAGCCGCACCGCCTCCGCGCCCACCACCAGCGCTTCCAACTCGTTCACCCACGCCTTCGTCCGCGCCAGCGCGCCCGCCGGCTTGTCCGCCAGCCGCGCAGCCTCCACCTGCGCCCGAGGCCGCACATCCTCCACCACCGGCACCAGCGCGCTCACCCACCCCAACTCCCGCGCGCGCTCCCCATCCACCACCTCCGTGTTCAACAGCCGCGCCCGCGCCGCCCCGCCCCCGATTGCCCCCGACAGCGACCCCGCCGACACCGCCGGCGAGATCCCCAGCCGCACCACCGGGTACCCGATCTTCGCCCCCGCATCCGCCACCACCGCATCACCCGCCGCCAGCAGCGCTGCGGCCCCCGCCATCGCCGCGCCCTGCACCCCGATCACCACCGGCTTCGGGCTCGACTTCAGCACCCCGATCAGCTCACTCAACAGCCGCAGCAACTCCCCCAGCGTGCCCTCCTCGCGCACGCACAGCGCCAGGTCGAACCCCGCGCAGAACACCTCGCCCTCACCACGAACCACGATCGCCCCCACTGCATCATCCCGGCTCAGCTCGCGCGCACCATCGATCGCCGCACGCAGCATCCCCGCCGTCATCGCGTTCCGCTTCTCCGCCCGGTCCAGCACGATCTCACCCAGCCGCCGCCCCTTCAGCTCCACCCGCTCCACCCGAACCAGCGCAGCATCACCCCGCACGCCGCCGCCGCCGCCATCGCCCGACCCGCCGCCCCGCTCATCGCCGCTCGTTCCATTGCTCACAGCCGCACGCTCCCGCTCCCATCGTTCGCATCGCTCCGAGCCCCGCCCCGCGATGCCAGCACGATCGAACGCGCGAACCCCGCCGCATCGCTCAGAGCCCGCTTGTCCACCCCCGTCACGAACCCCCGCGACTCCACGCACCGCACCAACGTCTCCGTCGCGATGTTCCCCGGCGCCCGGCGCTCCGGCGTCGAAGCGAACGGGCACCCCCCAAGCCCCGCCACCGACCCATCGAACGACCGCACCCCCAGGTCAAGCCCCGCCACCACGCACTCGGTCGCGCGCATGAAGGTGTCGTGCAGGTGCAGCGTCAACCGCCCCAGCCACCCATCGCCCAGCGCACCCACCACCGCCCGCACCATCGCCGCCGTCGTCTCCGCCGTGCCATGCCCGATCGTGTCGCCCAGATCGATCTCATCCACACCGATCCCCGCCAGCATCTCCGACACCCGCGCCACCGCCCCCGGATCGATCGCACCCTCGAACGGACACGCGATCGCGCACGACACATACCCGCGCACCAATAACCCCCGCTCGTGCGCCCCACTCACCACACCCCCAAACCGATCGATCGTCTCCGCGATGCCCGCGTTCGTGTTCCTCTTCGAAAATGTCTCCGAAGCCGCCGTGAACACCGACACCTTCCCGATCAACCGCCGCCCCGCCCGCTCGTTCACCGCCAAGGCACCCTCCAGCCCCTTCTCGTTCGGCACCAGCGCCGAGAGCATCACACCACCCGCCCCATCACCAACACCACCCTCACCCTCCCCCCCTCCAACCCCAACCTCAGCCCCAAGCCCAACACCAGCCCCCGCCAGCGCATCAAACACCGCCGCCGCATCACCCAGCTGTGGCACCCACTTCGGGCTCACAAAGCTCGACACCTCAACCTCATCCACCCCCGTCTCCACCAGCAGCCGAACAAGCCGCACCTTCTCCGAACTCGGGATCTGCCCCGACTCATTCTGAAGCCCATCCCGAGGCCCAACCTCCGCAATCCGAACACGCTCACCCATCCCCCCATCCTACCCACCCCCCCCAACCCCCCCAACACCACACATCCCCCACTTCCCCCGCCGCGCCTCCGCGGTGAACACACTCACTCCCCCTCTGTGCCCCTCAGCGCACTCTGCGGCAAATCTCTTCTCTTGTCCCCCAGTCCCACTCCGCGCCCTCCGCGCCTCCGTGGTGAACACACTTTCTCCCCTCCGCGCCCTCAGCGCCTCCGTGGTGAACATCTCCCCTCTTCCCTCAGCGGCCCTCCGTGGCCCTCTGTGGTGAACTCTCCCTCCCCTCTTCCCCCCCACCCCCTCAAGCCCGCTCCCGCTGCAGCAGATCCCGGATCTCCTCCAGCAGCTTCACCTCCGCCGTCGGCGTCGGTGGCGGCGCCGCCGCCTCCTGCTCCTGCTTCCGCTTCGCGATCGCCATCGCCTTGTTCATCACCTTGATCACCATGAACATCGCGAACGCAACGATCACGAACTTGATCATCGCATTGATGAACAGCCCATACTTCACCACCACCGCCGGAACCTCAGCCGTCCCCGCCTCCGGATCCGCAGGCACCGCCTCCTTGATCGTGAACCCAAGTTCCGAGAAATCCACCCCGCTCAGCAGCACACCCACGGGCGGCATGATCACATCCGCCACCAGCGACCCGACGATCGCACCGAACGCCGTCCCGATCACGATCCCCACCGCCATGTCGATCACATTCCCGCGCATCGCAAAGTCGCCGAACTCTTTCAACAGTCCCATCACGACACTCCTCTCAAGTTGTCAAAGAACCCGCCACCGCCGCCCACACGCCCATCCTCGCCCCGGCACGCCGCCGGGCCGAACGAACAAGTCCAGCATACCGATCCCCACCCCCACCACCTACAATCTCCCCACACCCCCAATCCCCCGAATCCCCTCACCCGCCCGGGCCGATCGCCCCCTCCCCATCACTCGCACACACACCATCACACCCTCCTCCAGCCCCATCCGGAGCCAAGCGCCATGACCTCGACGCACACCTCCACATCCTCCGCCACCGCCCACCCCGCCTCAAAGCTCCCCACAGGGCACCCCATCGACGCCGACCACGCCTCAAACATCGCAGACCCACACGCCGTCACCATCTCCGGGCTCATCCTCGAAGAGTCCTACGGCCCATCCACCCCCGGCAGCATCCCACACGCCCTCCAGAACATCGAAACCGAAATCCCCGAACCCGGCGCCTTCCCCTACACCCGAGGCCTCTTCCCACAGGGCTACCGCTCACGACTCTGGACCATGCGCCAGTTCGCAGGCTTCGGCTCCGCCCAGGACACCAACACCCGCTTCAAGTACCTCCTCGAAACCGCCAAGACCTCCAAGACCAAGGCCAACACCGGCCTCTCCACCGCCTTCGACCTCCCCACCCTCATGGGCCGAGACTCCGACGATCCACTCTCCGCCGGCGAAGTCGGCAAGTGCGGCGTCGCCATCGACACCATCGAGGACATGCACATCCTCTACAACGAAATCCCCATTGACTCCGTCACCGTCTCCCAAACCATCAACGGCCCCGCCTGCTGCATCTGGGCCATGTACATCGCCATGGCCATGCAGCGCAACATCCCCATCGCCGCCCTCGGCGGCACCCTCCAGAACGACATCCTCAAAGAGTTCCACTCCCAGAACGAATTCATCTACCCCCCCGAGCCCTCCGTCAAGCTCGTCGTCGACACCATCGAGTTCCAGTCCGAGTTCATGCCGAAGTGGAACTCCGTCTCCATCTCCGGCTACCACATCCGCGAGGCCGGCTCCACGGCCCCGCAGGAACTCGCCTTCACCCTCCGCGATGGCATGGAGTATGTCGAAGCCTGCCTCGAGCGCGGCATGGACATCAACTCCTTCGGACCACGCCTCTCATTCTTCTTCAACGCCCACAACGAATTCTTCGAGGAAATCTGCAAGCTCCGCGCCGCCCGCCGCATCTGGGCCCGCGCCATGAAGCACCGCTACGGCGCCACCAACCCCAAGGCCTGGTACATGAAGACCCATGTCCAGACCGCCGGCTGCTCGCTCACCGAGCAGCAGCCCTACAACAACATCGTCCGCGTCGCCTACCAGGCCATGGCCGGCGTCCTCGGCGGCTGCCAGTCCCTCCACACCGACTCCATGGACGAAACCCTCGGCCTCCCCACCGAACAAGCCGTCACCATCGCCCTCCGAACCCAACAAATCCTCGCCCACGAAACCGGCGTCACAAGAGTCACCGACCCCCTCGGCGGCTCATGGTTCATCGAATCACTCACCGACCAGATGGAATCCGAAGCCCTCAACCTCATCCAAGAGATCGACCACATGGGCGCCGGTGGCACTGTCTTAGGTGGCACCGGTCTCCGACCGGTGTCTTCCTCTTCCTCCCCCTCTTCCTACACCACCCCGGTGGGACGGGCGTCCCGCCCGTCTCCTACCTCTCCTCAATCTTCCTCTTCTCCTAATCCACCATCCGCCGGTCTCCACCAGGCTTACGAGCCCCGCCCCACCTACACCCGAGGCGTCGTCAACGGCATCAACAAGGGCTACTTCCGCCGATCCATCGCCGAAGCCTCCTACCGCTTCTCCGAAGAAATGGAAGCCCACGACCGCATCATCGTCGGCGTCAACGAATATGTCGATGCCAACGAGAAGCGCCAGGTCGAGATCCTCGAAATCTCCCACCAGGTCGAACTCGACCAGAACAACCGCCTCGCCAAATTCAAAGCCAACCGCGACCAGTCCCAGGTCACCGCCGCCCTCGACGCCATCCGCGCCACCTGCCAGGCCAAACCCGAGCCCGAGCGCACCAACCTGCTCACCAGAGCCGGCGCCCCCGCCGAAATCCTGAGCATGCTCCCCAAAGTCCACCAAACCAACATCATGCCCCCCCTCATCACCGCCGCCCTTGCCGGAGCGACTCTCGGCGAAATGGTCCAGGCGATGGCGGACATCTACGGGCGGTATGCGGGTGGGCCGGAGTGGTGAGTAAACCGCACTGATGAAACTTCCGAACGCTGAGCACGCGATCGTCGATGATCGAAAGATCGCCGACTACCTGCTTTCTCCGACCCACCCGGTTGGACGCCATAAGTGCGCCTATTTCCAGTCCTTCGGCTTCTCGCAAGCCAACCCGGCCGAATTCGGCGGCGCACTGGTGCGCCATGCGATCGACAACACAGTCCACGAGACCGAACTGACACCCTTCGGCACCAAGCACACCGTAGAAGGCCCGCTGACAACGCCGGACTCAAGAAACCCCACAATCCGCACCGTCTGGATGATGATCACACCCCCAGCCGTATCAAACCGCACCCCCGTTCCCAGACTCATCACCGCCTACCCCATCCCGGCGCGTTCCTAGAATCCCCCAAGGAGCAAACCATGCCACTCCAGGAACACGACACCGTCATCCTGACCGTCGACCTTCCCCAGCACCGCCTCCGCGCCGGCGACATCGCGACGATCGTCCACATCCACGACAACGGCGCAGGCTACGAAATCGAACTCACCACCCTCGCCGGTCAGTCCATCGCCATCGTCACCGTCACCGGCAACCAGATCCGCGCGGTCGAACCATCCGAAGTGGCCGCAGCCCGCCGCCTCATCGCCTGAGCGGCCGGTGGACGCTGTGGCAAGTCAGCGTCGAGCAGGCAATGGGGTGAGGAGAGAACTTCCTTCGCAAAGCAAAGGTGCACTCACTCTTCTAGGTTGACGCTGTCTTTGTGGCTTCCACACGCAATTGCTCTGCCTCTTTCCGTAAGGCACCATACGCCATGGATACTTCGGTCCAACAGTCCTAAATCAACAAGACGCTTTCGAGCCCATTGGATGTGATTCCGCCAAGCCCGCGCACCCTTGGATCGGAATCGGGTGGAGTCAGAATAGTCTCTGGCGGCTTGACTTAGATTGAACTGGTCGGCGAGCGAACATTCTAAGTCGTCACCGTACACTGAGAAATTGATCCATCCGCCACGCGACTCAAGAACCCGCAAGAGTGCAATAGCAAGGTCATTCTCCGTTGGATATCCTAACTTAACACGGAGACTGTGCCTCTTGCCACTTCGACCCCGCGATACACGCGGGATGGGGATGGGCAAGCGTTTGCTACTGAACATCAGGCACCTCCTTTATGTTCTTCGGTTGGAATTGGATGCGCATCAATGTCCTGTACCTCGATCAGTTGAAGTTGTAGCAGCACTGTTCGGCGGATTGTGACATCGTCCATTGCTGTCTGGAGCGACTGGCACCAGAGCAGCGCCTGATCGAACCGCGCCGCCCGTCGATTCAGGTCGATCAATAAGAGCGAACAATTAATTCTCAGTTCCTGATCATTGCTCGCCTCTGCGACCACCTGCTCCATGCAGCGTGCCGCTTCAATCCGGAATTCAGTTGCCTTGGCTGGCTGTGACTTGTCATCGCACACCCATGCCGCTTCGAGCCAATGCCACGCAGCATCTTGAGCGTTGCCCGCTGCTTCGGCCAGCAAGGCAGCGCATGCACAGGTAATCGACAACTCAGGCGAATCGGAACGGAGTTGCCCTTGGTATCTCTCGCTCTTGACGACATCCCGATCCGCTTCGACCGCTGTGCCGATGCTCGTCCCGGCAAAGCCGCAGTTCTCGCAGCGGTGAACACGGAATCCGATGGTATCTCTCGCCATGGACGGCGGCCGATAGTCCAGGTCTGTCGGACCGAACTGACTGCAGCTCATCAGGCGCATCATCTCGACATTGCTGCCGCACATGCCGCACGGCACCGAGTACTTTTCAACTGTGGTCATTCGGTCTTCCTCCACCAGGGTTCATTGGGATACAGCCAGCTCTCGTGGGTGTGCAATCGCCGATTGTCGAGTCGTACCGAAAGAAGCCCACAGCGCTGATCAACGCCGAGTTGCACCGCATCACCTCCATGCTTCACGAGTTGCCGCAGACAGCGTGCCTTGACTGCGTAGACCTGACTCGCCTGTGGCCCGCGGAGTACCTTTGCGAGTTGACTCGCTCGCAATGCCTTCTCCATGAGTTGGTCCGCGTTGCGATCAACGACCCCCGCAAGAATCTGCCGCATCGTCTCACCTCCCCGCTTGTGCCCCCTCTCCTTTCCTTTCATGGCGATCTCCTTGCGCACAATCGCCGCGCTGATGTGTGACATCAGGAATGTGTCGAACACAATTAAAAACCTACAAATGGTGGCCTAATCTCCGAGCAATGTGTCCGGATCGACCGAGGGGGTGAACTGAGACTTGCCTTCTTCAGTCCGGAATTGGATCTCTTCAAGGAGCATCGTGGCGAAGTCGCTCCCGGCGGATTTCAGCGCTTTGTCTAGTGCCTGCCTCGTCGAGGATTCACTTAGTGCGGAGATCGGTTCAACGCGGTCAATGCGCACCCGATCGATCTCATCGCTCAGACCTTTATCCGCCAGGCGTTCCCAGAATGCGAGCATCGATGCTTTCGTTAATGGCTGGTCGTCACCCTCGTTCTCTTTTTCCCAGTGACGGTAGGAATCAAAGTCAATCACGCCCTGGAGCGTGCCGTAATCTTCGAGAGTGCCTGTGACCCGCGCCTTTGGGTTTAGAAGGGCCTCAGCGATTTCTGCTGCCAGCCTTCGCAGCAGTTGTGCATTCCTTCCGTGTGCATTGATCACGCTCGCGGCTCGCGACACCGCGGCGTCGCGGATGAACTTCGAGGGGGTCGATCCGAGCAGGCTTGAAGCTTTTTCCACGAGTTCTCCTTGGGCTTGGGTAAGCCGGGTCGAGTAGGTGCTCCCGCTCGAACCGGTCGTTTCTGGCTGCGCTGTGGTGTTCTTGGCCATTTCGTTCTCCTCGCCAATCAGTCTACTGCATCTTCGAAAACTGTCAAGGTAGATACAGTATTTTTTGTGGATCAGTTCACGATCGAGCAGTCGTTTCTTCCACGCAGGAGGCGGAGTTGTCACAATTGCCGATAAAATCACGCCTAAAGACTCTTATGGGCCACTGAAATTGCTTCAATTCCCGCCGACCCGCCACATACCCCCCCAACAATCCCCCATGCCCAACACTCCCACCCACCCCCTCACCCACCTCCTCCG
>JBQLZO010000065.1:0-13489 GCA_052168315.1 Phycisphaerales bacterium | reverse complement strand
ACCCACCCCCCAGCCCGCCGCCCCAACCGCTCTCCCCGCCGACCAGCGGCTCAACCTCCTCCTCTCCTACGCCTGCTGGCGCGATGAATCCTGGGCCGACCAGCTCCCCCGGCTCCTCGAACCCATGGGCGTCAAGGCCGTCCGCGTCACCTCCGGCTCCGAAGCCGCCTCCGTCCTCCACGACATCCCCATCCACATCGCGATGGTCGACCTCGCCCTCCCACTCAACGCACCCCCCTGCTCACCACCCGCCGCCGCCGCCACAGCCCGGCCCAACCCCGATGACACCATCGACGCCGAGGGCGGCGAACGACTCCTCCAACTCCTCGCCCGCCTCAACCACCCGCCCCCCACCGTCGTCGTCCACCGACGCAAATCCCACCGCGAAACCTCCCGCCAGGTCGCCTCCGCACTCAGGGCCGGCGCCTTCGCGGCCATCGAACGACCCGTCCACCTCGAAACCGTCCTCGAAGTCATGCGACGAATCCTCCGCCGCTACTACGCCAACCGCTGGCCCGAAGCCTGAACCACACGCCACCCCCATCCACAGTCCAAGGGACAAAGTCCCACCCAATCTGAAACCCAAACCCAAAGCAAACCCAAACCAGCAAGGAGAGCACACCATGCCAGCCGCCACCAAGGAACCCAAGACCAAGTCCACCACCGCCAAGTCCACCGGCAACCTCAAGGTCCGCCCCCTCGGCGACAAGGTCCTCATCAAGCGCGATGAGGCCGAAACCAAAACCGAGTCCGGCATCTTCCTCCCCGAGTCCGCCAAGGACCGCCCCAAGACCGGCACCGTCACCGCCGTCGGCAACGGCGCCCTCAACACCGAGACCGGCGAGCGCACCCCGCTCAATGTCAAGGCCGGCGACAAGGTCATCTTCTCCTCCTACGCCGGCACCGAAGTCAAGCTCGGCACCGACGAGCTCCTCATCATGAGCGAGTCCGAAATCCTCGCCATCATCGACTGACCCACCGAGTCGGCCAGATGGCAGAGCGCCAGAAGGCCCAATCAACCCTCACAAACTCTTCTCCTTATCTGCCATCTGCTGCTCTGCCCATCTGGACCCCTCCCCATGACCCCAGACCAACTCCGAAAAGCCCTCGGCGAACTCAACGGCGAACGAAACGCCGTCTTCTACTTCGACGCCGCAGAACACTGCGCTGTCCCCAACGCCATGCTCATCCCCGACGAACCAGACCACCTCGTCAAGGTCTCAGACGGAAAGCACATCTACATCATCGACGCCGAAAGAGTCGCCTGGATCCGAATCGGATAGCCCCTCTTTCTCCCCGGTGGGACGGGCGTCCCGCCCGTCGCCCCTCACCAAACACACCTCAGACACAGAAGTTCACCCTGTCGCCGAAGCACCCCACATCTTGATCCAGCAATCAGTCTGAAGGGGAACAGAGACGGGCGAGACGCCCGTCCCACCAAAGACCCCCTTCTCCCAACCCCCCACCCTCACTCACTCACACCCTCACCCACCCACCAACCCCAAACCAAAGCAAACTCCAAAGGAGAACCCAACCATGGCAGCCAAACAAATCGCCTTCGATGTCGACGCCCGCGAGAAAATGCTCCGCGGCGTCCAGAAACTCGCCAAGGCCGTCAAGGTCACCCTCGGCCCCTCCGGCCGCGTCGTCGTCCTCGAAAAGTCCTTCGGCGCCCCCACCGTCACCAAGGACGGCGTCACCGTCGCCAAGGAAATCACCCTCGATGACCCCTATGAGAACATGGGCGCCCAGATGGTCAAGGAAGTCGCCTCCAAGTCCTCCAAGGACGCCGGCGATGGCACCACCACCGCCACCATCTACGCCGAGTCCATCTTCGCCGAGGGCCTGAAGACCGTCACCACCGGCGCCAACGCCAACCAGATCAAGCGCGGCATCGACAAGGCCGTCACCGCCGTCGTCGATGAGCTCAAGAAGATGTCCAAGAACATCACCTCCTCCAAGGAGATCGCCCAGGTCGGCACCTGCTCGGCCAACCAGGATGACCAGATCGGCAAGATCATCGCCGAGGCCATGGACAAGGTCGGCAAGGATGGCGTCATCACCGTCGAAGAGGGCAAGTCCCTCGAAACCGAGGTCGAGCTCCTCGAAGGCATGCAGTTCGACAAGGGCTACCTCTCGCCCCACTTCGTCACCAACACCGCCACCATGGAGTGCGAACTCGAGGATGCCTATGTCCTCATCCACGAGAAGAAGATCTCCAGCGCCAAGGACCTGCTCCCCATCCTCTCCAAGGTCGCAGAGTCCGGCAAGGCCCTGCTCATCATCGCCGAGGACATCGAGTCCGAGGCCCTCGCCACCCTCGTCGTCAACAAGCTCCGCGGCGTCCTGAAGGTCTGCGCTGTCAAGGCCCCGGGCTTCGGCGACCGCCGCAAGGCCATGCTCGAGGACATCGCCACCCTCACCGGCGCCACCGCCGTCATGGAGGAACTCGGCATCGACCTCGAGAAGCTCACCCTCAAGGACCTCGGCCGCGCCAAGAAGCTCACCATCACCAAGGACGAGACCACCATCGTCGAGGGCGCCGGAACCGCCACGGCCATCAAGGGCCGCATCGAAACCATCAAGGCCCAGATCGACAACTCCACCTCCGACTACGACACCGAGAAGCTCCAGGAGCGCCTCGCCAAGCTCTCCGGCGGCGTCGCCCAGATCAATGTCGGAGCCGCCACCGAGGTCGAGATGAAGGAGAAGAAGGCCCGCGTGGAAGACGCCCTGCACGCCTGCCGCGCGGCCGTCGAAGAGGGCATCCTCCCCGGCGGCGGCGTCGCCGTCCTCCGAGCCCGCAAGGCCCTGGACAACCTCAAGAAGAAGGCCGAGGGCGACGAGCGCATCGGCATCGACATCATCGACCGAGCCCTCGTGGCCCCCATCAAGCAGATCGCCGCCAACTGCGGCCTTGATGGCTCCGTCATCGCCCACCAGGTCGTCGCCAACAACGACACCAACTACGGCTACAACGCCCTCACCCACGAGTTCGGCGACCTGATCAAGATGGGCGTCATCGTCCCCACCAAGGTGGAGCGAGTCGCCCTCCAAAACGCCGCCAGCATTGCCGGCCTCCTCCTCACCACCGACGCCGCCGTCGTGGACATCAAGGAGGAAAAGAAGGGCAAGATGCCGGCGGGCGGGATGGATGATATGGATTATTGATCTATGTCCCACAGCGCCGAAAGGCGCTGTGGGACATTTATACACGCGAGAGATCAAGCACATGGCAAGTATCTTCATATCCCATTCATCACACGACAAACAATTCGCCAATCAATTGGCCAGTGATCTTGAGCAGTGTGGCCACGCTGTATGGCTCGATGACAGAGAAATCCGTGTGGGCCAGTCGATTCCGAAGAAAGTGTCAGAAGGCCTCCAGCAATGCGAGGTGGTTATCGTTGTCTTTAGTGAGGCGTCAACTACTTCGGGTTGGGTAGCCACCGAATGGGAGAGTCGGCTTGATGACGACATCAAGAGCTCAGGATCGGTCATTCTTCCGATAGTAATTGATGATTGTGAAATTCCACAGATTTTGCGATCGAAGAAATACGCTGATTTCCGCAAATCACATCGTGTTGGATTTGCGCATTTGTGCAGCGCAATAGATTCAATTCAAAGTGTTGGCAAGTTTCCTGCAAATACTCGACTTGTTACCACATCTCCTACAACTGAGGCCCAGGCTGTAAAATTAATCACCGATCTTGGGAATGCCAACACCCCATTGTCGAGCGTACTGCCGAGGATTGCGGCTTTCGCCAAAGCTGCAAACGACAAGGATTTGGCGGAGTATTCATTGCATCAAATTAGAGGAATTGTCGATGCTGAATATTCTCTCGACGACCCGCCGATGTGGGCGCGATGCAGAGTAGTCAAAGCATGGGTTTCGCTTATTGGCGAGCTCAATCTGAATTATCTCGGCTGGAGCGGTAAAGCCCAGAATATGATGACGCACATTAAGAACAGCGATGATTTTAAGTGCATCAAATTCATTATTCCAGATCCGATCCATAGTGTGGAGAAGAAGGTGGCTGTTGCCAACGACAACACCATCTTGGCAGCAAAGCTCAGCGCAAAGACACTTCTCGATAAAGAGGATGCCTCCGACAAGCTATTCGCGGTGTATATGGACTGGGATGCATATATTGATATTTGCACCAACATCAAGAACGAGCTGTGCCAATTGCTGCTAATGCATGTGTAGTGACAATTTAGACATCGATTTCTCTCTCCAACTCACTATCTGCTTGATTACCCGTTCTTCGGCAGGGTGGCACCAAGATCCCTTCCCACACCACCGAGATCGCGCTCCCAATCTCGGTGGCGGGTGGCACCAAGATGCCTCCATGTGCCACCGAGATCGGGCTTCCGATCTCGGTGCTCTTCGCTCCGCTGGAGGCCGGCTCGACCGCCGCGCAGCGCACCGAGATCCCCTTGTGATCTCGGTGGCACGGTGCCAAGGCATGATGTCGGTGTCACCCCGCCGACCAGCCTCTGGACTGACTTCCGGCCCCGAGGTAGTCTGAATCTGCAAGGCCCGAACTGCTGGCGGGGAGAGTTGGAGAAAGGCGGGACTGACAAATTGAAGCACGCTGTAACGACTTTCGAAGTGCAGATAGTTGACCGATCGACAGGCCAGATGAATTATGTCTTCATTGATGCGGAATCCGCTGATGATGCGGCAGAGATCGCCCTCGATCGAGGACTGATCGTCGGTGAAGTGCGTGCAGTTGGGCGAATTCATGATGCCTCAGTGAGACGATCAGGGGCGCACCGTTCTGAGCTCACGATGTCTCGGCAGAAGACCAGTTCAGAGGCAGATCCGTCTGCAGGTGGGGGATCCGATCGCAAAGGCAGTCATGGTGGCCTGCTATTTGTAGTGTGCTTGCTTATTATTGCGGGTACCGTGTGGTGGTGGTGGAGTGCAAGAGCATCATCTCCAGAAGGGGTTTGGGAGCTTGACGCCGACGCGACTTCTTCTCATTGGATTGAACACTTCTCGCCTAAGGAAGTAAAGCAGATGGACGAACACTTGAGAGAGCGATTGTCCGCGGAAATGAGAGTTGCTGGATGGTCAAGCCAAGCAGTTATAAGCGAAGGCGTCAAAAGGTTTTTGCATATTGAGATGACGATATTTCGGGATGGCACTTACATGGGCATTATAGATATATTAGATGGGACACACACTGAGGCCGGCACATGGAAACTCGCTCGAGACAGAGTCTCGTTTATGCCTGACGCCTCTGAAATTGGCGAGTACCACGCCGAACTCGATCCGTTGCGCGGTCGCCTCATATGCGTTGTCAAGTCCCGTGGCGATTTTGTCTTTGTTATGAAGCGAGGAAATTGACGGTGAGGTGGCAACAAGATCCCTCCGCGTGCCACCGAGATCGGGCTTCCGATCTCGGTGCTCTCCATTCCACCAGCGAAGTCCCTCGCCCACGCCGCCTCACGCCGACCAATACACCACCAACGCCCTCCCCGCCGCCGCGTGCCGGATAAAGAAGCTCCGCAGCCGCCGGAAATCGTCCACGCACGCCAGCGCCAACGCGATGTCATCCTCATCCGACAACCCACTGTCGTACCCGAATCGGCGGGGTGGCACCAAGATCCCCTCCGTGTGCCACCGAGATCGGCTCCCGATCTCGGTGCTCTTTGGTCGACACCGCGCTTCAGCGCCGACGACGAGCGGCGAACAACGCACCAGCGCCGAGCAGGGCGACCGAGCCCGGGGCGGGGACGAGCGCGAGCCCGACCGCATCGAGCGCCGGGCCGCGGGCGTTGCCGCCCGTGATCGCGACGAAGCCCAGGCGGTTCGCCCCGTCGAGCGCGGTGACCGTGACCGAGTAGGTCTGCCAGTTCATGTTGGCGCCGTTGTTGCCGCCGTGCGTCTGGGTGTTGGTCGCAACGACCTGCCCATTCCATGTGATGCTCATCGTGAAGTCCGCGTTGGGCCCGTAGGGGTTGCCCGCCTGGGCCCAGTCGATCTGGTACAGCGAGCCCGCCTCGAGCCCCGCGATGTCCTGGAAGATGCCCGAAGGGCTGCCCACGCCCACGAGGTCGATCCAGTAGGCGCCCTCGTACGCGGACACTTCGAGCCCGGGGAACGCTCCATTCGGCGTCGCGTGCACAAACTCGATATCGCTCGGCCCCGCGTTGGTCCAGCTGCCATAGGTCTCACCCGCCAGAACGGTGCGGAACCCAAGCCCGGGATCCTCAAACCCGCCGTTGATGACACTGCCAGCACATGCGGACGCGGTGGCGAAAGGTGCGGCAACGGCAAGAACACGGCTCATGGCTCTCTCTCCTCGTGTGGTCGAATGCGCAACGGACGATCCAAACTAGCCCCATGGGGAGAAACCGAGCAAGCGAATTCCCGACTCGAGCGCATCCTTTCCTGAAGGGCAGTCTCATAACGGCAGGGTGGCGCCAGGATCGTTCTGCTTGCCATCGTCTATGAAGGCACCTTGAGTCGAGCCCCTGATTCCCGGTCAAGCAGGGGGCCAGCCGCCCAACCCACTACCATCCCGCATACCCCACCACCCAAGAACCACCCCGCCCGCACGCCCCACGCCGATGGGCGACCAGCGAAGCGATGGGAGTGCACAGTGCCCGCGCCCGTCCGCGCATCCCCCAAAACGCCGCCCCGCCCGGGCCCCGCCCGCGCCCCGGGCGCCCTCCTGCTCGCCCTGCTCCTCACCCTCCTCCTGGGCGCGCCCACCCCCGCGCCCGCCCAACCTGACCGCCCCGCGCCCACCCCCCCAACCCCCCCCAACACCACCACCACCACCATCGCTGCCGAGGCTGATGATCCCCCCGCCGCGCAGGACGCCGATCCCCCCACCGCCGCCGAGCCCTCCCAACCCGCCACCGACGACCCGCCCCCGCCTCCTCCTACCGAAGAAACCGAACCCCCCGATGTCCGCGAAACCGTCGAGGGCGCGGCCGGGCGCGTCGGGCAGCGCGTCGAGCGATGGGCACGCTTCCTCCCGCTCCTCCCCATCGCCGCGGCCATGCTCGCCGGCACGATCCTGCTCGCCTGGCTCATCGGGCGCTGGCACTGGCCCTTCGACCGCCTCACCAAAAACCCCTTCCTGAGCGACATCGCAAGAAAGCTCGCCCAGGGCGGCGTGATGCTCGCCGGCCTGCTGCTCACACTCGAACTGCTCAACGCCACCGCCATGGTCGGCGGCGTCCTCGGCGCCGCCGGCGTCGCGGGCATCGCCATCGGCTTCGCCTTCCGAGACCTCATCGAGAACTATGTCGCCAGCATCCTCCTCTCGCTCCGCCAGCCCTTCCGCCCACGCGACCATGTCATCATCGATGGGCACGAGGGCCTCGTCACCACGATGAACTCGCGCACCACCGTGCTCACCACATTCGATGGCAATGTCGTGCGCATCCCCAACGCGACCGTCTTCAAATCGCCCCTGATCAACTACTCCACCGACCCGCGCCGCCGCTTCTCGTTCGAAGTGGGCGTGGGGTACGATGTCGACCTCGCGCTGGCCATCAGCGTCGGCGCGCAGACGCTGCAATCGACCGAGGGCGTGATGGACCAGCCCGCCCCGTTCGCGATCGTCACCCGCCTCGGCGAGTCGAGCATCACCATCCAGCTCTTCGCCTGGGTGCACCAGCAGACCCACGACTTCGGCAAGGTCCGCAGCCTCGCCATGCAGCGCGTCAAGAGCGAATACGACCGCCTCGACATCGACATGCCCGAGCCGATCTACAACATCAAACTCGCCACCGATCGCCCCGCCGGCACCACGCCCACCCCGCCCGCCCCCGAAACCAAACCGAAGGCCCCCACCCCAACCCCACCAACCCCACCAACCCCGCCAACCACCCCATCGCCAATCGAATCTCCCCCCGAGCAGGATGTCACCCGCGACGACACCGCCCAGGAATTCGCCGACATCAACGAGCGCGCCTCAGACACCGAGAACCTGCTCCGCCCCGAAGCAACACAAGAGTGACCCGCGCGCACACCTACGCACACCCGCGCCGCACCGCCGCATCTCACATCCGCGCACAACGCACCCATCGACCGACCGCGCTGGTCTCGATCGCGCGATGCAGTGATAAGATGCCCTCACCACCCCACCCGCGCGCCCGCTCGCAGGCGCAGCGCTCAGACCAACATCATCCACGGAGAGCCCACCATGAACAGAGCCCGGGTCGCCGCCCTCCAGTACTTCGTCCGCCCGATCCGCGCGTTCGCAGAGTTCCGCGAACAGGTCACCGGCCTCGTCCACACCGCCGCCGACTACGACTGCGACCTGCTCGTCTTCCCCGAGTACTTCACCGTCCAGCTCCTCACCCTCGGCGACATCCGACGCCCCATGCACGAACAGGTCCGCGCCCTCGCCCAGCGCGTGCCCGAGTATGTCGAGCTCTTCGAATCCCTCGCCCGATCCTCCGGCATCCACATCATCGCCGGCTCCATCGCAACGCCCGATCCCAACGATGCCGACAAGGTCTACAACGACAGCTACTTCTTCGCGCCCGATGGCACCTACGCCACCCAGGGCAAGATCAACATGACCCGCTTCGAGGCCGATGTCTGGAAAGTCAGCCCGCGCGACACCCTCCGCCTCTTCGACACCCCCTTCGGCCGGGTCGCCATCGCCATCTGTTACGATGTCGAGTTCCCCGAGGTCTGCCGCGCCGCCGCCCACGCCGGCGCGATCATGCTCGTCGTCCCCAGCTACACCGACGACCGACAGGGCTTCATCCGCGTCCGGTACTGCGCCCAGGCACGCGCCATCGAGAACCAGCTCTTCGTCATCAACGCCGCCACCGTCGGCTCGCTCCCCATGGTCCCCGCCGTCTCACTGAACTACGGCCAGGCCTCCATCCTCACACCCAGCGACTTCCCCTTCGCCCGCGATGGCGTGCTCGCCGAGGGCATCCCCAACCAGGAGACCATGGTCATCGGCGAGGTCGCCCTCGATGTCCTCCGCCGCAACCGCGCCCACGGCACCGTCCGCCCCCTCCGCGACAGCCGCACCATGATCATGCCACGCGTCGAGACCGTCCAGCTCCCCGAGGCCGGCATGGGCGAGCCGCCCCCGCCCAAGGTCCGCCGACCCCGCCGCCGCATCGTCATCCGCAACACCGCCCCGGAACACTTCCCCGGCATCGCCGAGATCGCCGCCCTGCTCTACCCAGACATCACGCCCTGGAACGATCAGTACCTCAGATCACACCTCGAGGTCTTCCCCCAGGGCCAGCTCGTCGCCATCGAGCAGGGATCCGGGCTCGTCGTCGCCGTGTGCTCCGGGCTCGTCGTCGACTGGGATGCCCTCCCGGACACCAGCTCCTGGGATGCCCTCACCGCCGAGGGCATGTACACCAACCACGACCCGGTCAACGGCAACACCCTGCTCGCCGCCGACATGATGGTCCGCCCCGGATACCAGGGCCAGGGCATCGGGCGACGCCTGTACGAGCGCGGACGGTTCGACCTCGCCCGCCAGCTCGGCCTGTGGCGGGTCGTCGCCGGGTCGCGACTCCGCGGCTACCACCGATACGCCCAACGCCTCTCGCCCGAGGACTATGTCGTCGAGGTCGTCCAGGGAAGGCTCAACGACCCCACCCTCTCCTTCCAGCTCCACCTCGGCTTCCGGGTCACCGGCGTCATCGGAAAGTACTTCCCGGGCGACCCCGAGAGCCTCGGCTTCGCCGCCATCATCGAGTGGCTCAACGACGAGGTCGCCGATCCGGCCGACCACGAACGCGGCGATCCCCGGTTCGCCCCGCCGCGGTAATTCCGCTTCCGCCGGGCCTTGCCGAGCCCGCACACGGGTATTGTCTGCCCGACGACCAACGCCTCGCCCCGACCCGCTCCCCGGCCAACGCGGCCGACGCAGGCGGGCTCCGAACCTGGGCAACCGGCGTCGCACAAAAAAGATGTCTCGCTCTATGATGCACCCCCACACAGAGCTTCGATTCATCAACGAAGAAATCGGCCACGGCGTCATCGCGCTGCGCGACATCCCCGCGGGCACGATCACCTGGGTCCAGGATGAACTCGATCGAGTCCTCACACCATCCGAAGTCGAAGACCTCGGCGAACTCTACGCGAAAACACTCGACACCTACTGCTTCCGAAACGGACGCGGCGAGTGGATCCTCTGCTGGGATCGCGCCAGGTTCGTCAACCACTCGTTCCGCTCGAACTGCATGACGACCGCCTTCGAGTTCGAGATCGCCATCCGCGACATCGCCGCCGGCGAAGAACTCACCGACGACTACGGATACCTCAACATCATGCAGCCCTTCGAGGCCATCGACGAGGGCGCCGGCCGCACCACCGTCTACCCCGACGACCTCCTGCGCCACCACCGCGCGTGGGACAAGCAGCTCCGCCGCGCGTGGCCACACATCCCCCAGGTCGCGCAGCCGCTCCGAAGCCTCATCACCCCGGACCTGTGGGAACGCGTCACCACCATCGCCGACGACCCGACCCGCATGCCCTCCATCCTCGAGTGCTACTACCGTGGCACAACCGAAGCCCCCGAACGCGCGATCAGGACCAGGAAGTGGACCGCGACGCCCCAGGGCGCACGCGACAACCACCGCTGATCCCACGCCGATGCGACCAAGCGCACCCGGAACCCAATAACAACCCGAATCAATCGCCCCAGCGCCCCGAGCGTGATCGGATGACCCGGATGCGACCAGGCCTCCGCGCGGTCGCATCACGCAGATCGAATGCCCACCAGCACCACGCCCGGTGCCGCTGCCGCTCCAACCTTGCCCCACCCCCACTATCCCACTACGGTGCACCCGACACAGGCATTCACACACCAGCGAGAGGAGACCAGAGATGATGCCAACGAAAGCGATGCTCTCGAATCACGCCCGCCGCGCCGCCGCCAAAGCCACGACCGCCATCACCATCCTCCTGGCGCTCACCGCCTCCGCTTCCGCGCAGGTCATCATCAACGAGGATGAGGACTTCGCCGACTTCGCAACCTTCAACCCACTCACCGCCGACTACCTCGGCCCGCTCGCCCAGGGCAAGACCACCATCAACGCCGGGCTCGACGGCATCGCCATCGATGGCGATGCCAACCCCGGCACCGCCGGCGACACCCAGGACAGCATCCTCTTCGACATCGCCGCGGGCGATCAACTCGTCTCACTCGGCATCGAAACCACCGAGGGCGAGTTCGAAGGCTTCGATGCCCTCTCCATCTGGATCACCATCTACAAGGACGACTTCCAGACCATCGTCTTCGACGAAGGCGGCGCCCTCGCATGGTCCGAATCATTCGACCTCCTCCTCCCCGCGCTCACCGAAGGCAGCTACTCCCTCTCCCTCTACGGCGGCTCCGCCTCAGCAGGCCCCGCCCCCGGCACCGGCGACTACGCCTTCGACTACGCCCTCTCCCTCTCCGTCGCACAGATCCCCACCCCGACCACCACCGCCCCCCTCGCCCTCGGCGCGGCCACCACCCTCACCACCCGCCGCCGCCGACGCCAGTAACAACATCACCACCAGACACCAAACCGCCACACACCTCCCCACCGACATCGCTCCGATGTCCATGCCTTCACATCACCAACCCCGCGCCCCAACCCGCATCGCAATCTGACAAGAGAGACAAAGTCCCCCCTCCCGTCCCGCCGATCATCGCTTCGATGTCGCTGCCGTCCCGCATCCCACCCCACCCAAGCCCACCAACAACCCCACGCACCCCCAATCTTCAAGAGGGGTTGCAGTTCAAGAGCCTGCTCAACCTCGATCGCTGCCGAGCAGAAGCCATCGAACCCAACGCCTTCCATGAAACCCGTGCCCCTCGACTGCCACTAAATTGGCAATCCGATGCCCAACGAACACACAAACCCGGATCCCACCTCCACTCCCCCACCCCCCCAACCACAACGCTGGCAACGACTCGCGCATCTCCCGCGCCAACTCCGGGCCCGCTCGCCCTTCCAGGGCACCATCAAGCCCTCGCGCGTCCCGCTCCTTGCACCCGGGCTCGCCAGACCATCACTCCCGTTCCCCCACCCGTGGAACTACCGCGGGCCACTCCGCATCCTCGAATCGTTCTTCTGGAACGCCGATGCCGAAACCGGTTCGGCCAGACACAACCGCTACCTCGAAGTCCCAGGACTCGCGCCCGTCCTCATCACCCGGGACCCCGCCATCATCCGAGCCATCTCCGCCGAGACCGGCGACAAACCGGGGCAGTTCGACCGCGACACACTCCCATCCACCGGCATCGCACGCGCCACAGGCTCCGACACACTCCTCTACGCCAACGGCCCAATCTGGAAACGACAGAAAAAACTCGCCACACCACCCTTTGCAAGAACCACGCTCTTCCAGCCCGAACAATTCGCCGACTTCGCGAACACATTCCGTCACACCGTCGCCGAAAGACTCGAAGCCTTCAGAAGCCGCATCGCCCGCGAAGGCGAACCACTCCGGATCACGCTCGAGCCCGAGATCAAGGCCCTCATGCTCGAGATGCTCGTCAACACCTTCTTCGGGGCCCAGGTCCCCTACGACCAGATCCGCAACCGCTATGTCCCATCCATCGACCGCGTCATCGACCACATCGTCCGCGACACCGTGATCAACAAGCTCGGCATCCCCCTCGCCGCCATGCCCGCCCACTCCAGAACCAAACACGCACGCGCCGACTTCGAACAACTCACCGACCTCGTCATCGCCACCCGCCACGAGAACAAGGGCCTCTGGCGACAGTTCAAATCCGATGCGCCCGACGAAGCACTCCGCAGCAACATCCGCGTCTTCCTCGCCGGCGCGCTCGAAGCGACCACTTCCTACGCAAGCTGGGCCATCGCCCACCTCGCCCGAAACCCCGCCGCGCAGGAAAGACTCCACGATGAAATCAAGGACATCGAAGACTACAGACCCGAGACACTCGCGGGCGCGACCTACCTCGACCATGTCCTCAACGAAACACTCCGCCTCACCCCATCCCTCTACTTCCACCCGCGCCGCCCGACCATCGACACGACCGTCCGAACACCCGCGGGCGATGAGCTCCGCATCCCCGCGGGAACCCACATCCTTCTCGACATCTGGCACGCCAACCGCCACGAAGACCACTGGGGCATCCAGGCCACCGCCCACCCCGCCATCGAGTTCGTCCCCGAGCGATGGCTGAACATCGCCGGCGAAGATCGACCCGCCAGCGAACGCATGCTCCACTTCGGCTTCGGCCACGGCCCACGCTTCTGCCCCGGCAAGAGCCTCGGCCAACTCGAAGTCGCACTCGTCGTCGGCGCCTGCGTCAAACTCTTCCGATTCACCGCCCCAAACCAGCACAACCCCGCCAAGGCAGGCGTCTCAACCAAGCCGCTCGACGCCGTCCTCGTCGACCTCTACGCAAGACCAAGAGCAACCCCCACCCCCACCAGCACCGCCAACTCCACCTCCACTCCCCCACCACCCGAACCAACCAGGTGCCCCTACCAACCCAACCCCCAAGCCCCG
>JBQLZO010000064.1:0-4193 GCA_052168315.1 Phycisphaerales bacterium | reverse complement strand
CTCCCACCCGCGCCCCCGCCCTCGCCCCCGCCCGTTCCCCCGCCCTCGCCCCCGCCCGTTCCCCCGCCCGCGCCTTGCAACCCGCCCTATGGTCTGCCAGCATCACCAATCGCTCGGGGCGCCCGCCACCATCCGGCAGGGCTGAGAAGCACCCGTTGAACCTGATCCGGTTCGCACCGGCGGAGGGAACGCGAGCACGAGCAACGCCCGACCGACATCGCGCGCTGCCCGACCCTTCGCACCCTCCCAACCAGCACGAACCGCGCCCACGCCCAGACCACCATCGGGCCATCGTCGCCTCACACCCACACGCCGCGCTCACCCACAAGGACCCCACCACCATGACCACCACCTACCCCAAACTCACCCCCGAGCACCTCGCCCACAACACCCCCGCCGCCAAGGCCCACCGCCTCACCACCGCGCGTCTCACCACCCACCTGACAGAATCGGCCGGCCAACCCCAACCCAACTCACCGCTCCTGCACCACCGCTTCAACGCCCCCCTCCGCGGCGCCCACAACCCCGCCACACGCCGCGAGGGCACCTCCCCCGGCTCCTTCGCCCTCCCGCCAGACATCGGAGGCCCGTACACCTTCGCCTCACCCGACACCCCCGGCATGCCCGACCCCTCCGACAAGACCGCATGGGACTTCCTCCCCGAAGACTGGACCCTCGAAGTCCTCCCCACCAAAGCCAACAACACCCCCTCATCCCACTCCACAAGCCAGCCCACCGACCACAACCGCATCGCCACCTCGTTCACCGACGCCCTCGGCCTCACCCGCCGCATCACCCACCCGCGCGACTTCCAGCCCATCACCCAGCTCGAACACGCCCGCCTCGGGCGCATCACGCCGGAGATGCGCCGCGTCGCCCAGCGCGAACCGCACCTCACCCCCGCCCAGGTCCGCGATGAGATCGCCGCCGGCCGCATGATCATCCCCGCCAACACCACCCACCTGAAGCACAACCTCGACCCCATGGCCATCGGCCGAGCCTCGCGCACCAAGATCAACGCCAACATGGGCGCCTCCCCCGTCTCCTCCTCCACCGACGAAGAAGTCGAGAAACTCCAGTGGGCCGAGCGCTGGGCCGCCGACACCGTCATGGACCTGTCCACCGGCGGCGACCTCGACGCCACCCGCACCGCCATCATCCGCAACGCCACCGTCCCCATCGGTACCGTCCCCATCTACTCCATGATCATCGGCCGCAGGCTCGAAGACCTCAGCGAGCAGATCGTCCTCGAAACCCTCGAGCACCAGGCCGCCCAGGGCGTGGACTACTTCACCATCCACGCCGGCGTCCGCCTCGCCCACATCAAGCACATCAAGGACCGCCTCATCGGCATCGTCTCCCGCGGCGGATCGCTGCTCGCCAAGTGGATGCTCACCCACAACAAAGACAACCTCATGTACACCATGTGGGATGACATCTGCCGCCTCATGCGCCGCCACGATGTCTCGTTCTCCATCGGCGATGGCCTCCGCCCCGGCGGCCTCGCGGATGCCTCCGACAACGCACAGCTCGCCGAACTCGAAACCATCGGCGAACTGACCGAACGCGCCTGGCGCCACGGCGTCCAGGTCATGGTCGAAGGCCCCGGCCATGTCCCCTTCGACCAGATCGAATACAACATGAAACTCCAGCGCACCCTCTGCCACGGCGCGCCCTTCTATGTCCTGGGGCCCCTCGTCACCGATGTCTTCCCCGGATACGACCACATCACCTCATGCATCGGCGCCACCGCCGCCGCATACCACGGCGCCTCCATGCTCTGCTATGTCACCCCCAAGGAGCACCTCGGCCTCCCCAAGCGATCCGATGTCAAGGAAGGCTGCATCGCCTACAAGATCGCCGCGCACGCCGCCGATGTCGCCCTCGGAATCCCCGGCTCAAGAGACTGGGACGACGACCTCACAAAGGCCCGCGCCGCACTCAACTGGGAAAAACACTTCGAACTCGCCTTCGACACCGACACCGCCAGAGCCTTCCACGACGAAGACCTCGATGTCGACACCGACTTCTGCGCCATGTGCGGCCACGACTGGTGCTCCGTCCGCATCTCCAAAGAAATCCAGGAATTCGCCTCCGGCAAGGCCGAGGGCTTCGAACGCATGGGCGGCAAGGACGGCTCACGCCCCGGAGCCCCCAGACTCTCCGACGCCCTGACCCCCGAACAGCAGGAAATCCTCAAACAACGAGGCCACCTCTCCCCCGAAGAAATCCACAAACTCGCCAGCAAAGTCAAAGCCACCGTCGAACCCAAGTCCAACACCAACGGCAAAGCCGCCTGCCACTCCGACTATGTCGAATCCGCCGACGACGCCCAGCGCATCCAATCCGAAGCCGCCAAGGAAAAATTCGTAAACCTCAACACCGCCCCCGCCCACAACATCCCAAGCGATGACCGCCTGATCTGACGCCCCCCACCGCCACATCCATCCCCCCATCCCCCTCACACCCCCACACCACCATCGAGCCAGCCCCCCCGGGCTACAACTCCTCTTCTTCACTACGCCTCCTCCATAGGGCGGGTGGGCAAGCCGCCAAGGCATACCCCCTGCCCCGTGGACCCCTCTTCCCGACTCCCCGCCCCCCTCCGCCGCGCGCGGACCGCCCGTGGGCTTCGTGCTCCACCACATCCACACCCCACCCAACCCTCCAATCCCATACACTCGCTTCGGCATGCACCGGACCACGCCCAACTCAGTCGCCGCCCAAGCGATCATCGACCGCGGCACTCACGCTGCCACAAT
Source organism: Phycisphaerales bacterium (assembly GCA_052168315.1). Taxonomy (GTDB): domain Bacteria; phylum Planctomycetota; class Phycisphaerae; order Phycisphaerales; family UBA1924; genus JBQLZO01. The sequence goes on along the minus strand of JBQLZO010000064.1, from coordinate 1,431 downwards.
GCCCGAACACTCGAGATCCTTCACCGACCACAACCGCCGCCATGCCGACGGCAAGCCCGGACCTCGCTCCGCGCTCTGCGAGGAACGCCACTACGGAGACGCCGGCGCGCACGCCGTCCCAGCCAAGAGCGCGCCATGAACTTCGCACATCCGATGGTCCAGGATTACCTGACACAAGAGGAGCTGGACGACTACATCTCCATCTTCGGGCAGGTGACCGACCCCCTTGCGATAGATCGCATCGTGCGCAAGTGCAACGACGCGATGCAGAACAAGCCCGGTTCCGAGGGCGATCCCGCAGGCACCATCGACATACCGCCATACGCCGGCACCATCTCCCTGAAAGACCGCAAGGATTCGCTCGCGTGCGTTCGCCACTACATGGCCGAGAGGGGCATCAGGCCACTCTCGATCCTGCACGCCGAGGACCTCTGCGTTCGCGATATCGACGATGCGCACGAGTTCGCCGCCATCACGCTCCTTTCACAACACTCCATTCATGCCAACATGCCGACCCGCATCGCATACGACGCCGACGCCCTGTTGCAGCTCGCCGGCGATGTGGCCGAGCAGGGCGGGAGCCTGTCCTTCGAAGCGGGGCAGTTCGCCTTGGGGCAGAGATCACTGTTCCACCAGATCGCCATCCAATCGTTCGAGTCAGCGAAGTTCGGCATCGACCTGTGGGGAGACAGCGACAGCATTGGCAAGTTTCGCGGAGAAAGCCATGTGCCGACATTCTCACCGATAGAAGCCGCCGAATCCTTGTTTTTCGTCTCGTTGCAGGCCGACTTGGATGATCCACCCGATGCACGGTACAGGCTTCGGTGGTTCAAGGATCGCCTGAGCCGGATCACACACTGGATGCTGAAGAACGAGGAGTGCCTGGACTCCTTCGCGATCTACATCAGCTTTCGCCTCATGTCGCTTCCGCCGCATTCGTATGTCGTCCTGCGAGACATTCAACTGTTGAGAGACACCATCCCGGATCCGATACGACCAAGCATCTGCTATGTCTCCTTCGACTGCCAGTTCTCCGCGTAGACACATCGACAGGCCTTGTGACCGCGGCGGGACACTGCCAACATCCTCGCCCCTCCCCGCACCACCGACATCGCTTCGATGTCGGTGTCTTCCCGTCACCCATCCCAACTCCCACCGCCACATCCATTTTCCACTTCCATCTCCATCCCCATCTCCCCCATCCCCCTCCCACACCACCTCGAGCCAGCCCCCCGGGGCTACAACTCCTCATCTTCACTACTCGTCCTACATAGGGCGGGCGGGCAAACCGCCAAGGCATACCCCATGCCCCATGCCCCGCTCCCCTCCGTTCACCCAACACCCAATCTCCAACAACACCTCCTCTGTGCGCACAACCGCGCCCCACCCCAAACCCAAATCCCAAAACTCCCCAACTTTTTCTTTGAGCCC
>JBQLZO010000063.1:0-38165 GCA_052168315.1 Phycisphaerales bacterium | reverse complement strand
CCCCCACCCCCCATTCAACCCAACTCCAACAGCGCTCCCAGTCCCCGATTCACACCAAACCCGGACTCCCCAACCGCCTGCCCGCCGCCACCCTGTCCCGAGCACAGGCGCCCGCGCACAGGAAGGACCTTCCCCATGCACATCACAAACTTCATGAAGCACCACTACAAGCACTTCAACGCCGCCACCGTCATCGACGCCGCACAGGCCTGGCGCGACCTGCTCGATGACAAGGGCCAGATGATGGTCACCCTCGCCGGCGCCATGTCCACCGCCGAACTCGGCAAATCGCTCGCCGAGATGATCCGCCAGGGCAAGGTCCACGCCATCTCCTGCACCGGCGCCAACCTCGAGGAAGATGTCTTCAACCTCGTCGCCCACTCCAGGTACGAGCGCATCCCCAACTGGCGGGGGCTCTCCGCTCAGGATGAGGCCGACCTCCTCGACCGCGGCCTCGCCCGCGTCACCGACACCTGCATCCCCGAAGAGCACGCCATCCGCAAGATGGAAACCCACATGCTCGAACGATGGGTCGCCGCCGACCGCGCCTCCCAGCGCAAGCTCCCCCACGAGTTCTTCTACGACCTCCTCCTCTCCCGCGAACTCGAGAGCGAGTACGAGATCGATCCCAAGGATTCCTGGCTCCTCGCCGCGGCCGAGAAGAACCTCCCCGTCTTCGTCCCCGGCTGGGAAGACTCCACCCTCGGCAACATCTACGCCTCCCACATCATCTCCGGAGACATCGCCAACCCCACCACCATCAAGTCCGGCATCGAGTACATGACCGCACTCGCCGCCTTCTACGAGCCCCTGACCAAGGGAGGCACCAAGCTCGGCTTCTTCCAGGTCGGCGGCGGCATCGCCGGCGACTTCCCCATCTGCGTCGTCCCCATGCTTAACTACGACCTCAAGCGCGATGTCCCCATCTGGTCCTACTTCTGCCAGATCTCCGACTCCACCACCTCTTTCGGGTCCTACTCCGGCGCGGTCCCCAACGAAAAGATCACCTGGGGCAAGCTCGCCCCCGACACCCCACGCTTCGTCATCGAGTCCGACGCCACCATCGTCGCCCCCCTCATCTTCGCCTATGTCATGGGCTGGTGACCCCCGCCACAATCCCACCCATTTCCCAACGCCAAAGCAACCACCACCGCCCCACCGCGATCCACCCCACGCCACGCCCGCCCCGGGGAGCGCGCCCCCTGATTCCGGCGCCCGCGCCCCCCGAGCGCCCGCGCCGCTGGGGTCCTCCACGCAGCCCATACATGGCCCGCGCGCCCCGAAGGTCCGCATCCGCTCCAGACTCGCCCCGATCCTCCCGATATGACCGACGATGGACACCCCGGAATCCCAGACCCAGGCACAGACGCGGGTCCTCGTCGTCGACGATGAGGCGCCCATCGTGCGCGTCGTCGCCAAGCGCTTCGAGGCCGCCGGATACACCGTCCTCACCGCCTCGAACGGCAAGGAGGGCCTCGAACTCGCCCTCACCCAGCGACCGCACCTCGTCATCTCCGATGTCCAGATGCCCATCCTCGACGGCCTCAGCTTCGCCAGAGCCCTCAACGAACGCCTCGGAAACAACCGCCCCCCCTTCATCCTCCTCACCGCGCGCTCCTTCATGATCTCCGACAAGGACATCGCCCAGGCCGGCGTCACCTCCCTCATGAGCAAGCCCTTCAGCGCGCGCAAGCTCATCGAGATGGCCCAATCCATCCTCAACAAGCCCTCCGAAGCGGAGGCCGCATGACCACGCACGGGCAGAGCGAATTCAGCAAGAGCATCTCAAAGCTCGCCGAGCGCGCCGCCCGCGTCCGCATCGCCGTTGTCCTGCGCGGAACCGGCGCCCGCTCCGAAGTCGTCTGGCCCACCGCCCCCGAGCCCGTCGAAGCCCTCCGCTGGCTCCTGGACAACAACACCCCCGACGAGCGCCACGCCGCGTACCGCGCCATCAGCCTCGGCTCGCACCCCAGCGACCGCCGCCCGCTCGTCGGCATCATCCCCGTCCGCTCCGAGATCAACACCCTCTTCGACCCACAGCGCGCCGAGTCCCTCTGCCGCGCCCTCTCCACCTGCCTCGTCGCCGACCTCGCCGACGCCGACCGCCTCATCACCGCACTCGGATTCACCGCCGACGACCTCGCCCTCGCCGACAGCGTCGAGTCCGCCGCCGACGACCTGGCAGAAAAACTCGCCGACGCCTACGAGTGCAATGTCCTCATGCACGGCCTCTCCCGGATGCTCAACCGCACCGACGCCCTCGAACTCCAGATCGTCGAGGCATGCGCCGAGATCGCCGGCTCACTCGGATTCGCATGGGCCAGCATCGTCTTCGAGCAGTCCGAACTCCTCCCCCGCGCCGTCCGCAGGGCCGTCATCGGCGGCGGCCCCGAGTGCCCGGAGCAGGAAGACCTCACCAACCGCTCCAAAGAACTCCTCTACATCGCCTGCATCGAGAAAGGCAGCACCGCCGCCGCGATGCACGAGGACCCCAACCACGGCGTCACACTCATCCAGCCCATCGTCATCGCCGACGAGATCGTCGCAACCCTCGTCCTCGCCGGAAGGGGCGAGCACCGCAGGGAGATCGACAGCTACGACCTCACACTCATCGAGAGCGTCGGCGGCTTCCTCGGCCCGTTCATCGAGAACTCCGCCCTCGACGAGGAACGCGAGAGAGCCTTCTACGGCATGCTCCGCGCGCTCTCGGCCGCCGTCGATGCCAAGGACCCCTACACCCGCGGCCACTCAGAGCGCGTCGCCATGCTCAGCGTCATGATCGCCCAGAAGCTCGGACTCCCGCCCGAGCAGATCGAACGCATCCGCGTCGCCGGCATCGTCCACGACATCGGCAAGATCGGCGTCCCCGAGCACATCCTCACCAAGCCCGACAGACTCACCGAGGAAGAGTTCGAGATCATCAAGACCCACCCCGTCGTCGGGTACACCATCCTCGAGAGCGTCCACGAGCTCGAGGATGTCCTCCCAGGCGTCCTCCACCACCACGAGCGCTGGGATGGCAAGGGCTACCCCCACGCCCTCGTCGCCGAGGCCACCCCGGAGATCGCCCGCATCCTCGCCGTCGCGGATTCCTTCGACGCCATGAGCTCCACCAGGGCCTACCGCATGGGCATGAGCCCAGAGCGCGCCCTCGAGCAGATCAGGTCCGGCAGCGGCACCCAGTTCGACCCCCGCATCGCCGAGGCCTTCCTCGCCCTTGACCTCGCCCCCTACTACAAGCAGCTCGCCCGCGAAGAGGCCGCACGCCAGCCCGCCCCCCAGGCCAAAGCCGCCTGAGACCTCGTCTCACGACCTTTCCGATCTCCGCGGGTCGGGCCGCTGGCCCGTCTCCTCAACCGTCTCGACACCATCTGGTTCTGAAACGAGCCCGAGCGGCCCCGGGCGTTCACCCACCCGCCCCACACAAACCACCACAACCCAGCCCCCCACCGCACCCCACGCCGCTCATCAGCGCCACCGCCGCGCCATCACAGCGCCCGCCCGCGCCGATCCAACACCCTCATCCCAAAGCCCTACCCACCGCGCCGGAACCGCCGGCATCGCCCCCGCCCCAATCCCCGCAACCCCCCGACCACTCCTCACCCACCACCACCCCCCAAGACCAACCAACTCAATCCACCGCCCGATGCCAGCTCCCATCCACCACCGCCGATGCCGAACGCGTCGCGAACCCCTCAGGGAACACGCTCTCGCTCAACTCCCCGCTCGGAATGATCCGAACCTGCACATTCTCGATATGGACATCCCCGTACACGAAGAACGGCCCGGTCGCCAGCAGCGGCGCCTCCACATCCAGACCCCCGTCGATCAGCACCACCCCCTGCAGCCGTGCCGCACCCGTCATGTCGTTGTCGAACTCGCAAGGACCATCCACCATCAGCACCGGCGTCGCCCCATCCGCCCCCACCGCCTCGAAGTTCCCCTGCACATGCATCCCCGTCGCGACATTCGTCACGATCAGCGTCCCACCGATCACCACATCCCGCACCCACAACCGGTAGTCCTTCGGGCCGTCGATCCAGTAGATCCCTTCCGGGTTCGTCGCCCCGAAAGGATTCGAATCCGCCGCCAGACGCACCCCCGTCAGCTCGTTCCCGTTTGGCAGCAGCGCGGGATCGATCGGCGTCGCCCGCGCGATCCACGCATCGAACGCCCGTCCGCGATCCGGGAACGCGTGTGCGCTGATCCCGGACCGCGTCCCACCCGTAATCGTTGACCCATCCGAGGTCTGGATGCTCCCCACCGCCGCCACATCCCCATCCACCACCGATCCGAACCGCGCCCGGAAGTTCGTCAGCGTGTACAGGTACGAACCCACCTCCACCGGGTTGGCGTTGTCCACCAGGATGTACCCGGTGCTCGCAATCGTCGAACCCAGCAGCGTCCCACCCGCCTCCTCCATCCGCATCCGCACCCGCATCCCCTGCCGCGTCCCATCCCGCTCCGCCCAGCTCGTCACGATCACATCATCGAACAGATCATCGCCCACATCACCATCCACAGGATCCGTGATCGTCACCCCCACCGAAGCCCCGTCGATCGTCCAGCTCCACACAGGATCCGCCACATACTCCTCGCGCCACCCCGCATCATCGCTCATCCGCTGCGCGGCCAGCTCCAGCCCCGACCCCGCCAGCGCCCGCAGCCGCGCGATGTCCTGCGTCCCGTCCAGCGTCGAACGGTCCGCGCGCATCATCGCCATCCCCGCCAGACCAACCCCCGCCACCATCACCAGCCCGGAGGTCGCGGCCAGGTAAATCGATCCCCGTCGACGAGCACCCATCATGGCAGCACCTCCCGGCGCGAGACCGCCTCGCCCCAACCCTCCGTCCGAACCACCACCACCCGCGAGACTTCCCGCCCATCACGCTCGATCCGCACCTCGATCAGCAGCGTCCCCGTCTCGTCCGTCGTCGTGACCAGCGTCACCGGGTCCACCTGCGACACCCGCACGAACCCATCGAACCCGTCGATCGACTTCTCGATCTCCGCCGTCTCCGTCGGCGCCGCATCATCCGCATCGCCGCCGGCCTCCACCGAAACCACCACGCCCGGCAGCAGCCCGCCCAGCGACAAGCCAATCCCCAGCCCGCCGACCTGCACGCCCACCGTCCCCCCGACCTCGTCCAGCTCCTCCACCTCCGCGCCCGCCAGCTCGCCGCTCTCGAACAGGAACAGCAGGTGGCTCGCCGCCGCCGCGCCACGCGCACGCTCGCTCGCCTCGTGCTGCCCACGCACCATCGCCGGCGCCAGCGACAACACACCCGCCAGCGCCACGCCCACAAACCCCACGGCCACCACCGCCTCGACCAGCGTGAACCCACGCCGACCGCGCCAGCCAACACCGCCGCCCACGCCGTGCCGCTGAATCATCACACACTCACTCATGGCCGCACCACCACCGGCGCCATCGGCCGGATCACATGCCTCATCACACCCAGATCACGATGATCCACCTTCATCCCAATCACATCCAACGCTGCCATCGTCTCCGGCGGCGAGCCCCCGACCTCCACCTCGCCCGTCAGCCCGAAGCACACCAGCCAGCCTCCCAGCGGCGTCCCGGAACTCCAGTCGTCCGACAGAATCTCCAGCGATGGATGCCCCGCGCTCGTCGCCGCACGCGAACGGAAACTTCCACCGTCAGTGGGTCTCATCACAAACGCCACCCGCTCACCCGCCGAGATCCACGGCATGTCCGTCACCCGATACCGAGTCGACGAAGGCGCGAACAGCGAAGAAGGCATCGAGGAGATCGCCACCGTGAACCGCGCGATCGGCTCCATCGTCATCACGCCATCGTCGTCGATCCGGTGGAAAGACACCTCGCAGTCCCCATTCGACAGGAACTGGTGCTGCTTCAGCCGCAGCGTCAGTCCAGTCACCCGCCACGCCGTCACCCCCGCCCGCAGCGTCGGGCTCAACTCCTGCCGCACCGCGCGCCCGCTCTCGAACACCAGGTCATTGTTCGTGCAGCTGATCGCATCGCTCCCCAGCGTGCTCGATTCCACTTCCCCGACCACCGCCGGCGTCACCACCACCTCAGACCCGATCCCGAAGAAACTCGCCTCATCGATCGAGTCCGCCAGCACGACGCCCGCGCCACCCCCAACCGACCGCGTGATCGTCCCAGCATCCCCATCAAACTCGTACACCACACCCGCCCGCGCACCGCCGGCCCCGGCCCCCGCCACCACCATCTTCAGGCTCTCGCCGTCCAGCGTCCCCACCGACACCGCCGAACTCACATCCGCCTGCAGAATCTCCATCGCCTCGCTCATCGACAACGCCGCCGGACGCGGATCGTCCGCCGATGGCATCAACCGAGTCATCACCGACATCGCAGCGCCGATCGTCACCATCAGCACCGCCAGGATCCCCAGGCTCAGCACCGCCTCGATCAGCGTGAACCCGCCCCGCCGCCGCGCAGCGCATCCCATCGTGCCACACCTCATGCGCCACCCCCCTTCTCTTCCTCCGCGCCGCCGCCCTCCTCGTCCTTCGCCTCCTCGTCGCCGCCCTCACCACCCTTGGCGCCCCGCAGCACCACATCCTCCACGGCCTCGCCCACCGCCTCCGCCGCAGGAACACCCGTCAACTCAACCCCGCCGTGCGCATCCACCACCACCAGCCAGGCCAGCGTCACATCCCGATCCGCACGCGTCCCCGCCACATCACCCCGCCAGGGCAGCGACACCGCCGCCCCGTCCGGATCCGCCACCAGGTCGATCACCTCATCCTGGCCGTTGAACCGCACGCGCACATCCACCGAACGACGACGAGCCTCCGAACGCGCGTGCGCCAGCGCGCGCTCCACCGCCCGCGCCCGGTTCTCCTCCTGGTGACGCGCCTGCGCACCCGCCAACCGCGGCACGCACACCGCCGCCATCACCCCCACCAGCGACAGAACCATCAGCAGCTCCAGCATCGAAGCGCCGACCCGCCCGCGCAGCAACAATGCCGGCGGGCGCTCCTCCGCGCCGCCGGCATCGGCGTCTGATCGTTGTTCCGAGATCGCAGCCATCACGATCCCCTTATGTCCAGGCCCCATCCGGCACTCCGCCGAAGAGGCGTTCTCTCCACTCCCGACGGGCCGCGATTCAATAATCGCTGTACGCCACGCCGCGCGAGTCAAGCTCGGTGTTCGGCAGCGCCGCCGTGATCACACCGGTGTCCTCGTCGTACATCCAGCCGATACCGGCGCCCACCGCCGCCGCGACGCCCGTCTCGCCCTTCTTCGTCCCCACCGGCAGCGCCGGGATCGAACGCAGGTACGGGCCGTAGATGTGCGTCGCATCCTTCGTCGCGTTGGTCGCGCCGTCGATGTCCGTGTAGGTCAGCATCTGATCGCTGAAGGTCGCCACAAGCGGGAATGTCCCGTTGTGCTCGGCCGCGTACAGATCGATCCCGTTGCGGAGCACCGCGAGGTTCGACACGAGCGCCGAATCCGCCGCGCCGGCCGATCCACGGCTCAGACGCGGGATCGCGATCGCCCCGAGAATCCCGAGAATCACAACGACGATCACGAGCTCCAGAAGGCTGAATCCGCGCCGCCACGATGTCGAATGGGTCACACTCATGGTCCACTTCCTTTGCAATTGGCGACAGCCAACAAACGATCAGGGTCGCTCAACCGCAACGACATCGACACCAGGACATCCAAACTGAACCGCCATTCCGCCCGAACCGCCCAATCCGGGCCCCGCGCAAGGGAAATCACCGACCCAGCTCCAGCCGCGCGCGGGCATCCCCACGCACGAGGAACACAGAACGCTCCGCGATCCGGTCGATCCGCCACCCCTGAACCATCTGCCCCGCGCGGAGCAGCTCACCATCGATCACCGCCACGCGCCCATCCCCGGACCCGACGATGCTCGTGAGCCGAACCACCGGCGGGCTCACCACCTCGACCGGCGCTGTGGGCTCGAGAACCACCGGCGCCGCGACAGCGTCCGGGATCGCCTCGGGAAGCGCAGGCCCCGCCGAGTCCGCAACTTCAGCGACCTCAGCCAGGACCACCGGCGCCGCCACCACCACCCGACCGAACGCCTCGGCCACCGGGTCCCCACGGTCAACAGACGCATCGATCTCGCGAAGACGCGCGATCACACGCATGAATCGTTCCCCGCCCTCCTCCGTGCCCGCAACCTTCGCAACGACGCCGCCCCCGCCCGCACCCGCACCCTTCCCACCATCGGCCACCGCCCCACCGCCGCCGCCCGCCTCCGCGGCCGGAGCCGCCGCGCTGGCCGAAGAAGGCCCGGGCAACAGGAAGTCAACCACCAACGCGGCCCCGGCAACCCCCAGAACCCCCAGCATCATCCTCTGCCGCTTGGTCAGTTCCATGCGTCCTGCATCGGCACGCACCCCCCCCATCTGGAACCCTCATCGCGGATTCCGGGGATCAGTCCCCCGCAGAATCGGCATGCCACGCAAGATCCCCCGAGAGCGTCACCCAGCCCGCACGATCCGCACGCCGGGCGATCTCGAACGAAGCCGCCCACAGCGATAACTCCCGCGTCTCGATCGCCTCCAGCATCCGCACCATCGCACCGAACTCCCCCATCAATGAGAAGTCCAATCCCACCGCCGCGCCATCCGACCCGCCGCCCACCTCCCGCCGCGGCGAAAGCCGAACCACCTCCAGCCCATGATCCTCCGCCAGCGTGTTCAATCGCGCGATCCGCTGGTTCAACGGAATCCGCAGCGCCGACACCTCGCCGATCCCCGCCAGCCGCTTCCGCTCATCCGCCAGCACCATCTCGAGAGACCGCATCCGCTCCGCACCACGCAGCGCTCGCGCACGCAGCTCCTCAGACTCGCCCACCAGCGACCCGTGCGTCTCACGAGACTCACGCGCCGGCGCCAGACCGATCGTCGGCGTCGCCGCGCACAGCCCGGCCACCACCAGCGCCATCCCGATGTCAAGCTTGAGAACCCTCATCCCTCGCCTCCGAGAATCGAACAGCGCACATCGAACCGAACCGATGGATCGGAACCATCCTCCCGCACCCGCGACGAACCGATCAGCGAGACCTCGTCAAACACACCCTCGCCCTCAAGCTCCAACAACAGCGCTGTCAACGCCGTCGCATCGCGCGCCAGCCCGTTCAACGAGACCTCATACCCCACGCGACCCGACTCCCCGCGCCCGCTCCCCAGCCCGCGCACCGCCAGCCGATCCAGCGAACCGTGCCGCACAACCACCGCGGACACCCGGCGCACCAGCCCGCCCCAGGTCGGGCGCGCCGCCAGCGCCTCGCGAGCGATCCGCTCACCGCGCACCTTCGAAAGCTCCTTCTCAAGATGCGCGCTCCGACCGTCGAACGACTCGATCTGGCCGCGGATATCCGCGATCTCCCGCTCCACAGAATGAACATCCGCCGACAGCAGCGCGATCCCCGTCAGCCACCCCACGCCGTTGAGCAGAACCACCAGCGGGAAACCCGCCGCGTACATCACCACGCGCGACCGCACGCACGAAAGCCCACGAGCACGCTCAGGAAGCAGATCGACGAACCGCATGCACGCCCTCCTTCCCGAGGCACAGCCCCATCGCCAGCCCGTGAGAACCCGGCACCACGCCCGCGCACGCACGAACCCCATCCCCCATCAGCTCCAGCACGCACCGCCCCACCGCGCCATCCACACCCCCGCCGCACAGCAGCACACCCGAACCCGCCTCGATCCCGTACCGCTCTCCCGCGAAGTTCAGCCCCCGCTCGATCTCCGCGCACAGCCCCTCGCCCCACTCCCGCGCCAGCACCTCGCTCGCCTTCGCCAGCCGGGCGCACCACTCCGCATCACCGTTCGACGACATCGCGCCGCTCAGCGCCACCGCCATCTCCGGATCCAGCCCCATCAGCCCGCACAGCTCCTCCGTGAACCGACGCTGACCGTGCTCATCCATGCACCGCTCGTACATCAGCACACCATCGCTCACCGCCAGCAGCCGGGCACCGCCCCACCCGAAGTCCACGATCAACCCCGACGACCCGGCGCTCCCCGCCCCCGACAACCCGGCGATGTGCAGCGCGCCCCGCGCCGATCCCACCGGCCCCGGCTCCAGGCCCACCAGGTCCAGCCCGCCGCCCCCGAACGCCTCGCTCAGACCTCGCGCCACCGCCGCAGAGCAACCCAGGACCTGACGCTCATCCAGTTCGCTCCGGCTCCGACGCGAACGCGCGCTCCAGCTCGCCGACAGCAACGCCCCCGCGTTCTGCCCCGACACCCGGGCAAGCTCCGCCCGCGCGATCTGCTCCACCGGGGCCCCCGACCCCTCCATCGGCGCCGAGGCACGGCACGAAAGCAGCGCCGAACGCGGAACCGACGCCACCACCCGCGTCCCGGAGAACCCCCGCCGCGCCAGCACCCGCGCCAGCCCGCGGATCTCATCACTCCCGATCTCCCCATCGCTCTCCCGCCACACGCTCGCCACGCGCCACCCCCCACGCGACCATTGACACGCCTTGAGCACGCGCGAACCAAGATCCACGCCGATCACCGACCCGAACAACCCACCCGTCCAGCCCTCAACACCCTTCATCACGGCGCACCTCCACCACCGGCAGACGCCGTCAGATCGAACAACGGAAGGAACAGCGAGATCGCAACGAACCCCACGATCACCCCCAGCGCCGCCAGGATCAGCGGCTCGGCCAGCTTCGTCACCGACTTCAACAACGCCTCGTTGTCCGCCTCCATGTGCGTCGCCATCGCGCCCATCACCGGACCGAGCCGACCCGTCCGCTCCGCGTTCCGGATCGCCTCCGCGAACGACGGGCTGATCAGCGCCGAGTCCGCGAACGCCGCCGCCACCGTGTCCCCCTTCGAGACCAGCTCCTCCGCCCGGTCCAGCAGACGGATGTACGACGGGCTCGCGAGCCCCCGCTTCGCCAGCGCCAGCGCATCCAGAAACGGAACCCGCGCCTCGATCAGCGTCCCAACGATCCGCGCGATCCGCGCTGTCGAGAACGAACGGATCGTCAGCCCGATCACCGGCAGGCGGAGCATCACACGGTCCGCCACCACCAGCCCCGACGGCGTCCGCAGCCAGAACGCCGCGCCCACCACGCCGCCCGCCATCCCGATGATCATCGCCCACCACCACGACGCCACCGCATCCCCCAGCGCCATCATCGCCGCCGTGCTCGCCGGAAGCTCGACCTGCATCGTCTCGAACATCTCCGCGAACCGCGGCAGAACGAACACGAACAGCGCCACCATCACCAGCGTCGAGATCGTCAGCAGCGCCGCCGGGTACAGCATCGCCCCCATCACCGTCTTCCGGATGTGCAGCCGGCCGATCGCGAACTCGCTCAGCCGCTCCAGCATCGCGTCCAGGTCCGCGCCCGACTCGCCCGCCGCCACCAGGCTCACGCTGATCTGGTCGAACGCCAGCGGATGCCGACCCATCGCCTCGCTCAGCGGCACGCCCTCCTCCACCTTCGACCGCACATCCTTGATCACATCCCGGAACCCCTGGTGCCCGCACTGCCGCTCCAGCGCGCTGATCGCATCCACCACCGGCGTCCCGTTGCTCACCAGCACCGACAGCTCCCGCGAGAAATCCACCAGCGGAACCAGGTAGGTTCCGGCCCGCAGGCTGTCCAGCAGACCCAGCGCCGGGCGGGCGCCCAGCGCCTGCGATGCGTGCTCATCCAGCGGCGCGATCTCGGTCGGGAACATCCCATCCCGCGCCAGCTGCTCCCGCACCACCTCCGCGCTCTCGCCCTCCAGCGCCCCCACCCGCCGCTTCCCGGCGTGGTCATACGCCTCGTACCGGAACTTCATGCCGCCTCCCGTCCGGCAGCGCCGCCGTCGACCTCGCCCACCTCGCCCGGCAGCGGCTTCCAACCGCCATCGTCATCGTGCGCGACCCGCATCACCTCTTCCAGCGTCGTCCGCTGCTCCAGCGCCAGCGCCACCCCCGAGTCGCGCAGCGTCGGGATCCCACGCCGGCGCAGCGCTGCGCGCAGGTTGTGCGTCGCCGCCGCCTCGTGGACCATCCGCCGCAGCTCCCCATCCACCACCATCATCTCGTAGATCCCCAGCCGCCCCTTGAATCCCGTGTCGTGGCAACGAGAGCAACCCGCGCCCCGCATCAGCGCCCGCGGCTGCGAAGGATCCAGCCCCGAGTCGTGCAGCACCCGCTCGCTCGGGTAATACCGCGTCTTGCAGTGCCCGCAGATCGTCCGCACCAGCCGCTGCGCCACCACCCCGTTCAGCGCGCTCGAGAGCAGGTACGGCTCGATCTCCATGTCCAGCAGACGCGCCACCGCCCCGGGCGCATCGTTCGTGTGCAGCGTCGCAAGCACCCCGTGCCCCGTCAGCGCCGCCTGCACCGCCACACGCGCCGTCTCCTGGTCGCGGATCTCGCCCACCATGATCGTGTCCGGATCCTGACGAAGGATCGAACGCAGCGACCGCGCGAACGTCATCCCGATCGACTCGAGCACCTGGATCTGGTTGATCAGATCGAGCTGATACTCCACCGGATCCTCGACCGTCACGATGTTCCGCTCCGGCGACCGCAGCACATCCAGCGCCGAGTACAGCGTCGTCGTCTTGCCCGACCCCGTCGGCCCCGTCACCAGCACCAGCCCGTGCGGCTGCTTCAGCACCCCCATGAACGCTTCCAGATCCCCCTCGCTCATCCCCAGCTGGTCCATGCTCACCCGCAGGTTCGCCTTGTCCAGCACGCGGATCACGATCTTCTCGCCCAGCAGCGTCGGCATCGACGACACCCGCAGGTCGATCTCCCGGCCCTCGGCCACGATCCGAACACGCCCCTCCTGCGGCAGCCGCTTCTCCGCGATGTCCATCTTCCCGATCACCTTGATCCGCGACACGATCGCCGCGTGCATCCCGGGCGGCGGCTTCATCAGGTCCCGCAGATGACCGTCCAGACGGTACCGGATCCGCGTCCCACTCTTCGACGGCTCGATGTGGATGTCCGACGCCCCATCCCGCACCGCCGTCATCATCGCCACATTCACCAGGTTCACGATCGGGCTGCCCGCCACCATCGTGTCCAGGTTCGTCGAGGGCCCCTCGTCCACCCGCTCCCGCTCCACCACCTCCAGGTCCGACTCCACCAGCGAGGTCAGGAACGAATCGATGTCGATATCGCCGCTCGCGTACTTGCGGACGAACTCAAGAATATTCGCCTCGAGCGCCAGCACCGGCCGGATCTTCAGGCCCGTCTTCTGACGCAGCCGGTCGATCGTCACCAGCGAGTCCGGCTCCGCCATCGCCACCAGCAGCTCGCCGCGCACCTTGAACATCGGCAGCACGACCAGCCGCTCGGCCTCGTCGGCCCCCACCAGCGACAACAGCCCCGGGTCCGCCAGACCGTGCCGCAGGTGCACACCCGGAACCCCGAGGCACGCCCCCAGCGTCCGCACCAGCGCCGCCTGCGAGAGCACCCCCTGCTCGATCAGCATCTCGCCGAGCTTCTGCCCGCTCCGCTGCTGCTTCACCAGGATCTGGCTCAGCTCCGCCTCGGAGATCAGCCCGCTCTCGATCAGCGCCTCGCCCAGCCGCTTCCGCATCGGACGCGACCATCCCCGCCGCACCCCACCCTCCGCAGCCGCGCGCGCACCCTCACCTCCAGCGCCACCAGCGCCGCCCGGAACACCGCCCCCCGCCGCGCCGCCGGCCTCCTCCGGCAGCGGCGCCAGCTCCATCGGCCCATCATCCTCGCGCGCTCCGTCGCTCACAAAAAGCTCCTCGCGGCGTCCGTCGCAGAATCAAAGTGCTCCAGGTACCCGCCCACACCTGTCAGCTCCAGAACCTCCCGCACCGTCTCGTTCGCACCGCACACGCGCAGCACGCCGCCCACCACCGAGAGCGACTCGGCCACCTCCAGCAGCGCCTCAAGCCCCGCGCTGTCCAGGTAATGAACCTCCGAAAGATCCAGCGCCATCCGACCACGGCTCGCCGTGATCACCGCGCGAGAACGCGACAGGAACGACTCCACATCCGCCACGAGCAGCGCGCCAGATGGCCGCAGCACCCGCACCGCGCCAATGTCCTGCTCGGCGATGTTCATCGCTCACGCTCCTCGACGGTGCTGGTCCCCCGACACGCTCACGCCGCACGAGCCGCCGGCGAACGACGCGGGAGGACCATCGTGAAGGTGCTCCCGGTCCCGACCTCAGACTCCACAAGAAGATCGCCCCCGTGCAGACGAACCAGCTCACGCGAGATCGCAAGCCCCAGACCCGTGCCCTCGATCCCCTCGATCCGCGGATCACGCGCCCGGTAGAACCGCTCGAAGATCTGCCGGATGTCATCCGGCCCGATCCCAAGCCCAGTGTCCTGCACATCGATCCGGATCCGCTCCTCATCGTCCGTGTAGCAGACCTTCACGCTCCCGCCCGAAGGCGTGTACTTCAGAGCGTTCCCCAGCAGGTTGTGCATCACAAGCTCGATCTTGTCCCGGTCCCCCTGGATCACCGCGATCTTCGCCGGAAGCTCGAACGACAGCGAGATCTGCTTGTCCGCCGACTTGGCCTTGTAGTCCGCCTGCAGGTCCGCCAGCAGGTTCTCCAGCCGCACATCGCCCGGACGCATCTGGATCGAGCCCGCCTCGATCTCCGAGATACTCAGCAGATCGTCCACGATGCTCTCCAGCCGACGCGACTCCTGCGAGATCACATTCACCGCCTCGCCCCGAGAGGCCTCATCCGCCGGGTCGTTGTCCACCAGCTCCTCGACATTCAGCCGGATATTCGTCAGCGGCGTCCGCAGCTCGTGCGCTGCGTGCGCCAGGAACATCCGCTGCGCCTCACGCGCTGTCACCTGCTGCGTGATGTCCTCCAGCAGCACCAGCGTCGACGCCCCGCTCGGCCCGCCAAGCGGGTACGCGCCGCACCGCAGACGGGTTTGCGAAGACTCGACCCCGAATTCCACGCTCCGAGCGCTCTTCACACGCCGTGAGGCCACCTCCCGCACCACCCGCGCCACACTCTCATCCGCAATCGCCTCGTCAACCGTCCGCCCGCTCAGCTCCGACATCGAACGCCCCAGCAGCAGGCCCGCCGCCGCGTTCGCGCGATGCACAGTCCCACCCTGATCCACCACCAGCATCCCGTGCGGAGAACCCGCGAACGCCAGCCCCAGCTCCCCCTCCTCGCCGGACTCCCCGCACACGCCCCGCCCCTCCAGCGCCTCCGCCAGCGCCTCCATCCCCGTCCCGCCCGCAGCAGACAGCATCCGGTTCCAACCCGCCGCCGCCTTCCCGAGAGACTCCGGAAGCCCCAGACGCTCCCCGTCGATCGACCCCTCCGCCGCATCCTCGGCCGCCGAACGCACCAGCCACGCATCACGGCAGCGCATCCCGAGCCACACCATCGCCCCGCCACCCACAAACGACAGCAATCCGCCCACAACTCCCAGCCACGGCGCCACCCCGCCAAGCCGCGCCACCGCATGGTGCGCCTCCGCCCCGCCCGACATCAGCGATACCACGCCCCACCCAGACACCAAGAGACCGCCCAGCGCCAATGACAACGCCGAGCCCCCGCTCCAAAGCATCACAAGATGGTCACCTCGCCATCGAAGCACGCAGCCTCCACTCGATCCAACCGCCCGCGCCCCCTCCGCGCGGACACGCCTTTGATCGGCCACACCCAACCCCCACTCGACCACGAACGATCCCCCAGCGCGCGATCGCGCAACCACATCACGGCGGGACAAACACCCACATCAGGCGATACTCAGCCCGCAACAACCCCGAAGCCCCAGCCACACCGGATCAGTCGCCGCCCGCGCTCCCCGCCGGCAGATCACGCGGCGCACCGCCAAGACGCTCCTCGAGCGATTCCAGCGATTCGTCCATCGTGATCGTGCCCTCCACCGGCTCCGGGGGAGGCGCGGTTGCATGACGACGCAGCAGCACCACCAGCCCAAGAACACTCGCCACGACCGACCCCATCAACACCGCCAGCTTCGCCACATCCCGAGCCCCCGGCGAATCCGGAAACGCCAGACCCGAAATGAAGATCGCCATCGTGAAACCGATCCCACCCAGCAGCCCCACACCCCACATCCGGGGCCACCCCACACCCCGCGGCATCGAGGCAAGCCCAAGCCGGATCGCCACCCAAGAAGCCCCCACGATCCCCAGAGGCTTCCCCACCACCAGCCCCAGAAAGACCGCGATCCCCACCACGAGCGAGCCGCCCTCCAGGCGCACCCCGCTCAGATCCACACCAGCGTTCGTCAGCGCGAACACCGGCAGGATCAGGAACGCTACCCACGGCCCGAGCGTGTGCTCGATCCGGTGCAGCGGAGGACGAATGTGCCGGCTGTTCGTCGAAACGATCTGCGCCGCCACCAGCTGCATCGGCGTCAGCTCCGGAGACTCCGCACCCGCCCGGCGCTCCTCTTCCTCAATCACATCCACGGCCTTCCGCGTCGACTCC
Organism: Phycisphaerales bacterium; assembly: GCA_052168315.1. GTDB lineage: Bacteria > Planctomycetota > Phycisphaerae > Phycisphaerales > UBA1924 > JBQLZO01. The sequence goes on along the minus strand of JBQLZO010000063.1, from coordinate 21,714 downwards.
ACATAGCTCCCCACATCCACCCGCGCGCTCACCGGGATCACCGAAGCCACCAGCACGCCCGCGATCGTCGAGTGAACCCCCGACTCGCTCATGAAGTACAGCAGCACCATCCCCAGCAGAATGTAGATCAGCGACTCTCGAACCTTCAGCATCGCGCACAGCACCAGCACCGCGTACACCACACCCGCCATCCCCATCGCCCCGAAATCCAGACGCTCCGTGTAGAACACCGCGATCACCGCCAGCGCCCCGAGATCATCCGCCACCGCCAGCGCCGACAAGAACACCCGCAGCGCCAGCGGCGCGCGACGACCCAGCAGCGCCAGGATCCCCAGCGCGAACGCGATGTCCGTCGCCATCGGCACGCCCCACCCGCCCCACTGCGCCACCGCCCCTTCGCCGCCCACACCCGCCGCGCTCCCGATCCCCACCACCGCCACATAGATCCCCGCCGGAACCACCATCCCCCCCAGCGCCGCGAACAACGGCAGCGCCGCCCGCTTCGGCGAAGACAGCTCACCGCTGATCAACTCCCGCTTGATCTCAAGCCCCACCAGCAGGAAGAATACCGCCATCAGCGTGTCATCGATCCAGTGCAGCACCCCCTGCGAGATCTCGAACCCCCCCACCGTGATCGAGATGTTCGCGTGCAGCAGCGCCTCGTACTCATGGGGCGCGAAGTTCGACCACAGCATCGCCGCCGCCGCGCACACGATCAGCAAAATCCCGCCCGCCGTGCTCAGGCCCGCGAACCGACGGATCGGGCTCATCAGCCAGTCCGCCGGAGGTGTCGCCGACGACAACTCCAGCGCCGATCGAAGCCCGCCGCCATCGCCTGATCCAGCGCCCATCCATCGCTCCTGCCAACGCCCTCCCACGCTCACGCCCGCAAAGCCGACGCATCCTGACCACCCCCACACACCCACGCAACCCCTCCCATCCGCCCCCCGCGCCCCACGCCTACCGCATCTTCAGCGTCGCCAGCGCCACCCCCACCAGCAGCACCGACAGGATCCAGAACCGCGCCACCACCTTCGTCTCCGGCGCATCGCCAAGCCGGAGATGCCAGTGGTACGGAGCGCACCGGAACACCCGGCGCCCCGTCCCCGTCCGCATCCGCGTCCACTTGAACCACCCCACCTGCACCACCACACTCCCGATCTCCACCAGGAACATCCCGCACATCACCAGCACCACGATCTCCTGCCGGATCGCCACCGCCACGAACCCGATCAGACCGCCCAGCAGCAGAGACCCCGTGTCCCCCATGAACACCCCCGCCGGCGCGCAGTTCCACCAAAGGAACCCCAGCGTCGCGCCCGCCATCGCCGCCGCCAGCACCGCCAGCTCACCGCTCGTCGACACATACGGCACCAGCAGTTCCCGAGCCAGCGACTCGCTCCCCGAGATAATGCACAGCACCACCAGCCCGATCGCCACCGCCGCCGTGATCCCCGACGCAAGCCCATCCATCCCGTCCGTGATGTTCACCGCGTTCGACATCCCCGTCATCATCACCGTCATCACCACGATGTACGCCACCGGCCCCAGGTACCACAGCCACCCCCCGGGCGTCGTCGCCAGCGCGCTCTCGTAGGTCTTCTGGAACGGCAGGTTCACCACATGCCCCAGCGCCTGAGCGCCCTCCGGCGCCGCCGGAACCTTGTACGCGAAGTACCCGATCAGCACCCCGATCCCCAGCTGAAACAGCAGCTTCTCCCAAGCGAACAACCCCTGTCGCGACCCCTCCGGACGCGACGCCGCCGTCAGCTTCAGCCAGTCATCCACCCCGCCCAGCGCCGCCAGCCACACCAGCACGATCAGCCCCAGCTGCACATACCGCTGCGACAGATCCCCGAACACCAGCACCGACAGCAGAATCGAAGAGCCAATCAGCAACCCGCCCATCGTCGGCGTGTTCTTCTTCGACCGCATCGCCTCCTCGAGGCTCCCCAGGTCCGCCTGCGCCGCATCACCAATCTTCTTCTTCCGCAGCCACGCGATCGTCCGAGGCCCGCCCGCCAGAACGCACAAGAACGCCAGCAGCCCCGCCGCGAACGCGCGGAACGCCAGCTGGTCAAAGATCATCACCAGCCGGTACAGCCCCGTCCGGGTCAGAAAGCCATCAAGAAGCTCGAGCAATATCAAAAGCATGGCCGCGCAACATCCTCCCGTCCGACCACGCCGCGCCATCATAACCCCGCCGCTCCACCTCCGCCCATCCGCCCCCGCCGCCGCCACCGCGCACCGCTCCCCCGGTACGCTGATCCGCACAGTCCCACCGCGCACCACCCTCCACAGGACCCCCCATGACCGTCGCACCCGCTGGCAATCCCGACCCGATCATCGAAACCCTCAATGTCCTCGGCCACCCCACCCAGCTCCTCCTCACCGCCGAACAGACCCGCGGCGCCCTCTCCCTCGTCCGCATCACCATCCCGCCCTACTGGGGCAATCCCGTCCACACCCACTGGTTCGAGGATGAGACCTTCTACATCCTCTCCGGCACGCTCGATGTCACCGTCAACAACCACACCACCCGACTCACCGAAGGCCAGGCCGCCTTCGGCCCCAAACTCGTCCCCCACGCCTTCGCAAACCCCACCGACAAGCCCGCCACCGCCCTCGTCTTCGCGACCCCCGGCGGCATCGAGCGCTTCTTCCGCGCCTGCAACGCCGCATTCCCCGAAGGCGCCACCGTCGATCCCGCCATCGCCACCGACATCATCTCGCGCCACGCCATGACGCTCGCCGACCCCCACGAAACACCCGAAGTCGCCCCAACCGCCGGAACCTGATCGCGTGAGCCTCGACCGCCAACTCCTCAGACGCGCCACCCTCGCCGCACTCCGCGCCGCCGGCCACGCCGAGCCCAACCCCCTCGTCGGGTGCATCATCGCCGCGCGCACCTCCGATCACACCGCCGACATCCTCGGCATCGGACACCACACGAAGTTCGGCGCACCCCACGCCGAAGTCCAGGCGATCCACAACGCCCGACACCGCGGCAACGCCCACCGCCTCAAAGGCGCCACCGCATGGGTCACGCTCGAACCCTGCAACCACCACGCCAAGACCCCGCCCTGCACCGACGCCATCCTCGAAGCCGGCATCGCCGAGGTCATCGTCGCCCGCCGCGACACCCACCCCGATGCCCAGGGCGGCCTCGAACGCCTCGCCGCCGCAGGACTCAAGATCACCATCACCAACGCCTGCCCCGCCGCCACCCACCTCACCGACCCCTTCTTCGCCTCCATCGAACGCACACCCAAACGCCCATGGCTCATCGCCAAGTGGGCCCAGACCCTCGATGGCAAGGTCGCCACCGCCACCGGCTCATCCCAGTGGATCACCGGCCCGGTCGCCCGCCGCCGCGTCCACGCCCTCCGCGCCCGCGTCGATGCCATCATCACCGGCATCGGCACCATCATCCGCGACAACCCCATGCTCACCGCCCGGCAGGTCCCCATCCGCCGGACCGCCGCCCGCATCATCCTCGACCGCAACTGCAACACACCCCCCGACGCCGCCATCGCCACCACCGCCGCGACCACCCCCACCATCATCCTCTGCACCCCCGACGCCGCCGCCTCCGAACGCGCCGATCAACTCGCCCGCCTCCACTGCACCATCACACCCTGCCCCCCCGACCCCACCAACCCCATCAACCTCGACCTCCCCACGGCCCTCACCATCCTCGCGCACCAACACAACATCCACACCGCCCTCCTCGAAGCCGGCCCCACCCTCCTCTCGGCCGCCTTCCAGCAAGACCTCGTCGACGAGGCATGGGCCTTCATCGCGCCCACGCTCCTCGCCGACCACAGCGCCCCCGCCGCCGTCCACTGGCGCTCAGCCCAAAGCATCACCGAAGCCACCCGCCTCGCGCCCATCGCCACCCGCCGATGCGCAGGCGACACCCTCCTCATCCTCCGCAGATCCATGCCCGCCTGAAGACCCGCGCTCCCACCCGCCCCATCGTCCCCCGGTCCGCTCAGGATCCCCCGAACCCATCCCCCGCCACCACACCGCTCAACTCCAGCAGCGTGCGGAAGGTCTCCCCGAAGACGAAGTTGTGCTCCGGGAACACATGCCCGCCCATGTTCTGGTCCAGGTGCGAGAAAATCAGATCGATCGCACCCGCCGGCTCCACCCGCACCGACCCATCCGACCCCATCGACAGCAGCTCCACCGTCCCCTTCACCGACGCCGCAGCGCGATCCAGCCGATCCGCCACCGCCGTGTACCGCAGCGTCTGCCCCGGCATCGCATCCAGCAGGATCTCCGCACGGCTGATCTTCGCCAGCACCACCTTCTCGCGGAACCCCCCCGCGTGCCCCACCAGGATCCCCGCCGTCTGCGCCATCCCCTCGATCACCAGCGAACCCGGCATCACCGGCAGGCTCCCGCCGCACGCGATCCGCGTCGCGCTCGTCCCATCACCCACCACATCGCCCCCGCCCGACCCAGCACCACCCCCCGGAACCCACCAACCCCCGCCCGCATCCGGCGCCACCTCGTGGTCCCGCGCGAAGTGATCGTGCAGATGTTCCTCGGCCAGCGAAAGGTGCTTGATCGCCACCATCCGCTCGCCCGGAACAAGCTCCACCACGCGATCGATCCAGATCCAGCGCAACCCCTCAGGCCCCCACGCCCTGGTTCAGCTTCCGATCCACATAGTTCACCAGCACATTCACCGTGAACAGGTTCGGAACATCGGTCACCCGCGGCTCCTGCGAGAATCGCGTGAAGTCAATATGCGGCAGCCGCTTCCGAAGCTCCTCGATCCCCTTGTCAGTGACCATCCCCTCCTTCACATACTCCGGATTCGAGTTCACATTCTCAGGGAACAGGTCCCCCTGCGGGATCTTGATGTCGAACGCCTGCTCCAGCTTGAACACGATGTCCAGGTAGTCGATCGACTCGGCCCCCAGATCCGCCGCCAGCCGCGCATCCGGCGTCACCTCATCATCATCCACGCCCAGCGCATCGACCAGAACCTCCTGCACCTTCGCGTAGATCTCTTCGCGCGACATCGACTCGGGCATCACACGCTCTCCGAAAGTTTCCACGGCCGCTCGGCCGCATCAGCCAGCACAAACACCGAGCGCGCCGCGCACCCGCGCCCCCGCTCGCCCCGACCCGATCAAAAGCCCCCCAAGCCCCGCGTCCGGACCCGCGCCCGGTCCCGAGAATACCCCAACCACGCCCCCAATGCCATCACCCACCCCCACCCCCGCGAACCGCGCGAAGCATGAACCGACCCGAAACGCACACCGCCGAACCCCCATCGCTCCGGAGCACCGTCCCAGTCCCCTTGAACTCACAAGACCCATCGTCGCCCCACCCCGCCGGCGACACCTCCAGCCGCATCGCCTCACCAGGACGCACGAACGACCCGTACTTCACCGCCCGAACCCGCCCCAGCACCATCCGCGACGCCGCCGCGGGGCTCTCAACCCCGCCCACCGGCACCGAGCGGATCAGCCACTCCCGCGCCGACTGCACCAGCGCCTCGATCATCAGCACCCCCGGCAGCACCGGAAAGCTCGGGAAGTGATCCAGCAGGTACTCCTCCGCAGAGGTCACATGCTTCACAGCCACGATCCCTTCCGGAGTGTGCTCGAGAACCCGATCGACAAGCCTGAATCGCATAGACCCACACCATAGCGACAACCCCCCCGCGCACACGCCCCGCCCCCCGCCCGCCACGCGCCTCTACCATCGCCCATGCCGCGCCGACCGCGTCCACACGATCCCCACCGCCCGACGCGAGAAGTGTCCCACGCCCACCAACCCACCGACGACCACCCCGCGCCGCCACCACCCGAGCACATCTACTGCAAACGCTGCGGATACGACCTCTCGGCCACCCACGACCTCATCCTCTGCCCCGAGTGCGGCCGCGCCTTCGACCCCAGCAACAAGTCCACCTTCGACACCACCCCCAGGCAGGAAATCCGCAAACGCCTGGCCCGACGCGTCCTCCTCATCATCGCCCTCACCGCCCTCATCCTCTCCGCACTCTACTGGTCCATCATCCCCAGGCCCATCTCCACCCTCCACCCCGCCCTCTGGCTCTGGCTCGACAAGCCCACCGGATACCAACGACACCCAAACCGCGGACCCGCCCAGCTCCGCATCCTCTGGCTCCACGGCACGCCACGCTCAATCACAATCTACGACCGAACACCCGGCACGCCACCCGACACCCCCATCGCAAAGATCACCCGCACCGACGAAAGGGCAGATCACTTCGAACTCGAGGTCCTGGGCCCCGACCTCCCCATGGCCACCCTCATCGGCGCCTTCAACACACTCAGGCACGACCACGAGGTCTTCGGAATCCAGTGGACACGCGACCAGCCACGCACCCGCTCCGTCGCCCCGTTCAGCGTCAACGGATCCATGGACGAGGTCATGTCCGCCATCATTCGCCACTACGGCATCCGCATCCAGCCCCTCAGGCAATCGCCCGACGACCAGACCGTCTACGCCTTCCTCCCCGATGGCATCGGCCTCCCCGACGACGATGACATCCGCGCCCGCAACGCCGCCCGCGCCGCCGGGCTCCTCGGGCCCCCCGACCCATCACACCTCCCGCCCGTCCAGCGCGCCTTCGACCAGCTCCAGGCAAACCTCGATGCCCCCCACGCCGACACCATCGCCGAGCCCATCAAGGGCCGGCTCATCAAAATGACCATCGAACAGGCCGAGCACCTCGGCTACACCGTCGAACAGCGCACCCTCCCCATCTACCTCCAGCGCTACGACTGGCACGCCGCCCGCTCCGGCTGGTTCTGATCACCCACCCCTCACCATTCCCTCAACGACCCACCGCGCTCTCAAGGATCGATCCAACGCGCGCCCAGTTGATCACCGAGAACCAGTTGCTCACATACTCCCCGCGCCGGTTCTGGTACCGCAGGTAGTACGCGTGCTCCCACACATCGATCCCCATCAGCGGGATGCTCCCCGTCAGCAGCATGTTCTGCTGCTTCTCCATCTGCTGGATCATCAGCCGGCCAGACATCCGGTCCAGCACCAGCCAGCACCACCCCGATGCCTCCACGCTCCCGGCCGCAAGCTCGAAGTGCGTCCGGAACCGCTCGAACGATCCGAAATCACGCCGGATAGCCCGCCCCAGCAGCCCGTCCGGCTCCCCCCCGCCGCCACGACCCGCCGGCGCCATCACCTGCCAGAAGATCGAATGGTTGATGTGCCCGCCCCCGTGGAACGCCAGCTCCCGCGACCAGTGCTTGATCAGATCCGGATCCCCCTCGCCCGCCCGGATCGCCGTCAGCTCCCGCAGCGCCCGGTTCAGGCCGCGCACATACCCCGCGTGGTGCTTCCCATGGTGGATCTCCATCGTCTGCGCATCGATCGCCCCCTCCAGATCCCCGTACTCATACGGCAGCTTCGGGAGCACGAACTGCTCGCTCCGCTCATCCCAACCGAACTCGTCCACGCCCAGCGGCGTCAGACCCATCGGATCCAACGACCCCGCGCCCCCGCCCGCGCCCTGACCCATCGCGCTCCCCGACACCGCGCCCAGTCCCAGGGCCCCCATCACACCCAGCGCCATCCGACGATCGATCCCCTCACCCACCACGCGCTGCTCATCCGATCGGTCCAGCATCATGCAGTCCTTTCCGCATCCCTCTTCGCATCCGTACAAAGTCCATCGGCCGGGCACGAAGCACTGCGCCCGCCGTGCCGAGTCTACCGCCCGCGCACGCGCCATTCCTCCATCACCACACCCCCGAATCCCCGCATCCCCGACCCGCAACCCCAGCGCCCCGCGCTGGTTCAATCAGAGACGCAGCAGCAGCGCTCGCCGCGGGGACAATGCGCGCTCACACCGCCCGCACCCCCAACCCCGCGCCGCCGCTCACCCACCCCCTTCCCTACCCTCTCCCAACGCTCAAAACGCGTTCCAGCGCCACCCCGCGCACACACAACCCGGCAACCCATGACGGATCCGAGCACCCAGCGCATCTCAGCGCTCACACCAAAGGCCCCCGCCAACCACCCCGATCTCGCCACGGACCAACACCCATGACCGAGCAGAACCACACCACCACCACCGCACCCGCCCCACCCACCCACGACATCGCCGAGGCCGTCCAGCAACACGCAAAGCCCATCCGCCAGATCGTCCAGGCCGTCGAGCAGGTCGTCGTCGGCCAGCACGCCATGGTCGAGGGCCTGCTCATCGGCCTGCTGACCAACGGCCATGTCCTCCTCGAAGGCGTCCCCGGCCTCGCCAAGACCCTCACCGTCTCCTCCCTCGCCCGAGCCATCCACGCGAAGTTCTCACGCATCCAGTTCACCCCAGACCTCCTCCCCGCCGACCTCCTCGGCACCCTCATCTACAACCCCGCCTCCGCCGAGTTCACGCCCCGCAAGGGCCCCATCTTCGCCAACATCATCCTCGCCGACGAGATCAACCGCGCCCCCGCAAAGGTCCAGTCCGCGCTCCTCGAAGCCATGCAGGAACGACAGGTCACCATCGGCGACACCACCTACCCACTCGACAACCCCTTCCTCGTCCTCGCCACCCAGAACCCCGTCGAGCAGGAGGGCACATACCCCCTCCCCGAAGCACAGACCGACCGCTTCATGCTCAAGCTCAAGATCAGCTATCCCTCCAAGGCCGACGAGCGCCGAGTCCTCGACCGCATGGCCAGCATCGCGCCCCCGACCCAGGTCCAGCCCGTCATCACCATCGAACAGATCCTCGATGCCCGCGCCGTCGTCGACCGCATCTACATCGACCCCAAGGTCCGCGACTACATCGTCGACATCGTCCACGCCACCCGCCAGCCCGCCGACTACAACCTCAAGCTCGCCCACCTCATCGAATACGGCGCCTCGCCCCGAGCCACCATCGCCCTCACCCTCGCCGCAAGGGCCCGCGCCTTCCTCGATGCCCGCGGCTTCGTCACACCCCACGACATCAAGTCCATCGCCCACGAGGTCCTCCGCCACCGCATCATCCCCACCTACGAAGCCGAAGCCGAGAACATGACCACCGATGCCATCATCGCCACCATCCTCGACCACCTCCCCGTCCCCTGAACCCACTCACTCTTCAGGTGGCACCGGTCTCAGGTGGCACCGGTCGTAGGTGGCACCGGTCTCCGACCCCTGTCTTCTCTCCCTCTCCTCGCCCCAACCCCCAACCCCCAAGGCCCATCCCCCCATGCTCCGCGAAGACCTCATGGCAAAAGTCCGCCAGCTCCAGGTCTACACCGCCCGCATGGTCGACGACCTCTTCGCCGGCGAGTTCTCCTCCGCCTTCAAGGGCCAGGGCATGGAGTTCGACGAGGTCCGCGAGTACGCCCCCGGCGATGACATCCGATCCATCGACTGGAATGTCACCGCCCGCACCGGCACCCCCCACATCAAACGCTTCGTCGAGGAACGCGAACTCACCATCGTCCTGGCCACCGACCTCTCGGCCTCCGGGCACTTCGGCTCCATCGACCGCTCACGCAACGAACTCGCCGCCGAGATCGCATCCGTCCTCGCCATCGCCGCCGTCAAGTCCAACGACAAGGTCGGCCTCCTCACCTTCACCGACCGCATCGAGTCCTTCGTCCCCCCCGCCAAGGGACGCCGCCACGCCTGGCGCGTCGTCCGCGACATCCTCGACGCCGAACCCACTTCCCACGCCACCGACGCCCACGCCGCCCTCGAACACCTCGCCCGCGTCCTCCGCCGACGCGCGGTCATCTTCCTCCTCTCCGACTTCCTCTTCCCAGGCGTCGGCCTCGAGCCACCGCACCCCCCCGCCTCGCCCTTCCTCAACACCCTCACCCGCCTCGCCACCCGCCACGACCTCATCGCCCTCGCGCTCACCGACCCACGAGAACTCGAACTCCCCCACCGCAGCGCAGGACTCATCCCCCTCATCGACGCCGAGACCGGCCGCACCACCCTCCTCGACACCGCCTCCCCGCGCATCCGGCGCAACTACGAGCAGCACGCCGCCCGACACCGCGCAGCCCTCGCCCGCCAATTCCGCGCTGCGGGCGCTGACCTCGTCCACATCCGCACCGACCAGCCCTATGTCCACGCCCTCATCGAACTCTTCCGAGCCCGCGAACGAAGAAACCACCGCTGACCCCCCCCAATTCCCCCACTTCCCCCCGTTCCCACTGCGAACGGGCTCCATCGGACACACCCGCTCAGGCCCGCACTCGATCAACCACCCCGCGCACTCCAACGCATGACCAGTCACCCCACCCCAACCAACCAACCAGCCCGCCGCCCACCTCACCGCGGCGCACCACGCGCAGCCCACCACCCCACCCGCGCACTCATCGCCATCCTCACCGCCACCCTCGCCCTCCTCCTCACCCACACCACGCGCGCCCAAGTCCAAACCCAATCCCAAACACAAACTCAATCCCACACCCAGACCCTCAACACCACCACCCACACCATCACCCTCAACCTCTCCCCCACCAACCCCACCGTCGCCGACACCATCACCCTCACCATCACCGCTCGCCCCAACAACACCCCCTCACCCACAGCGCCCGACTGGACCGCCACTCGGGCCAACCTCGAAGCCGCACTCCCGGACGCCATCACCCTCGACCCCACACCCCGCGCCCGCCCCAGCGCCATCCCATCCGCCTCTCAGCCCTTCAACATCACCTTCAACCTCCAGCCCCTCACCCCCGGCCAGTTCACCATCGCCCCCTTCACCATCCCCACCACCACCACAAGCACCGACCAGAACTCCAGCAACGATCCAGCCAACGCCCCCACCACCGAACCCATCTCCATCTCCATCACCTCCACCTTCGCCGAAGGCGAACAGCCCGCACTCGCCGAACTCCGATCCATCGCCGAACCCCGCTGGCCGTTCCCCTGGCTCACCACCACCCTCATCGCCACGGCCGCCGCCCTCACCATCACCGCCGCCTGCCTCGCCATCGCCACCATCCAGCGCAGGCGCAATACCCGCATCATCACCATCACCGCCCACGAAAACGCGCACAACGAACTCAACCGAGTCCTCGCACACAAAGACCTCGAAGCCGGCCGATTCGCCCTCCTCCTCCAGCGCCTCTCGGCCATCCTCCGCGGCTACCTCGAAGACCGATTCCACCTCCGCGCCCCCAACCTCACCACGCCCGAGTTCCTCCGCGAAGCCGAGTCCGCCGCACTCAACCCCACCGCCCTCACCCCCGAAGACCGCCGCGCCCTCGCCGAGTTCCTCAGCCGAATCGACCTCGTCAAGTACGCCGGCGCCCACGCCACCCGCGACGATGCCCAGCGCGCCATCGACGCCGTCCGCGGCTTCATCGACCGCACCGCAGACCCCACCGCCACCCTCATCATCCAGCGAGGCCGCACCAGATTCCCCCGCCCAGGCGCCGCCGCAAGGCTCCTCCCCGACCCCACACCACAACCCTGACCCCACCACGCAAACCCCGACACACATCCGCCCACACACCACGCATGTTCCGATTCGAAGACCCAGCCCTGTTCGCCCTGCTCGCGCTGCTCCCGCTCATCTGGCTCGCCCCGCGCGCCCGCCGCGCCCCGCACACCCTCTTCAGCTCCACCGCATGGGCCGAGGCCGCCGGCCGATCGCTCCGCCAGCGCTGCCTCCCGCTCCTGCCCATCCTCCGATCGCTCGCACTCATCGCCCTCATCATCGCCGCCGCCCGCCCGCAGTGGGGCGCTGGCCAGGTCCAGACCCGCACGCGCGGCGTCGCCATCATCGCCGCGCTCGACCGCTCATCATCCATGCACGCGCCCATGCCCACACCGCAGGGACCGCGCACCCGCTTCGATGTCGCCCAGCAGGTCTTCCGCTCCTTCGTCCTCGGCGAGCCCGACACCACCGACACCACCCTCGACGGCCGACCCAACGACCTCATCGGGCTCATCTCCTTCGCGCGCTACGCCGAAACCACCTGCCCCCTCGTCCACGACCACGACACCCTCGCCCAGCTCGCCGAGGCGCTCCGCCCAGCAGCGCCCGACTCGCTCGAAGACGGCACCGCCATCGGCGAAGCGCTCGCCCTCGCCGCCGCACGCCTCGACCGCGCCGAGCAGGACCTCAAACAGCGCCAGCGTTCCCCCGACACCCCATCCCCATCCACCACCGACTCGAACAACAACACCGACCCCGCCCAGCAAGCCCCCGAACCCGACTTCGAAATCAAGTCCAAGGCCATCATCCTCCTCACCGATGGCAACGAGACCGCCGGACAGATCCCCGCCCTCGAGGCCGCCGACCTCTGCGCGAAGCTCGGCATCCGCGTCTACGCCATCGCCATCGGATCCCAGCAGCTCATGCAGGTCGGCCCCAACCAGTTCATCAGGACCCCCGCCTCCAACTTCAACCCCGCAACCCTCCAGCGCATCGCCGAGACCACCGATGGCCGCTTCTGGTCCGCCGACGATGCCGACGCACTCCGCCGCATCTACGCCGAGATCGATGCCCTCGAAACCTCCGAGATCACCTCCATCGAATACACCAACTACGACGAACGCTTCACCCTCCCCGCCATCATCGCCCTCGCCCTGCTCGCCGCCGAACTCCTCCTCGCGCACACCATCCTCAGGAAGGAGCCGGCATGACCTTCGCAAACCCCGACACACTGCTCTGGCTCCTCGCCCTCCCCCTCATCGCCGCCCTCATCGCGCTCTCCATCGCGCGCTCCCGGACCCTCCTCCGCCGATTCATCGCGCCGCCCATGCTCCAGCGCCTCGCCCCCCGCGGCGCCACACCCCGCGCCATCCTCCGCGCTGCCATCACCCTCACGGCCCTCGCCCTCATCATCACCGCCCTCGCACGCCCGCAGTGGGGCGAGGAGCACCGCCCCGTCATCCGCACCGCCCGCGATGTCGCATTCCTCATCGACACCTCCAAGTCCATGCTCGCCCAGGACCTCGCCCCCAACCGCCTCGAACGCGCCAAGCTCTGGGTCGCAGACGCCATCGATGCACGCCCCGCCGACCGCATCGCCATCGTCGCCTTCGCCGGCGGCGTCAACATCGCCACACCGCTCACACTCGACCACGCCTTCGCACGCCTCGCGCTCAAATCACTCTCGACAGACTCCACCTCCCTCCCCGGCACCAGCATCGGCGATGCCATCCGAAGAACCACGCGCGATGTCTTCGAACTCGACCCCAGCGCCGATCCCGACACCAACCCCGCCGACGCCCCCGAAGCCCGCCAGCGCGACATCGTCATCATCACCGATGGCGAAGACCACGCCTCGCTCCCCGTCGAAGCCGCCGCCGCCGCCGGACAACTCGGCATCCGCATCATCACCATCGGCATCGGCTCCTCACAGGGCGTCAACATCCCCATCACCAACGAACAGGGCCGCCGAACCCTCCTCCAGCACGACGGCGAACCCGTCGTCACCCGCCTCCACATGCCCACACTCCGCGCCATCGCCGCGGCCACCCCCGGCGGCCGGGCCATCGAAGTCGAGACCGGCGACATCGACCTCGCCGGCGTCTACGAATCGCTCGTCCAGGCCGCCGTCGCCAACACCGACGACACCGACCAGCGCGACACCACCCAGCGCGCCCACAGGTTCCAATGGGCGCTCATCCCCGCCATCGCGCTCATCACCCTCGAAAGACTCATCCCCGCCGCGCGCCGGCGCCGATCCACGACAGGCCCCACGCCATGACACCCGCACCCAACCTCCATCCTCCAGCAACAACACCCCGCGCGCGCACCGCCGCGCTCCTGTCCATCACCATCTCGGCCATCGCCTCCACCCACACCCACGCCCAAACCCCATCCCCAACCCCCGAACCAACCCAAACCCGCACCGCCGAATCCACGCCCAACGCCAACCCCAACCCCAGCCCCGCCGAAATCGCCCGCACCATCGCCCAGGGCAACGCGGCCTTCGAGTCAGGCGACATCGACGCCGCGCTCAGCGCCTACCAGCACGCCCTCTCCCTCGACCCACGCTCCACCACCGCCCTCTACAACCGCGCCATCGCACGACTCGCCGCCGCCGACACCGCACCCGATCCCGAGTCGATCGCCTCCGCCATCGAAGACCTCCAGCGCGTCGCCGCCACCCCCAACGCCGGCCCGCTCGCGCAACAGGCCCAGCACAACCTCGGCATCCTCCGCGCCCGCGCCGCCGACCAACTCCTCCAGGCCGCCACCACACCCACCACACCAACCGCGCCCCCCGCACCCGGCACCGCCCAGCCCACCATCGACGACGCCATCGCCGAATACCGCGCCGCCGCCGAACACCTCAGCGCCGCCCGCGCCGGCGCGCCGCCCACCAACCAGGCCACCGACGACCTCGCACGATCCATCGAATACACAAGGCGCAGGCTCTACGAAGCCAACCAGCTCAAGCGCGCCATGGAACAACTCCAGCAACAGGCAAACCAGGCCGCCGACCAGCTCGACCAGCAGGCCGACCAGCAGGAACAACAGGCCCAACAGCAAAGCCAACAACAGGGCCAGCAGCAAACCCAGCAGGAAGACCAGCCCCAGCCCCAGAACCAGCAACCACCCCAACAACCCGATTCGCCCCCGGAGTCTCAACCAGAACCCCAGCCCCAACCCGAACCCCAGCCCGAACCCACACAACAACAATCCCAGCCCGAACCACAACAAGACCAACCGACCGCACAGCCCCAGCAATCACAACCAACCGACACCCCCTCCATCGACGACCTCGAGGATGCCCTCGAACAGGCCCGCGAAGCCCTCGAGCGCGCCCGCGAAGCCCGCGAGCAGGCCGGCGCTCCCGAAGACCCCGCCCTCGACCAGCTCGAGCAGCAACTCGAGCAGGCACGCGAACTCGCCCAGCAGGCCCGCGACCTCGAAGACCAGCAGCGCCAGACCCCCGACCCACCATCACCCGAGCAGCAGCGCGAACAGCAACAGCGCCGCGAGCAACTCGCCCAGGACCTCCGCGAGCAGGCCGAACAGCTCCGCACCGAGCCCGACGAGCGCGAGCCCACCGATCCCGACAACACCCCGGACCAACCAGACAACCAACCCGACGACCCCTCCGAAGATCAGACCGACGACCAGTCCCGGGACCAGCAACCCGAACCATCACAAGACCAAAGCCAGAACCAGAACCAACCCCAATCACAACCACAACCAGATCCACAAGACCAGACCCAACCCCAGGACCGGGACCAATCCCAGCCCCAACCCCAACCCCAGCCCTCGCCAACCGACCAAGCACCCCCACCATCACAGGACCCCACCGCCGCGCAGCAGCCCGACCCCGCCGACGCTCAACAGCAGCCCGGCACCGACGAACAATCCGCCCAGGCCGCCGAGCAACAACTCCAGCAGCAGCTCCGCGACATCCTCGAACGCGAGGCCGCCAACCGCGAACGACTCGAACAACTCCGCCAGTCCCAGTCCCAGTCCCGCCAGCGAACCCGCGTCGAGAAAGACTGGTAACAACACCAACCCCGCGCACCGCACACCACACACAATCCACCAAGAACCCAACACCGAGCGCCCCCCATGACCACACCAGCACCCACACCATCCTCCACCACCAACCCACCCGCGCGCCCCGCCCCCCAGCGCATTCTCCTCACCGCCCTCGCCGGCCTCCTCGCCCTCACCATCCCCGCCGCCACCCCCACCGCGCTGGCCGCACAGTCCACCCGCGCCAACCAGCCCGCCACCACCGCTTCCACCACCACCGTCCGCGCCTACGCAAACAACGCCCGCGACTTCGTCGGCACCCCCATCCCCTTCAACATCGACATCACCAACGCCACCAGCACGCCCGATCCACCCGACCTCACCGGCATCAACCCCAACCTCAACATCCAGTACCTCGGCTCCGAACAGTCCACCTCCACCTCCATCACCACCATCAACGGCCGCCGCGTCCAGCAGTCCACCTCCACCACCACACTCCGATACGCCGCCACACCCCTCCGCCCGGGACAGCACATCATCCCGCCCATCGAACTCACCATCGACAACAACACCTACACCACCCGCCCCGTCGCCATCGAGGCCCTCGCGCCAGAGCAGCGCGCCGACATGACCGCTTCCATCGAACTCGACACCACCACCGCCTTCGTCGGCCAGCCCATCACCCTCTCGCTCCACATCGATGCCCTCCCCGAACTCCTCGCCATCCCCACCATCCTCAGCCCGGACTCCATCGACCACCTCCGCATCCTCCCCCTCCCCGAAGGCATCACCTCCACCAACCCCAGTGCCGCGCGCCAGCGAACCCAGGAAGAACAGGTCAACATCCAGGTCCGACAGAACCAGGCCGCCCCCGCCGTCGGCTCGCTCCTCTCCACCGACGCCTACCTCAGAAGATCGCCCACCACCATCGCCGAACGACCCGCCCAGCGCTGGACACTCCGCGTCGCCGCCATCCCCACGCGCGCCGGAACCATCACCATCCCACCCATCACCGTCCGCGCCCAGATCGAGGTCGCCACACGCCGAGATGTCTTCGGCCGACCCGTCGCCCAGCCCGGCATCACCCTCCTCGAAACACAGCCCATCACCCTCAGCGCCCTCCCCGTCCCGCCCGACCCCAACCCCCAATCCACATCACCCTGGCTCCGCGACGACAACCTCCCCCTCGTCGGCCGATTCAACCTCGCCGCACGCGCCACCCCACAGACCATCAATGTCGGCGACCCCATCGAACTCGCCATCGCCATCACCGGCTGGCAGCCCCTCGACCGGCTCGCCCGCCTCGACCTCACCGCCGCCGAGGGACTCGACAACCGCTTCCGCCTCCCGCCCGAACCCATCACCCCACAGGCCACACACCCCAACCTCATCTTCAACGCACAGATCCGCGCAGCCGACGAGCGTATCACGCACATCCCCCCCATCACCCTCCGCGCCTTCGACCCCATCGAGGAACAATGGCGCACCATCGAATCCGAGCCCATTCCCCTCGATGTCCGCGCCACCCGCGTCGTCCGCGCCGGCGATGTCATCGACCCCCAATCCCTCAGAACCGACGATGCCCTCCAGGCCACCGCCGACACCAACTCATTCGCCCCCATCGACATCGACCCCGCCATCCTCAACCAGCGCGCGGTCACCCTCACCACCATCATCACCTCCCCCGCCATCATCACCGCGATCGCCGCCCCGCCCGCGGTCTGCCTCGCATCGCTCATCACCATCGCCGCCATCCGAACCCGCAGAAACCGCCCCACCACCCGCTCGCCCCGCGCAGCCCTCAAGCACGCCCTCGCCCACCTCGACAACCTCCAGCGCACCCCACCGCCCACCCTCCCCGAGACCGCCGACCAACTCACCCACATCCTCCGCCAGTACCTCGCCGACCGCGCCCCCACCGAACCACCCCCCCAGATCCGCGACATCCTCAACACCTGCGATGCCATCCGCTTCGCGCCCGACACCACCCCCGCAACCACAACAACCCCCACCGACCTCATCAACCGAACCCGAGACGCCCTGACCACATCCGCCTGACCCCCACCGCCCGACGCCACACACCACCACCACCACCACCACCACCACCACCATCACCACCACCATCACCATCACCATGCACACCCCCACCCGCACCATCCTCGCCGCACTGGCCTTCGCCCTCCTCATCACCACATCCACCACCACCGCGCGCCAGCCCGACCCCGCCACACCCACAACCACCACTTCCACCACGACCACCACCCCACCCCAAACCCTCGCCCGCGCCACATCCCTCTACGAACAAGCCCTCGAACTCCGCGCTGCCGGCGATGAACCCGCCGCCCGCGACCGCTTCAACCAGTCCGCCACCCTCTTCCAAGACCTCATCCAATCCCACCCCGGCTCCGCATCCCTCCACCGCAACCTCGCCCTCGCACACATCCACGCCGGCGATCTCGCCCTCGGCATCCTCAACCTCCGCCGCGCAGCCCTCCTCGACCCCCACAACCCCACCATCAGAGCCGACCTCCAGACCGCCCGCGCCCGCGTCCAGACCCGACTCGCCCGCACACCCACCACCGCCGCCACCACTACCGCCGATCCCCCCTTCCCCACCGCCCCCCTCCCCATCCTCCACCCCCTCGCCCGCCCCGCGATCCTCTGGACCGCCATCGCCCTCCTCGCCCTCGCATGGGCCGCCATTCTCTGGCGAATCCTCGCCCCCCACATCCCCTCCGCCTCCCCCCTCCCACGCCCCTCCCGCACCCTCACCCTCACCGCCCTGACCCTCGCCACCCTCGCCCTCGCCGCCCCCATCGCCGCCCTCTGGTCCATCCAAACCTCCGCCGCCGACCAAGCCATCCTCATCGCCGACGACACCACCGCCCACACCGGCCCAAGCGCCACCGCATTCCCCCCCGCCTTCGACCAACCCCTCCAACAAGGCCTCGAACTCACCATCGCCGAACAACGCGCCGACTGGACCGCCATCACCCTCCCCAACAACCAAACCGCCTGGATCCCCACCAACACCCTCCAACCCCTCACCCCCACAAACTGACCAATTCCCCCCGGCGCCCCGCCTCTCCTCCCCCTCCAAAAATCTGCTGCTCCGCTGCTCTGCTGCTCTGCTGCTCTGTTGATCTGCTGCTCTGGCTCCCCCCCTCCGCGTCCTCCGCGCCTCCGCGGTGAATCCCTCTGCCCCCCTCTTCATCTTCCCCAAGGAACCGCCTACACTCCCCGCCCCGCCCCCGGCAGGCGGCCGTCAAAACCCATCCCTTCACCGGGCCTCGATCGGTGCCCACACCGCACCACGACGCCCCCGCCGAGGCGATGCCCCGTCACACACGCCGGACCGTGACGAGCCAACGCCGATCGGCTGACCCAGGAGACCACCATGGTCCGACTCCGCATGACCCGCATGGGCCGCCGCCACGCCCCCTTCTACCGCATCAACGCCGTCGAAAAGCGCACCCAGCGCGACGGCGTCGTCCTCGAGCGCCTCGGCTGGTACAACCCCAGCGCCGCCGAAGGCCAGCAGGTCAGCCTCGAAATCGAGAAAATCAAGCACTGGCTCGACAACGGCGCCCAGGCCACCCCCACAGTCCTCAGCCTCGTCTCCAAGCACCACCCCGAGGTCGTCGACCCAGAGAAGCTCAAGGCCGAGCGCAACAACCGCCTCGCCAAGAAGTTCAAGAAGATCGCCGAAGAAAAAGCCAAGGCCGAAGCCGAAGCCAAGGCCGCCGCCGAAGCCGAAGCAGCAGAAAAAGCCGCCGCCGAGAAGGCCGCAGCTGAAAAGGCCGCCGCCGAAGCCGACAAGCCCGCGGAGTAACCACCCGAGCCCGCCACGACCGGCACCCGAAGCCCCTCAGCCGGCGATCCTACGAACCCCCACCAACAACCGATCCACTCATCAGCGCCCGGACCACCGGGCGTTGTTCGTTGGATGCCGCCCATTCTCCCCGCCCACACTCCCACCCTCACCCGTCGGTCTGCCGCCCCTCGATCGCCAGGATCACGCATCCCATCCCGAGCACGGCCAACTCGTCCAGCTCCGGATGGTCGGCTTCGATCGACACACCCATCTTGTGAACGAACGGATTGAACCGCGTGCGGAGCGTCGCGATCAGCGAGCCATCGCCGACCGATCGCAGCTCATGCACCTGCGGCGAGATGAACGCCACACCGGGGATCAGCCGCCGCGCAAGCCCCGCGCTCAGCGAATCCTCCTCCAGCCGCGCCAGACTTTCGCCGCTCGGACCGAACACCTCCCACGAGTCCCGCGCGAAAGCGCTCGACAGCCCGCGCCGCCTGATCGAACCCACGACCGAGCCATCGCCTCGCCGGATGTCATAGGTCGCCGCGAAGTCAATCACATGCCGCGCCGAGATCGCCATCAGCTCGCGCGCCATCGACTCATCCGTATAGATCCGCAGATCCTCGCGCAGCCGCCACGCCTTCTGCTTGCAATACCCGACGAGTTCCCCCTCCGCCCCATAGATATGGAACGCAGCGCCAAAGAACTTCAGGATCTGCCGTCGGATCGTGAACGACTCGCCCGGCGCCGGTCGCAGTATCGCCATGATTCCCTCGATTCAACCCGCTGCGCAGAACCGCCGCGCGTGCGCCACCGACCGCACACAACCCATCATCCGGCACGAACCGCCCCGCCAGGCAGCTGCACACTCACAACGCCCTCCGCCACGCCGCCATCGACGCTCCCATCCCCATCATCATCACCATCCCACATCGAATCGTCGCCGTCCTGTTCCAGTTCAGCAAGCGACCTGCGCAGCCGCTCGCGAGCGCCCCGCTCGGTCAGCACCCGCGGATCGGAGAACAACCAGAACACCGTGCCCGCGAACGCCGCCACGACGCACACCAACGCCACGTCGCCGCTCCACCCGAGCGTGAGCCGACCCGTCCACTCCAGCAGCACCGTCCCGATGATGACAAACTGAACCAACCGCAGCACCCGCGCTGTCCGCGCGGCATGCCGAGCCATCACCCCGATCGCCGCCAGCGGCAGCACGAAGCACACCACGCTCGCCAGCACAAGCCCCCCGACCAGCACATTCATGCTCCCGACCGCCGACCACATAAGAAAGCCCATCGCCGCAAGCACGCCGCTGGCATTCACCGGAGCCCAAAGCGGCCCAAAGTTCATCCAGTAATGGCGCAAGCGTCGAATCATCGCCCGCGATAGTACCGATCCCCCATCCCCGCCGCCCCACCCCACGCTCCCTCCAATCCCCCTCATCCCCCTCCCCCTCCCACCTCCACCCCACACCCCACACCACCATCGAGCCAACCCCCCCGGGCTACAACTCCTCATCTTCACTACTCGTCCTACATAGGGCGGGTGGGCAAACCGCCAAGGCATACCCGCTCCCCTGTGCCCCACTCTTCTCCACCCCCCGACCAAGCGGCGCGAGCATCTTCGCTCCTCCCCGCGCCACCAACAGCGCTTCGATGTCGACATCCTCACACCCCCATCCCCCACACACACCACCATCGAGCCAGCCCCCCGGGCTACAACTCCTCTTCTTCACTACTCCTCCTACACAGGGAGGGTGGGCAAGCCGCCAAGACATATCCGCGGCCCTGTACCCCACTCTCCCCCGTTCACCCAACAGTGCACGCCCCAAGAGCACCTCATCCGCGCGCACAACCGCGCCCCACCAACCCAGCCGCCCACCCCGCTCCCTTCCTCACCCCAACGGAGCGAAGGCCTGTAGCGGTGGGTGAAGCGCCGCCCGCAACGCGGGAAAGCGCAACCCGCCGAACCAAGCCCGATGGAAGACCCCGCCCCGGAGGGGCGGAGGAATCCACGAACAGCCCAACATCACCCCCTCCGCGCGCACAACGCCCACACCCCAACCACCCACGCACCGCCAGCACCCCTCACCCCTCCCCACACCACCATCGAGCCAACCCCCCGGGCTACGACTCCTCATCTTCACTACTCGTCCTACATAGGGCGGGCGGGCAAACCGCCAAGGCATACCCCATGCCCCATGCCCCACTCTCCTCCGTCCGCCCAACACCCCAATCCCCAGTAGCACCACATCCGTGCGCACAAACGCGCCCCACCCCAAAACCAAATCCCAAAACTCCCACAAAATTCTCTCCCCCACCCCAACCCCTCTGAAACCAACACCTTCCGCACTCCCACACCACCCACCCTCCCACAACAACACCCCACACCAACCACACCCGTGCGCACAACCACGCCCCCCAACCCAAAGGGCAGACAGGCCCTGTCCGCTATGGACTCGGCGCCAGCGTGACCGCAA
>JBQLZO010000062.1:0-147805 GCA_052168315.1 Phycisphaerales bacterium | reverse complement strand
CGCCCCGGGACCGGGGAGGGGCGTGGGGGGAGTGGGGGGTTGGGGGAGTGAGGGGGGGCGGGGTTGGAAGGGGGAGGATACCGTGTGCGCATGCTGCGAATCGATTATGCGAACTGTCTTTCCACGCGGGTTGGTGAGCACGGGCTGGACCCGGGATCGCTGGGGCACGGGTCGGGCTCGTTCGAGCGTGCGCGGGCGATCACGGCGTCGCTGCACGGGACGCGCGGGACGGGGTGGGAGGTGTGGCGTGAGCTTCCGTTCGAGCCGATGCGTTCGCGTCATGTGCGCGAGGTGATGACGATCGCGGATCGTTATCGGGGGAAGATCGACAACCTGGTGGTGCTGGGGATCGGCGGTTCGGCGCTGGGGAACATCGCGCTGCAGTCGGCGCTGAATCCGGCGACGCACAATCTGATCGCGGGTTCGGGCGGGGCTGGGAAGGGCGGCGCCGGGAAGGGCGGCTGGCCGCGGATGTTCGTGGTCGACAATGTGGACCCGGCGAACCTCGGGAGCGTGCTGGAGTTCGTGCGTTCGACGGATCCGGGGCTGAAGCGGACGCTGTTCAATGTGGTGTCCAAGTCGGGCGAGACGGCCGAGACGGCGGCGCAGTTCCTGGCGGTGCGCCGGATGGCGATCGATGCGGTGGGGCAGGCGGCGCACGCGGAGCGGATCGTGGCGATCACGGATCCGCAGCGTGGGACGATGCGCGAGATCTGCAACGCGAACGGGTACGCGACGCTGCCGGTGCCGGATGGTGTGGGCGGGCGGTTCTCGGTGCTGTCGCCGGTGGGGCTGTTCTCGGCGGCGATGTGCGGGATCGACATCGATGCGCTGCTGGACGGGGCGAGCGCGATGGACAAGCGGTGCTCGGAGGCGGACCTGCTGAAGAACCCGGCGGCGATGCTGGCGACGCTGCTGGTGCGCCTGGGCGTTGAGAAGGGCAAGACGGTGCATGTGATGATGCCGTACGCGAACGGGCTGTACCTGATGGCGGACTGGTTCCGGCAGTTGTGGGCCGAGTCGCTGGGCAAGCGGATGTCGCTGGACGGTCAGGAGGTGTTCACGGGGTTCACGCCGGTCAAGGCGCTGGGGACGACGGACCAGCACTCGCAGGTCCAGCTGTACCGTGAGGGCCCGAACGACAAGGTGATCGTGATGCTGGAGGTGGAGGATTTCGGGGGCCGGGACATGGAGATCCCCGAGGGGCTGGGGCACGAGAAGCTGTCGTACCTGGAGGGTCGGTCGTTCGGGGAGCTGCTCCGGGCCGAGAAGCGGGCGACGGAGTACGCGCTGGTCGAGTCTCAGCGGCCGAACTGCACGATCTCGTTCCCGGCGGTGGATGAGCGTCGGATCGGGCAGTTCATCCAGCTGTGGCAGGTGGCCACGGCGTACGCGGGGGCGATGCTGAACATCGACGCGTACGATCAGCCTGCGGTGGAGACGGGCAAGCTGGCGACCTTCGGGCTGATGGGGCGCGAGGGGTACGGCGAGTGGGAGTCGAAGGTGAGCGCAGCGCTGGCGGCGACGGACCACATCGTGTGATGGAGCGTGCGGGCGCGTGCGAGCGTGCCTTGCGCGGGAATGGGCGTGCGATGGACGATGGCGATCGTGGGCAGGGCGGATCGGGCGGTGGGCGGTGGGAGGGTGCGCGGACGGGGATCCCGCTGGAGGGGATGCCGCGTCGGCGGGTGGAGAACGAGGCGTCGGGCCGGGCGAGCGGTTCGGAGGAGGCCGGGGCCGGGGGTGCGCTGGACCCGCGGGTGGGGGAGGTGACGCCGACGGCGGGCGAGGCGTATTCGCCGTCGGGTGTTGTGGGCGCGGATGAGGAGCGCCGGGCGCGCGATGCGGCGCGGACGCCTTCGATGTTCCTGGCGGCGCCGGGGATGGTGGCGCTGCTTTTCGCGGGGATGGCCGAGCGGATGGGCACGCCGGGCGGATCGGCGATTCCGATGCTGCTGGTGGCGCTGGTGTCATCGGGGATCGGCGGGGCGTGCTTCTGGGTGCTGGCATCGAAGGCCGAGTCTTCGGAGGGGCGGCTGGTGTGGATGATCGGCGTGGGCGCGGCGGTGGCGCTGCTGATGCGTGCGGTGGTGATGGCGGTGTGAAGGGGATGCGGGGTGTGGATCGGGGCGTTGGTTTGTGAGGTCGGTTCGTGGCAGGTCTGTCGATGGCGGGGGTTGGGGGGGGTGAATCGAGGGCGCATCGATGGGTGGATCCTCGCGGAGCGGGTCTTGGACGGGGCTGATCGGTGCGGGGCTGATGGGGATGTTGTGGTCTCGTCGCCGGTCGCTGGCGGATCGGGGGTGGTGGACGGATCACGCCGGGCGGGTGCAGGATGGGGTGCTCAGGGGGCTGCTGAGGAAGGCGGCGGGGACGGAGTTTGGGCGTGAGTGTGATTTCGCGCGGCTGGTGGAGCTGCCGGGCGATGAGCGGCGGCGGGCGTACCGGGAGGCCGTGCCGCTGGCGGACTATGAGGCGTTCCGGGCTCGGATGGCGCGGATGCGCGAGGGTGGGGAGCCGGATGTGACCTGGCCCGGCGTGGTGATGGACTGGGCGCAGACCTCGGGGACGACGGGTGGGCAGAAGTACATCCCGGTGTCTTCGGAGATGATGTCGGCGAACCGGAAGGCGGCGTTCGACATCTTCTGCCACGCGGCGAACTACGGGCGCGTGGATCGCTCGCGGTCGGTGAGTGTGCCGGGGGTGTTCGGCGGGCGGATGCTGTTTCTCGGGGGATCGACGAGCGTTGAGACGAACGAGCACGGGATCCGGACGGGCGATCTGTCGGGGCTGGTGACGCCGTTGATCCGGTGGCCTCTGACGGAGGTGTACGCGCCGGGGAAGGACATCGCGTTGATGGAGGACTGGCCGGCGAAGATCGAGGCGATGGCCCGTGAGTGCGCTGGGCAGGACATCCGGTTCATCTCGGGGATGGCCTCGTGGTCGCTGGTGCTGTTCGAGAAGGTGCTGGAGGTGGTGCGGGCGGGTGGCGGGCGCGCCTCGTGCCTGCGCGATGTGTGGCCGAACCTGTCGTTGTTCGTGCACGGGGGCGTGCGGTATCCGCCGTTCGATCCGCGGGTGCGGCAGGCGTGGTCGGGCGATGCGACGGTGGATGTGCCGGCGCGGCTGGAGGTGTACCCGGCGTCGGAGGGATTCATCGCGATGCAGGACACGCCGGGCGATCCGGGGCTGCGCCTGTGCATGGACCACGGCGTGTACTACGAGTTCGTCCCGCTGGAGGAGGTGGGGTCGGAGTCGGCGTCGGCGTTTGCGTGCGATGAGGTGGAGCCGGGTGTTCGGTATGTGGTGACGATGAGCACCTGCGCGGGGCTGTGGCGGTATGTGATCGGTGATGTGGTGGTGTTCGACACGGTTCCGGTGCGCGGCGGGCGGGCGGAGCAGATCGGTCCGCCGCGGCTGCGGATCGTTGGGCGGCATCGTCACTTCGTGAACGCGTTCGGTGAGAACCTGATCGTGGAGGAGATCGAGAACGCGGTGGTCGCGGCGCGGGATGAGGTGGGGGGCCTGATCGGTGAGTTCACGGCCGGGCCGGTGTATCCGACGCCGCGGCGGCGGGCGGGGTTGGAGCTGGTGGTGGAGTGGCCTGGCGAGGTGGGCGAGCGGGTGTCGCGATTCCGCGCGGCGTTCGATGCGGCGCTGCGCCGGATGAATGTGGATTACGACACGAAGCGGCGTGGTGACATGGGGATGGCGATGGCGACGGTGACGACGGTGCCGCCCGGGACCTTCCATGACTGGATGTTCAGCCGTGGGAAGCTGGGCGGTCAGAACAAGTGCCCGCGGTGCGCAAACCATCGTGAGTATGTGGATGGTGTTCGGCGTCGGGCGGGGCTTCCGCCGGATGAGCAGTCGGTGGATGCGAACGCCGCGTACGCTGCCCCATGAGCGAACGAACGAACGACGGTGCGGGACCGGCGGTGCGCTCGGGCGATGCGATGCCCGGGTTCCGCGAGCAGGAGATCTGGTCGACGACGAGCGCTGCGCTGGAGATCCGGGTGGGGCGTGGTGGTGGGCGTGGGCGTGGGGATGGATCTGATGGGGGTGGTGGCGGCGGCGGGGAGGTGGAGCTGGTGGGGGGTGTGGTGCCGGCGGTGCTGTTGAAGGGTGTTTCGATTGTGTTCGGGGTGCTCGCGGTGGTGTTCCTGTCGATGGTGATCGTCGGCGGGAGCGTGAACGGTGTGGTGGGCTGGCTGGTGGTGTTGCTGCTGGTGGGGATTTTCAGCGCGATCAGCCTGGCGTGCTGGTGGGTGTCGAACCTGAGCGGTTCGCGGCTTTGGATCGCGGTGCCGGGGGGCGCGCTGAGGAGCGAGGGGGCGCGGTGGACTGTGCCGGGCGATGGATCGGCGCGGGCGGAGGGCGTGGAGTTCAGGCCCGGGGAGATGCGGCGGCACGGGGACACGCTGGAGCGGATGACCTGGCGGGTGCGGTTGCGGTGCTCGGCGGCGGGGTCGGATGGGGAGCGGGTCGGTGGTTCGCTGGTGGTGCTGGAGGGTTGGCCGGAGCATCGGGTGCGTGAGAAGGCGCGGCGTGTGGCGATGGGGGCGGATCTGCCGCTCGTGGAGATCGGACTGGATGGGGGTGTGGGGAATCGTGCCGGGTGAAGTGGCGGCGGGGGCGTGGAATCGGGCGCGGGGCGCGGGGAAGAAGGGTGAGCCGGGGGTGGGGTGGGTCGGAATCGCGGTGGTGGGCTTGTTTGGCGGGGGTGGATGGTGGACACTCTGGGCGCGTTGGTTTGTGCGTGCCAACATTGGGGCGGGGCCGCGGGATTGTGGAAGGGGTTGGGGATTGGTTGGTTGATCGAGCAGCGGGCCCCGGGCGGGGCTCAGGAAGCGGGTGGCCGGTGAAGAGCAGCGTTGCGGCGGAGTCGAAGTCGGCGGCGGGTGGGGCGGCGGGTGGTGGGGCGTGCTCGATGCGGGGCGAGGCGGCGACGGCGGCGGTGGTGGCGTCGTGCCGTGGAGTGCTGGAGCAGTGCGGGTCGTTTTTGAGGGGGATCGATCAGGCGTCGTTTGTTCGTCCGAGCGTGGCGATGGGCGGATCGTCGATCGGGCAGCATGTGCGGCACGCGCTGGATCACTTCTCGGCGGCGCTGCGCTGGCTGGAGGGCGGGGCCGTGATCGACTATGACCGTCGGGCGCGGGCGACGCCGGTGGAGACGGAGCGTGCGAGCGCGATCGAGGAGGTGGAGTCGCTGCTGGGGGCGCTGGAGGGTGTGGGCGGATGTGGTGGGGACGCGGTCGGGGATGTGGGGGGAGAGTCGGGGGGGGTGATGGTGCGGGTGATGGTGGCTTCGGATGGGACGATGGCGGAGCTGCCTTCGACGCTGGAGCGTGAGCTGGCGTTCGCAGCGCATCACGCGATCCATCATCATGCGATGGTGGGTGCGATCGCCCGTGAGTTCGGGCTGCCGGTGGCGGCGGGGTTCGGGAAGGCGCCCTCGACGGTGGAGCACGAGTGTGGGCGGAAGGGGTGAGCGGGGCGCGGCGGGCGATCCGGTGTGATGCGGGAGCGTTGAAGGATGATGGGGCGGCGCGTGTGAGTGAAGGCTGGTTATGTGCACGGTGACGGTCATCCCGCTTGCTGATGGTGGTGTTCGGCTGGTGTCGAGCCGCGACGAGCTTCGCACCCGGGCGCGTTCGGAGCCCCCGCGGGTGCGTGAGCTGCGCGGGGGATTGGTGGCGGGCTGGCCGTTGGATCCGGTGGGCGGCGGGACCTGGGTGGGCGCTTCTTCGCGCGGGCTGTGCGTGTCGCTGCTGAATGTGAACCTGGTGGATGAGCGGGGTTCGGGTGCGGGTGATGGGGGGGGTGTTGGGGGGGGGCGTGATGGGATGGTGTCGCGCGGGCTGCTGATTCCGAGCCTGATCGATTCGGTGTCGGCGGGGGCGGTGCTGGAGCGGCTGGATCGGTCGGATCTGGAGCGGTTCATGCCGTTCCGGATCGTGGCGGCGGACTCGGCGGAGGTGGTGGAGTACCGGTGGGATGGGCGTGCGGCGACGGGCGCTTCGTGGGAGCTTGGTGCGCGGTGCTTTGTGTCGTCGGGGCTGGGCGATGAGCGGGCCGCGCCGCGGCTGGAGTTGTGGGAGGGGTGGATCGGCGAGCACGGGGTGTCGCCCGAGGCGCAGGATGCGTTCCATGGTCATCGGTGGGAGGATCGTCCGGAGATCAGCGTGTGGATGGAGCGCGACGATGCGCGGACGGTGTCGGTGACGACGCTGGAGGCGGGCGGCGATGGGAGCGTGCGGGTGGCGCACCGGGATGATGGCGGGGTGCACGAGGTGTCGGTGGCGGGCGTCGTGGTGACGCGTGCGACGACCTTTGTTTCGCGTCGATCGGGCGAGACGGCATGAGCGGCGGCGGCGCAGGCGAGGGCGATGGGAGCGGCGGGCCTTCGCGGGATGGGGATGGCGTGGCGGTCGGCGCGGGCGGTGGTGGCGGGGTGCGGGGCGGATGGGTTCGTCGCGGGATTGGATGGGCCGCGCGGAGCCGATTCGTGCGGGTGTACCTGCTGCTGCTGCTGGCATCGCATGTGGTGATCGCGGTGTGGAACCCGCGGTTCGTGATGGATGCGATGTCGGGGGGTGCGCCCGAGGGTGCGGAGCGGGTGTTCGTGGAGGTGGGCGAGCGGGCGCGTGATGGGTCGCTGGATGCGGGCGGCGGGCGGGTTCGTTTGGCGCTGTGGCGGTGGGGCGCCTCGGAGGGGGTTCGAGCGCAGCGCTGGCCGGTGGTGCTGGTGCACGGGAGTCCATCGGGCGGCGGGGCCGAGTTCGAGGCGTGGGCGTCGCGGCTGGCATCCGCGGGGTTCGAGGTGTACGCGCTGGATCGTCCGGGGTACGGGGCGTCGGAGTCGTGGGTGCGTTCGTACTCGCTGCGGGCGAACGCGGGGTATGTGCTGGGGGCGATGGATGCGCTGGGGATCGAGCGGGCGCATGTGGCGGGGTTCTCGCAGGGTGGCGGGGCGGCGATCTGGTGCGCGGCGATGTCGCCATCACGGATCGCGTCGCTGACGCTGCTGAGTTCGGTGGGGATGCAGGAGGGCGAGGGTTCGGGGGATTACTTCTTCGAGCACGCGAAGTACGCGCTGGGGTATGTCGGGGTGGTGCTGGTTCCGGAGCTGGTGCCGCATTTCAATGCGCTCGGGGCGCGGAGCGTGCGGCACGCGTTCGTGCGTGACTTCTGGGATACCGACCAGCGTCCGATCCGGGGGGTGCTGGAGGGGCTCGATGTTCCGACGCTGATCGTGCACGGGCGGGATGATCCGCTGGTGCCGGCGTGGGTGAGCGAGGAGCATCATCGGGCGGTGGGGCCATCGCGGCTGCTGATGCTGGATGACTCGCACTTCTTCGTGCTCGGCCCCGGCATGTCGCGCGGCGATGGGTTCGAGCAGGGGGTGCGGGCGCACGCGGGGTTCGCGGCTCGTCACGATGCGCTGGGCGTTCCGGTGCGCGTGGGGGTGGCGGACTTTGCGCCCTGGGATGGCGCGGCGTCGCAGACGATCGCGGGGTACGAGGTCTCGACGCGGACGACGCGGTGGTGGCTGGCGGTGCTGATCATCGCGCTGGGGACGCTGGTGTCCGAGGATCTGACGGTGATCATCACGACGCTGCTGGTGGTGAACGGGCAGCTCGATCTCGGGGTGGGGTTCATCGGGCTGATGGTGGGGATCCTGGCGGGAGACATCGGGCTGTGGCTGCTGGGGCGGGTGTTCGGTCGCCGGCTGCTGCGGATCCGGTTCTTCCGGAAGCGGATCCCTGAGAAGACGCTGGAACACTGGTCGAAGATGCTCGATGCGCACACTGCGAAGGCGGTGTTCCTGTCGCGGTGCCTGCCGGGGACGCGTCTTCCGACCTATGTGGCGGCGGGGATGCTGGGGCGCCGGGCGTGGGCGTTCCTGTTCTGGTTCGTGGTGGCGGTGCTGATCTGGACGCCGCTGCTGATGGGTCTGACGGCGCTGGTGGGGCCGCCGATCCTGTCGTTCTTCCAGGATATTTTCCACGCGCCGGTGGCGATCGTGGTGTCGCTGCTGATCCTGCTGGGGCTGGTGAAGCTGGTGTCGTACGAGGTGACGCCGAGCGGGCGGAAGCTGCTGCGTTCGGATCTGCGTCGGTGGCTGCACCGTGAGTTCTGGCCGATGTGGGCGATCTATGCGCCGCTGGTGCCCTGGCTGGTGTACCAGTCGGTCCGGAACGGTGGCGCTTTGGTGTTCACCTGCGCGAATCCGGGGATCGATCATGGCGGTGGGGTGGTGGGCGAGTCGAAGCACGCGATCCTGGAGGGTCTGTCGCGGGCGCGGGAGCGGGCGGGGCTGGGCGAGGATGAGGTGCGGGTGCTGCACTCGGAGCTGATCCCGGCGGAGGGGAGCGCGGAAGAGCGTGCGCGGCGGGCGCTGAACCTGATCGATGCGGATCCGCGTTTCGGCGGGTTCCCGGTGGTGCTGAAGCCGGATGCATCGCAGCGCGGGACGGGGATGAAGGTGGCGCGGAGCAGCGCGGATGTGGAGCGGTACTTCGAGATCATGCGTTGCCCGGTGCAGGTGCAGCGGTTCCATCCGGGCGAGCGCGAGGCGGGGATCCTGTGGTCGCGGGTGCCTTCGCGCGGGCTGAGCGGCGCGGATGGGAGTGGGGATGGGAACGGGAGCGGGGTGGAGCTGCCGGGTCACATCTTCTCAATCACGGTGAAGTCATTCCCGGAGATCGAGGGCGATGGCGAGCGGTCGATCGAGCGGCTGATCTGGGATCATCCGCGGTACTCGCTGCAGGCGCGGACCTTCCTGGCGCGGTTCGAGGATCGGCTGGAGGAGGTGCCGGGCGTCGGCGAGCGGATCCGGCTGGCGCAGGCGGGGAACCACGCGCAGGGGACGATGTTCACGGATGGGAGCGCACTGATCACGCCGGAGCTGACGGTGGTGATCGACCGGCTGTCGCGGGCGTTCGAACCGGATGAGCGGGGCGTGGGCGGGCTGGACTTCGGGCGCTTCGATGTGCGGTACGAGCGGGATGAGGACCTGATGGGCGGTCGCGGGCTGGCAATCGTGGAGCTGAACGGGACGCTGTCGGAATCGACGAACCTGTACGACCCGGGGAAGTCGCTGCGGTGGTCGTACGGGGTGTTGTTTTCTCAGTGGCGGCGGGTGTACGAGCTGGGGCGGATGCGGCGGGCGCGGGGGCAGCGCGCGGTGGGGATGATGGAGATGGTGCGGATGGTGATGAAGGAGGGTTCCGGGGCGTCGGCGGTGCCGGTGGCGGATTGAGCGGGGGTGGGGCCGGGCGCGTGCTTGGTTGGAAGGTCGTTTGGCGAGGGGGGATTGGGGGGGTGTTACCACATGTGGATGGAGACGGCGATGCCGAGTTCGGTCATCTCGTGCATGACGCTGAGCCCGATGAGGACTGGGAAGAGCGCGGCGACGACGGCGGCCCGGGCGAGGACGGCGGCGGTGCGGGGTCGGTGGCGCGCGATGTGCTCGCAGATGAGCAGGAAGATGGTGACGGTGGCGAACTTGAGCATGGCGCCGCCGGTGATGCCGAGGTGGGAGAACGCCCAGTCGGCGATGGCGTTGGCCTCGGCGCCGCCGGCCTTGAGGAGCGACCATGTGAGGATGATGTCGACGCACCCGAGCGCGATGTAGAAGCCGTAGGACCTGGGATGTCGGACGGGTTCGCGGAGGGTCATCGCGGGATGGTCTCAAGTGCGTTCGAGTTTCTGGTCAAGGATGCGCTGCATTTGTGTGAGGCTTGGGTGTGCTCCGGTCCAGGCGTGGGACTGGGCGGCGGCCTGCCGGATGAACATGGTGAGCCCGGTGATGGTGGCGAGCCCGCGCTGCCCGGCGGCGGCGAGGAGCGGGGTGATGGGCGGGGCGTAGATGGTCTCGAAGATGAGCGGGAGGCGGAGCCCCTCGGAGCGTTCGTGGTTGCGGTGGGCGGGGAGGGCGGCGGCGCGGTCGAGGTCGGCGGGGGCCAGGGGCGTTGCGTCGGGATCCGGGGGTTTGTCCGGATCCGTGCGCATGCCGAGGGTGGTGGTGTTGATCCAGGCATGGACGGGGGCGTCGGCGCGGTCTTCCCATGGGCGGGCGGCGATGTTGGGCGTGGAGAGGGCGGCGTTGAGCCGTGCGGCGAGGTTCTGGGCGCGTTCGTGGGTTCGGTTGCAGATGGTGATGCGGGCGCCCTCGGCGGCGAGGGCTGCGGCCGCGGCGCGGGCGGCGCCGCCGGCGCCGAGGATGCCGATGGAGATGCCCGCGAGGCTTGGTTTTTCGGGGGAGTTGGCGGTCGGGGGGGTGTTGGGCGGAGGGATGAGCCCGAGGTTGTTCAGCGCGCCGCGGAGGGGGTGGAGGATGGCGTTGGCATCGGTGTTGAGGATGCGTGCATCGCCGGTGATGGGGTCTATTGCGAGGGTGTTGGCAGCGCCGGCGCGTTGGGCCGTGGGGTCGATGATCCAGCGGCGGGATGTGTCTTCTCTGGCGAGCTCCATGGCGAGGCGGAGGAGGTGTTCCTTGTGGGGCGCGGTGACGCTGGCGCCCGAGAAGTGGAGGCGTGGGGCGTCGAGGAGGGCGAGGGTGGTGGCCTTGAAGTGCTCCCACTCGGGTGGGATGGGGAGGGGGAGGTAGACGGCGTTGTGGTTGGCGGCGTGGAAGAGCGGGTTGTGCAGGGCTGGTGAGAGGGAGTGGGCGACGGGCCAGCCGATGACGGCGTAGAGGCGGGTGTCGCGGTCGATGGACCGGAAGCGGTAGAGGTTGAGCAGTTCGTCGATGGTGGGCTGTCCCGGGGCGGTGGTCTCGGCGGGTCGGAGGGAGGCGAAGGTGAGGAAGGCGTTGAACTTGGGCGCGAGGATGCGGGACATGAGCCCGAACTCGCCCATGCCGAGGGCGATGGTGGGTCGGTCGCGTTCTTCGAGGATGTCGAAGAGGTCGAGGTTGTCGCGCAGCGAGCGGGCGCGGTAGGCGATCTTGATGATGCTGGCGGCGGGCTCTTCGCGCATGCGGGCGATGCGGGCGTAGAGGTCGGCGGGGCGGGCCTCGTGGTCGTGGGTTGAAAGGACGAGGGCGGTCTGGGTGTCGTCGCGCGGCTGGTGCGGGTGGGCGACGGCGGCGCGGACTTTCTGGCGGAGGTTGCCGGAGCGTTCGAGGGTGGCGTGCTCGATGTCGAGGTAGCGCGGCGCGTTGGCGGGGTTGCCCGAGGCAGCGCCGGTGGCGAGCCACTGGTAGAGGGCGATGCGGTGGTCATCATCCCCGTCGTACTCGCCGCCCTCGTCGGCGGATCGGCAGGTGATGATGCAGGGGAGTGGCGATTCGGCGGCGAGTCGGGCGATGTCGTGGCGGGCGTCGGGTGTGGTGTGGGGATCGAAGAGTCGGTCGATGCGGTATTCGACGAGGTCGGCGCCGGCGTCGCGTGCGAGGCGAGCATCATGGAGCGCGGCGTCGGGGTCGTCGACCATCAGTGGGACGCAGACCAGGCAGGGCATGGGGTGACGATACCGGGCGTGCGGGCGCGGGGCGGCGGGGGCGCGGAGGTTGGGTGGGTGGTCGGGGGCGTGGGAAGGGTGTGCGTGGGGGGCGGTTTGTGCGCCCCCTTTCCGACAGGATGTCCACTCAGATCGCGGATTTTTCGGGAAAAATGAGTGATTTTTGGGGTCCGGGACGGGGTGAGCGCCTTTGATGTGTCGAGCCAGCGCGCGACTGGTGTGTCGGGCGTTGGAAAACCGTTTCACTTACGCATGGAAGGCCTTTATGCCCGTCCCCTCCGCTCTTGTTGACCGCCTCGTCGCCGCCCAGTTCCGCCCCGCGGACACGCAGCAGCGCCCCGGAGAGACGCTCGTTTCGCGTTATGCGTGCGATGTGTTCTCCGAGCGGGTGATGCAGGAGAAGCTGCCGAAGGACACCTACCGGGCGTTCCGTCGGGCGGTGCAGACGGGTCGTCGGCTGGACCCGGCGCTGGCCGAGCCGATCGCGGCGGCGATGAAGGATTGGGCGCTGGAGCGTGGCGCGACGCACTACTCGCACTGGTTCCATCCGCTGACGGGCTCGACGGCCGAGAAGCACGATTCGTTCCTGACGCCGGACCCTTCGGGCGTGGCGATCACCTCGTTCTCGGGCAAGCAGCTGGTGCAGGGCGAGCCGGACGCATCGTCGTTCCCTTCGGGCGGTGTCCGGCAGACCTTCGAGGCGCGCGGGTACACGGCGTGGGATCCGTCTTCGCCGGTGTTCATCACGCGCGGCACGGACGCGGTGACGATGTGCATCCCGACGGCGTTCGTGTCGTTCACGGGCGAGGCGCTGGACAAGAAGACGCCGCTGCTGCGTTCGATGGATGCGGTGTCGGAGCAGGCGATCCGGATTTTGAAGTTGTTCGGGAGCGAGGCGGGGGTGGACCGGGTGTTCGCGACCTGCGGTGTGGAGCAGGAGTTTTTCCTGATCGACCGGGCGTTTTTCTATCAGCGCCCTGACATCTTCCAGTGCGGGCGGACGCTGTTCGGCAATCCTCCGGCGAAGCACCAGCAGCTGGCGGACCACTATTTCGCGGCGATCCCGGACCGGGTGCAGTCGTTCCTGGTGGAGGCCGAGCGGCGGCTGCACGCGCTGGGCGTTCCGGTTCGGACGCGTCACAACGAGGTGGCGCCGGGGCAGTACGAGATCGCGCCGGAGTTCGAGACGGCGAATGTGGCGGCCGACCACCAGCAGCTGACGATGCAGGTGCTGCGTCAGACGGCGGTGACCTGCGGGATGGCGTGCCTGCTGCACGAGAAGCCGTTCTCGGGTGTGAACGGTTCGGGCAAGCACATCAACTGGTCGCTGAGCACGAACACGGGCGTGAACCTGCTGGACCCGACGGACGAGACGCACACGAACCTGCAGTTCATCACCTTCCTGGTGGCGGTGATCCGCGGCGTGGACCGGCACGCGGATGTGCTGCGTGCTTCGATCGCCAGCGCTTCGAACGACCACCGCCTGGGCGCGAACGAGGCGCCGCCGGCGATCGTGTCGATCTTCCTCGGGGACATGCTCACGGACATCCTGAGCCAGGTCGCCGAGGGTGATCTGCGTTCGACGATGACGGGCGGAAGCATGGACCTCGGGGCGAGCGTGCTCCCGGCGATCCCGCGTCACTCGGGCGACCGGAACCGGACCTCGCCGTTCGCGTTCACGGGGAACAAGTTCGAGTTCCGCGCGTGCGGCTCCTCGGCGAATGTGGCGTGGCCGGCGACGGTGATCAACACGCTGGTGGCCGAGTCGCTGGGCGATCTCGCGGAGGAGATCGAGTCGAAGCTGGGGCCGAACCCGGGCGCGGCGAAGCTGCGGGAGGAGATGCCGGGGATCCTGAGCGCGACGATCAAGAAGCATCGCCGGGTGGTGTTCAACGGCGACAACTACTCGGAGGAGTGGCACGCGGAGGCCGAGTCGCGCGGGCTGCCGAACCTGAAGGACTGCGAGGCGTCGTTCCCATCGCTGCTGGGCGAGAAGGCGTCGCGTCTGTTCGAGCGTTTCGGGGTGATGAGCGCTGCGGAGCTGGAGTCGCGGTACAACATCTTCATGGAGAACTACCGCCTGCAGGTGATGATCGAGGCGGAGACGATGCTGGAGCTGGCGCACTCGGCGGTTCTCCCGGCGGCGTGCGAGTCGGCGCGTCGCCTGTCTTCGAGCGGATCGCGGACGGGCCAGAAGTTCGCGGATGCGATGTCGAGCGACATCGATGCGCTGGGCGAGGCGATGGAGCGTCTGCAGGAGGCTGTGGATCGTGCGAGCGCAGATGAGTCGGTGCTGATCCGCGACTCGGTGATCCCGGCGATGGTGGAGCTGCGCGAGGTGGCCGACCGGATCGAGTACGCGGCGCACGATGCGGACTGGACGCTGCCGCGGTATCGCGACATGCTGTTCGTGAAGTGATGGCGTGATGCGCGCGGACAGGCGCGCGGATCACAGAGAATGATGTGGATCGCACGCCCGCGCTGAGCGCGGGCGTGCTTGTTTTTCAGGGGTTGGTGTTCGGTGGCGGCGCTGTGGTGGCCGGCGAGGGCACGGTGTGCCCGGCGGGGATTTGCATCTCGATGAGCACCGGGCGGTGGTCCGAGCCCTCGGGCTGAAGTGTTTGCCAGGCCGTGATGCGGACCTGATCGGAGACGAGCGCATCGTCGATGGCGACGGTGAGCGGCCAGGGGAGCGAGGCGGGGAAGGTGCCGGCGGGGATGGTCAGGGGCTTGGCTCGTCGGAGCCGGGCTTCGGCGCGGAGGTGTCGCGAGCGCCAGTTGGTGGGCGTGGCGTTCTGGTCGCCGAGGACGACGATGGGGAGGGCGCGCTGGTCGGTGGTGCCGAAGTGCTGGGCGAGGTCGCGGGCGAGCTTGCGGACGGTGTCGTTGCCCTCGTTCCATCGCTCGGGGTGGCGGGGCGAGCGCGGGGACATCCAGACGGCGATGAAAGCGCCCTCGGGGTGGTCGACGATCGCGAGCAGGTAGCCGGACTCTGAGATGAGGTGGGGCGTGGGCTTCCAGCCGGAGCGGCGGGCGAGCAGGGGCCAGCGCGACAGGAGGATGGGGAAGCCGGTGCCGGCACGGTCGGGGATCCACGCGTGCGGGTACTTCGCGCGGAACTCGGTGTCCCACCGGAGGCGGTCGATGATCTCGCTGGGGGTCTCGACCCACGCGAGCAGGTCGGCATCGGCGCCCGCGGCCTGCGCGAAGGCGGCCTGGGGCGATGTGTTGTAGGCGTAGAAGTTGGTGATGAGCGTGGTGAGGGGGAAGCGCTGGATGGTGTTGTCGTTGGCGGGCGCGGGCGTGCGGTGGGCCCAGAGCAGCAGGGCGATGAGCAGCGCGGCGGCGAGGGCCGCGGCGGTCGCGGCGCGGGGTCGCCGGAGGATCGCCGCGAAGGCGGCGGCGGGGAGGGCGAGCATCAGCGCCTGCGCGGCGAGCCCGGCGAGGTGGTCGGTGATGAACGAGCGGGGGAACCAGGCGGCGATGGCCCAGACGAGGGCGGGCACGGCGGGGATCCACGCGATGAGGGTGATGACGAGGCGTGGGCGTCGCGCGGGGTCCGGCGCGGGCTCTGGCGCGGTGTTGGGGGTGGAATTGGGTGTGGCGTCGGGGGCGGTCATCCGGGGTTCCCGATGAGCGTTCGCCCGCCCATGTGCGGGCGGAGCGGCTCGGGGATGGTGATGGTGCCATCCTCGTTCTGGTGCATCTCGAGGATGGGGATGAGGATGCGGGGGCTGGCGACGACGGTGTTGTTGAGCGAGTGGCAGTAGACGGTCTTGCCATCAGCGTTCTGGTCGCGGTACCGGAGGTTGAGTCGTCTGCACTGGAAGTCGTAGAGGCGGCTGGCCGAGTGGGTCTCGCCCCAGGCGCCGGTGGGCGCGCTGGTGTTGGGGTCGATGTCTCCGCGGGAGGGCATCCAGCACTCGATGTCGATCATGTCGGCGTTCTTGAGGCCGAGGTCTCCGGTGCAGCACTGGAGGAGGCGGTAGGGGAGTTGGAGGGCGCGGAGGAGTTGCTCGACGATGTCGATCATGCTCTGGTGCCAGCGGCGGCTCTCGGCCTCATCGGCCTTGCAGATGATGACCTGCTCGACCTTGTCGAACTGGTGGATGCGGTAGAGCCCGGCGGTGTCGCGTCCGGCGGCGCCGGCTTCTCTCCTGAAGCATGTGGAGACGGTGGCGTACTTCAGTGGGAGGTCTGACTCATCGAGGATCTCTCCCTGGCGGTAGGCCATGAGCCCGACCTCGCCGGTGCCTGTGAGGAACAGGTCCTGTCCCGCGCCGCGTGCGGATTCTTCGAGGTGGTAGGTCTGCTCGCGTCCGGCGGGGAAGAAGCCGGTGCCCTCCATGGCCTCTTCGCGGACGATGACGGGGACGCTGAGCGGGGTGAAGCCATGGTGGTCGGTGATGTGGTCCATGGCGAAGCGGAGGATGGCCTGGTGGAGGCGCATGCCATCGGCGGTGAGGACATAGCTGCGCGAGCCGGCGATCTTGACGCCGCGTTCGAAGTCGAAGAGCCCGAGCGCTTCGCCGAGCTGCTGGTGCGATCTGGGTGCGAAGCCGCGCTGTTCGGCGAAGGGCTTGTCGGGGTTGAAGCCCTTGAGCGGGCCGGTGTCCGGCGACCAGCGGCGGATCTCGATGTTGTCGTCGGCGGAGGTGCCGATGGGGACATCGGGGTCGGGCGGGAGCGGGACCTGGAGGAGGAGGGATCGGAGGCGGGGCTCGATCTCGGCGATCTGGGCTTCGAGGGCGGCGACCTGTTCCTTGAGGGTTGCGGGCTTGGCGCGGAGATCGGCGGCCTCGGCTTCGAGCGCTGCGCGCGCATCGCCGGTGGCGACCTTGATCTGGCCCATGAGCTTTCCGATGAGCGGGCCGGACTCCTTGGCGAGCTTGTTCTGCTGCGCTTTGAGTTCCTGTGCCTGCGTCTGGAGGGCCCTGGCGCGTTCGTCGAGCGAGATGATGGTGTCGATGTCGACGGCGACGCGCTTGTTCTTGGCGCCGGTTCGGAAGCGGTTGGGATCTTCGCGGAGTGCCTTCAGATCGATCATGGGGGCGATGGTAAGCGCCCGCGCCTTTGGCGGGGGCGGGCGTCTGGGGAGAGGCACCAGGCATCAGGCATCAGGCATCATTGAAGACGGGGAGAGGCATCGGGCATCGGGGACCGGTGAAGAGGGGGAAGAAGAATGGGGTTGGCGCACGAAAAAGGCCCGGACTTGCTTTCGCAAGCCCGGGCCTCTGCCACACGCGACCGGGGGTCGCATGCGAGGTTTGGTGGTGGGCATTCCACCGGTTCCCAAAGGTGCGGCGGGCGGAGCCCGCTGTGTGACGTGTTTCTGGATCGGCGCTGCCCTGTCGCCTTTCCTGATCCCAGGCGTGTGACTGGGAGTGACGGTGCCCGGATTCTGCTTCCCTCCGGGCCACTCATAGAGGTGAGCGGCCTCTTCCGCTCCTACCAACGCGAGGAATATACCCCAGACCGGGCGATCGGCAAGACCGATCCAGTCGGAATCGGGTCGGATTCGTCGGTGATTGGACGGTTTCCTGTGGGGAGTATGAGTTCTCGGTCTGACGGGGCGAGTCGGGTCGCGGAACCGGGCGCACGCGTGGTTAGTTGGGGGAGCCGGGGGGGATGGCCCAGTGCATTTTGGTGACGAGCGTCTTCCAGTAGGAGTTGTTGGGATTTCGGACGACGCGGACGGAGCGGCGGTCGGTGTGGATGTGGACCTGGTCGTTTTCGTTGAGGGAGGCGAGCTGCTGGCCGTCGAGGACGAGGGTGGTGCCGGGCTGGGAGTCGGCGCCTTCGTTGGCCTGGAGGAGCCGGAGGGTGATCCGGCGGTCGGCGGGGACGACGAGGGGGCGGAGGGCGAGGGTGTGGGCGGCGATGGCCGAGAGGGAGAGGGCCCGGACGCCGGGGGCGATGATGGGCCCTCCGGCGGAGACGGCGTATCCGGTGGAGCCGGTGGGGGTTGAGACGATGATGCCATCGCCCTTGAAGGCGGAGACGGGCTCCTCGTCGATGTCGACGGCGAGTTCGATCATCCGGAAGGGGGGCCCGGCGGTGATGACGGCGTCGTTGAGGGCGATGCCTTCGGAGGCGGTGTGGTCGTGTCGCTGGACGCGGGCTCGGAGGACGATGCGTTCGGTGACGGGGAGGGGGTCGGCGTTCATGAGCCAGTGGGCGGACTCGCGGAGGCTGACGAGGTCGAATTCGGCGAGGAATCCGAGCCTTCCGAGATTGACGCCGACGATGGGGAGCCTGAGGTTGAGGGTGCGGCGGGCCTGCCAGAGGAAGGTGCCATCGCCGCCGAGGACGACGATGAGATCGGCCTTGTTGGCGGTCTTGGGGGTGATGGGGGAGTCGTCGGCGTCGAGTTCCGCGGCGATGGTGGCGTGCTGCTGGATGAGGGCGCGGACCTCATCGAGGGCCTGGCAGACGGCGGGCTTGGAGCG
This sequence comes from Phycisphaerales bacterium, assembly GCA_052168315.1. GTDB lineage: Bacteria > Planctomycetota > Phycisphaerae > Phycisphaerales > UBA1924 > JBQLZO01. Next base: position 129,887 of record JBQLZO010000062.1, on the reverse strand, counting down.
GTTGACGAGCAGGAGGGCGGCGCGTGGCATCGGGGTGATGGTGGCATGTGCGCGGGGGGTTGTCACGCGGGGAGCGGGTGATCGGGGTTTGGAGGGTGTGGGCGGGGGTGCCGGCGGGGATTTGGGGGCGTGGCGGGGGCGGTGCTTTGACCGGTGATTGCGGGCGATCTATTGTGGTGGCCCTCGGGGCGCTGCTCCTGGCGGTGTCCGTAGTGGGTTTTTGAGCGGTCCGATCGGTTGCGGCGCTGTGATCGGCGTCGCGGCGTGCTGTTCGACATCGCCTTGCGGTGTGCGGATGGCTCGGGCTGTGGATCCGGAGCCGGGCTCGGCGCCGATCGGTTGTCGGTCGGGCGTTCGGGCGGTTTCGGATCGGTGTCGGTTCCCTTTGTGTCAGCAGAGTTGAGCAATCAGAAAGCGCGGCCATGCATCCCACTCATCGCGTCAGCTACGGTCGGACCCGTCGTCGTCGTTCTCATCTCGCGCTGAAGGCGATCGAGTACGGGCTGTGCCCGGTGTCTTCGACGCCGAAGCTGCACCATCGCGTGGCGGCGGAGTCGGGGTATGTGCGTCCGGGCCTGGTGATCCGGGTTCCGAAGCTTGGGATCGGTCGTCGGGACTGATCGCGGCGGGGCTTTGGGGTGTGCGGCGCGGTGGTGCGGGACGCGCGTTGGCGGGGTTCGGCGGGTGGTATGGCCGCGCCGCGTGAGCGTGGCCGGAGGTTCCGGGTCGGACGATCCGGCGCGGCGCCGCGAAGCGTCGGCCGGGGTTCGGACTGTTGAGTCCGTCAGGAGCGGCAGGGCATGCGGATCGCCGTCGATGCGATGGGGGGCGATCATGCTCCGGACGAGATCGTCAAGGGATGCATCGAGGCGTTGGCGCTGCTCGATGCGGATGACGAGCTGATCCTGGTGGGCGATGAGCCCATTGTTCGTGACATTCTCTCCGAGCGCGGCGCCTCCGATGGTCGGCTCACGATCGTGCACGCGCCTTCGGTGATCGAGATGCACGAGTCTCCGGTGGAGGCGGTGCGTTCGAAGCCTGATTCATCGCTCGTTCGGATGTGCATGCTGGGTTCGGCGCGGAAGACGGAGCATCCGGCGGATGTGGTGCTCTCTGCGGGGAACACGGGCGCGTGCGTGTCGGGCGCGACGATGCACATGAAGCGGCTGGAGGGGGTGCATCGTCCGGGGATCGCGACGGCGATCCCGGCGCTGCACGGCCCGGTGGTGCTGTGCGATGTGGGCGCGAACCCCGAGCCGCGGGCGTCGCACCTGGCGCAGTACGCGGTGATGGCGGAGGTGTACGCCTCGCGGGTGCTGCACATCGACCGACCGCGGATCGCGCTGATGAACATCGGATCGGAGGAGGGGAAGGGGACGGGGATGATCCGGGTGGTGGGCGAGCAGCTTCGCGCGGCGCCGGGTCTGAACTACATCGGGTACATCGAGGGGCGCGACCTGTTCGAGGGCGCTGCGGATGTGGTGGTGACGGACGGGTTCGTTGGGAACACGATGCTGAAGCTGGCGGAGGGGATGGCCAAGTCGCTGTTCAAGGCGATCGCGACGGAGGTGCTCGAGTACGACCCGGAGCTGGCGATGTCGCTGCAGCCGGCGATGCAGTCGCTGTTCAAGCGGAACGACTACCACGAGTACGGCGGCGCTCCGCTGCTGGGTGTGAACGGGCGCTGCTTCATCTGCCACGGGTCTTCGGAGGCGCGGACGATCCGGAATGCGATCCGGATGGCGCGGGAGTATGTGGCCACGGGCGTGAACGAGGGGATCGTGGAGCGGATCGCTGAGCTTGAGGATGCGATGCGTGAGCGGGACGGATCGGGGATCGCGGCCGAGGCGTGATTAGGGTGGTCGCGGGGCGGTGATCGGGCGGTGGGATGCGCAGCGCGAGCGGGGGTCGTGGCAGGGGCGGGGCGATGATGGTGTTGGTGTGATGATGTGGCGCCGGCGCGACCTGTCGCGTGGCGCTCGGCCGCCTCTGCGACGTTGCGTTCAGGCAACGCGTGGGGGCGCTGGCGTCCTGTTTGACAGGCGTGGCGTTGCGGGAAAAACACAAGCGGGATGCCGCTCGAACGGCATCCCGCTGGAGGAGAGAGAGATCTTCACGGGTGAGAATATCGCGAAATTTGAGGTTGTGCCAGAAAATGTCGGGCGAATGACCGAGAATATCGACATTCAATGGTGATGCGCGGGTCTTCTCGGGTGCTTGGCGGGAGAATGCGGGGGTGCTGGAAGCGGCTTGGCGCTTCTCAGAACGGCGATTTCCCGATCATACTACGAACCGATTTCATAGTTGATACCGAGTCGCTCGATGACCTCGAGGATTCTGGCGTGGAGGGCGGGATCGGCGACGATGATGCCGGCGTTCGCCCGAAGTTCGGTGCCGTGGGAGAAGTCGAGAGGTTCGGCGTTCGTGTCTGAGACTGTGCATCCGAGTTCTGCGGCGACGAGGGCTCCGGCGGCGTGGTCCCAGATTTTTTCGATGTACCGGGTCTTGCCGGGCTTGGGGGTTCTGGGGAGCCGGAGGTAGAAGTCGGCCTGTCCTCGTGCGACGACGGCGTACTTTCCCTGGCCGTCGAGCCTGATGGGCTGCGCGGGCTCGCCGAGTCGTTCGATGATGCGTTCGGCGTCGTCGTGGGAGGTGTGCGCGGCTTCGACGGATTCGCACATTCTGAGGGGTTGGCCCTCTGCGCGGGGCAGGCGGCGGAGGCGGGTGGGCGTGGCGCTGGCGGCGGTGAGGTCATCGTCGGCGTGGAGTTCGTAGACGCCGTTGCCGGCCTCGGCGAGGTAGATGGATCCGGTGGGGTGTGGCTCTTCGATGGGGTGTGAGAGGTCGGTGGAGAGGTTGGGGCATCCGAGCGCGCCGATGATGGGCCTGGAGTGCTCGATCCACGCGAGCGAGACGGCGTACTGGCCGGCCCTGAGGAACCCCTTGGTGCCGTCGATGGGGTCGAGGGTCCAGAAGGGGTGGTGGTGGGGCGGGGTCTGGCTGTTTCCGGCGTCGATGGCGTCGAGGATGGTGTCGAGGTCGAGGTCCGGGAGGACGCGGTGGACCGCGTTGAGGACGGCATCGGCCTGCCGGGTGTCGCCGGCGGCGAGCTGGGCGCGGAGGTCATCGGCGGACTCTTCGCCGACGATGGGGGTGGCGCCGAGCATGTCGGTGAGGGTCCAGACGACGACGGCCTGCGAGGCGTAGTCGGCGACGGTGACGGGTGACTTGTCGTCTTTGAAGGAGGCGCGGACGGAGTCGAGCTGGCGCTGGACGCTGCGGCAGACCACGCAGGCCCGGGCGACGGCCAGTTTCGCGGCTTCGATGGCATGGATGTAGTCGGTCATGCCGAGAGGATGCCGGGGTCGGCGCTCCGGGGCAAGCGGACTTGGCACCGGGCGGGTGGGGCTCTCTCGGCGGTGTTGTTCGGGTACGGCGGGCCGGCGGGGTTTTCCCTGTGCGGGCCTCGGGTCGCTCTTGTCGGCCCGATTCCTGTGCGCGACGGGGTGGCCTCGTTGGTAGGATTTTTCCATGAACACATCACAAACTGTTGCTTCCGTGGCCGGACGGTTCTGCCTCGTGCTGGTTTCGTGCTGCGCTGTGATCTGGCAGGGGGGGTGCTCGTCGAGCGCGCAGACGGGAGCGGTGGCCGGGGGCGGGATCGGCGCGTTGATGGGGCAGGCGGTCGGTCGGAACACGACGGGGACGCTCATCGGGGCGGCGGTGGGCACGGGCGCCGGGTACATGATCGGCAACGAGATGGACCGCGGGGCCGCCCGCGAGGAGCAGGCTCGACGGGATGCCGAGCGTGCCCGTCGCGACCGCGAGCATCAGGCCGCGATCCGTGATCTCGAGTCGAGGCAGGCCGAGCTCGAGGCGCAGGCGTCCGCGTCGGCCCAGACGACGGGCACCTTCGTGCCTCCCGCGTGGCCGAGTTCGACGGATCAGATGCGGCCGCTGGTCGACACCGCCTGGCGTGTGACCTCGATGACGCCGCCGCCGCGCCGCCAGTTCCATTCCATGACGCTGCATTTCCAGCCCAACGGGCATGTGATCACCACGACGCATTACTCCGATGGGAGCATGCGCGTGGATTCGGAGACCTTCCGCGTGGTGGGGAACACGCTGATCATCAACGGGTCGGACTATCTCACGAATTCGACCTGGTCGATCGCGGGCGGCCGGATGACGCTGGTCAACCAGGGCTTCCGGACGACGCTCGAACGGGTCGGCGATGGCGATTGAGACGCTGGGCATGGGGAGCGACGAGCTGCGGAACTACGCCACGGTCGTCGCCGCGCTGGTTGCCCTGCTTGTGTTCGTTGTGAATTCGCTGCTTCTGCGGCGGAACCATCGGATCGAGAACATCGCGCGGTTCATCGAGGCGCACGACCGGCTCTTCGAACGCGATGGGTACATCGTCTCGAATATCGCCGCGATCGAAGCCGACACGCACAAGCGCGATCCGGACGACGCAGTCATGGAATCGCGGTTCCATGTGATGCTGATCGAGATCGAGCACCTGGCGATCCTGGCGAACAACAACGCGGTGCCGAGGCACACACAGGTGTACATGTTCGGCTGGCACGCGCAGCAGATCCTCGGGCTGATCAGCGCGCGGGAGCGCGAGGTCATGTCTTGGGAGCTCGCCCTGGACTATCTCGATCGGCTCGCGAGCGACACGACGGCCTACGCCGCCCTGACCCGCGCCCAGCGCGAGCGGTACTGGCGCTGAACCGAACGACGACCGGACCGCTGGGCGGTCCGATCGTCGTGGAGAGCGATGGGTTGTCGTGGGCGATGGAGGGCGCGGCGCTCAGGCGTTGGGCGAGGCCACTCCGGCTTTGGCCAGCGCTTCGAGGCAGTGCTGGACGCATTCCTCCACGGACTGCTTGCCCGGGTCGAGCACGAGTTCGGCTCGCGTCGGCGCCTCGTACGGGTCGTCGATGCCGGTGAAACCCTTGATCTCGCCGGCGCGGGCCTTCTTGTACAGGCCCTTGGGGTCGCGCTGCTCGCAGACCTCGATGGGGGTGTTGACGAAGACCTCGATGAACTTGAGCCCGGCATCCTCGTGGAGCTTGCGCGCGGCGTCGCGGTCGGCGGTGTAGGGGCTGATGAAGGAGGCGAGCGCGACGGAGCCGTTGTCGGCGAAGAGCTTGCAGACCTCGCCGATGCGGCGGATGTTCTCGGCGCGGTCTTCGGCGGAGAAGCCGAGGTTCTTGTTGAGCCCGAAGCGGATGTTGTCGCCGTCGAGCCGGTAGGCGTTGATGCCGCGCTGGACGAGGACCTGCTCGAGTGCGGAGGCGATGGTGGACTTTCCGGAGGCCGAGAGCCCGGTGAACCACATGGTGGCGCCGGTGCAGGCGAGGGTCTTCCAGCGTTCATCGCGGGTGAGGTTGCCCTCGTGCCAGTGGATGTTGGTGGCCTTGTTCATGGTGTGTGCTCTCCTTGGCGTCGGGCCCGGCGCGTTCGTGCTTTGGTGCGCGCCCGTGTGTGTGCGGTGTGGTGCGGAGGGCACAGGGTAGACGGCGATGCGGCATCGGGCGCGGTGGTGACGCGGTGATGGCGGGAGGTTGGGTTGGTGATGGCGCGGCGGCATCCCGCGTGGGGGGTGCGGGAGGGTCCGAGATTGGTGGGGCGCCCGGTGGAGGTCTTGTTCGTGGTGGTCGTGGATGTGGTGGCGGGGGTCGGGTGCGCTTCAGACGCCGTTGAGCCGCGGGGCGGCGGGCGTGTTCGCTGGGCGGGTGGTGGCGGGGGGATCGGGCTGTCCGACGAGGGTGCGCATGAGCGCGGTTCTCTCGGTGATGGACAGGTCCGCATCGGGGACGAGGCGCCACGGGCCGTCGGCCTCGTTGGGGATCCAGAGGATGGCGTCGGGCGTGTTGTTCTGGGCGGCGGGGTCGCTCATCCACGCCTGGAGGCGTGCCCATGCCTGAGCGTCCTGGGGTCCGGAGGTGCCGATCATCTTGCGGGCCTTGGCGAGTTGTTCGATCTCGTGCGGTTGCGCGGTGAGCCCGAGGACTTCGTAGCCGTTGTCTCGGAGGCGCGCGACGATGTCGGCGAGCGCATCGTTCTGTTCGTTGGGTGCGGCGAGCCGGTGGTCATTGAGGAGGAGGATGGTGGTGGCGTCCGGGTTCGCGGCCGGGTCGGTCGCGTTGTCTTCGCTGAGCGCGATCTGGGGGCCGGAGACACTGGTGATGGGCTCGCCGGTGAGGATGGTTGCGATTTCCTGGGCGCCGTGGCGGATGTTCTGGACGCGGTGCTGGATGGATCCGATGATGCCATCGCGTGCATCGCTGCCGGCGAAGGTTGTTTCGCGTGTGGCGCCGGGGGCGAATGGGACGGGCGGGGCGATGCGGATGCGCTGGCCGTCGATGCTCGCGATGGTGCGCGGTCCGGTGACGGTGATGCCGGCGATGCTGATGGACGGTGAGACGGGGCCCTCCGCGCCCGCGGCGTTGACGCCGAGTTCGATCTCGTGGCGGACCTGGCGTGCGCCCGGGATCACCAGCGCGACGATGCCGGCGATGACGGCGAGGAAGAGGAAGGCGGCGAAGATGACGCCGGCGTTGGGGTTGTTGTTGTAGCGGCGGCGCGCGCTGTTGGCTTTGCGGCGGCGCTTTGCGGCGGCCTGCTGCTTGGCGCGGACGCGCTTCTGGGCGTTGGCGAGCATTGCGTGCGCGGTGCGTCCGGGCTCGTGGTTGATGTTGCGGCGGTTGGCAGCGCGGCCGACGGCGGGGACGGAGTCGCGGGCGGCGAAGTAGTCGGTGGGTGATGGGAGGGTGTCGGGGTTGATGGGCGGGCGCGGGGCGCGCGGGCGGTGCGGGGGCGCGGGATGGGCGTGGGGGTGGGCGGGCGCTTGTGCGTGCGCGGGGATGGTGTCGAAGGCGCCGGACCACCAGTTCTTGAGGCGGATGCGGATGGGTGCGCCGGGGTGGGGTGCGGGGCCGGGAGTTGGCGCGTGCGGGGCGTGGGGGTGGCGTGGTGCGGGCGAGTGGGCGGCGGCGTGGACGGCGGCGGGTGCCGCCGCGGGCGCGGGGTGCGGGGTGTGGGGCGTGTGGATGGCGTGGTCGCGCTTGTCGTCGTACCCGGCGAATCCGGTGGTTTCTTCGAGGGACCGCCCGGACATGGAGGGCAGGTCCTTGGGCTTGAGGAGGAAGGGGTCTTGCGCGTTCTGGATGGCGCGGAGGTCTGCGAGCATGTCCGCGGCGGTGTCGTACCGCTTGTTCATGGCGGCCATGGAGCGGCGGATGACCCAGCGGAGCGCCTCGGGGCAGCGCTTGGTGAGCCTCGAGAGCTCGCCGTGCGCGGGGAACGAGTTCTCGATGACGGAGTAGAGGACAGCGCCGGCGCCGTAGACATCGACCTTGCCGCCGTCGATCTCGTGGACCTTGGCGCCGCGGAGTGCCATGCGGACCATCTCGGGGTCGCGGAAGTACTCGGTGCCGTGGGTGGTGAGCGTCATCGCGGAGCGGAGTGGCGTGACGAGCCCGAGGTCGACGAGGTGCGCGCGGGCGTCGGAGGAGACGATGATGTTGTCGGGCTTGACATCCTTGTGCCAGAGCCCGCCGCGGTGATAGCGGTCGAGCGTGTGGACGAGGTCGGCGACGAATCCGATGGCGTCGCGGAGCCTGCGTCCCTCGAGCCCGGTGGGTCCGGAGGCGCCGTGGAGCCTGTTGGCGACGACGGTGAGCGAGTCGCCGGGGACATAGGGCATGACATAGAAGAAGCGCTCGTCGTTGAGCTCGTGGTCGAGCACGAGCCCGAGCTTGCGCGCGGCCTCAAGGGAGCGGCTCTCGCGGACGATCTGCGGGAGGGATGATCCCTCGTGGACGGAGAAGGACTTGATGACGACCTGGTCGACTTCGATCGCGCCGTTGCGCGCGAAGGCGGCGGCCTTCTCGGGTGAGGGGTCGGCGATGTAGAGCTTGGCGCCCGAGCCACCGCCGGCGAGGGAGCCGACGATGGTGTAGCCGTCGAACTTTGAGCGTGCGCTCTTGGGCTTGTCGGAGCCGGGCGCGTTGGCGAGGGCTTCGGGGATGCGCTTCTCGATGCCCTCGGTGACTGAGTGGAGCAGGAGGAATCGTGCGGGGTGCCCGATGGCGATGCGATAGACGCATCCGCCGGCGGTGCGGATCTCGTCCTGGAGCGCTGCGCCGAAATGGCGGGAGGCGGACCAGCGTCCGATGACGATGTTGGCGAGCACGAGGGGGACGAAGACGAGGGCGGTGATGACGGCGCCGACGAAGCGGAGGGCGTCGGCGATCATGCCGTAGATGAATCGGAAGAAGTGGACGATGACGGCGCCGATGGCCTTGAAGACGGCGGTGATGAGCCAGAAGAGGCCCTTGGTCATGGGGATGAGGAGCATGATGAGCAGGACGATGGCGGCGATGCCAACGAGCAGGAGGATGATGAATCCGAAGAATCCGAATGCGCCTGCCATCGTTGCTGTGCTCCGCTTGGCCTTGTTCGGGGCGTGGTGGTGGCGTCAGTGCTCGCCGTGCCCTGTGAGTTCCTCGCGCCGGCGTCGTTCCATCTCGCGGTGGTACACCTCGGCGATGGCCTCGTCGAAGAGGGCGTTCTCAGCCTTGTTCGGATCCGGTGAGAGGTTCTTTCGCTCGGCCTCCTGGGCCTCATCGGCGGTGAACGAGTAGGTGGCGATGACCTCGGAGAGCCTGGCCCTGAGGGTGGTGCGGACCTTGTCCAGGCGTCTGGAGACGGTGGGCTCGGAGGTTCCGAGGTCGGCGGCGACTTCCTTGCCGGGGCGTCCTTCGAGGACCCGCATCTGGTAGATGGTGAAGTCGGTGAAGTCGACCTCGCGTTCGATGAGCCGGATGGCGGCGCAGACCTTGGCGTCGAAGACGGCGGCCTCGTACTCCTGGTCGGGCTTGGCGTTGGAGGCCTGGCCCATCCATGCCTCGTCGAGGGAGGCGGTTTTCTTGCCGCCGCCGCGTTTGAGGGCGTTCCGGCGGTCCATCTCGTCGCCGAGGGCGTGCTTGGCGATGGCCAGGAGCCATGTGGAGAATCGGGCGCCGCGTGCGGGGTCGTAGCGGTCGATGGAGTCCGAGAGCGCGGCCATGGTTTCCTGGGAGAGGTCGCGGACGGTTTCGGCGCCGATGCGCCCGCGCCCCCACTTGGTGAGCTGGGCGCGGAGGACCGGGCCGAAGGTCTCCCAGAGGTCGTACCAGGCGGCGGGGTCCTTGTCTCGGAGCCGCCCGATAAATCCTGTTGAGTACTGGCTGAGCATCGGGAACCTCTGGGTCGGTGTGGGCGTGCGGTGGGCGTTGCCCGTCCTTCCGGGAGCGGGTGGGGCGGGGAGCGAGCGCCGTGCGGAAGTGATTGTGGGGCCACCGGGCGTTCGGGTCCATTGCCGCGCGGGAAATGGGGTGGGCGTGGTGGTGGTCTGGAGCGGCTGGGCGGGCGTCGGCGCCACGGTGGGGTTGATGCCAGCGGATGTCAATATTGCATAAGTTGGGGATGGGGGTGGATGTTACGCATGGCGCGGCGTGATGTTGTCAGGTGAGTCGGGGAAGTGTTGCTTGTGCGATCGTGCGGCAGGTGATGGATTCGGGTGGAAATGATTTGTCATCGCTGATTATCGGGGTAGTGTGGGTCTTGGCACTTCCGGAAGTACGGATTCTTGAGAGGGGAAACCCGAATACAAGTGACACGGTGGCGTGAGGGGCACGGGGGACCTGGCGAGAGGAGAATGTGATGAATCGTGAAGAGACGAGGGTATGGTTGCGAGCCTGCTGCGTCGCGGGGCTCGCGGGCGTGGGGGTGATGGCGGTTCCGGGGCGGGCGCTGGCGTGCGGGCAGCCGCCGCCGGTGGAGCCGCCGAAGACCTGGCAGGTGCTGGGCGGGGAGGGGTCGATCGAGTTGTATGTGGAGCTGGGAACGATCTTCCCGACGAGCACCCCGCACGCGTGCAGCTGCGGGATCGGGCTGGGGAGCGCCGGGGCGCCGCTGCCGTTCGGCGTGGATGTGAATGACATCCGTCTGGGGATCCTGACGCGGACGGATGGGCAGGTGGTGGGGTTCGATCCGATCCTGGCGTTCGATGTGATGGGCGCGGATGGGAACTCGACGACGGGGTGGCAGAATGGGCCCGTGATTCCCGATCCAGCGCTTGGTTCGCCGGTGCCGGGCTCGACCTGGTTCGGATTCGGCGGTGTGGTGGGGGCGGTGGATCCGGGCACGCCGCAGGCGAACCAGTCGTTCGTGATCTGCTTCGATCTGAAGTTCGACCCGGGCCTGCTGCAGGGGACGAGCACGACGCTGCAGATCGGGGCGGGTCTTGGGGTGGACCTCGGGAACTTCGCCCCATTGTTCGACTCCGGACTCGAGCACACGGCCCGGTATAGCACGCCGGTCGAGATTGAGTTCGTGCCTTCGCCGGGTGGCGTTGGCGTGCTGGCGCTGGGCGGGCTGTTTGCGGCCCGGCGGCGTCGGTAGCGGGGAAAGGGGGGTGTTGGATCGAAGCGAAGGCTGACTTGGCGTGTTGGGACCGGTTCCTGGCCCTTGCAGAGTTCCGGAGAGAGAAACACGACGGCCCTCCGGCCCCACCACGCCCCCACCAGGAACGCACGCGGCCGGCCCGCGTGCGTTCTTCGTTTCCGTCGATGAGGGGCGGGTGGGCGGTGATGTCCGGGGCGGTGATGTCCGGGGGGTTGATGAGGGTGTCGTTGAGGGGCTGATGGGGGTCGGCGGATCCCCCGGAACGGGGGGGACGCGATGCGCGGGGGTGGGCTCGTGTTGCGTGGTGTGGTCGTGGTGGGGGCTTGGTGCGAGATCGGAGCGGGTGATTGCGGGTGCGGTTGGCGGTTTGTTTGGTCTGCGATCGGGGGATGGCGCTCCCGCGCCGTTCCGGTTTGGGGGTGCGGGAGCGGGGGGCGGGCTCGAATGTTGTGGCGGATGAACGGTGTTGGTCGATGTGATCGGTCCGGAATGGAACGGACCCGCGTCGCGGAGCGTCGCGAGCAGATTGATCGACCCGGTTGGCGTGCGGAGCGGCCCAGGGTGCCCAGCGGCAAGGGACTCCCCCAGTGACTGATGCATTGATCGAGAGACTGTTCGAGGCGCTGATCAACGGCGACCGCCCGGGAACGCGTTGCGTGGTTGATGACACGCTGGACGCGGGGCATTCGCCGGAGGCGATCCTGACGGACCTGTTCTGGCCGACCTACGAGATGATCGACGGGCTGTTCCGGAAGGATCAGTTGTCGGTGGTGTCGTACAACTTCGCGACGCGTCTGCTTCGTGCGCAGTGCGACCAGATGGCGGCGCGGCTTCCGCGTTCGCCCTCGCTGGGTCGGACGGTGTTCGCGGTGTGCGGTCACACGGAGGCGGATGAGCTCGCCGCTCAGATCGCGGTGGACCTGATCGAGTCTTCCGGTTTCAGCGTGGTGTTCGCGGGTTCGGGCGTGGCGCGTGATGAGATCCTGGCGCAGGTGCACGAGCGGAAGCCCTCGGCGCTGCTGCTGTTCGCTTCGGCGGCGTGCGATCTTCCGGAGATCCGGGCGCTGATCGACGACATCCAGGAGATCGGCGCGTGCCGCGGGACGCAGGTGGTGGTGGGCGGCGGTGTGTTCAATCGCGCCGAGGGTCTGGCCGAGGAGATCGGCGCGGATCTTTGGGCCGAGGACCCGGCGGAGCTGGTGCAGTCGATGCTGAAGAAGCCGGGGCAGCGCGCGACGCCGGAGCAGCGGACGGTCGGTCGGAAGCGGCTGGTGCGTTCGGGTTCGGGCGGGTCGGGTTCGGAGTCGGCTTCGCAGGCGGCGTGAGCGTGGTGGTCGACGAGCGATGATGGAATGGAAATGCAAAGGCCGATCGCGTTGGAGCGATCGGCCTTGTTCCTTTTCGTGATGGGGTTGGGATTGTTTGGGATTGGGGGGGTCAGCAGGGGATGCCGAAGGCGCTGAGGAGGATGGCCAGGTCGTCGGAGTCGATGTCGCCATCGTTGTCGAAGTCGGCGGAGGTTCCGGGTTCGACGGATTGGCCGAAGGCGCTGAGGAGGATGGCGAGGTCGTCGGAGTTGATCTGATCGTCGTTGTTGGCATCGCCGGGGCAGGGGACTTCGGGGCAGGGGAGCAGGCCGCCGGGGTTGCCGCCGAAGGGCGGGGCGATGTTGGCGGCGAGGAATGTGGGGAGTGGGTCTCCGGTGGCGGTGTTGAGTGCCTCGTCGGGCTGCTGGACGAGGATTCCTTCGGTGGTGAGCCCCTGGAGGAAGTACTCGTACTCGTTGCCGCAGGTCAGCGCGGGGAGCTGCACGGTGTAGTCGGGGGCATCGCCGAGGAGGGGGAGGCTCTGGAACGGGAGCGATGATCCGGCGGGGCGGTAGAAGAACTGGAGGGTGGGCTCGTCGATCTCGTTGCGGTTGAAGGGGATGGCGCTGACGGGGATGGGCGCGGGGCTGTCGAACTGGAGGTTGGTGGGCGCGGGGTCGAGGATGAAGACGATGTGTTCGAGCAGGTATGCGGCGAGGACCTTGAAGCCTTCGAAGACTTCGATGGAGGTGGGGATGATCTCGGATGGCGGGAGGACGAAGCCGGGGTTCGGTGAATCGGGGCGGAGTTCGTAGGTCCACGCGACGGCGTTGTGCTGCCCGAAGTTCCAATCCTGCGCGGTGCCGGAGGCTTCGTAGAGGAGCTGGTCGATGCCGAGTCCGGCGGTGTACGGCACGCCGTTGGCGGAGGAGATGGCCTGTTCCATGTCATCCTGGATGATGCGGAGTTCATCCTCGCGCGGGGGCGCGACGGTTTCGGAGTACGACCATGGGCCGAGGATGAGCTGGCTGTAGGAGTGGACATCGAGGGCGCCGAGGACTCGTCCGGGGGGGCAGTCTTCGAGGCTGGAACCGCCGTTGAGGGCGCAGATGTATTGGGCGACGGCGCTGGATTCGGGCTCGGAGAGGGGGGCTGTGCCGCGATAGACCGGAGAGTTGGGGTTGCCGCTGGATCCGGAGGAGAGCCCCCACTCGTAGCTCCAGTTGCGGTTGAGGTCGACGCCGAACGATCCGTTGGAGTTGGGCCTGCGGTTCTTGCGCCAGAAGCGGTCGACATCGATGCTGTGCTGGTATCCGTCGGGGTTGACGACGGGGATGAAGTGCCACTCGAGCGCATCGAGGAGGTGGGTGATCTCGGGGTCGGTGCCGTAGTTGTTGATGAGGTTCTGGATGGCCCAGAGGACGGACGCGGGGCTGATCCACTCGCGGGCGTGCTGGCATCCCTGGATAAAGATGATGGGTCGGGTGGTGTCGGAGGGGTCGGAGGTGAGTCGGACCGCGTTGATCGGGCGGCCCTGGAGCGATTGGCCGACGGGGATGATGGTGGCGAGCGCGGGGTTGTCGTTCGCGAGGGCGTTGATGTAGGTGTTGATCTCGTCGGGCGAGCGGTAGTCGGCGAAGAAGGGTTCGACGCCGTTGTCGGGTCCGCCATCGGCGGCCTGGGCCTGCTGCTCGGCGAGGCGGCGGGCCTCCTTGCGGAGCTGGTCCTCGGCGTCGATGAGGTTCTGGGCGTTGTCGATGATGATGCGGTAGTCGAGGTCTGCCTCATCGAGCGCGGGGAGGCTCTCGTGCGGGATGAGCAGTTCGATGGGGGTGTGTCGTGACGGGCGGCAGTTGAGCATCTCGCCGAGCGCCATGGCGGCCATGAGCTGGCGGTGGGTGCGGGCGTTGATGGCGACGATGGCGTGGTCGTCGTAGCGCTTGCGGGCGGGGTGCGGGAGGGCTTCGGGTTGCGGCTGGGCTTGCGGCTGGGGTTGGGGCTGGGTTTGGTCGGGGGGCGCGGGCTGGTCCGCGTGCGCGGCGGCGGGCGCGTGGTGGGCCGCGAGCCCGAGCAGCGCGGCGGTGGCCAGCGCGTGAAGGGCTGGCATGGTGATGGTGTTGCTGGTGTGGTGGCGCATGGTCATGGCTCCTGGCGCGGCGCGGGGGGTCGGGGATGGGCGTGTCCCATCGACCGTACCTCGGATTGCGTGGCGGGCAGCGCGGTGCGGCGCGCGGTGGACGGGATTGGCGATGCCACTTTTGGGACCAAGGGCGCGTGGCGGGCGTTGGTGGGGTGGTGCGCTGTGCTGGGGAGGTGCGCGTGGTGTGGGGGATCGGGCGATCAGGGTGTGTCGGGTGGGGCGCTGGGGGGGGTGGGGTGCCAGGCGACGCGTTTGATGGTGGCGATGTGGAGTGCGTCGGGGGTGTCGGTTGCGACGATGGCGTTGAGAGATGGCTCGGGGTCGGCGTGTGGCGTGGTGGCGGCGGTGGCGAGCCGGCGGTCGTGGCTTCGCCCGCCGACGATGGAGGCGAGGCGTGCGGCGGCGGCGAGGGTGGGGTCTGGTGTGGTGCGCGCGATGGTGATGACGATGAAGGAGCGGCGAGCCTGATCGGCGGTGTGGTGCTGCGATGAGATGGCGGGGATGTGGTGGTAGGCCTCGTCGAAGGCGGCGGTGTAGCGGTCGGCGGCGGTGTGGAGGCGCGCGATGGCGGTGGGCGTGGGCGCGCCGGCGCTGGTGAGGTTGTTGATGGCGCGGGCGAGTTGGTCGCGCTGGGGCTCGAGGCGGGCGCGGGCGTCGAGGATCTGCTGCCCCTCGGCGCCGAGGAGCGTGGGGATCGCGAAGCGTGCGAGCTGGGTGGGCGCAGCGCGTCGTTCGAGCGCATCGATCATGCCTCCGCCGCGGGCTCGGCAGATGATGGCGCCTGAGCGGATGGCCAGCGCATCGACGGCGGCGGCGATGGGGAGTTCGAAGGCGGGGTCGGCGTCGAGGGCGAGGAGGCTGCGGCAGAGCGCTTCGCAGGCTTGTGTTTCGTCGTCGGCGTGCCTGTTCCATCCGCGGGCGGTGAGGCGTTGGATGGGGGCCATGCGCGGGTCATCCTGGAAGGCTCGGGCGATGCGCTGGGCGTGGGCGATGGTGGGCTGGTCGTGGTCGTCGAGCGCGGTGAGGAGCTGGTGCTGCCAGAGCGGCGCGGTCCAGTGCCAGCGATCGAGCAGGGCGGCGAGCGCGGGGGCTTCGCGCTGGCGGGTCTCGGGCGGTGGGAGGGGTCGGATGGTGGTGGTGTCGTCGAAGATGGACAGCGCGGCCGCGGCGGCGGGGGACCATGGGTCGAGTTCGTATGGGCTGAGCAGCGCGCGCATGGTGTTGGAGATGGTAGATCGGCCGATTCGGGCGGCTCCGGTGGGGCGATCGGCGGCTCCCTGTTGTGGGTGGGTGGTGCGCGGCGCGCGCGGCTATCGGAGCGCTTCGGAGGCGCGGTTCGGGAGGGATGTGCGTTGTGCCCGGATGCCCGGTCGTGCGCGCGAGCGGGTGGTTCCGGTGTGTCGGCGCGGGTGCGCGGGATTCGGTCGATCCGAGGCCGTCGGGGTCCGGTGTGCGGCGGGATCGGGAGATGCTGATGATGCGTGCGGATCGAATTGGGAACGGATGGCGTGGCGCGGCGTGGACGATGGGTGTGTGCGCGTGCGCCGGGATGGTGTGGGCGTCTGAGGTCCCGTACGAGAGCGATTTCGCATCCGGCGTGGGGAACGAGTGGTCCGACGATGCGTCGTTTGTCCTGAACGACGGGAAGCGGGTGCTGGGACGGCACACGAACAACACGGTGGAGCTGACGCTGGGCGTGACGCCCGGCGAGCGGCTGGCGCTGGTGTTCGATCTTTACTGCATCGACTCGTGGGATGGTGACAACACGCGTTGGGGACCGGACTACTTCATGGTGATGGTCGATGGGCAGGTGGTGCTGGAAGAGACCTTCGGTGTGTGGTCGACGCAGTCGTATGGGGAGTGGCCCGTGGTCTGGGAGAAGGAGATCGGCGGGACGACGCGGTACAAGGATGATGTCTATCGGAATGTGTTCATCGAGTTCACACCGTTGGGAGAAGAGGTGGTGATCGGGTTCCGCGGGCGGAACCTGCAGCGGTTGGATGATGAGTCATGGTGCCTGGACCGGGTGCGGGTGCTGGGGATCGCGGATGCGGCGGCGCACCGCCCGATCTTCCGCGAGGTGGGGCGCGGGCTGGGGTTCGGTGTGAGTTGGACGACGCTGATGGATCGCGGGTCGGGGATGCACTGGGCGGACTTCGATGGCGATGGGTATCTGGATTGCTTTGTCACGGGCGATCGAGGCTCGTGCGTGGTGCGGAATGTGGGCGGGGCGCGATTCGACCGGGTGGGCGTGCGGGCCGATGGTCAGACGCTGATCCGGCAGGGCGTGGTGGTGGACCTGAACGGCGATGGGGCGCTGGACATCGCGGGCGTGCCGCATGACTACGACATGGTGCACGGGCTGCTCAACGATGGATCGGGCGGGTTCGTGGAGATGGAAGAGCCGATCATCCCGAGCGCGCGGAACTGCGAGGCGGTGATGGCGATGGACTTGGATCTGGACGGTCGCCCGGATGTGCTGGCGCTGTCGGGGAACACCGCGAACTGGGCGGCGGTGGTGTCGCCGGAGGCGGGCGAGTTGCCGGAGGAGCGGCGGGGCTCGGACTTCGGGTTCGGCGATGCGGGGAACGGCGACTATGTGTCGGGCGCGGATGCGAACGGCGATGGGGTGCTCGATGCGCTGTACAACCTGTCGACGGGGCTGCTGATCCTGTCGGATGGGAACGGGATGTGGCGGCGGAACGATCGCGGGATCAAGTACGACACGCACAACGATCGGAAGATCGGCGCGGCGTGGGGTGATTACGACAACGATGGGTGGTTCGATGTGTTCGTGCCCGATGCGCGGGCGGGGATGCCCGGGCTGTTGTTCCGGAATGTGGAGGGTCGGTTCGAGGATGTGACGGCCAGCGCGGGCGTGTCGTACCCGGCGGCGCAGAGGTCGGCGGCGTGGGGTGATTTCGACAACGACGGGCTCATCGACTTGTATGTGGCGGCGATCGGGGAGCCGGCGGCGCTGTTCCGGAACCTGGGCGATGGGACCTTCGAGCGGGTCGACGATGCGGTGGCGAACTGCACGACCTCCGGCAAGGCGCACCACTGCGTGTGGGTGGACTTTGACAACGATGGGGCGCTGGACATCGCGATCACAAACGAGTCGATGACCGCGCTGCTGTACGAGAACCTGGACAAGAACGATCGGTACCTGCTGGTGCACACGGATGTGCCGGGATCGACGATCCGGGTGTTCGATGCGACGGGGGCGCTGGTGGGGCAGCGGATCGTGGGCAACGCGATGGGGTTCGCGGGGATCGAGCCGATGCGGGCGCACTTCGGTGGTGTGGATCCGGCGGCGTCGTACCGGGTGGAGCTGGTGACGCCGGACGGTCGGATGGCGCGATCGGAGACGGTGGTGCCATCGCGCTCGCGGGTGGTGATGGGCGCAACGATGGTCGACCAGATGGTGGACCTGTCGGCGGCGGGGACGGGGCGGCGGTCGGGGCGGATGCGGATCAGCTCATGGACGGAGGAGGAACCGGAGCGGTGAGGCCGTGGAGGTGTGTTTGGGATGTGTTCGAATCGGATCTAGACTGGGGGGATGGAGTCGACCGCGCATGCGAACCTGAAGCGGCTGGCGTGCCTGTACCTGGGCGCGCGGGGGTTCTCGGCTATCGGGATGGAGGTGCGTTGCCCGATCGGGCGGCATGTGGTGGATGTGGCGGGGTTCGGGCGGCGGGATGGCGGGCGCGATGGTGAGGCGGCGATGCGGCGGCTGGTGTCGGCGCGCGTGGGGCATGGCGAGGGAGGGTTGTTCGGAGGCGCGGGCGGCGCTGAGGAAGCGGATGGGGCTGGAGACAGGGCGGCGGAAATGGGCAGCGGGGCGCGGCGTTCGGGGAAGCTGGGGCGGCTGCGTCCGACGACGGTGATCGTGGAGTGCAAACAGGCTCGGGGTGATTTCCTGCGCGAGCGGGGCGACCTGGATCGGCTGACCGCCCTGCGTTCACGCCTGGAGGGTGAGCGGGTGGCGATGGAGCTGGAGGCGCTCCGCCGGGATCCCACGCTGGGCGGCCAGGGCGAGGGGCACCTGTTTCCGGGGGCGCTGGCGGGGCGGGTGAGCGGGGTGATCGGTCGAGATCATCGGCGGGTGGTGGGGCGGCTGGATCGGCTCGATGCGCAGATCCACGGCGGGACGAAGTTCAGCCGGATGGCGCGGTACCGGCTGGCGGATCATCTGTATGTGCTGAGCCCGGCGGGGTTGTTGCGGGCGACTGAGGTGCCGTGCGGGTGGGGCTTGCTCGAGTGCCCGGGGTGGGTGGTGCGATCGCGGTGGTCGACGGTGATGGGGCGGATCGGCGAATCGGCGGCGGTGTGGGATGATGAGGGGATGGCCGGGCGCGATGCGAGGGGTTCGGAGGTGGGGTTCGAAGCGGGGATGGGCGGGGGGGCGTGCGGTTGGGTCCCGGTGCGGGTGGCTCGGCGGTTCGAGGGCCCCCGGAGCACGCCTCGGTTTCGGCGACGGCTGCTTATGCGGATCGCGTTCGCGGATTCGCAGGCGTTGCTGCGTGAGCGGCTCGGGGTGTGATTCGGGTGGTGGGTCCGGCTGCAGCGCGCGGGTTTGGCGCGCGGGGTTGCGCTTGGTTTGTTGCGGGAGTTGGCGGAGGCGCGCCATGGTGACCACGCCCACTTCACAGGTTATCCAGATTCAGTTGTGAAGAAGTGGCGATTGGCGATGGCGGCTCGGCCCGGTTGTGGGACGAGCGTTGTGGTTGGTTCGGGGTGTAGGCGCAAGATGTCGTGGTTGCGTCGGGACGGATTTGGGGGATGCGAAAAGGGATGTTTTCGTGCGGCGTTTTTGCAGGGCAAGGTCCGAGTTTCGGCGCGGTCCGGAAATCCGGGGGTATCTTTGTTGCTGGTGGGGCGTGGTCAGGATGGCCACGCCGAAGTCAGTTGTCCCAACCCTTGACGCTTGGGAGCATGGAATGGCCACAGCATCGGACCGGGCGGTTGTCGATGCGCTCATGGAGCGCTTTTACGATCGCGTGTACGCCTTCGCCAAACAACTTACCGACGCGGCGACCGCGGAGGATGTGACGCAGGATGTGTTCGTCAAGTTATTGACGATGCCGGACCTGCGGACGCGAGAGATCCGGGTTTCGTACCTGATCAAGATCGCGCACAACCGGATCCGGGGGCAGGGACGGACCGCGTCTCGGTTTCAGAAGTATCTGGGCAAGGAATCCCCGCGGGCGGCCTCGATGATGGAATCGAAGCTCGGTCCTCAGATGCGCGTGCCCATGTACGACGCGGAGGAGATCCGCCTGGCGGCGCTGAGCCCGAACGAGGAGGCGGCGGTGCGTCTGACGGTGCTGCAGGGCCTTTCGCTGCGTGAGACGGCCGAGGCGCTGGGCGCTTCGATGTCCGCGGTGACGAACTGGAAGTACCGCGGTCTTCGGAAGCTGAGCGAGCGGATGGCGCCGACGGCGGCGTGATCCGGTCGCGGGGATGGGGGTTGGTGGGAGGAGTTGGGGGAGCGAGCGAATCTCGCGCATCCGAGAGGATGGTGCGCGGCGTGGCGTTCTCGGCCCCGTGGTGGGTGGCCGCGGACGCCCGCTGCGCGCGCCGGCGGGAGGGGGCGCGGTTTCAGCGCGGGGCGGGCGAGCTGGGGGGGTTGGGGGGGGCGACGGCGTGGCGTGTGGCGAAGATCTGGAGGCGGTGGCCCTGCGGGGTGATGTTGTGCTGCTTGCAGATGCGGTCGCGGATGGCGACGAGCTCGGGGACATCGATGGGGATGACCTCATCGGTGTCGACGAGGATGAGCAGGTCGCGGGGGCGCTGGCCGTAGGCGAGCTGGTAGTGGGCGTGTTCTGAGTTGACGAGGACCTGCTGGATGATGCCGGCTTCCTGGAGGAGCTTGATCGTCCTGTAGATGGTGGCCTTGGAGACGCGGTGCCCGGCGCGTTTCATTTCTTCGATGAGGTGGTCGGCCTGGAAGAGGTCGTCGAGCCCGATGATGGCGTCGAGGACCTGCGCTCTTTCGGGGGTGTACTTCTGGCCGACGGACTTGAGGTGCCTGCGGAAGACCGCGCAGAGCGGCTCCATGATCTGGAGCGCCGGGGTCGCGGCGGTGTGCGATGGGGGCTGGGATGGCATCGGCGGGATTGTATGTCGTTTCAGCGCTTGGACCGGAGCCACTTGTGGAGCCTGGCTTTCGTCCATGTGTTGGGGCATCTGTCCGGTTCGAGCCCGGCCCGGCGCGCGGTGAGGATTCCGAAGCGGAGGTGGTCGAAGTGGTCGGGGGTGTGGACATCGCAGTCGATGGTGATGAGCGCTTCTTTCTCGATGGCGATGCGGAGGTGGGTGTCGCGGAGGTCGAGGCGCATCCAGTTGGCGTTGAGTTCGAGGGCGACGGCGTGCTGCGCGGCGGCGGCGGCGAGTTCGGGGATTTCGAGTTCGAGCCCGGCGCGCCGGTTGATGAGCCTCCCGGTGGGGTGACCGAGGATGTTCACGAGCGGGTGCGCGATGGCGCGCAGGAGCCGCTTCATGGCGGTGGCGGTGTCCTGCGTGAGTGCCGCGTGCGGCGAGGCGACGATGATGTCGAGCTGTGCGAGCAGGTCGTCGTCGTAGTCGAGCGATCCGTCCGAGAGGATGTCGACCTCGGAGCCGGCGAGGATGGTGATCCCCCTGGTGTTCTCATCGGCGGTTCGGACGGCGTCGATGTGGCGGCGGAGGCGGTCGGGGTCGAGCCCTCCGGCGATGGTGGACGAGACGGAGTGGTCGGTGACGGCGATGGTGTGGAAGCCGCGCTGCTTCGCGTGCTCTGCGAGTTGTTCGATGCTGAGCCTGCCATCGGAGGCGGTGGTGTGGGCGTGGAGCTCGGCGCGGATGTCTTCGAGTTTGATGAGCTTCGGCGGCTCGAAGTCGTCGGCGAGTTCGCCGCGGTCCTCGCGAAGTTCGGGCTCGATGAAAGGGAGCTGAAGGGCTTCGTACACGCTGTGCTCCGTGTCGGCGGCGATGGGCTTGGCGCCGCGTGACTGTGGTGATCCCTCGCGGCGCTGCGCTTCGGTCTCCTTGAACAGGCCATACTCGTTGAGGGTCATGCCGCGTTCGATGGCTCGCTCGCGGAGCTTGACATTGTGGTTCTTGGATCCGGTGAAGTAGAGCAGCGCTGCGCCGTAGCGGTCGCTCGGGACGATGCGGAGGTCGACCTGGAGGGTGCGCCGGTCGTGGGTGTAGCGGATGGAGGTCTTGGTCTCGCCGCTGGCGATGACTTCCTGGACGCCTTCGAGGTTCTTGAAGGCGTCGACGGTGGCTGCGGGATCGCTGGTGGCCGCGAGGATGTCGATGTCGCCGATGGTCTCGGCGCCCCTGCGGAGCGAGCCGGCGTAGTCGATGCGCTGGATGGACTTGTCCGCGTTCTTGAGCGACTCGATGATGTGTTCGGCGATGGGGAGTGCGAGCCCGAGCGGTGTGCGTTCGGCGGAGGACTCGTGGAAGCGAATCGAGGCCTTGATTTTCTCAATCGACTTGGCGCCCATGCGCGGGAGGGTCGCGGCCGAGCCGTCTTCGATGGCGCGTTTGAGGTCTTCGAGCGAGGTGACGCCGAGCTGGTTCCAGAGCAGCGCGACGGTCTTGGGTCCGAGCCCGGGGACCTCAAGCACCTCGGTGAGCCCGGCGGGGACCTTGGCGCGGAGCTGGTCGAGTTCCTCGATGTGTCCGGTGCGGGCGTACTCGGCGATCTTGTCGGCGGTCTTGTCGCCGATGCCCTCGATGGCGGTGAGCGCCGGTTTGTCCTCGGCGAGTGGCTTGAGGTCGTCGGTCATGTCGCGGAGGATGCGCGCGACCTTGGCGTGGGCCGCGACGCGGAAGCGGTTCTCGGCGAGGACCTCGAGCAGGGATGCCATCTCGTCGAATCGATCGGCGAGTTCGTCGTTGAAGGGCATGGGGTGAGGGTAGGTGTTCGGGCGCGGATCCGTGCGGCGCGCGGGCTGTCGGCCCGGCGGATGTCGGATGGATCGGGCGGGGCGGGCTGGGTTTGGCTTGGGAATTGGGGGGTCAGCCGGCGTCGCGCGGGGATCGGCGGGGGCTTCGCCTGCCGGTGCGGTCGGAGCGCTGGGGGGCGGAGGCCGCGGCGGGCTTGATGGTTCCGGCGATGCCGCCCTCATCGCCGGCGTGGCGCGGCGCGCGGATGGCGGCGGGTGGATCGAATGCCTGAGATTCGATCGCGTGGACGATGGACTCAAGCCGCTCGACGCGCTCGACGAGTTGTTCGAGCGCATCGGCGACCGCGAAGAGCAGTTCGGCGGGCTCGCCCTGCTGGAGCGCGTGGTGCGGCGATTCGGTTCTGAGCATGGGGCCTGCGCCCATGAGCAGCCAGTGGGCGTTGAGGTTGTACGCGCGGCAGAGGGCGGCGAGGAACTCGATGCTGGGTGTCTTTTCCTTCGCGAGGTATCGGCGCACGGTCTCGGCGCTGGTGCCGGTGGCTTCGGCGACGGTGCTGAAGGTGCGTTGCCCGACGGCGGTCCGGAGGCGCTCGAGGAGGGCGGCTTGGTGGGGCATGCCCTCAGTGTGGTGTGGGTTCGATGGGAGACAACAGGATTTTCTGAAGAACAGCGCAAAACGCTGATCCACATGCGCCGCTAGGCGATGTCGATGAGCCCGAGCGCTTCGCCGTGGGCCTTGATGAGGCGTCGTTTGAGGAGTCGTTCGGTGGGCGCGGCGAGTTCGGGGGATCGCTCGATCCATGCGCCCGCATCGCGGCGGGCGAGGCGGAGGAGTTCGAGGTCGCGCGGGAACTGGGCGAGGCGGAAGGGCATGACGCCGGACTGCCTGGTGCCGGAGAACTCGCCCATGCCGCGGAGTTCGAGGTCTTTCTCGGCGAGCTCGAAGCCGTCGGAGGTGCTGACGAACGCTTCGAGCCGGGCCTGGGACTCGGGGGTCGTGGCGCCGGAGATGAGGATGCAGGCCGAGCGCTTGGTTCCGCGTCCGACGCGCCCGCGGAGCTGGTGGAGCTGCGCGAGCCCGAACCGCTCGGCATCCTCGATGACCATGACGGTGGCGTTTGGCACATCGACGCCGACCTCGATGACGGTGGTGGCGACGAGGGCGTGGACGAGCCCTGCGCGGAAGCGTCCCATGACCTGCTCGCGGGTGGCGCGCTTGAGGCGGGCGTGGATGCCGGCGATGCGGTGTGCCGCCAGGGGCCCGGCTTCGAGTTCGGCGACGAGCTCGCGGACGGTGCGGAGCTTGCGGGCGGGCTCCGCGGCGTCTGCTTTGGGCTGGAGTTCGGCCTGGTCGGCGTCGATGGCGGGGACGACGATGTAGGCCTGGTCGTTGTTCTCGAGACGCTGCCTGACGAAGTCGTAGACGCCAGCGCGCTGGTCCGGGGTGACGAGCCGCGTGGAGATGGGCTGTCGCCCCGGCGGGAGCCCGGTGATGGTGGAGACATCGAGATCGCCGAAGACCGTGAGGGCGAGGGTGCGCGGGATGGGCGTGGCGGTCATGACGATGATGTGCGGCGAGCCCTGTTTGTCGGGGGCATCGCCGGCGGCTTTCTCGCGGAGGCGGGCGCGCTGGTGGACGCCGAAGCGGTGCTGCTCGTCGATGATGGCGACGGCGAGGGACTTGTATCGCACGCTCTCGGTGATCAGGGCGTGGGTTCCGATGATGATGTCGATCTCGCCGGCCTCGATGGCGGCGTGGGCGGCGGCCTTGTCGGGCTCGGCGAGCGAGCCGGTGAGGAGCTGGAGCCTCACGCGCGAGCCTTCGAGCATGGCGCTGATGGACGCGAAGTGCTGCTCGGCGAGGACCTCGGTCGGGGCCATGAGGGCGGCCTGCCGCTCGGAGGCGACGCCCATGAGCATGGCGTAGAGGGCGACGACGGTCTTGCCGGAGCCGACATCGCCCTGGATGAGCCGGTTGGCGGGGGTGTCGCGCTGGAGGTCCGCGGCGATCTCGGCGATGACGGCGTCCTGGGCCTCGGTGAGGGTGAAGGGGAGGCGCTGGCGGATGTGCTGGTCGATGGCCTTGGACCATCGAAGGGCGGGCGCGCTGAGTGTACGGCGGGTCCAGGCGCGCTTCATGTGCACGCCGAGCTGGAGCATGAGCAGCTCGTCGAAGATGAGGCGGCGCTGGGCTTCCTGGGCTTCGGGCTCATCGCCCGGGCGATGGAGCATGCGGTAGGTGTCGGCGAGGGTGGGGAGGGCGCGCTCGCGCCGGTAGTCGTCGGGGAGGTGGTCTTCGAGGAGCGGGAGGGTCTGGTCGAGGACGGCGTCGATGATGGCGGCGATCTGGGTGGAGGGCAGGTCCTCGCTGGCGGGGTAGACGGGCATGAGCCGCTGCTGGGCGGGCTCTGGAGCGTCATCATCGTCGATGGGCTCCCACTTGGGGTTGGTGAGCCTGGGGTTGGAGGCGTAGAGGGCGGACTTGCCGCGGACGCGGATGGTCATGCCGACTTTGAGCCGGTCGGCGAGCCACGGCGCGTTGAACCAGACGAGGTCGAGGCGTCCGTGCCCGTCATGGAGGACGGCCTCGGTGCGCCGGCGCTTGCCGTGCCCGCCGGCGGTGCGCATGGCGGTGACCTGCCCGCGTGCGGTGATGGTCTCGCCGATGGGGAGCTGGTCGATGTTCGTTTCGGCGGCGTGGCGCTCGTAGCGGAATGGGATGTGGTTGATGAGATGGGCGAGGGCGCGGATGTCGAGCCTTCGGAGCGCGCGGGCGCGCTTGGGGCCGACGCCCGGGAGTTTCTCGACGGGCGTGGTGAGTTCGAGCGGCGTGTCGCGAGGTCTCGCGTCGCCCGCGTGGGGCGGCATGGGGGGTCAGTTCCCTGAGAGGATGATGATCTCGACGCGCCGGGAGGCGGCCTTGGTGCCCTTGGGATTGGAGGGGCCGTAGGCCGCGATGTGTGTGCGGTTCTGGGAGATGCCCCTGGAGACGAGGTATTCCTCGACGGCGAGGGCGCGTTCGGCTGAGAGGCGCTCGTTGGTCTTCCAGCTCGACTTGCGGATGGGGTCGGAGTCTGAGTGTCCGGCGACGCGGATCTGGTTGGAGGCGTACCTGGAATTGAGCACGCCGGCGACCTGGTCGAGTCGCTGCTTGGCGTCGTTGCGGAGGGTGGCGGAGCCGGAGGCGAAGAGGACATCGGCGGCGATGTCGACGACGAGTTCGCCGGGTCGCGATGAGACGGAGATGTCGGAGATGCCTTCGAAGCCGGTGTTGCGCCCGACGGCGGGGCGGGAGGACGAGTCGAGTTGCTGCTGAAGGGCAGCGCGCTCGGCTTCGAGGCGGTCGACCTCGCCTTCGAGGGTTCCGGCGCGGCCTTCGGCCTCGGCGAGGGCGGCGTCGACCTGTGCGAGGCGGGCGCGGAGTTCCTGGTTCTCGATCTCAAGGGCGGAGGGCTGCTGGGCCTGCTTGTTGGCGCACCCGGTGGTGGCGGCGCCGATGGCGAGGGCCAGGAGCAGGAGGGTCCGGGTGAGGATGCCGGTGTGGGCGGAAGGAGTGGTGGTCGGTGAGGTGCCCCGCTTGCCGATGCGCATGGCCGATGTCTCCGGGATTCCGAGTGAAGTGTGCGTGATGCGCGGAATTTCCGTGCGAACACAGCATATCGGATGTTCGGGGGTTTGTGCTCTGATTGTGGGGATCGTGGTGCGGGCGCGCTCAGGGGATGGCGGGGTTTCCGGCCAGCGCGCGGGCGCCCCACTCGTAGAGCGGCCAGGCGAAGACGACGAAGACGGTGGCGGCGGCGAGGTGGGGGCCGAATGGGAGCGCGGATCCGGCTCGTTTGAACAGCGGGGCGGCGATGACGGATGCGGCGGCCCAGAGGAGGGCCGGGAAGGGCGCGGTGAAGAAGGCCAGGACCGGGACGAGCCACCCGGTGGCGGCGCCGACGGCGGCCATGAGGTGGACGTCGCCGAAGCCCATGGCTTCCTTGCCGAAGCCGAGCGTGGCGAGGATGCGGATCCCCCAGACGAGCCCGCCGCCGACGAGGAGCCCGAGGAGCGATGCGGCCAGGGCGTGGAGCCAGAGGGGCGGGTCGACCAGCGCGGTGTGCAGGGCAGCGCCCGGCGCGGCCAGGAGCCAGCCGAGCGTGCCGGCGGCGAGCACGGGCGCCACGAGGAGCAGTTCCTTGCCCATCTCGCGACGGGCGTGGGGGTAGAGGACCCAGTCCGGCTCGTCGGCGTTGGGGTGGGTAGATGGGGCGTCGGGGTTGTTGGGATCGGTGGTGGGCGCGGGATCGTCGGGGACGAGGCGGCGGAGGGGGAGCCCGATGCCGAGCCCGATGAGGAGCCCGAGCCCGGCGAGGCGGAGCGGCGCGCCGATGCGGATGCCGATGGAGAAGCCGGCGAGCATGAGGGCCAGCGCCGGGCCGGTGAGGTAGAGGGCGCGCCGGAAGGCGATGGAGATGGATCCGGTGTCCGAGGGTCGGTGGTCGGGGGCGTGGTCGGTGGGATCGGGGAGGGGTGTGTCGGGTGGCGCGGTGGGTTCCGCGGGCGGGGGTGTGCTTGCTTGTTGCCGGGTGCGCTCGTGCTGCTCGGCCCATTCGTCGTAGTCGGCGAAGGGGAGCGGGAAGATACGGAGGCGCAGGAGGACCTCGCTGATGATGAGCCCCGCGGTGGCGAAGAGGGCGATGGCGATCCAGCGGGTGTCGAGGGTGGGGATGGTCCAGACGGCATCGGACTTGAGGATCCCGCCGCGGGCGTGCTGGATCCAGAGCGCGTGGAGAGGGTGAACGACGACGGCGACGCCGATGATGAGTCGTGGAAGCGAGCCCGGGATCATGAAGGTGCGGGCGTCGATGAGGGTGATGGCCACGAGCGAGGCGAGCAGCGTCCAGAGGATGATGAGCTGGGGCCACATCCAGCGCAGGCCATCGGCGGCCCAGTCCGGGGTCAGCGGTGCGGGATCGAAGCCGATGAGGTTCAGCAGCGAGGGGCGCATGAACCAGAGGACATAGGGGATGGAGAAGAGGACCGCGACGAGGGCCTCGATGAGCGGGTACTGGATGGAGATTTTCGACTTGCAGAACCGGCAGCGCCCGCGGAGGAGGAGCCATCCGAGGATCGGGATGTTCTCGCGCCAGGTGAGGCGGGTGTCGCAGTGGGGGCAGCGCGAGGGCGGCGAGACGAGCCCGACGCCGGCGGGGAGGCGGTAGACGACGACATTGAGGAAGGATCCGACGATGGCGCCGAGCGAGAAGACGAACGCGAGCCCGGTGAGCGCGAGCGACCACTGGTAGAACGCGAGCGATGCGGCGAGGGTGGTCGGCGCGGTCACGCGTCGGGGTCCTCGTCGGGCGCATCGGCGTCGGTCGCGGCGCTGCGGGCGGGCGGCTCGGCGGAGAGTTCGATGACGCGCTGCTCGGCCTGTTCGAGCAGGGTTCTGCACCGGCGGATAAGGGCCATGCCGCGTTCGTAGGCGGCGACGGACTCATCGAGTCCGGCCTCGCCGGACTCGATGCGGTCGGCGATGGCCTCGACTTCTTCCATGGCCTGCTCGTAGGTCAGGCGCTCGGGCGCGGTGGGGTCCGGGTGCTGCTCGGTTGGCGGGTTTCGCTTGGCCACGAGGGGAGGGTATCCGGGGCGCGCGGGGGATGGGCGGGCGGGGCGTGCGCGTTCATCAGAACAGGCGGAGCTGGTCGCGTTCGTTGGGTTTGGTGCGCGTGTTTGAACGGCGCGCGGGTCGGAGGGCGGGTCGGGCGGGCATGGGGGTGTCCGGGGAAGATGCGGGCGGATCGGGTGGGCGGCTCGGTGCGGGCGACTCGTCGGAGGGGGTGATGATGGAGGTGAGCGTGCCATCGGCGAGGCGCGTGGTGAGGGTGTCGCCGGGCGCGGCGTCGGCCGTGGAGCGGACGAGCCTGGTGTTGATGGTGGTGATGGAGAAGCCTCGGCGGAGGATGGCATCGGGGGCGGTGAGGCGGAGTTCGCGATCGAGGACATCGAGGCGGTCGCGGCGGCGCTGGGCGAGTTCCTGCCATGCGAAGCTCAGGCGCTCGTGGGCGGCGTGGATGGGCTGTTGCGAGAGGCGGTCGCGGAGCGCCCGGACGAGGCGGGCGCCGATGGTGTCGAGGCGTGCGATGCGTGTGGCGTAGACGGCTTCGGGGCGGCCGCGTGCGATGCGGATGGCGTGGTCGCTGAGGTCGGCGCGCTGTCGCTGGAGGCGGTGGCGGATGGCAGCGCCGAGCCGGCGGTGCAGCGATGCGGCCTGGGCGCGGTGGGCATCGATGATGGCGCGTGGATCGGTGAACCACGGGAGCCGCGCGGCGGCGCGGAGCCGCTGGGCCTCGTACCGGAGGCGTCGGCGGAGCTCGGTGGACATGCGGGCGGCCTGGGCATCGCACTGTTCGAGCAGGGCGGCGCGGTCGGGGATGAGTCGCATGGCGGCCTGCGTGGGCGTGGCGCAGCGCTCATCGGCGACGAGTTCGGCGATGGTGGTGTCGGTCTCGTGACCGATGGCGGCGACGATGGGGATGCGCGATTCGACGATGGCCTCGGCGACGATGCGCTCGTTGAAGGCCCAGAGGTCTTCCATCGATCCGCCGCCGCGTGTCAGGATGATGGCATCGATGGCGTGGGCGGCGCGGTGGCGTGAGAGGCTCCGGAGGGCGCGGGCGATCTCGGGTGCGGCGGCCTCGCCCTGCACGCGGACATCGACCAATGCCAGCTCGACCATGGGGCAGCGGCGGCGTGCGGTGTCGATGACATCCTGCAGGGCTGCGCCGGTGCGCGAGGTGACGATGGCGATGCGCTTCGGGAATGCGGGGAGCGGCTTCTTGCGGGCCAGATTGAACCAGCCGAGGGCGCGGAGCTGCTCGACCAAGGCGCGGTAGCGGAGTTCGAGTTCGCCAGCGCCGATGGGCGCGAGCCGGTTGACATAGACCTGGGTCTTGCCCTGCTTGGGATAGAAGTCGACGCGCCCCTCGGCGATGACCTTGAGCCCGTTCTCGAGCGGGAAGCTCACGCCGCGTGCGGCGGCGGCGAACATGACGCAGTTGATGACGGCGGACTCATCCTTGAGGTCGAAGTACCAGTGCGATCGGTCGCGGAAGCCGGAGATCTCGCCGACGACGCGGATGGTGCGGGGGATGCGATCGGCCAGGGCGTTGGTGATGAGTTGGCAGAGGGCCGAGACGGAGAGGGCATCGTCGGGGGCGGCGGTGCGTGCGCTGGGATCGGGCGGTGGGCTGCCGCGCATTTTGGATGGATCGAAGAGGCCGCCGGGCATGTGGGGATCGTCGGGTGGTGGTCCGCCGATGGCAAGTCAATGTGTCGGTGCCCGGGTGGCGGGAATCTGGGCGTGGTCGGGCGGCGTGGGCGCGAGGGTGAGCGGGTGTCCGCATTCGGGGCACACGGCGGCGGGGACGAATCGGCAGTCGTACCCGCAGCGCTCGCAGGTGGGGTGGCCGCAGATGCTCAGGGCCTCGCAGGCCAGTCGCTGGCGTCGGCGTGCGACGAGCTGCGGGAATATCACGGGGAGGAGCCCGATGAACACCAGCGGCGCGCCGAAGTAGGCGGACGGTTCGAGCCTGTAAGCGCCGAGCAGGAGCACCATGGCGTTCGCCGCCAGCACGCCGATTCCGGCGAGGGCGATCGAGTTGAATGCTCGGAACACCGGGTCGTCATCCTGCAGTTTGACGATGGTGCGGATGACCGCCGGGCGCGACTCGGGCGGCACACGCCGCACGGCTTCAAGATCCCAGAGCGGCGAGTGCGGATCGGCGTGCTTGAGCGGGGTTCGGGTGCGGTCCGGCATGGTCATGGCTCCGCGCCCCCGGGGCGGTACGCGGCCGCGTCTTCCAGTGATCCGCCGCATTCGGGGCAGATGGGCGGTTCGGTGTTCCGGCAGTCGTACCCACATCGCGGGCAGGTGCGGCATCCGCAGCGGTTGAGCGCCTTCCAGACGATGCGGTGGCCCTCGCGTTTCTGGTAGATGGCCAGCGCGATGAACTGCGCGGTGAAGCCGGCGACGATGATGAGCACCATGGCGATGGGGCTCGGGATGTTGAACCGGGCGAGCAGGGACGGGGCGAACATCATGGCGAGGAAGAGCAGGCAGGCGACGGGGGCCATCCATGCCAGCCCCGCGCCGATCTGCTGGCGGTAGATGTGCTCGTTGAGTCGCCAGCGCTCGCCCGGCGGGAGGCGCTGGGCCTCGGGGAGTTCGCGTCGCGCGAGTCGTTGGAATGAGGTGCGGGCGGGCATGGGGCGCTCCCGCGGGGGGGAGATGGGTGGGGGCGTGTCAGGCGTAGATCTTGCTCAGCCGTTCCTGGGCTTCGGGGCCGGCGATGACTTCGGCGGAGATGTGAGCGCCGCGCCGGACGGCGTCATGGATGTCGGGGGTTTCGAGGTCGTTGAGCAGGGCCTTGGTGGCGCGGACGGCCTGGACGCCGGACTTGGCGAGGTTGGCGGCCAGCGCTTCGCAGCGCTCGTCGAGGGCTGCGCGTTCGATGCTCTCATCGACGAGCCCGAGTTCGAGGGCCTGGTGTCCGGTGAGGAGCCCGCCGGCGAGGAGGATGCGGCGCGCGCGACCGGGGCCGACGCGCTGGACGAGCCATGGGGCGACGACGGCGGGGCAGACGCCGAGGTCCACTTCGGGGTATCCGAGCTTGGCATCGGGGTGCGTGATGGCGATGTCGGCGACGGCGATGAGCCCGCATCCGCCGCCGATGGCGGCGCCGTGGGCCTTGGCGAGCACGACCATGGGGAGGGTGCGGATGGCGATGGAGAGTTCCGCGATGGCCGAGAGGAGCCTGAGCGGCGCGCCGGGCTCGTTGAGGACGGCCTTGAGGTCCATTCCAGCGCAGAAGGCCGGGCCCTGGCCCGAGAGGATGCAGACGGTGGTGTTGTCGGGTTGGGCGTGGAGGGCCTGGGCGTGGTGGAGGAGCGCTTCGAGCAGGTCGAGCGAGAGGGCGTTGCGCTTGTCCGGCCGGTTGAGTGTGAGCCGGGCGATGGGCCCTTCGCGCTGGAGGGTTGCGAGTTCGGGCATGGCGGGGCTCGTGGGGTGGGTGGGGGTGAGGTTTGGTGGGGAGGGGTGAGGTTTGGTGGGGGGTGTGGCGATGGTACCGGGGCTTGTGTCAGTCGCCGGGCGCGAGGGCTCTCTGGAGCGCATCGAGGTTCTTGTGCATGGTGGCGGGCCAGTCGTGGTCGCCGAGGGGGTCGAGGGTTTCGAGGCGGACGCCGGTGAGTTCGGCGAGTCGGCGGGCCGGGCCGAGGGGGAACTGGGGCTCTGAGAAGATGGCCCTCACGGCGTGCTGGTTGATGGCGTTGTTGGCGTTGGCGAGGTCGGCGGGGGTGGGCTCGGCGGTCTCGACGGGGCGGATGACGGCGACGATCTCGAGCCCGTACCGGGCGGCGAGGTAGTTGTACGCGTTGTGCATCACGACGATGGAGCGGTGCTCGAGCGGTGTGAGCGTCTGGACATAGTGCTGGTGGACCTGGGCGCACTCGGCCTGGAGCGCGGCGATGCGCTCAGAGAGCGGTGGCGCGGAGGGATCGGCCGGAGGATCGTTGAATGCGGTGGCGGCATCGTCGATGAAGCGGGCCATGAGGATGGGATCGAGCCAGGCGTGCGGGTCGGCGGTGTAGGTGTGGTGGTGGTCGTGGTCGTGTGCTTCGTCGGCGTGGAGGGGGCAGCACGCCGCGGCGGCGAGCCGGAATTGTTCGGGGACGGAGTCTTCGAGCCGGACGATGCGGCGCTGCTGGTTGGGGAATCGGGCGAGGGCGGCATCGATGCGGGGCTCGAGCCCGAAGCCGGCGAGGAAGACGATGTCGGCATCGCGGATGGCGATGACCTGTGCGGGGGTGATCTCGAAGCCGTGCTCGGAAGCGCCGGGTCGGAGGAGGGTGGTGATGCGGGCCGAGTCGGGCGCGAGCCCGCGGGCGACCCACGCCAGTGGGGGGATGGAGACGACGATGCGGAGTTGGTCTGATGGGGATGGGGTGTCGGCGGCGTGGATGGTGTCGGCGGTGGGGGGCGAGGATGAGGATTGGTCGTCGGGTGGTGCGGCGTGGTCGTCGGCGGGGCCGCACGCGGCGATGGCCAAGAGCGGGAGGGCGATCAGGAGCGCCAGCGCCCGGGCGAGGCGGGCGGGCGGTCGGGTGTGGCGGGTGAAAGGAGCGGGCATGGCGGGGTGGCTCCGTTGACGCGATCGCTGGGGCGCGCGATCGTATGGGGAGGAGGGGCGCGGGGCGGGTCGGATGGGAGAGGGTGTGCGAGGGGATGATTGGCGTGCCGGGACAAATGTGCAAATAGTTTGCATGAAGATGGGGCGGGGTGGGTGTGTGGTGGGTGCGGAGTGGCGGGGCGCGGCGGGAGCGCCTATTTTTCTGGCCCGACGGCGGCGCGGGTTCCGCGCGGCGTGCCGGCGGTTTGTTTGGGGCGGTAGCTCAATTGGGAGAGCGCCTCGGTCGCATCGAGGAGGTTGTGAGTTCGACCCTCATCCGCTCCACTTGATCTTTGTCGAAGCATCCCCCGCCGCCGGCGGGGGATGTTCGTTTTGGGGGTCGGCGCGCGACGACGCCCTCCGTGGGGCGGAGGGCGTCGGTGGATGTGGTCGGAATGGTGAGGACGATGCGGCCCGGGCTGGGCGAATCGCTCGTTCGCTCAGTGGATGAGGGCGTTGGCCTTCTCGATCTCTTCGATGACCTGGCGTCCAGCGAAGGGCTTCTTGAGGTAGCCGTCGTAGCCCTGCATGCGGAGGGAGGCGAGCTGGCCGTCGGTCAGTTTGCCGGACATGGCGACGATGCGTGTGACGGCGAGTTCGTCGTTGGAGCGGATGGCGCGGGTGAAGGCGTTGGGTTCGGTGTCGCCGAGGTGGATGTCCAGGAGAATGACATGGGGGCGGAAGCGCTCGCACTCCATGCCGGCGAGGAAGGGGTTGGAGGCGGTGCGGACATCGTACCGGCCCTGCTGCTTGAGGAGTTCGGCGAGCTGCTGGGTGACTTCCGAGGCGTCGTCGACGACGAGGACGCGGGGGCGGCCCGAGAAGACGCCGTCCATGGGGATGTTGTTGGCCTTCATGAAGCGCATGAGGTTCTTGGTGGGGATGCGTCGATCGCGTGATCCGGGGATCCGGAAGCCTTCGAGCTGGCCCGAGTCGAACCACTTGCTGACCGTTCTCGGCGCGACATTGCAGAGCTTGGCGACTTCGCCGGTGGTCAGGACTTCCTTTTCGAACCACTGCATAGAGCACCTCGATCGGTGTGGGGCGTTCGCGGTCGGCGTGCGGGCCGGGCCCATCCGTGGGCGGTCGCTGGCCGGTGGCGGAGGTATCGACGCGGGGGGTGCGGGCCTTGACCGTGCGGGGCGGGGGTCTGCGCAAGTTCGATCAGCGGGCGGACCCGGAAGGGGTGTGCGGGTCCACTCGGGCGGGGGCTCGATTCGCCGGAAGGCGGGGTGGGGGTGGGGCGTGGGCACCGAAATCGGGAAGGCGTGCGGGGTGTGTGGCGGGGAACAGGGGCGAGGCTGAGGGCGAACGGCTGGTGGCGTGCTCGGCGGGGGCTGCGGCCGTTGCTGTGGAGGGTCCGATCGCGTCGTCCCGGGATCGGGATGCCTGGGTGGTGGAGGTGGCTCGGTTGACGCTCCGCTTGGGGCGGAAGTAGATTGCTCGCCCTTCGATCGCGTTCTGCCGCGGGTGTGGGCCCGCGTCTGTGGCGTGGTTGTGTTTCGTTCGCGTATCGAATCCGCGGCCGCTCGTCGGGCGTGGCGCCCGCCCCCGGATGGGTGGGTCTCGTGCGTATCGCCCGGAGTCCAGGACAGGGAGTCCCCAGTGCCTCACGATCGTTGCAACACCGCCCGTGTCCGTCCCGTTCTGGCTGCGTCTCTTGTTGCGGGCTCGCTCGCGGTGGGGTGCGGGATGCTTGGTGTGCCCTCGACGGCGTCCGCGTCGGCGATGGCGCGGCAGGATGGGGCGGCCGGCGAGGCTTCGCGTCCTTCCGTGCAGCGCCTGGTGGAGGACTTCGTGTTCTTCGTGACGGTGGCGAAGTACGAGCTGGCGCAGGCGAACATCCGGGCGCTGCTCGAGATGGACATCGAGGCGACGGAGTTGGCGGCGATCATCGGTGATGCTCCCGGGCTGGCCGCTCGGTTCGACGAGGCGTACCGGCGGGCGCTGGTGGTGCCCGAGCTTGAGGCCGACGCGGCGGCGCTTTGGAAGAAGTATGAGACCGGTCTCGACGATCGTGCGCGGAGCCCGCAGCGGATCTCCGAGAGCATCGCGATGCTCGACCAGGGGATGCGCGCGGAGCAGCTGGCGACGCAGCGGCTGATCTCGGCGGGCGAGTACGCGGTGCCGCAGTTGTTCGATCTGCTCTCGGGCGGTCAGGACCTGCGGATGCGGGCCCGGGCGCAGCGGATGCTGGAGCGGCTGGGCTCGGACGCGGTCAAGCCGCTGCTGGCGGCGCTGCCGGCGTCGCTCCCGGAGGTTCAGGAGCGGATCGCGATCATTCTGGGTCAGGTGGGCAACCCGCTGGCGCTGCCGGCGCTGTACGAGCTGGCCAACGCGGAGGGCACCGCGCCGACGGTTCGGAGCGAGGCGCAGAACGCGATCCGGGCGATCACGGGGACCTACGACGCGAGCGTGCGGTCTTCGGTGCTGTACCAGACGCAGGCGCGTTCGTACTTCGATGGTCGGCGCCGGGTTGTGGGCGGGCTGCTCTCGTTCCCCGGCGAGGATTTCCAGCTGATCTGGAACTTCACGCCGGAGGTGGGCCTGACGCCGCTGCCGATCGAGACGGTGGTGTACCACGAGACGATGGCGATGCAGATGGCCGAGCGGGCGCTGTCGCAGGACGCATCAAACGGCGATGCGCTGGCGGTGTGGATCGCGGCGAACTTCGCGCGTGAGCTGTCCGAGTCGGGCGAGACGCCGAACCCGTTGTACGACTCGGAGGACCGTGATGCGGTGTTCTTCGCGACGCTGGCGGGCGCGGGCTCGACGCAGCGGGCGCTGGATCTGGCGCTGGAGGATGGCGACACGCAGCTGGTGCGTGCGTTGATCGCGGCGCTGGACAGCTCGATCGGCGGCGCGGGGTTGGTGGAGGGCGAGAGCGCCCAGACGCCGCTGGTGCGGGCGCTGACCTACCCGGACCGGATGGTTCGCTTCGAGGCGGCGCTGGCGCTGGCCCGTTCGATGCCCGAGCGCGGGTTCATCGGGGCCGAGCGGGTGGTGCCGACGCTGGCGGGGTTCATCCGGGAGTCGGGCGTGCGGTACGCGCTTGTGCTGGCTGAGGATGTGGATCGCCAGCAGTTCCTGCGTGCGGCGCTGGAGTCGGAGGGGTTCACGGTGCTCCCGCCGACGCGGAGCCTGAACGACGCGATGTCGGATGTTGCGGCGACGCCGGGCGTGGACATCGCGGTGATCGACCTTCCGGGCGAGGTGGGCGTTGCGGCGAGCGAGGCGCTGCGAGGCGAGCCCTCGCTGCGGGCGACGCCGGCGCTGGTGTTCCTGTCGCTGGAGGACCAGGTCCGGTTCAACAACCGTCTCTCGGGCGATGTGATCAGCACGATGGTGCGGCCGGGGTTGTCCGAGTCGCAGCTCGCGGCGGCGGCGGTGCAGGCGGTGGGCAGCGCCTCGGGCGAGGTCCTGAGCGATGAGGCGGCCGAGGATGCGGCGCTGGAGGCGATCGAGGCGCTGCGCCGGCTGGCGATCGGTCGGAGCTCGGCGTTGTCGATCAACGATGCGGGGACCGCGCTGATCGCGGCGCTCAACGAGTCGTCGGGGCTGATCCGCCTGGAGCTGGCGGATGTGCTGGGGTACATCTGCGAGTCGCGTGCGCAGACCGCTCTGCTGGACGCGGCGCTGCAGAGCGAGGGGAACGAGCAGGTGCTGCTGCTGAACACGGCCGCGGCGAGCGCGCGGCGTTGCGGCCCGCTGAGCGAGGATCGCCAGATCGAGGCGCTGGCGGACCTGCTGCTGGTCGGCGACCTGGAATCGGCGCGTGCGGCCGCGGAGGTGCTGGGCGCGCTGCGGGCGGCGGGCGAGCAGGCGGTGCCGGTGATCCTGGGTCGCTGAGGCCGCCGGGGGGTGCGGATCCGCAGGCATGCCGACACTGACCTGGTACATCGCCCGCCTGTACGCGACGAACATCGTGCTGCTCGCGGTGGTGTTCGTGCTGTTCACGGTGACGATCGATGCGTTCCTGAACCTGCGGCTATTCGTGCGCGCCGGGCTGCTGCTGGGGTCGGGCGCGGACTCGGCGGAGGATGTCTCGGGCTGGCTGAGGGCGGTGTGGACGGCGTGGGCGGTGTGGGAGCTGTGGTGGCCGAGGATGCTGCAGCTGTTCAACGCGTTGTCGGGGCTGCTGCTGATCGGCGGGCTCGGGTTCACGGCGTCGCAGCTGGTGAAGCAGCGTGAGATCGTGGCGATGCTGGCGAGCGGGATCTCGTTGTTCCGGGTGTCGCGGTCGTTTTTTCTGGTCGGTGCGGTGGTGCTGGCGGCGCAGCTGGTGAACCAGGAGGTGGTGATTCCATCGATCGCGGATCGGCTGGGGCGGAGCGTTCAGGACATCGGGCGCGGGGAGGTGTCGTCGATCGCGGTGACGCTGGCCGAGGATGAGCGGGGGAGCGTCTGGCACGCGGTGTCGTTCGATCCGGAGGCGGGCGTGCTGGGCGGGGTGAACATCTGGCTGCGCGATCCGGAGTCCGGCGTGTTGGGGCATCTGCGTGCGAGCGAAGCGCGCTGGGAGGGTGAGGGGTCGGGGCGGTGGTCGCTGACCGACGGGTGGTACCTGGCGATGGACGGCGCGGGTGGAGGCGCGGGCGATGGGCGTGGGACGCCGATCGAGGCGTACGAGACGGTGCTGGATCCGACGCGGCTTCGGGTGAAGTGGATGGAGGGGTTCGGCGCTCACCTGTCGTGGTCGGAGATCGGCGAGATCGTGTCGGTGGGGGGGCTGGAGCCGGCGGCGACCGCGCGGCTCGAGCGGGCGCGGTGGGGGCGCGTGGGTGTGGTTCTGAGCAACGGGCTGGTGCTGGTGGCGGCGATGCCGCTGTTCCTGCTGCGGATGCCGCGGGGGCTTCTGGGCGCGACGCTGCGGGCGGCGCCGGTGGCGGGGCTGGGGCTGGTGGCGGCCGCGGCGGCGCCGAATGTGGCGTATCCGGGCGTGCCGCCGGCGATGGGGGCGATGGTGCCGGCACTGGTGCTGCTCCCGATCGCGTGGGGGATGTACGGCGGGATGCGTTCCTGAGCGGGTTGTCGGGAATGCGCGGTTCAGTCGGCGGTGGCCGCGGCGAGGAGTCGTTCGACGCGTTCGATGACGACTGCGAGCGGGGCCTTGACCTTGGCGCCCGCGGCGTGGAAGTGTCCGCCGCCGCCGAGCTGGTTGGCCAGCGCGTTGACATCGACATCGGGGAGCGTGCCGCCGGACTTGGAGCGGAACGAGACCTTGGTGAGGTCGCCGGAGACCTCGTGGATGAGGGCGACGGCGCGGATGATGCCGGTTGTCGAGACGAGATCGGTGAGCCCGCCGCCTTCGTCGTACCCGGCGCTGCACTCGGCGTAGTCGGATTTCTTCAGGATCATCACCGCGCCGCGCCCGTTGCTGACGAGGCGGAGTGATGCAAGCGCCCGCCCGGCGAGCTTGAGCCGCGCGAGGGTGTCGGACTGCTCGACCTGTGCGTAGAGGCGTTCGCGTGGGATGCCGGTGTCGATGAGGTCGGCGGCGAGCCGGTGCACGCCGGCGGTGGTGTTGGAGTGCCGGAACCAGCCGGTGTCGGTGCCGGTGCCGACATAGAGGGGGGCCGCGACATCGGTGGGGAGGCGCGCGGGCGAGTCGAGCCCGAGGAGCTCGACGGCGACCTTGGCGACCATCTGGCACGCGGCGGCGGCGGCGGTGTCGACATAACGCAGGTCGGCGATCTCGGGATTGGCGCGGATGTGGTGGTCGATCACGACGCAGCGCTCGGGCGTGCGCTCGTTGAGGTAGGGCTCGGCCTCGACGAGCTGGCCCCATGAGCAGGTGTCGCAGACGACGATGAGGTCGGCGCTGGCGAGGGGTTCTTCCTGCGCGAGCGAAGGGGAGAACTGCTCGGTGGGGGTGGTGTCGACGAGCCCGTTGAAGCGCGCGGACCAGGGGCCCTCGTAGACGGGCAGGGCCTTGATGCCGGCGTGGTGGAGGGCGCGGGCGAGCCCGATGGTGGATCCGACGGCATCGCCATCGGGCTTGGTGTGGGTGAGCAGGATGACGGATCGTGCGGCGCGGAGCCGGTCGGCGATCTGCGCGGGCGTGGCGTTGCCGTGGGCCGCCTGTTCGGTCGGCTGGTTGGTCGGGGCTGGCATCGGCTTCTCGTCCTCTCGCGGCGCGGGCGCATCGGCATGGCCATCATCACTGTCGGTGGTGGTGGCGGCGGTCACGATAGGGCGGGGAAGGTGATGGTGCCCGCGACGGGATCGCCGGTGGTCTGGTCGATGGCGCGGGTGGCGATGGGCGCTGCGCGGGCGATGTCGCGGTGGATCTGGGCGACGAGCGCCTCGAGCGATTCGAACCTGGCCTGGTCGCGGAGCCACGCGATGAAGGCGAGGTTGATGGGCCAGCCGTACTCGGGGTCATCGTCGGTGCAGGCGGGGCCTTGCCACGGCGTGCCGTCGGGCTCGAAGAGGTGGGCCTCGCAGGTCCTGGCTTCCGCGTCGATGGTGGCGCGCGGGCCGATGTGGATGGCCGCGGGGATCCGGCCGCCGGATTCGAGGGTGGCGTACCCGGCGTAGACGCCATCGGCGGGGAGGAGTTCGTCGGTGCTGAGGTTGGCGGTGGGGATGCCGATGGTGCGTCCGAGCCGGTCGCCGCGGACGATGCGCCCGCCGACCTCGTGCGGTCGGGCGAGGAGGCGGGCGGCGTCTTCGACGCGGGAGTGCGCGAGCAGCCATCGCGTGATGGTGCTGGAGGCGGTGACCAGCGACTGATCGTTGAGCGCGACCTCGACGGGCTCGACGATGCGCGGGGTGATGCCGCGCTGATCGGCGAGCGTGATGAGGGTCTCGGGTGTGCCCGCGCGGGCCCTGCCGAAGTGGAAGTCGTGCCCCTCGACGATGCCGTCGATGCGGTATCGGCGGGCGATGGTGTCGAGGAAGGCGTGCGGCTCGAGCCCGAGCAGGGCCGGGCTCGGGGTGAGGGGCGCGACGGCATCGGCGCCGGCCGCGCGGAGCAGACGCTCGCGCCTTTCCCACGAGGTGATGGCCGGCGGCTGGGTTCCGGGGCGGAGGATGGCGGCCGGATGCGGGTGGAACGCCAGCGCGATGACGAAGTTGGGCCCGTGGTGCGCGGAGCGGGTGCGGAGGGATCGCGCGGCGTCGATGAGCGCGCGGTGTCCCTTGTGCACGGCGTCGAAGTTGCCGATGGTCACGACGATGGGTCGATCGTCGGGGATGTCGATCGGCGGGAGGATCTGGTCGGGCTCGTGCATCGCGGGGCGTGGAGTTGGTGCGGCTGCGGATCAGCGCTGCGGGGTCGGCTTGACGCCCTCGACGCCCCTGCGGTTGATGGTGGGCGATTCGATGATGCGTTCGAGGGCGGCGTCGGGCGTGAACTCGGCGATCCAGAGCTGGCTGGTGGGGCGCTGGCCGGGCTGGTCCCACGGGCCGCCGCGCTGGCTGGTCCAGAGCATGTACTTCGCGTCCCTTGAGAAGACGGGCAGCCCATCGAACCCTGAGGCGTTGGTGATCCGGATGGGTTCGACGGGTCCATCGTCGCTCATGGCGGCGCTGGTGCCGAACCTCGGCGGGACGGGGATGGCGTAGACCTCGTAGTTGTCGTGCCCGGCTTCGGAGGTGGCGTAGACGAGCATGTTGCCGGAGGGATGCCAGTAGGGGGCCCAGTTGACATGCTGGTTGTCGGTGAGCTGGTGCTCCTTGACGACGCCGGTGATGCTTCCGGCGGCATCGAACTCGAGGTCGGCGACGAAGAGCTGGAGCATGTTGTCGCCGCGGCGATCGGAGCGGTAGCAGATGCGCTTGCCATCCGGCGAGAAGAACGGCCCGCCGTCGTATCCGGGCTCGGTGATCAGGGGCGTGATGACCCTGGTGCGGGTGTTGTAGGCGAACAGGTCGCCATCGCCGGTCTCGGGATCGACATTGCAGAAGACGATGTGCAGCGCGACGGGGTCGTAGGCGCACTCGGCGGTGTACCCGGGTTGGGAGATGAGGGGACGCGGCTGCTTGGACTGCTCGGGGAGCGCCATGCGCATGCCGAGGTCGCGGTTGACGCTGTCGAAGATCTCCTGGACGCTCTGGGTGACGATCTCCATCTCATTGGGAAACTGCCACTTGTAACGCCCGGTGCCGCGCTGGTATCCGGGCGCGCCGTCGACCTCGGGCGCGACAAGGGTGGAGCCGTAGATGACGGTCCACGGGGTGCGGGGGTGGAACCATCCGCAGGTGTTGGCCGATCCGGGGTTGGAGATGCGGATGGGCCTGCCCATGCCGGTGATGCGGGCGACCTGCTCCTGCGCACTGGCCCGCGCGTAGATGAGCGGGGCGACATACATGGAGAAGTGCTCGTCCGGCTCGGCGCCCTCCTCGGGGACCTCGACGGCCTGGAAGATGATCCACTGGGCGGTGGGGTCGAAGTAGGC
Source organism: Phycisphaerales bacterium (assembly GCA_052168315.1). Lineage (GTDB taxonomy): Bacteria > Planctomycetota > Phycisphaerae > Phycisphaerales > UBA1924 > JBQLZO01. The sequence goes on along the minus strand of JBQLZO010000062.1, from coordinate 89,462 downwards.
CTCGCCCGCGCGGAGGAAGCGGTCGGGGAAGGTGAGCTGCACATGGTTGGTCAGGATGGGCGATTCGAGGGCGCCCCAGTCGAGCGGATTGGGCGCTTCGGGCTGGGTCTCGGTGTCGTCGCCGGTGCGGTCGCTGGTGTCCGTCTTCGGATCCGTGTCGGAGGTGCTTCCGGCGTCGTCGGCGCGTGCCTTGCTGCGCGTGTCCGGCTGCCCGCCGATGGCGAGCGGTGCGGTGCAGGCCAGCGCGAGGGCGATGCTGAGGGCGCTGGAGGTGAGCGTGAGCGGGGCGAGGTCGAAGCGTCGGGATCTGGAGTCCATCGTGGGTCGATTCCTTGCGGGAGTGACGGATTGACAGGACGGCCCATCGCGGCGGCGCGGGGCGCTGCGCGGGCTGGATCGTAGGTCGCCCGGCTGCGACTGGGTCTCAGTGCCGGGAAGCGTCGAACCCCTTCGAAACGGCGAGAGACCGGCGCGGGGTGATCTTGTTGGGGGGGGTCAGACGCGGGCGGGGACCCGGGCCGCGGCGAGGGCCTGCTGGAGGTCTGCCCGGAGGTCTTCGAGGTCTTCGATGCCGACGGAGAGCCTGATGAGTGTGTCGGAGATGCCCAGCGCCTGGCGCTGTTCGGGGGGGACGGAGGCGTGGGTCATGATGGCGGGGTGGTCGACGAGCGACTCGACGCCGCCGAGCGATTCGGCGAGCTGGAACACGCGGACGGACTCGAGGAACCTGCGGGCCTCATCGAGCCCGCCCTTGATGAAGAAGGTGATCATGCCGGTGAAGCCGGACATCTGCTTCTTGGCGACCGCGTGCTGCGGATGGGAGGGCAGCCCGGGGTAGAGGACGGACTCCACGGCTTCGTGCTGCTCGAGCCACTTGGCGATGGCCATGCCGGACTCGTTGTGCCGCTGCATGCGGACATCGAGGGTCTTAATGCCCCGGAGGGTGAGGAAGCTGTCGAAGGGGGCCATGACGCTGCCGATGGCGTTCTGGAGGAACCGGATGCGGCGGGCGAGTTCGAGGTTGGAGGTGACGAGCAGGCCGCCGACGACATCGGAGTGCCCGTTGACATACTTGGTGGATGAGTGCATGACGACATCGAACCCGTGCTCGAGCGGTCGCTGGTTGATGGGCGATGCGAAGGTGTTGTCGCAGGCGAGGATGGCCGAGGGGCAGGCCTGTCGCGCGACCTTGGCGATGGCGGCGAGGTCGGCGACCTTGAGGGTGGGGTTGGTGGGCGTTTCGACCCAGACGAGCTTGGTGTCCTGGGTCATGGCGGCGCGGAGGGCGTCGGGGTTGGTGAGGTCGACATAGTTGACCTTGAGCGCCTGGGAGCGCTGGCGGACGCGTGAGAAGAGGCGGTTGGTGCCGCCGTAGAGGTCGTCCATGGTGACGATGCGGTTGCCGGCGTCGAGGAGTTCGAGGAGCGTGGCGATGGCGGCCATCCCGGAGGCGAACGCGAACCCGCCGCAGGAGGGATCGTCGGACTCGGCGATGGTGGAGCCTTCGAGCCGGGCGATCGAGCGTTCGAGCGCGTAGCGCGTGGGGTTGTGCGAGCGGGTGTACTCGAAGCCCTTGTGCACGCCGGGCGAGGGCTGGGCGTAGGTGGAGGTCTGGAAGATGGGCGGCATGACAGCGCCGGTGGTCTCTTCCGGTCGCTGCGCGGCGTGGATGCACTTGGTGGCGATTCGGTCGGTCTGGCGGTCGGCCATGGTCGTGTCCTTGCGGTGCGATGCGGTGGTGGTGGCGTTGGCGTTGGGGTTGTTGGCTGGGGGGCGTGGGCGTGGTGGGTGCGGGAATGGGCTGGCAGGAGAGTGCCGGGCTTGCAGGGGGGAGTTGGGGGGGTGGGGGGGTGGGGTTATCTGAGGAGTTGGTTTCTGAGGTAGTTGATCATGTCGATCTTGGTGATGAGCCCGTAGAACCGGGCGTTCTCGTCCATGACGATGGCGACGCGGTCGGCGCGGAAGATGGGCATGAGGTCATTGACGGAGGCGCTGGGCGAGATGGTTTCGAGGCGGCGCGTCATCAGGTCGGAGACCGGGCGGTCGAAGGCCTCCTTGGAGTGGGTGACGGCCAGGAGGATGTCGGACTCGTCGAGGATCCCGACGACCTTGCCGCGGTGGTCGAGCACGACCATCTGGGAGACGGAGTAGAGCTGCATGCGCTTGATGGCGATGCGGACGGGCTCGTTCTCTTCGAGGGTGACATCCTCGCGCTCGAGGTGGCGTCGACCGATGAGGTCGCGGAGGTCGCCGGAGGTCTCGCGCTGGATGAATCCGTTGTCGATCATCCAGTAGTCGTTGAACATCTTGGAGAGGTACTTGGCGCCCTGGTCGCAGATGAGGGTGACGACATTCATGGGCGACTTCTGGGCGCGGCACCACTTCGCGGCCGCGTGGACGAGGCACCCGGTGGAGGATCCGGCGAGGATGCCCTCCCTGGCGAGCAGCTCTCGCGCGGCGATGAACGCATCGCGGTCGGTGACGGCGATCGCCTCATCGCAGAGTTCGATGTCGCAGATGTCGGGGATGAAGTCCTCGCCCATGCCCTCGACGAGCCAGGACCCGGCGCAGAGGTCCTTGGGGTCCCTGCCCTCGTTGACGACGGGGGTGAGGATGGATCCCTGGGGGTCGGCGAGGATGATCTTGAGGTCGGGGTTCTGTTCGCGGAGGTACCGGCCCATGCCCGAGAGGGTTCCGCCGGAGCCGACGCCGAGGACCACGGCATCAACCTTGCCGCCGGTGGCGGCGGTGATCTGGCGCCAGACCTCGGGGCCGGTGCCCTCGTAATGCGCGCTGACATTGGCGGGGTTTGCGAACTGGTTGATGAAGACGGAGTTGGGGGTCTCGGTGGCGAGGCGCGCGGCGACCTCCTGGTAGTACTCCGGGTGCCCTTTCTGGACATCGGAGCGGGTGAGCACGACGCGGGCGCCCATGGCGCGGAGGTGCTGGATCTTCTCTTCGGACATCTTGTCGGGCACGACGACGATCATCTTGTACCCGCGCTGACCGGCGACGAGCGAGAGCCCGAGCCCGGTGTTGCCGGCGGTGGCCTCGATGATGGTGGGCTTGGTCTTCGCGTTCGGGTCGAGCCGCCCGTCTGCTTCGGCGGCCTCGATCATGGAGAGCCCGATGCGGTCCTTGATGGACCCGGCGGGGTTCATGAGTTCGAGCTTGGCGAAGAGCCGGCAGGGTCCGGTGTCGAGCCGGCTGAGTTCGAGCATCGGCGTGTGCCCGATCATGTCGAGCACGCCGGAATAGACGGGGGCATCGCCCTGTGCGCCCCGGTGTTCGGTCTTTGCGCTGGTCTGCGGTGGGGTCATGGATGCAGTGTAGCCGGAGCGGGTGCGTGCCTCGGGCGATCCCGCGCTGCGGCGCTGTGGTTTCCCGCGTGGATGCGGTCAGACTTCCGAGAACTCGGGCGCGTAGCGCACCAGTCCAGCGCCCGCGGGGAGGGCGCCGGGCGTCAGTTCCAGCGTCTGGAAGGCATCGCCGGCGTCGTACTCGCTGGTCAACCCGGAGCGTGCGGCCGGCGCGAAGCCGAACCGCGCGTAGTACCCCGGTTCCCCCAGCACCACGCACCAGCCCCAGCCGGCATCGCGGCAGGCCCGGAGCCCGGCGCTGGCCAGCGCGGCCCCGAGGCCCCGGCGGCGGTGCGATTCCACGACGCTGAGCGGGGCCAGCCCGACGCCGGCGGGCGCATCTTCGTCGCCGGCGAGGGTGACCGGGCTGAAGGCGATGTGCCCGACGACCCGCCCGGCGGTGTCGATGGCGACCATGGAGATGGAGAGGCGTCCGGCGGATCGCAGGGCGTCGACCAGGCGCGCCTCGCCGGGCGTGGGGAAGCAGGCGGTGATGGCGGCGCGGATGGCGTCGATGTGTTCGGGGCGTTCGTGATGGATGGTGATCGCGGGGTTCACGGGAGCGGATTATGGGAGTTGCGGGCGGTGCGGGCGCGATGTGCGCGATTTCCTGTTCGAAGGCCGGGCGATTTGTCGGGGAGGATGCTAAAACGGGAGGTCATTACGAGAGGAGACCAAGAGATGTTGCGAGCCGTTCTTCGTTGTGCTGTTCCGGCGTTCGTGCCGGCGGTGTTGGTTGGTTCCGTGGTGGCCGGTGGGCCGCCGAGTTCCGTGATCGATTCGTACGATGAGCTCAACGCGGACCAGATCATCGACTTCGATGACCTCCCGCTCGGGCCGCTGAGCGCGGGCGACCCGATCGCGCCGGGCGTGACCTTCGGCGGGGCGGGCCCGGACTTCCTGCAGGTGATGGCGGAGGTGGTGGAGACGCCGGGCGGCGGGCGTGCGATCCGGTCGGTGCTGGCGTGTACGACCTTCTGCTCCGCGACGGCGATCCAGTTCAATACGCCGCCGGGCGTGCGCGCGTTCGCGGCGACCTGGACGCCGGTCTCTGTGGGCGAAATGGATGGCAACGCCGCGACCACCTTCTACGACACAGAAGGGAACTACATGACCTCGGGTGGCACCAATTTTTCGTTCACGAAGACGGTGGTCGCGGGCAGCCGCCTGAATCTTGAGACGCCGGTGGCGGGCTACTTCGAGTACACCTACTCCACGCTCGGCATCGAGATCATCTATGAGATCGACGATCTTCACATCGAGTACCGCCCGGAGTGCCTGGCGGACATCGATGGGAACGGCGTGGTGAATTCGGACGACCTCGGGATCCTGCTGGGCGCGTTCGGCGGCACCGAGGGCGCGGATCTGAACTTCGATGGGGCAGTGAATTCTGATGATCTGGGGATCCTGCTCAGCGCATTCGGGAGCGCGTGCTCCTGAGCGGGCGTCCGGCTTTCATCCTTGTTGTTGGCGTGATCGGTGGGCTCAGTGCCGCAGGGCGCTGAGCCCCATGCTCTCGCGTCCGGCGTTGAGGGCGGCCAGCGCGGGCGGGTGCTCGGCGATGAGCTTGATGAGCTGCGTCATGGTGACCTCGAGCCGGAGCCCGGCGCGCTGGACATCCCATCCTGCGGCGTGGATGACATCCATCGCCTCGGCGAGCAGGGATGGGTAGTCGCGGTGGTCGGGGTTGATGACGATGCGCCCGGGGAAGGTGCCCCACCGCTGCGGGGCATCGCCGGGCCCGGGGCGCGGCGGCATCCTGCGGCGTTCGGCCCACAGCCGCGAGCCGACCTCGCCGAGCGGGACCGCCACGCGGTGCTGCGTGGCGAGGTTGAGCCTGAGCCTCCGGATGGCCACGCGCTTGTTGTCGGTGACGGTGCGGCGCTCGCCGGCCCGCCCGGTGATGCCGGTGGGGGTGTGGACGAGCTCGACGCCGGTCTCGACCTTGTTGCGGTTCTGGCCGCCGGGCCCGGATCCGCGCCCGCGTGTCCATCGGACCTCGCGCAGGAGGTCATCGTCGTTCAGGCACGCGGGGTGCGGCCAGTCGGATTCTCCGGCGATGAACGGGGGCACGCGGGATCAGCCTCCGGTGGTGGGAACTGCGCGGAGCCGGGCGATGTCATCGTGATCGTTGGCCATGAGCCGGGCGTGGGCGAGCCCCGCGATCATGGCCGCGTTGTCCATGCAGTAGGGCATCTTCGGGAGCCGCGCGGGGATGCCGCGGGCGGCGGCCATGGCGGCGATGTCATGCCGGAGGCGTGAGTTGGCCGAGACACCGCCGCCGATGAGGATTGCGTTGATGGGCTGGCGGCGGTCGTCGAGGGCATCAAGAGCGCGCTCGGTCTTGAGGATGAGGGCGCGGACGGCGGCGCGCTGGAAGGATGCGGCCAGGTCGCGCCGCTGCGCCTCGGTGAGGTCGGTGGCGTCCCGCTCGAACACGCCGCCGGGTCCGGGCGTGCCGCGAATGGCGTAGAGCAGCGCGGTCTTGAGCCCGGAGAATGAGAAGTCCAGCGAGTCGGGCGCGAGGCGGGAGATGGGCAAGTCGTGGGCGTGCTCATCGCCGAGCTGTGCCATGACGTCGATCTTCGGGCCTCCGGGGTGCGGGAGCCCGAGCATGGCCGCGGCCTTGTCGTAGGCCTCGCCCACGGCGTCGTCGATGGTCCTGCCGAGGCGCTCGAGGCGCGTGATGGCGCGGTCGTCGCGCTGGACGAGGTAGAGCGAGGTGTGCCCGCCGGAGACGACGAGCCCGAGGGCGGGCAGGTCGCGGTCGGGTGCGTCGGGGTCGTCGAGCATGGCCGCGTGCAGGTGGGCCTCGACATGGTCGATGCCGATGATGGGGATGCCGAGCGACCAGGCGAGCGCCTTGGAGGCCGCGACGCCGACGAGCAGCGCGCCGATGAGCCCCGGTCGGTTCCCGACGGCGATGGCGTCGATGGAATCGAGCGTGGCGCCGGCCTCGCTCAGGGCCGCGCGGATGGTGGGCAGGAGCTTCTGGACATGGGCGCGGGAGGCGATCTCGGGGACGACGCCGGCGTACTCGGCGTGGAGTTCGTGCTGCGAGGCGATGACATTGGAGCGGACGCGCCAGCCATCCTCGACGACGGCGGCGGCGGTCTCATCGCAGGATGACTCGATGCCGAGGATGCGCATGGTGAACGGGAGACGATAGCGGCGCATCGCCCGCGGTCGCCCCCAATCGCCCGGCGCGGTGTGGTCAGGGGATCTTGATGCCCCTCAGGCACTCGCCGCCGAAGAGCCCGAGGAGGATGCCCAGGTCGTCGGAGTCGGTTGCGCCATCGGCGTTGATGTCGCCGGCGTCGGTGGAACCGAAGGCGCCGAGGAGGATGCCGAGGTCGTCGCTGTTGACGATGCCATCGCCGGTGAGGTCGGCCTTGCAGGAGCAGGCGGCCTCGATGCGGACGCGGCGCTGCTCTTCGAGCGGGAGAGCGAACTCGGTTCCATCGGCGGAGACGAACGCCCATGCGGTCAGCCCGCCGATGGTGGGCGCTCCTGAGAAGGTGTCCTCGAAGCGGACCTCGGCGGTCCAGGTGCCATCGAGCGGCCCGAGGGCGAACCCGTCGGTGTTGGGCGAGGTCCAGTTGTGCCGCGTGCGGATGGACTGAGGGTCGCTGGTGTTGATGGCATCGGCGGGGTCATCCTCGGTGAGGATGCCGGGCTGGACTCCGGTGAAATCGAGGACCATCTCGGCGCGTCCGCTCCCGTTGGGGCCGACGGCGTCATGCACGATGACGATGGCCGTGCCGTTGGCCCCGACGGTGAGGAAAAGGTGCGACCGGTCGGTGCTCAGCGCGGGAACACCGCCATGGTAGTACTGCTCGGAATTGGTCCAGCCGTAGTACGCGTCGATCCCGCTGGGCAGGATGTACGGCTCGAGGGTGGTCGAGACGAGGTCGAACGCGCCGGAGTCGGGCGCGGTCTCGATCGAGAGCGTCCAGTTCACGGCTTGCGGGTCCGGGAGGATGATCGGGTCGCTGGTGGCGGTGCGCTGCAGCGCATCGCGCAGGATGACGCGGTAGGCCACGCCGGGGAGGGCCGGCGCGGACAGGGTGGGCCCGCGCTCGCCGGCGATGTCGGCGAAGGGCTCGCCCTCGGGCGCCTGCTGCCACTGGTAGCTGTACCCGACCAGCCCGCCCGACGGCGCCGCGGAGATGGTCACGATCTGCCCGAAGCACAAGTCGGCCGGCGGGTCCGCGTCGATCGTGACGGTGGGTGGGTCGGGGATCGAGTCGGGCGAGAAGTTGTCGAACGCGAGCCCGACGGTGGACACGGTGCCCGTGTATCGGAAGACAACGAAGTGGATGTCGGGCGATGGTCGGTCGAAGCTGTACCCCAGGGCGGTGGCATCGCCCGGGCCGTGATTGTTGGTGCACACATCATCGCCATCGGGGGCGGTGAGCACGATGGACTGGACCACCTCCATGCTCGCGCCGAGCGCTTCGATAGTCCACTGCTCGAAGTTGGCAGCGCCGTTGCGTCGATCGACATCGAAGATGACGCCGGCGAGTTGGGACACCGGCGCGGCATAGGTGATGAGCACGGTGCCGACCTCTCCGCTGACGGCGTTGTCGTCGGTGAGCAGCGTCTGCCCGGCGCTGAACGGCTCGAACGGGGTGTCGGGCCCGCACCCGTCGAAGGCGGTCTGGGGCGCGCCGACCTTGGCGATCTGCGGCGAGCCGATGGGCTCGAGCGTGGTGGGATCGACGAGATCGAACCGGACGCCGAACGCGGCGAGGTACTGGTCGGAAATGGTCTGGAGGTCGGCGGTGGGCGAACCGTCGGGGAGGGTCTCGAAGTCGATGGGCGTGGCCATCGCGGCGGGCGCGGCCGCGGCGAGCGCGAGGATGAGGGCCGTTGAATTGGCGCGGGCGTGCATGGCGTTGCTCCCTGTGCGGCGTGATGCGGCGTCGATCATGCATGCGCCGCGCCGCGAGCGTATCGCCACGCCGCGGGTTCTCCTAGCGCGAAGTCGCGAACAGGCGGGCGTAGTTCTTGCGAGAATGACAACGCCCGCCTCTGGAGCGGCGGGCGTTGGGAGGAGCCTGGGTGCGCTGGGACTCGCGCGGACCGTGGTCTGGCGCGCGGAGAGCGGTCGATTATGGGGTTTCGGCGTCGTCGGAATCGCTGTCGTCGGGGCTGGTCTCGTCCGCGCCCGGCGCGGGGAGCGTTCCGATGAATTCGACGATCGCGATCTCGAGAAGGTCGGGCGAGTCGAACATCACGAAGTGGCGGCTGTCCTCGAAGTACTCGACGAAGGCGCCGGGGACCTCGCCGTAGACCTCTTCGAAGCGCTCGCGCATGACATCGACGCGGACGCCGCGTGCGTTGTCGGGCAGTGCGGCGATGACGAGCGCGGGCTTGGCCAGGGCGATCATGTCGTCCTTGATCTCGGCGTTCTGGGCCTCGAGCATGTACCTGCGGTGGACGACGCGCGGGGTGCGGAGGTGGTCCTCGATGAGGAAGTTGGCATCATCGGGGGCCTGGACCATCGCGCCGACGATGGTGGAGCGGAGGCGCTCGTGGTTCTCATCGTTGGTGCGCGACATCCGGTCCTCGAGCCCGCGGACCATCTCGCGCCGGGTGAGCCCGCTCGCGGCGTCGACGGGGTGCCACGCGTACCCATCGAGGGAGATGATGCCCGCGACGCGGTCGGGGTCGATCTTCGCGGCCCGCCATGCGACCTGCGCGCCGTTGCCGTGCCCGACGAGCACGACATCGTTGAGGTCGTGCTTCTGGAGGAACTCGGCGACGCCCTCGGCCGAGGCGATGGTCCACTGGTTCTCGAACCAGTCGCCCGGGTCGCCGGGGAACGGCTCGGTGCCGCCGTTGCCTCGGAGGGTCAGGGCGTACATGGTGGCCTGCTCGCCGTAGCGCTCGAAGGTGCGTTCGAAGGTCTCGCCGGTGTGGGCCGAGTCGGGGATGAGGACCATGGCGCGCGGCCCGGTCCCGAATGTGGTGGCCATGCCGAGCTTCTCGCCGGCTTCGACGGGCTTCCAGTTGGAGTCGGAGGGATTCTCCTGGACGGAGATGAGCGCCGGGGGCGCGGTGGGAGCGCGGCCGGTGGTGTCCTGGGCGACCGCGGCACCGGTGATCAGGGCCAGAGCGCCCGCGCCGGTGATGAGGGCGGTGGCGAGCCCCCGGGGGGTGCGGCGGGTGGGATGGGTGGTGGTGGCGTTGGGATGGGTCATCGTGGTGCTCCTCTCGGCGGTCGTGTCGGCTGACGGGTCTTGGCTGCGTTCCTTGGGGTCCGGACCGGCGCGCCCCGGGTTCGTTCGGGGACGCGGGTGTGCGCCGTCGGGACGCACGGGGTGGAAAGGGAATCGTCGGGCGTCACGCGATCGTGCCGATCGGGCGCGCCGATTGCGGATCGTGCCCCCGGAACGCAGCGATCCAGTGGTCCGACACCATACCCGGAAGCGGGACCAAGTCCCGTCCGAGGGGCATCGGATCGCGGTCGCGGGGGCGGCGATCCGATCGGTGATACCAGATCATGGCGAACAAGGTGCCCATCCAGTGCGGGAATGCGGATCGATCGGACGCCGGACCCGGGTCCGTGAGGCTCGGAGATCGTCCGGATAATCGCCTGCTGCTGGTGGCCACGCCCTCCGGCGGGCGGGCGGCGATGGGCGCGCTCCGGGCATCACCCACGCCGGGGGAGGGTGCGTGCGTGGTGGGATGGGTCTCGATCGGGCCCGAAGTGGGGGATGGCGTGGGCGGGCCTGAGGGTGTGGAGCCGCTGGGGACGGTGGCGGACCTCGAGCGTGTGCTGCAGGAAACGGGTGCGACGATGGCGCTGGTCAGCGCTCCGGCGGCGATGGTGGGGCTGCTGGAGCGGATCCGGGCGCTGCTCGGGCGTTACGGGGTGGCGATGCGGTTCTGGGCGACGCTGGACGATGCGCTGGGGCGTGATCCGGTCGTCGCCGGATGGCTGCCGCGGATCGCGGATCGTGTCGATCCGTTGGCGCTGCTGGGTCGGGCATCGCGTGGGATGGATCGGCGTCTGGTCGCGCCGATGCTGTCCGGGCGTCGGGTGATGATCACGGGCGCGGGCGGGAGCATCGGATCGGAGCTGGCCCGCCAGTGCGCTGCGATGGGTCCGGGCGAGCTGATCCTGATGGAGCGATCGGACAACGCGCTGTTCGAGATCGATCGGGAGCTGGGGGCGCTGGCGCCCGGGGTCTCGCGCCGCGCGGTGCTGCACGATGTGGTGGATGCGGAGGCGACGCTCAGGCGATTCGAGGAGCTGCGCCCCGATGTGGTGTTCCACGCGGCGGCCCACAAGCATGTGCCGCTGATGGAGGACCACCCGGCGGCGGCGGTGACGAACAACCTCTTCGGAACGCGGTCGGTCGCGGACGCGGCGCTGGCGGTGGGGGTGGAGCGGTTCGTGATGATCTCGACGGACAAGGCCGTGCGTCCGACGAGCGTGATGGGCGCGACGAAGCGGCTGGCGGAGCTGTATGTGCGCTCGCTGAACGGGCGCGGGTCGACGCGGTTCGCGCTGGTGCGTTTCGGGAATGTGCTGGCCTCGGCGTGCTCGGTGGTGCCGGTGTGGGCATCGCAGGTGTCGCGTGGCGGGCCGATCACGGTGACGGACCCGCGGATGACGCGGTACTTCATGACGATCCCGGAGGCGGCGTCGCTGGTGATCCAGGCGGGGGCGCTGGTGGAGTCGGGCGAGCCGGATGTGTTCGTTCTGGACATGGGCGAGCCGGTGTCGATCCTGGCGCTGGCCGAGCGGTTCGCGGGCTCGTGCGGGCTCCGGGGCGTGGTGGACTGGTCGACCGCGCCCGAGGGCACCGAGGATCTGCGGTCGGGCGCGGGGGCGATGCGGAGCGCCGGCGGGGCGAAGGGCGCGGGGCGTGGCGATGCCATCGGGATCGTCTTCACCGGGGTGCGACCGGGCGAGAAGCTGTACGAGGAGCTCGCGTACGAGGGCGAATCGCTGGTCCCGACGCCGGTGGAGGGGGTGCGGGCGTGGCGCGGGGCTGCCCCGAGCCGGGCGTGGATCGAGCGGATGATCGGGGAGATGTCGCGGGTGCGCCGGTCGCTGGACCGGGATGCGGTGCACGCGGCCCTGCGACTCGCGGTGCCCGAATGGTGCGATTCACCCGGGCAACTCCCTATCAATGTCCGTACAAACGGCATTCCGCAGGCGGATGCGGCTTGATGCGGGATTGAATCGGGGGACAATCTTCTTATTGGAGTGAACCGTCGGGGTCCCGGCGGCGTGGTGCGCGGCGTGTGCTTGCCCGTTGTCGGGCGAGCAGGCGGGACGCTCCCGGGATTCCCGCCGCACCGGCGAATGGGCGCAGGAGGTCTGACCATGGATAACGCTGCGTTGCCAACCTCGTTGGATCTGGCCATGGTGCAGCCGAAGGGCGGGGCGTGCGGGTGCGGGGGCGGCGCGTGTGCGGGCGGTGCGGGGAAAGGCAGCGCTCAAGGGGAGGAAGTGGAAGAGACGGGATTGCTGCGTCGCCGGGCCGAGGCGCTGCTGGAGGCGCTGTCGCGGGCCCGGGATGAGGCGAACGAGCAGCTGCAGACCTTCAACCGGACGGATGCAATGCGGGCGGTGTCGGGGCGGACGGCCATCGATGCGGCGATCGAGCGGACGCGCGATTCGCTGCGGTCTCTGGATGAGGCGCTGCTGGCGCGGAACGATGCGCGCCCGCGCGTGCGGGGCGGGGGCGCGTGAGCGGCGTCCAGGGCCTTTCCGGGGTTGAGCCGAAGGCGCTGCTGGGGCCAGGCGTGCCGCGTCCGGCGCTGCGTGTGCTGCGACTGAGCGAGCACGCGGTGCTCCCGTCGTACAAGTCCGAACTCGCGGCGGGGCTGGACCTCTCGGCGGCGCTGGGCGACGGCGAGCGGGTGGTGATCGAGCCCGGTTCGATCGCGCTGATTCCCTGCGGGTTCGCGATGTCGCTTCCGGCGGGGTGGGAAGCGCAGGTTCGCCCGCGGTCGGGCCTGGCGACGCGGCACGGGATCACGCTGCCGAACGCGCCGGGGACGATCGATGCGGACTACCGGGGCGAGGTGAAGGTGCCGCTGATCAACCTGGGGCGTGAGGCGTTCGTGGTCGAGGGCGGGATGCGGATCGCGCAGATGGTGATCGCGCCGGTGGGGCACGCGCGGGTGGAAGAGGTGCGGTCGCTGGACGAGACAGCGCGCGGGTCGGGCGGGTTCGGGTCCACGGGTGTGTGAACGGGAGGTGGGGGAGACGGGCGCGATGCCCGGGCGGCTACGCGTGCGCAGCGCGTGAGCGCGACAGGGTCAGGGCGAGCGATTCATCGATGGCCTGGCGGGGCGCGATGGCGGCCGAGGGCGGCGTGTCCGCGCGCCGGCGGTGGACCGCGGCCTGGATGTTGTCGGCCGGCGCGGGCGGGACGACGGGCGCATCGGAGCCGAGCCAGATGAGATCGGCGGGGTCGGTGTTGTGCCGGTGCGCGACGTCGATCAGGTCGCGGAGCGGGAAGACGCGGTCGATCGCGTGCGGCGTGAGGCGCTGCAGCGCTTCCATGTCCGGGAGCAGGTGGCACGGCTGCATCGAGGCGACGATGCCGAGCGATGGGAAGCGGTCGATGTCGTCGGGATGGATGAACTGGGCGTGCTCGATGCGGAGAGGGGGGATGTTGTTCGTAAGCGATGAAGCGGAAGACACCGGTCGGAGACCGGTGCCACCTGAAGATGTGCCACCCGAAGAGACCGACTCCCAGCAATCGAGCACCTGCCTGACCGCGGCATCGCCGATCGCGTGGGTGGCGATGGCGTGACCGCGCTCGCGCGCCCAGAGGAAGTGCTGCGCGAGCCGATCGTCGGTGAACAGCGGGGTGCCGCGGGGGTGCGCCTCGATGGGATCGGCGAAGGGCTCGAGCATCGATGCGGTGCGGGAGTTGAGCGTGCCATCGGTGAAGAGCTTGAGCCCCGCGAAGCGGATGCGCCCGGAGGGGGAGGTCCTTCCATCGGGCGTGCGGCGGCGCATGATGTCCTCGAGATCGGCGATGCACTCGGGCACGGCGTACATCCACACGGTGTGGCTCAGCTCATCGCGCTCGTCGAGTTCGAGCAGCGACTCGGCGAGCCCGGCGGTGGCGTACATGTCGTGGAGTTCGACGAACCCGCGGGCGCTGAGGTCATCGAGCGATGCGCGGAGCTCGCCCATGCGGCGCTCGGGCGTGGGCTTCGGTTCGGCATCGCGGAGGAGGAACCGCGCGGTCTCGAGCAGGTATCCGGTGGGCTCACCGGTGTTCGGATCCCGTTGGATAGCGCCGCCGGGCGGATCCGGTGTGCGGACGTCGATGCCCGCAGCGCGGAGGATCGCGGAGGACGCGCTGGCCGCGTGCATGTCGAAGGAGTTGATGATGGCCGGGGCGTTGCCGGCGGCCTCGTCGAGCTCCGCGCGGGTGGGGAAGCGGCGTTCGCGGGTGGCCTCGGCGCGGTAGGCGTACCCGATGATCCACGGGTGGAGCGTGCGCTGCGCATCGGGATCGTCGCGCCGCCGCCGGGCCTCGGCGGCGATGAGCGCGAGGGCCTCGTGGACGCTGGTGGCGCGGCTCAGGTCGATCTGCGCGAGCGAAGCGCCGTACGGCAGGAGGTGGAGGTGCGCATCGCGGAGGTGGGTGTGGTTCATGGGTTGGCGATCGGCGTGGACGGGGTGGGCGTGTGCAACGGCACACGATATACAACATCGTCTCGCAATGGATGTGCGCGCGGTCGGCGGGTGTTCGATCTGAGTTGACAAGGAATCTGTTTGTCCGCGGTGCGATGCGCGGTACATTCGGGGCTCGCATTGAATTGTTGCCGCCGTGACGCGGCGCGGTTTCGTCCGTGGAGGTGTTGAGCCGGCGGTCGCGCTGTGGTCGTCGTGTTGGCGATGACGCGGGCGTCGGCGGATGTCTGATCGCACTGGGAACAACAGAGGAGTTGTGTCATGTCCACCGTTGAATTCGGATCGCGGCGCGGTGTGGGTCGTGGGTGGCAGGCGGCGATGGGATGCGCGTGCGTGGCGCTGATGGCGTCGGCGGGGCGCGCCGGCACGGCCCAGATCGTGCAGGGGTGGGACAACGATGCGGGGTTCCGCAAGGCCGTGGAGACCGTGGTGATCCCGAAGGCCAAGTCGAACCTCGAGGACAAGGGGCACGCCACGGCGATCCTGGGCGACCAGAACGCCGGGCCCACGGCCGCGGCGGTGATCAACGCGCTGAACAACGCGCAGACCAACGCGTTCTTCATCCTCGGGCACGGCCTGAAGGTGGGCGACAACTACACCGCGAGCATCCGGACGGAGGCGGGCGGCGGCGCGCGCTTCACGCCCGGCGCGAATGTGTGGCCGAATGTGAAGTATGTGCACCTGGCCTCGTGCGGGCAGGACCTGGCGGCGTGGAAGACCGCGTTCCCCAACGCGACCTTCGTGTCGTACAAGAACAGCGTGAGCGGGCTGCAGATCCTCGGGTACGAGGAGAAGAAGGCCAAGGACAACATCCCGCAGCGCGCCGATGGCGATGGGGGCGGCGGCGATGGCCCGGGCACCGACATCTCGTTCGAGCTGGACCCGGTGCTCAACGCGTACTACGAGCAGGTCACGCTCCAGCCGACGGCGGGCGGGCAGGACGCGACGATCTTCTCCGACCACACGCTCTCGCCGTTCTGGATGAACGACACGACGGGCGCGGCGTTCGGGAACACCTCGTTCACGATCCGGCTCGTGGGCGGCGAGGGCCCGGTCGACCTGATGTGGTTCAGGATCGAGGACAGCCGGATCGTGGAGCAGTCGTACTTCGATGAGCCGACGCCGACGCCCGGGTTCGTGTTCGAGATGACCGACGATGCGTTCTTCAACGCGTGGGCGGACATCTCATCGCTGGAGACGAGCCTGGCGCTGGGCGAGATCGGGATCGCGGAGAACTTCGCGGGCATCGATCCGCAGGCGGCCTTCGACGGCGTGTCGGCCGCGATCTGGTCCGTGAACTCGGTGCCCTCGCCGGGTGCCAGCGTGCTGGCGCTGGGCGGGTTGCTGGCGCTGCGGCGTCGGCGGCGGTGAGGGAAAAGGGGGAGGCGGCATCTGTGACCGACGGTTCATGACGACGCCGCCCGCTGGTTCTGGCGGGCGGTGTTGCTTTTGTGGTGGCGGGCGTGAGGGCTTATCGGCGGCTCAGCGTGGGTTGGACTGCGGTCGGCGGGAGGACGATCTCGATCGGATCGTCGGTCCAGTAGGCCTGTGCGCCGATGTCCATGGCGGCGAGTTCCGGATCGGGCGTGATGCGGAGGCGGATGGGCTCGCGGAGCATCAATTGGTCTGGAGGTGTGAAGTAGATGTGGAGGGAGCCGTCGGTCCGGAGCGCGTGGGAAGAGGATGCGAGCAGCGATTCCGTTCGCCACGCCGGTCCATCGCCATCGTTGGCGAGCAACTCGATGCGAAGGGCGACGGTGAGGCCCGCCGCGCGTGCCGCGGCAATGGGAGGGGCGAGCGGGGGATCGCCCGGCCAGTATTCGAGTCGTGGCGCATCGGGTGAACGCCAGCGGAGCACGGCCTCCTTGGAGAACGGGTTGGTGCTGGGCATCACGCGCCACGCATCCGGGTCGGCGAGCATCGCCGCGATGAACCGATCGGGGCGTGGTCTGGGTGTGTCGCGAGGGATCCTTGACCGATCGAGCTGGGTCGCCGAGCGAAGTTGTACACACGAGTCCGTGCGGTCGCACCATGTGATTATGCACTTCAACTCAACGGTATCGCCATCACCCGCGCGGTCGCTCAGGTCGAACGATGCTGGCAAGTGCATCCAGCGATTCATGCCATCGCCGATGGGACCACCATAGGGCAGCGACCACCTCGCGTTGCCGATGTCCGATATGTCTACCCATAGGTCGAATCTGCCCCATCTCGGCGCCGGCAGGAAGGCGTCGAAGACTCGTGCGTGCGGGACGATGAGCAATCGATCGGGGTCGGTCGCCGGGATGTTGGCCTGGAGCATTGCCCAGAACATCGGATCCTCGGGATAAGCAAGGCTTTCGGATGCGAGCAATTTCCAGAGCAGCCGCTTGCGCGCCGTGGCACTCAGAGAGTCTCTGCGCCGCTCCAGTTCGGCTGCGACCGGCGTCAATGCGGCAAGGTTGTCCCGCGTGGTGAAGTCGTGATCGGCGAGGTCTACTTAATCGTTGGGCAGCGGGTTGCGCAGGGCTTCCAGATCGTCCTCGGATGCCATCGCGACAAGCATCCGGTCTGGGATCCAGCAGGTGGCGATGACCGATGCGGGCGAGCCGGTCGTCATCGCGCCGATGGGCGGGATGAGCCACGCGATCGCGAACCCGCCAAGGCCAACGAGAAGCGCCCGGCGCATGCGCCGTCGGTGGCGTGTCGGGGCGGGCAGGGTGTCATCGGACTCGTCGTCGTGTTCTTTCGCGACTTGCTCGATGGTCCGCCATGGCAGTACCGCGATCCGGGTGACAAGCCAGATTGTGACGAAGGCGACGATGGCGGAAACCATCGCCGGGCCGCTCATCCATGGCGATGCCGCGGCCGTGAGATCATCCGCGATGCCTGTCAGCAGGCCCAGTCCGGTCGTCGTGTTCCGGTTCAGCAGCGCCATCGCGGCCGCGAGGGCGAACACCGAGGCCAGCGCGAGCAGGAGCGCCCACGCGAGCAGCACATCCGCGTGGCGAATGCGCTTGCGTCGGCGGAGGAACGCCAGCACGCCGACCCAGAGGATCGGCAGCCCGAGCAGGAGGGCGTACGACAACGGCGCGGTCCATTGGATGTTCATGGTGATGCACGCTCCATGCCCGGGATGCGGGGGATCGATCGACGCCCACAAGCCGGCCCCGAGGGCCGGCTCTCGTGTGGGACGCCGCCGTGGGCATCGTGTGTGATGGAGATCGTCCGGCGGGCGTTGGAGCGGGAGTGTGGGAGCGGGCGGGCCGGCGGATCAGCCCCTTGAGAGTTGCTCGATGGCCCGCTCGGCGCCCGGGGCGTCGGTGGCGGGCTCATCGAACGCGGCCCGAATGACGCCGTATTTCGCCCGGATGAGCAGGCCGTGCTGGTCGACGCCGACGCAGACGGGGTTGTCGATGTCGGTGCTGGCGGCGCGGGTGGCGATGGCTCGGAGGCGGTCGGGGTCGGCGTTGAGGGCCTTGCAGAGGCGGGGCTCGTCGGCGGCGATGGGGTTTGGGTGCATGAAGGGGTCGCCATCGAAGACCCATGGGCCGTGGCGGGCCGAGTCGATCCAGCAGGCGGCCCACTTGGTGTGGTCGGGCTGGTCGAGCCCGAGTTCGGGGTTCAGGTGGTGGGCGAGCCAGCGGTCGGTGTCGTGCGACTCTTCGGTCTGCTCGACGGTGAGCAGGAGCTGGAGCGCCTCGTCGGATTCCTCGGGGACGAAGAGGGTGTGCTCGGATGAGAAGAAGGTGGCGACGGGGACGGAGGCGATGAGCCGGCCATCGGCGTTGGCGGCGATGAACTTGATGGGGACATGGTGCTCCGCGAAGCGGAGCGTGCCCTCGCGGCAGGCCGCGAGCACGCGGATGGCGTGGTCGAGCGCCATGGACTCGGTGGCGTCGTTGGTGTCCTCGAACCAGTCGCGGTCCTTGGGCTGGTCGGCGTTGTCATCGTCCGGGCGCTGGGGCTCCTCGGCGTTGTCGTGCGTGGACATCACTGCCCCAGCTTCCTGAGGGCCGCATCGAGCTGCTGCCGGAGCAAGCGGACGCGGAGCTGCGAGCGGGCGCGGGTGAGCAGCTCGAGCTTGTGCACGGGCTTGGTGAGGAAGTCGTCCGCGCCGCTCTCCACGGCCCGTTCGATGTCGCCGGTCTCGGACAGGGCGGTGACCATCATGACGGGGATGTCGCGGGTGCTCGGGTCTTCCTTGATGCGCTGGCAGACCTGGTACCCGGACATCTTGGGCATCATGACATCGAGGATGATGAGGTCCGGGGTGTGCGACTCGATGTCGCGCATCGCCTGCTGGCCATCGCCGGCGGTGCGGATGGTGCACCCGAGGTCGTCGAGGTAGGCCTCGAGGAGTTCGACATTCTGGGGCTGGTCGTCGACGACGAGGATGGTGGCGCTGGCGAGGTCGATCTCCGCATCGAGCTGGGATTCGGAGAGCGGCTGCGCCGGGGCGCCGGCGGGTGAGGGGTGCTCGCCGGGCGCGGGTGCTGGCGTGTCGTGGGTCATCGATGGTGCTCCGGCGTCGGGGATGGAGTGGGGCGGGTGATGATGGGTGGTGGCGGGCGTGGTGGGTCGTTCGTGCGGGGCCTGAGTTGGATCGGGGTGGCCTAGGATGGTGGTCGTGGCAGAGTGTTGCGGGCAGCGGCCCGCGATGGCAAGCGAGGCGGCGCGTTTCGTGCGTGCTCAGATCCCGACAGGACCCGAACCGATGGCCGAAGTCGTCACTCCCGAGCCCCGTCTTCCGTGGCACAATCCGCATGTGCGTCCGAGCGATGCCACGCTGGTGGCGCACTACGCCGAGCCGGTGCCGGCGCTGGTGGCGCGGGCGCGGGAGCGCCTGGTGGGAATGGGCGGCGCGGAGGGATCGGTGGTCGAGGAGATGGCGTGGCGCGGGCTGCCCTGGCGGTGGTCGTGGGAGTACCGGCTCGGGCCGGGCGCGGGCGGGGGCAAAGGAGGTTCGGGGGGCGGTTCGGGAGGGAGCGCTGCGGGCGAGGATGGGATCGGGCTGGCGTACCTCGTGCCGATGGTGGCAGCGCCGATGGTGTGCGTGCCGCTGAGCTACGACATGTACGAGGCGATGCCCAAGGGCGTGGCGACGAACTTCGTGCGCGAGGGGATCACGCTGGCGAAGGAGATCGGCGACCACCGGTGGGCCGAGTGGCCCGTGGCGCAGGAATCGCACCTGGATGAGCTGCTGGCGGTGATCGAGCACAAGGCCGCGTTCGTGCGCAGCGCGTGAGGCGCATGGTCCCGTGTGAGCCGGGGCCCGCGTGGGATCGGGCTGTGGCCCGGGATGGGCTCAGGGCGCGGGGGCGGTCGCTTCCTCTTCGCTTTCCATGAGCGATCTGAGCTGTTCGCGCAGGGCTTCGAGGTCTTCGCGGAGCGCGCGGGTGGTGTCGTTGTCGGCGCTGTCGCCGGCGGACCTGTCCTCGGCGCGGGCGCGCTGGATGGACTCGGTGAGCCTGGGGCGGGCCTTTTCGATCGACTCGCGGAGGAACGGGTCGCGGGTCTGGTTCTGGAGCCTCGTCAGCGCCTCATCCCCATCGGGGTGCCCGATCACGGCGACGGCATCCACGGCCGCGCGGACGGTGCGCTTCTCCGAATCACTCAGCAGCGGCGCGATGATGCGCAGGGCGCGGCGGCGGTCGTGGTGCGCGAGCTCGGCGACCGTGTCGATCGCGACCGGGCGGGTGCGGTTGAGGTTCCCGAACTCGGTGTACGGCGCGGCGAGATCGAGCCCCTGGGCGAGGTCCATCCGGCGGAGCGCGCGGAGGGCGGCCTGGCGGATCTGGTCGTGCTGCGAGTCGGTGAGCAGCGCGGTCTCGATGATCGGGAGGTGCGATGCATCGGCGATGCGCGCCAGCGCCTCGATGGCCGCGGCGCGGGTGGCGTAGGAGAGTTCCATCGGGCCGGCGTGGATGGCGAGGATGGGCTCGGCCGCCCTGGCGTCCTCGTCGTCCGGATGGTCGGGGATGGCCCGTCCGATCGCCTCGATGATGGCGCGCCGGGTCCGCGGGTGCAGGTGCGAGCCGGAGGTGGTCGCCTCCGGGAGCGGGACCGCATCCTCGCGCGGGGTCAGGCAGTCGAGCAGGGTCCGGAGCGCGCCGAGGTGTCCGAGGGTCTCGGCGGCCTCGATGGCATCGTGCGCCGGCGTCGAGGCATCGCCCGAGAGGATGATCCGCGCGAGCACACGCTCGGTGTCCGGGGCGGCGTGGTCGCGGAGGGCGCGGATCGCGGTGATCCGGGCCGGGAGCGAGCGCTGGCTGAACGCCTGGTTCATCAGGCGATTGGCGGTGTCGTCGACGGTGAGGTGGGCGGCGACGGACATCTCGGGATCGATGATCACGCTCGCGGGTTCAGTGGTGAGCGGGATGCGGCGCTCGTGCCGCGCGGCGTCGATCGGCATGGCGATCGTCGCGATGGGCGTGCGACCATCGCCCTGCGCGTAGATCTCGATGGGCAGATCGAACACGAAGGCGGGATGCTCGGCGTCGATCCGCTGCCGCTGTTCGGCGATGAGGACCAGCTCGCCGCGCGGCGCATCCCACTCGACGCTGACATGCAGGCGGGGCGTGCCGGGGCGGTGGCACCACTGCTCGAAGAACTGCTCGAGCGAGAGCCCCGAGACTTCCTCGAGCACATCGCGGAAGTCGCTGGTGCGGACGGTGCGGTGCTTGAAGCGATCGACATACTCCGCGACGGCGTCGAAGAACACATCCTCGCCGAGTTTCATGCGGAGCATGTGCAGGATCGCAGCGCCCTTCGGATACGGGTTCGAGGTGCGCCGGAAGACCTCCCACGGATGGTGGTAAACCTTCGAGACCATGGCGGGGCGGAAGTGGGTCGAGCCCGGCTCCATCTGGTCGCGGCGCGGGAGATCGCGGAGCGCTGAGACGAGATCGCCGAGGTACCCCTCGCTGTACCCATCCCGGTCCTCGAACCAGAGCGCTTCGGAGTAGGTGGCCCATCCCTCGTTGAGCCAGATGTGCTCCCACGAGTTGCAGGTGATCAGGTCGCCGAACCACTGGTGCGCCAGCTCGTGGGCGATGAGCCCATCGAGGTCGCGGTCGGCCATGGCGATGTGGTCGAGGATGGCGGTGTCGTACATGGTGGTGGCGCCGGTGTTCTCCATGCCGCCGGCGCCGAAGTTCCAGACCACGAGCTGCGCGTACCGGTTGCCCCACGGGTAGGGCTCGTCGAAGCGGCGCTCGAAGGTCTCGAGCATGGGGTGGGTGTTGCCGTAGGTCAGCTCGGCCAGGTGCCCCCTGCCGGGCGGGACATAGACGGGCATGCGGACGGGGCCGCCCTCCGGCGCGACATCGACGATGTCGAACTTGCCGACGATGAGCGTGACGAGGTACGCCGGGTGGTCGCCGTCGAGCGCGTAGGCGAAGCGGACACGCCCATCGCCGGGCGAGCGCCGATCGGTCAGGTCGCCATTGGTCGAGACCTCGTACCCCTCCGGGACGGTCACGCTGAGGTTGGTGACCATCCGCTCGTTGGGGAAGTCGTGGCAGGGGAACCAGAAGCGGTTGGTCTCGGGCTGGCCCTGCGTGTGGATCTGCGCCGGGCGGTCGGGCCACTCGGGCGATTCGGTGATCCAGAACAGCCCCTCGACGGGATCCTCGACGCGGTACTCGATGTCGAGCCCGTAGGTGCGTCCGGGGATGAGCGGGGGCTGGAAGGTGACGGTGAGCCGCTGGCCGTCGTAGCTGTGCGACTCCCGGGTGCGGTCGCGCTCGAACTTCGTGAGGGCGACGGAGTTGATCTCCATCTGCATCGCGTTGAGCGTGATCGAAGAGACGGGCATGCCCAGCACGGTGAAGGCGAACGACTGGGAGGCCGTGAACGCGGGGGTGTTCATGTCCGGGATGTCGATGTCCAGGTCCATGGAGATGTAGTCGACCTGGCGGTCGGGCGGGTAGTTGCGCGTGTCGCGTCCGGATTGCTCGTCGTACCGGAGCTCCTCGGCGTGCTCGGCGAGCATGCCGAGCAGGCGTGATCGGTCGAGGCGCCCTTCGAGGCACTCGCTGGCGTGCTCGCTCCCCGTGGTGGTGGCGGTGGCGGTGGCGGCACCAGAGTTTGCGGCGAGGGCCGGCGGAGTGGCCAGGTGCGGGGCAACACCCAGCGCCATGGCCAGCGCCAACGCGCGGGCGAGGGGGCTGGCGGGTCGCGGGGCGTGGGCGCGTGGCGTGGTCATCGATGGCTCCGTGGATGCGGGGGCGGCGTTCGGGTGCTCGTGCGGGTGGGGAAGTGGGGGATCGTGGTCCGATGATGCCGGGGAAGGCGGGCGGTGGCAATCCGGGACATCCTGCGGGCGAACCGGCGTGGGATCGGCGTTCGGCGCGGGTTTCCGAGCGTTCGCGGCGCGCCGGCTCGTGATACACTGGGACATGCCCGTTCAGCCGCCGCACGATGATGATGCTTCGCTCGCCCGTCCGCTCCCGGGCGCTCAGGAGTTCCCCGGGCACGCGGGGGAATCGCTGCTGGCATCCACGGCCGCGACCACCATCGACACCGAGTTCTACTCGCCCATCCCCGCCGGGTACCGCCGCGGGCGGCACAAGTATGTCGCGGTGTTCGGCACCGTCATGTCCGGGCTGGGCAAGGGCATCTTCGCCTCGTCGCTGGCCAAGCTGCTCAAGGATAAGAACCTCACGGTCGCCCCCATCAAGATGGAGGGCTATCTCAACATCGACTCGGGGACGCTGAACCCGTACCGGCACGGCGAGGTGTTCGTCCTCGATGACGGCACCGAGTGCGACATGGACCTGGGCACCTACGAGCGGATGCTCGACCAGAACCTCTCGAAGCGGAACTTCGTGACCTCGGGCCAGATCTTCCGCGACATCCTCGACCGCGAGCGGCACGGCAAATACCTCGGGCGCGATGTGCAGATGATTCCGCATGTGACGGGCGAGGTGAAGAAGCGGCTGCGCGAGCTGGCGATGTACGGGGATGGGCAGCGCCCCGCCGATGTGGTGTTCGTCGAGGTCGGCGGCACGGTGGGCGACTACGAGAACGGGTTCTACATCGAGGCGCTGCGCGAGCTGGCGTTCGAGGAGGGCCCGGACGCGGTGTGCTTCGTGGCGCTGACTTATGTCATCTCGCCGTCGATCACGGGCGAGCAGAAGTCCAAGGCGGCGCAGCTGGGGATCAAGCGGCTGATGGAGGCGGGCGTGCAGCCGCACATCATCGCGTGCCGCGCGTCCTCGCCGGTCACACCGACGGTGATGCAGAAGATCGCGATGCACTCGAATGTGCCGATGCGCCGGTGCTTCTCGATGCACGACCGCCGGTCGGTGTACGAGATCCCGGACTCGATGCGCGATGAAGGGCTCGACCGCGAGATCCTCTCGATGCTCGGGCTGCACGACCGCGTGGACCCGGCGCACGAGGACCGGGCGCGGGAGCGGTGGAAGTCGTATGTCAAGCGGATGCTGGCGCCGCGCTCGCGGCACATCCGGATCGGCGTGACGGGCAAGTACGCGTCCGTGCGCGATGCGTACGCGTCGATCGAGAAGGCCGTGGAGCACTGCGGCACCCACCTGAACACCGAGGTGGAGCTGCAGTGGATCGATGTCTCGGAGCTGACGGACGAGACCGTGGCCGCACGGCTCGCGAAGCTCGACGGCGTGATCGTCCCCGGCGGGTTCGGCGCGCGGGGCGTGGAGGGCAAGATCTCCGTCGTCAAGCACTGCCGCATGGGCGGCGTGCCGTACCTGGGCATCTGCCTGGGGTTCCAGGTCGCGGTGATCGAGTTCGCGCGGAATGTGCTCGGGCTGGTCGATGCGCACACGACGGAGCTGGAGCGCGAGACGCCGCACCCGGTGATCTGCGACCTGCCCGGGCAGGACCGGATCCAGCAGCTCGGCGGCTCGATGCGCCTGGGCGGGCAGGATGTGCTGCTCAAGGAAGGCACGCTGGCGTGGCAGCTCTACTCGCGGCGCGAGTCCATCCGCGAGCGGTTCCGGCACCGGTACGAGGTGAACCCCTCCTACATCCGGCGGCTGGAGAACAAGGGGCTGGTGTTCTCGGGCAAGCACCCGCGCGACGAGATCATGCAGGTGCTCGAGCTGCCCGTCGGCGATGGCGGCCCGAGCGCGATGGAGCACCCGTTCTTCGTGGCCGGCCAGTTCCACCCGGAGCTGACCGGGCGCCCGCTGCGCCCGCAGCCGCTGTTCATGGGCCTGGTCCGCGCGGCCGTGCTCCGGAAGTACCCCGACGACGAGGCGGCCCTCTCCAGCGAGGCGCGGGAGATGCCGACGGGGTCGTGAGGGGCTGGGGCGGGGCGGGTCGTCAGGCGTGATCCCGGGCCGTATGATCATGGCCCCATCGGGACGCCGCCCAGGCAGACCGGGCGTGCGATGGGGTGCCCGCCCGGGCCACGCCCGCGCGGGGCGTTCCGACAACTCGGCGATGTAGCTCAGCTGGTCTAGAGCGGCGGATTCATAACCCGCAGGTCGGTGGTTCGAGCCCACCCATCGCCACTTCTGCATCCGGTTGCACCACGCTGCACCGGATTGCATAAACCCCGATCACCCATTGGTTTACGCTCACGATCCGCATCCCCCGCCAACCGCAGGGGGTTGTGTCCGTTTGCACTGGATTGCGTGGGATAAGTGCCCAGTACAGCCCCCCCCTCCGTACCCGTCGCCCGCATCCGCTCCCGCCTCGGTGGATCGGTGTCGCCCGCTGGAAGTCGATCGAGCGCCCCCCGAAGGTCGTGCAATTGGAGTTTGGTGTAGGTCTTGGCGGTCAGCTTCGGATCGGAGTGACGGGCCAGCTGCATCGCCACGGTCAGGGGAACGCCCGCGTTTCCAAGCGCCGTGATGTATGAGGCCCGGAGGCAATGGAAATCCGCCCGCCGCCCGCGCTGGTCTGATTCAGAAAGGAAGTCGGATTCCCGTCGCTTCCGTCGCTCGCCCCGATCGGTCGTCGCTCGAATCCACCACGCCCGAGCCCGTCGCAGGTCGGCCCGCAGAACCCCCGCCAATCTCGCCCGATCGAATGAGCCCCACACCGGGCCCTCGGTGGGCTTGCTGGCCAGCCAGGGGCCCAGAGCGTCCGCCAGATCGTTCCGGATCGGTTGGGTGGTCGCTTGCCGGTTCTTCGCGTCGGCACCCCGCAGGCGGACACAGAGCCCGTCCAAATCGAACGAGGCCCGCGTCAGGCTCGCCAACTCACTCGCCCGGAACCCGGTGCCCGCAGCGACCCGGTATGAGGATTGACCTATCCCAGCCACTCAGCGTCCGCCATGCGGGGGCGTTCTCAGTCACCCGGTCGAGCGTCGCCAGTTCGTCTGCATTGAACGCCCGGCGCTCGAATGTCGGATCGGTCGATTGCAGCGGGCGGACGCCTTCCAGCGGGTTCGTCGCCAGCCGACGGGCTGACACACACCAGCGGCACAGTTGCTTGAGAGCCTGTAGGTGAGCGTTGATCGTCTTCGCCGCGTCGCCAGCAGTTTGCCGGTCGATCATCCACCGCTCGATCTTCACCGGGTCCAGATCACTCAGCGTGCGAATCCCGCAGTCGGTGAGCATCCGGCGCACCCGCTTGTCGGTCATCGTTCGGTGCTTTGCAGTTCTGTTGGCAAGCGTGCCGAGCCAGTCGGTCAGGTGTGTCTCGATTGGCTTTCCCGCGTGCTCGGCGATCGTCTCGGCCCGCCGGTCGATCAGCCCGGCCCGGCGCTGATTCTCGCGCTCGACCCATGCTGCGAGTATCCGACCGGCTTCGGCCTTGCTTCGGGTGCCGGTGGAGCGTCGGCGGACCTTCCGCCGACCGGCGTCGATCTCCGACCACTGAGCCCACCATGGTCCGGTGTCGGTCTTGCGGAACAGCCCGCCGGTTCCTCGGTCGCGTCGCGTTGCCATCACTTCACCGCCTTCCGTGTGCCCTTTGCCAGCGTCAGCCGATACCCGAGTGCCCGGGCGAGTTTGTCGGCGTTGGCCAGGGACAGGCCGCCGCCGTGCTGGAGTCTCGACAGCGTCGCCTTGTCAACGCCGGACCTCGTGCCCAGCGAGTTCAGGGATTCATCCGATCGGGCGAGCGCCGCCCGCAGTTCGTTGAGGACTTCCATGGTGGCATCCTATACAAATCGTTGAGGTAGTGCAACGTATTTCCCACCGCGCCGAGCGGACAAACTCAGTCCTCGTCCACACCCCCCAATGGCACATGACGCATCCACGCCCCCGCCAGCGGGGAAAGTGTCATTGGGGGGGCTCAGGGAACAACCTGAACGCCATGGTCTTGCCGTCGGATACGGGCACCCATTCCCCGTGTCCCGCAGCCTTCAACTGCCGGAGCGCGTTCCTGGAACGATCCGCCCCCCCGCGCCCTTGAAACGCTGCCAGACCCCGGGAGACTTCCCGCGCCGTCGCCTGCTGGTCGTGCTGCTTCCGGAGCCACGCCAGTAGATCCTTGTGCGGCACTGGATTGGCAACCTCGCTGAGGATCTCCGTGCGGGCGTGGAGTTCGGCATCGGCAAAGAACCGCCCCCACGCGATCGACGCCGCCATCGTCGCCGCGTTGATCGGTGTGGAGCAGACCCGGCCAGTCCTGCCCCAGGTCGCGTAGGCGTGCAGCGACAGCGCGATGCGGAGACACATCCCCACCAACTTCCCACCCCACTCGCGCCGATCGGCCAGATCGGCGTATCCAAGCCGATGCTCGACCTCACGCTGAAAGTCGTGCAGCAGGGCATCGGCCTCGACATCCAGTCGGACGACATGCGGTTGTTCGGGCACCGGAATCGACAGCAGACCTCGGACGGCCGCACCATACTGCTCGCGCACATCGGGATCGACGCCCTCGGTGCGGGGCTCACGGTCGCCGACAAGATCTTCGGGCAGACATACCGCGAACCGTGCCAGCAACCCCCGACCCTTGGCCTGTGGATCGGTCCACATGTCGCGCACGGCATCGGGTTGGCAGAGCATGGCCAGCGCCAGGGCCGGGCGCTCGATCGTGTCGCCCTCGCGGCCCACGCGAGAGATCCGAACCGAGTCGCCGCCGTGTCCCTTCAAGTAGATCCCGAAGTTCTTCTGTCCTCCGGTGTAGAGACCGAGCATCTTGTCAAAGGCATCGTTCTCGGCGGTGGCGATGATCGCGCGCCCGTGATTCGCGCCCATCTGCTGGGCCAGTGACTCGGGCGTTGAGTCGCTCGCCAGCAAGACCGGCGCAGTCGGCACCGGGTTCTCGGCAATCTCATGGGCCAACTCGATCGCTTCCCGCGCGTACGCCGTCGCCTTGCCGCCATCCTTCTCCTTTGCGGCCAATCCCTGCAAGTGCACGAGTCGCGCTTTGCGAATCCGCATCTCTTGCTCGGCAGTGACAATCTCCGGCCCCAACCGCTCCGCTTCGTCGACTTGCCACTTGGAAATTGGCGCTTCCAGCTCACGAAACACCTGGGTTTTCCGCGCGCCAGGCTTGGCCACACAGAGCATCCACACAGGCGCGGGCTCGGTGTGGTCTCCGTAGGCATGAACGATCGCCACATTGGATATACAGCCGCTCAGCAGACCCAGCGCCATCATCGCGGGCATCTCGGCAGGTGTCTGCGTTGCCCGCGCAACCTCGCACACGAACCGACTCAACACCTCGGTGCCAGGTGGAAACAACTCACCAGCATCGAAGATCGGCGGCTCGGGTGCAGCGATCTCCGCCTTCGGTGCGGACCACTCCGGTGCGGCACGGATCAGCGCATCGAAGTCGCCACGAGTGGCACCCGCGATCACTGCCGCCCGCGCATCTTCGTGCCCGTTCGGGGGTTCAATGATTCGGACCGATTCGCACCGTGCCGCGATCGCCTCGGCGATCTTGGCGGCGCCTCGCCGCCCGGTACCGTCCGCATCGGACACGATGCACGCATGCCGACCGGCCATCAGTGCCGCCAGCCACTCGCCGCAATGTCCGGCCATCGGCGCGCCAACGACATCGAATCCCAAACCAAACAGAGCTGCCGTGTCGGTCGCGCCTTCACAGACGAGCACGGGCTCCTCACGCGACGAACCCGCGTAGGCCGCCAACTCACCATCGGGCAGGATCAAGCCACGCTTGCCGCCGCGTCGGTTCATCTTCTTGTCATCCGGGTGCCGCTCAGTCGTGCCGACCACCGCGCCGTCGGCATCGCGTTCGTCGATCAACCACAGCCGCCCCTCCGCACGCGCGACGGAGCGCCAGGCGCGATCATCCAGACCAGTTGGGACGGTCGGAAGTGAGTACCGCGCGGCCATGCCTATCACGCTCTCGACCGCCGCTGCACCCGGAGCGCCGAGTCCGTGTTCAACACCATCGGAATTGGGGTTGCTCATGAGCATCCCCCCTTGATCCACGCACGCAGACCCGCGACAGGGATCAGCACCCGCCGCCCAACGCGCAGGCTTGGGATGGTGCCGTCGGCAACAAGATCCCAGGTCTTCCGCTCGCTCAAGCCGACCATCGCAGCAGCCTTGGGCACGCTCACCGAGATAAGTTCCTCCGTCTGACGACTCGCCTCCTCGCCGGTGCCAGCCTTGGGGAGGCTTTGGTTGGGGCCGCTCTTCACTGGGGCACCTCCCGTCGCTTGGCCAACTCAACCAGACGCTCGCGTGTCAGGTCCAGTGGAACTAACCAGCGACGCCCGGCACGAACAGCGGGGATTGCTCCGCTGTCGGCCAGCCGTCGCAACCACGCGAGCGGCACGCCAAGGCTTCTCGCCGCAGATTCGATTGATACGAAAGGCTTGTGGTTTGTCATGCCCTCATTTTGCAGGGCGGTAATCACATTGAAAGCGTGAGCGATCTACATGCACAAGGATGCGCGGAAATGCGCAGCGGCGCGCAGTCAGCAGGCACAATCGTGTTCGGCAATCGCATCGGCAAGCGCCGTCATTTCCTTGTGCTTTGTCTGGTAGTAATTGAGAACACTTCGGGCATCGACCTCCCACTCGTCTCGATCATTCCGTCTCCCCCTCAGAGTGTCCTCTCCACACAAACGCCTCAAGTGACCGGCGGAAACACAACCCGTGATGTCCGCGATGGCGTTTGGAGTCATCCACACTGGCTCAACGCCTCCGGAGTCCTTCCTGTCCGGTGCTGGCGCATCGACTCCGGCCATCAACGCCCCCTCGCGGAGCAGTCCGTCGATCTCCTCCAACGCCCGGGCGTGGCGCGTGTCAGCCTCCGCGAGTCGCTTCGGGGCATCGGCGTGGGTAGTTGCGCCCCCGCCACGCACTCGGATGTCCTCGCACACACTGGCCCTCGTCAGCGCATCCCGCGCCTCCGCATGATCGAGGATCGCGGCACACCAGCGCGAGTGCCACAGAACATCGTTGGGCATTGCTGCGAGCAGGTCCGCGATCATCCGCACGCGCTCACGCGCCCGCGTCGCCGAATTGGGAGCCGCCGCGAGTCGGTCGTCATACTCGCGATCGCCCAGCATCACGCGCATGGGGATCGGTCGCCACTCCGGATCAGCGCCCGCCGCGTGGCGCTGGATCGTCTCGGCCCGATCGTGCTCCTCAATCGCGTCCAGCCCAACGCGCACCAGCCCGTCCTCGGGGCCGCTCAAGCCATGTGGCCCCATAAGGATGCGCTGGGCCTCGGGGTATAGGTCGAGCAGTTCCGTGCCGACCGTCTCGCTCGGGGCGTGCTTGTTCAGCCACCGGCGCAACGCCGCTGCCGCTCGTTCGCGCGCTGTCATCGGAATCTCCACAAGCGGGCCGCCCGCCCGCGTCGTGGGTGGAGGGCCACGCACGCGAGGGGCGCTTCGGCGGGGATCAGCCGCCAACCCGGACCCTAATTGTGCGCTGCGGTCAGCCGCTTGTGGGGCCGTCGACAGGGTCCGACACCTCAAAGTCACAGTCGGGCCACAGCCCGCTCTCACAGCACCAACGCCAGCAGCGATCCCAATCGACCTCCTCGGGAACCGACGCGGTCATGAGCGCGATCGATTCCATTACCGCGCGAGCGTACGGGCGCAGGTGCCGCCGTCGCCGTTCGTGCCTGACAGACCAGAGTCGCAGCTCATCGGTGTCGGAGCGCAGGTACATCTTTGCGAGCCGCCAGAGCGCGACGCCCTCGACGCTGCGATCGCCGTGCTTCAATGCGTTCATGCGGGAGACGGATTTGCCCGCGACAGTCTTCGGGCCGGTGCTCGATTCCCACGGCCGATTCCGTGCCGCCGATGCCCGAAGCGCCGCCAGCCCCTCGGCGCTCAGCGTGTAGCGCCGCCGGGGCTTCGAATCCTTGTTCGTTCGTCGATTCTGGCCGATCGGGGTGTCGATTGTTGCGGTCATCGTGTCGACTTCTCCGTGCTGGATCAGTGCCCCCGCCCCCCGCGCCAACACCTCGCCCCCTCACGCCTCCGTCAGGGGCACCGGTGCAAACTACTTCTTCCACTTTGACGGATCACGCATCTCATCCTTCAAGAGTATGGGCAATGTTCCAATCTTGTTACCCGCAACAACCCCCCGCAGCAGGGCCCAGTCCAACGGATCGTCCGTGACGACTATCTTGCCGTGGCGGACCGCAACAGCCGCAATCAGAATATCGCACTGCAACTCATTCATCCTGGCGCGACGCGCCGATTTATTACCAGACACGCCGTTGCGAATGTATTGGTAAAGAGAGACTCCTAGCTCCGCGGTGTCACGATCAATTGGCAGGGATTCGATCAGGCCGCGATCCAGGGCTTTGACAAATCGCTGGCGGGCGACGCTATTGCCTCTCAGGTCAAATTGACGCATGAACTCCCAGTAGACCACTTCGCAGATAGCATGCCGCACCTTGCCCAGCGAAGTCCAAAACGCAGCGATCGACTTATCTGGCGGATCGAGAAACAACTCAACCGCCCCAGTGTCAATCAGATAGTCACTGGGCGGCAGCGTGGGCATCAGTCCTCCCCAAACATTTCCGCGACATAGCGTTGATACGCCTCAGACTCGCGAAAGCGCTTGGGAAACCGATTCCCCGCCGCCTCAATAGCTTCATCCACAATCCGGACCTCCTTTGCCGAGAGCCCGAACAGACCGACGACCTCGTCGTCGATCGCACGCTCTAGCTCAGGCAGATCGCCGTCCTCATCGCTACGCGACGCAGCCGCAATCGCCTTTGATTCCAACTCAGACAAGGTCTCGCTCAGCCTTGGAACGGGGACTTGCGACATCGCTGGCGACCGAAGCTCGAACGCGCCGCCCTGCAGCTTCGGCGCGACCTGGTCAAGGAAAAACCACGCAACCTTTGAGTTGAGATATGCCAATAGCCCGGCAGGTGGAGACGGAATGAACCATGTCTTGTCATTTGATACGGCGGAACTTTCAGCATACGCAATCTCTTGGTATGTCGATATGACTTTGTAAAATATCTTGGGCTTGTCGTATTCGGCGGCGTACTCAGAGCCGTATCGCGACAAACACCACCAGTTAAACCGCCCCGCACGACACTCTGGACGACTCTCCAGTTTGTCCTTGAACTGCTCAAGATGGCGCTTGATGGAGGGATACAACTCGATATCCAGCGACCAGTGTGCGTAGATCAAGTATTTATTATCATATTCGACATGCCACCTGCGTACGTTCTTGCCTCTGATCCATGGCTTGATGATCGAGGCACAATTCGGGTCGGCGGCGATTAGCTGCTCTCGCGTACTAGCGTCGATCTCAAATGCCTTGTTGTACCCGGTAACGATGCCACGATAAAATCGGCTGCCCACGACAGTGGCCAAGGGAAAGCCGGTTGTGCGCAACTTGCCCAATACTCCGGCAGCGTCTGAATTGATGATCCGCCATGCATCGCCAAGAAGGTCGGACTGAGGAATCACTCGGGCATTCTCTGCTATCACCTGGCTCAAACGATCGAGAGCGTCCGCATGATCCCAGTTGTGCACGCGCACTTGAGCGTCGCTCCGTGCTGAAGAGCACTTCTTCGTGACGACGATCGCTGGATACGTGATAGCCTGAAAGATCGGGTAGTCGGCGAAGTCGATCAGTGACGACAACTCGGTCTTTTGCAACAGGTGTATCCGGAGCTTCGCGCCATAAGTGGCGCGAAAGAACTTGTTGGGCGCAATGTACGACAGGTGCCCGCCGTCACGGAGAATGTGGATACCGCGGTCGTAAAAATACACATAGAGATCTGCGGCTCCAGTGTAGACATCCGGGAAGCACTCCTTAAGTGCTGGTTTATACGATGTGATGAGTTCTTGACGCACATACGGCGGGTTCGCGAGGGCGATGTCGAAGCCGCCGTTCGCTTGGAACACCTCGGCAAATTGAACGCGCCAGTCGACGACGCCATCCTGAGCTTTATGGTTCAATAGCCGGCGAATGTCGTCGAGGTTGCGTTCAATCTCGCGACGCAGATCTTCCTTCTCATCGCCACGCGCATCGACATAGCGAAGCTTGCTCTCCACAGTCGTGTCTGCGAGCGAGTGAATACTCGCCGCATGCAAGAGCTCCGCATGCTGGGGGTTTGGACCGAGAAGCGAATCCCCCGTCTCAATCTTGAAGTCAAGGTTCGGCAGGGGGACCGGGTGATCCGCTTCGACGGCCAGCGATAGCCAGAGGCGAAGCTTGGCGATCTCCGTGGCGAACGGGTCGATGTCCACGCCGTAGAGGTTGTGGCTGATGATGTGCAGCTTGAGGTCGTAGAGGAACCCGGGGTCGGCGGCGAGCCGCTCACTCTGTAGCGCGCGGCGGATGGCGATGAGTTCCTGGAGCAGACCGAGCAGATAGGCTCCAGATCCGCAGGCGGGGTCGACGGCTTTGAGATCGTCGAGTGCTCCGATGATCGCGCTCGCGTGGGCTTCGGTCAGGCCCTCGACTTCGTGATCATCCACCAGCGTTGCGATTGCCGACTCCGGCGCTCCAGTTCGATCGGCGAGATGGCCTTTGAGGGCCTCACGACACATAAAGGCGACGACCGGCCGGGGTGTGTAGTACGAACCGGATTCATGCCGACCGGTGACCAGCTCCTCGAACACCTTGCCGAGCATCTCGGGATCGACGGCAACCTCGATGTCCAGCGGCGTGGATTCCTCGACGGTGAAGTTGTAGCGGTAGAACAGGCCGCCCTGACTCATGATCAACGCGAAGGCGTCATCGGGGATGTCGGAAACTCTGGCGTCGAGATTGGATTCCTCGAACAGGCCACCGTTGAGCAGGGGCACCATGCCGTAGGCGTCGGATTCCTGCTTGCCCTCCTCGGCCAGCCCTTGGAAGAACAACGGGCGAAGTCGTGAGGCGTAGAGAGAGCGCTTACCGATGCCACCGGCTGAGGCGAGAGCGGCGAGGTACCGACTACCAGCCTGGCCGGGAAATACGAGCCAACCCTTGCGTTCGATGAATCGGAGAAACATCAGGCGGTTGAACAGCGACTGCGTGAACATGCGCAGTTCATCGCCCGCGACATCCGTGTTCCTCCTGATGATGTCTTCGACGCGATGGAAGACCTGGGCGTAGTCCTGGTAGAACCGCTTCGTGACCTTCTCGACATCAAAGGCGGGTTGCCAAGTCTTGAGCCATTCGGCTTCGGTCGTGGGCGGCGAATCCGGCCATTCGAGGGCGCGGAGATTGAACTCACAGATGGTGCGGACGGCCTCGAGATCGTCAGGCCCCCAGCCGAACGAGGCCATCGGAGGGGTGCCGCCGCCTTCGGGCGCGGGCTTGAAGTGGGCGAATCGGTATCGCTGGTAATTGTGGTTACAGATAAACAGCAGGTTGTCCTGGGTGAAGCGGGGCAGGTTGGAACTTTGACCGCCTCGCCCTTTGCGAATCAGGCCGTGGAGCACGCGGCGGAGGACGCCTGTCATGCCGCGACCGGTGATGAACACATCGGGGTTGGCGAACTCCATGACGAAGATGCCCCACGGATTGCCCGGGAGGATGATCTGGTAGGCCTTCCCGCCAACGATTGCTTCATTGAGCCCCGCGGCGCGCAGTTCGTCTTCGGTCCACTCGTAGGCGATGTCGCCGATCTCCTGCGCGGCTTCGTCGATCGGCCAGCCGAGCGCGTCGATGAGCAGTTCCTGGACGAACGAACTCTGGTTGTTGACGCGTCGTAGAGCGGACTCAATTTGAGCTGGGTCAATCATGCGCGGCTCCGGGTGCGTCAGCGTTGCTTTCGCGGCAGTTGGCCTGTCTTGCGCGCCGTTGAGAGCGCTCGCCAGAATTCGTGGGCGGTGAGTGTGAGGCCGGTCGACCTATTGAAGGCGTCGAGCAGCCACTCAAAGTCACGGGTATACGGGAGGGCGTCGACGGTCAGGTCCGAGGCGGCGTAGAGCTCGACGAGTGCTCGACGAAACGGATCGTCGAGGTCGGCCCATGCGCCGCGCTCACGCGCCGGACGGACAAGGAATGTGCTTCGCCAGCGGGCGTGCCAGGAGTCGGCTTCGTCGGGGGCGGGCCAGCGAAGGCCGTCGCGGATCTGCTGTTCGACCCATTCGAGCTTGCCCTCGGGCTCGCCGCGATGCCATCCGAGGACGCGGAGGTCGTGGGCGCCGTTCTGACGGGGCCCGAAGTGGGCGAAGTCGATCCGCCGCCCCGAGCGCCGGCCGGAGGCCGCGACGAAGAGGAGGTCCTCGCACCGCCATGACCTTTGATTGGGCGGTGCTGCCGTGCGGCCCTTGCGGGAGACAAGCGCACGCAGAATGAGCTGCATCAGTCGGAGCGGGAGGTAGCGCGGTTCGAACTCGACATAGAAAATGTCCCACGCCTGTGCGCGTGATATGGGGCGGAGCTGTTTCACGGCGAGAACCTTGGCCGCCGCCTCCTCGGGGATATTCAGATCGATCAGAGGGTCGTACTCGAAGGTCAGATCCTCGACCTCGATGTGGTCGATGGGCCAGTCCAGATCGTCGCGCAGGAAGCCGAGCAGCGCATCGAAGCCGTCGATGCTCGCCAATCGGCTCCTGTTGTGCGGTTGCTGGGCCATGAGCGCGACCATTGGTCAGTTCAACTCCATCCACGCCTTGAGCGACGGCTTCACGCCGAGGGGTGCCTGGAGGGCCTTGAGGTGCGTGTTCTTGATGTGCTTGTCGATCTTCTTGCGGATTTCGGAGAGTGCTTCGCGTTCGATCTCGCACCTGCGCGGCGTGTCAGGATTGGAGCGGATGGACTTGACGATCTCGGCGGGCTCCGTCGCGATCTGTTCGGTGCGAAGATCGTAGAGGATCCACACCGTCTCGCCGGCGGATTCGGTCCAGGGCTGTTCGCCATCGACCGCGGGGGCGGTCATGTCGGGCCGCGGGATGACATAGCAGAAGAAGACAGCTTGCGTCCCTTGACTGGGCGACTCCTTTCCGCTGAAGACCCGCAACGGGAGCGCGGCGAGTCTCTCTTCGAGATCAGGATGATCCTTAAGGAGGTTGCGGAACTCGATGTCGAGGGATTCGATGGTGTTGAGCTCGCCCTCGTACTCCTGCGTGAACTCGCGGAGCACCTCGTAGTTATCGTCGGGCTTCAGCAGCTTGCCGTGCTCGATGCCGAGCGTCTTGGAGATGCGGAGGGTCTTGTGGGTGACTCGGGAGTACAGAGAAAGCAGATCGTTGAGTTCATCGGGCGGGAGAAAGTTCCAGTACACGATCTTGCCGCGCTGGCCCTTGAGCTCGGGGTGGTCGGCGAGCATGCGGGCTTCGATCTCGGGATTCATGCGCCGATCAACGCGGCCGATACGCTGCATGAGGCGGACTGGGTTCCAGTGGATGTCGTAGTTTATGAGGCGGGTGCAGTCCTGGAGGTTGAGGCCCTCAGAGAGAACATCGGTGGAGATCAGGACGCGGATCTCGGTTGTGCCGAATAGATTCTCGAGATCAGCCGATGACGCGTCGTTGTAGTACGGCGCGAATCGACGGATGATGTCCAGCCTGTTGCCCTTCGTCTGGCTGTCGATATGAGTGACGCCATCGATGCCCTCGCTCTTCAACTCTCGCTCCAGGTACTGGGCAGTGTCAGCGAATTCGGTGAAGATCAGGGCCTTGCCGGATTTCAGCACCGGATCCGACTTCATGAGCTTAACCAGCGCCTTGAGCTTGTCGTCGGTGTGCCGCCGTTGCACCTTCCGGGTTTCTTGGAGGAAGCGGACGATTTCGTCGAGATCGAGAAAGGTCTCGCTGAGCATTGCGTCGAGGTCGTAGGAGTTCGGATCGAGCTCATCGATCGCTTCGAGCATCTCGTCGGTGATCACATCTTCTTCTGGATCATCTTCCGGATCGCCGAAGAGTTCGAACTGGTGCTGCTCAACATACTCGATGATGTCACTGTTCTGCCGACGCCAACGCTCTAGGCGGGATTGCTGAGCGGTGGTCGAGCTGTGCTTCGTCGCCCAAGCAAGCAACTTGAGCATCAGTCGTTCGCAGGACCGCTCAAATGCCCAAGACGAACTCTCGAATCGCTTGAGGAAGCCGGTTCGAATGAGCCCGACAACCTGCTTCTGGCGGTTCTCGGCGAAGGCATCGACCGATTGGTCATCGCCGGTGTAGTAGGCTAGTGGGTAATAGATGGCGAGAGAAAAGAGCGGCTTGTCCTTGTGAAATGCCTTCTCAACCATTTCTAGCAGATGGCCATAAGTCTTCTTGACCGAGTATGTTGCAACCTGGGGCGGCTTGCGATCGGGGAAACTGGCGGCGGTGGCACCGGCGGCCTTCTGGCTCTCAACAGCATATTTTCGGCTTCGTTGCACGACAAGTTCGCCGAACAGCGAGTCGTCGACAAGCACCTGCTCCGCCTCGATCATATTGGTTTCATATTCCACTCCATCTTCACCTGAAGCGGCATGCTCTGTCAATTTCTGAAGCTCACGCTCCATTTTGGTGAAGTGGCCTCGGAGTGAATGAATCCCGATATTGCTGAAGTAGTCGTCGCGACCCTCAGAAAACAACTCGGCCATATGGCGAAAATCCGCGAGTTTGTTATTGATTGGCGTCGCTGTCAGCAAGAAAACGCTCTTTGGGTTGGGTCCGTCGGCGATCATATCCGCGAGAATTCGGTAGCGCGACGGTCCCCTTCCCTTGGTGCCGACAAGACGCCCACTGAGATCCCGCTCGATACCGTCGTCATCACCGCCTGCCTTACGGCCGGGATTCCGGAAGTGATGCGCCTCGTCGATGATCACGGCGTGAGCGAGTTCTGTAATCCGATTGAAACGCTCCGGAAAGTCGCCTCCGCGGCTCAGGTCCGTGTGGCTGAAGATGACGAGGTTTGAGAAGTCTCCCGCAGCGAGGCCGCCTACATGAGGGAGATATCGACGGATGGCTGGCTTCCATACCGATTCGACAGCCGCTTTGGGAGCGAACAGCACGACTCGTTTGCTTTCTTTGACCGCCAGCCGCTCAATCAACATGAGTCCGATGAATGTTTTGCCGAGGCCGACCCCATCGCATAGGAACGCCCCGCGGTGCTGTTGAGCGATCTTCATCAGTGCTCTGTACCCATCGATCTGATACTGATCGAGAACCG
Source organism: Phycisphaerales bacterium (assembly GCA_052168315.1). Lineage (GTDB taxonomy): Bacteria > Planctomycetota > Phycisphaerae > Phycisphaerales > UBA1924 > JBQLZO01. The sequence continues at coordinate 52,003 of JBQLZO010000062.1, read as the reverse complement.
GGAGCATGCGGGAGCCGCCTTCTTGAGGCGAGAGGTGCTCCCACTCATCGACGGTCATTTCGTGCCCGCTGATGAGCCATTGCAAGGCCCGTACATATACATCAAATGGTGTATAGTCACGCGTGTGTCGTTCGAGCACTCGCAGCAGGTCGGCGGTGATGTCCTCCGCATTCTTCCAGTGCTCGTCGTACCAAGCTTGTAGCGCAGCCACTTGTCGCCCAGTGATTTGCACATTGAGCTCAATGTTATCAGTCAGGCCGGGGCGGGAGAAGTTGGATGAGCCAACGAGCGCGAACGAGCCCAAGACCTCTTCGCGGGCACGAGTAATGTAGGCCTTCGCATGAAACTTGTCGCGTCTGTACACCTTCGCGGCGATCTTCCCGGCACGCATGGATTCGACGACTGCAGGGACGCCGTCAAGAAATTCATTGTGTTCCTTTTCCGCTTCGACGCTGCGATCAAGTGTATCCCTGATCTGTCGCAGCCCGGCGATCACCGCTTGCTTAGTGCGCCGGGTGACTTCATTGCCCATCAAGATACGAAACCGATCGACCTTCTGCCAATCGCCATCGAGCTCTAAGAGCGCGCCGATCTCGAAATTCCCGGTCGCAATATCAATGCTGGACGACAGTCGGCACCAGTCACGCAGGTAGCGAGCCACTTTCCAATCACGATCGCTGTTATCGACGATGAACAGCTCGCTGCCGGCCTGCTTTGTACTATCGTTCATCGCCATCACCTCTCTCCCATGTGTCAAATCAGCGAACGATCGTTTCGCGACAAAAGTGCCAGTGCCGTCCGACCTTCTGGCTAGGTACTGTTCCGTCTTGAGCGAGGTTGTCGAGCGACGAACTCGAGACCTGTAGGGTGTCTTCCAAGTCGTCGATGGTCATCGCCTCGGGGGACGGAGGGGATGGATATGCCTGTTGCGGGCCGATCATGTAGTTTCCGAGGATATCAGTTGCTGGCGATTGGTGCCTTCGGCAGGCCCTCGCGTCCCAAGCCGAGACTTCGGAACTCCACTGCGACAGTCCACCCCTTGCCACAGAGATAGAGGATGCACGCCCCATTGGTGAACGGCCGAGGGGGGGGGCGGAGGCATCCACAATGGACGGACGATCCGTAGGGAACGCGGGGCGGATCGCATGCACCGCGCGAATCTGACAACCCGAGCGGCGGCGGGAGCTGGTCGAGTTGCTGGGCAATGGCCTTGCGCGGGTCATCGAGCGGGCGTCGAGCGGGTGCCTGGAACTCTCAGAATCTGCCGCGACACGAATGGAGCTCCCGGGTGATGGGGGCCTCAGTGTCACCGTGGGCAACGGTCGCCCGTGGGACTGAGGCTCGTGATACCGGAGTCGGCCCGGCACAAACAGGCATCGGCGACCGAGGAGTGGGATCAGAGCACGCCTCAATGACACTTGCGGACATGACGGCCTCATCAGCCCGAGATGGGTCGTTGGGGGCATCCGTGAGCCCTCAGCGCTCACAGCCATCATTCGCGTCTTCCAACCCGACACGAACACCGCTCACGATCTCGAATCGCGTCGGGTGTCGGGGGTCGGGTGCGTGCCGATCAGCGCGATGACTGCCAGGCGAATGTGCTCGGGCAGGTCCGACCAGCGCTCCACCACGCGCATCAGGTCGGGGTCGTTGCACCCGATCGCATCGGGTAAGTGCCCAGTATGGCCCCCAGCGGAGGCGCTCGGATTGGGCGCATCGCCGAAAACATCTTGTCTTGCCGTCTCATCGTGCGCGCCATCACTGGCTCCGTTCGGATTCATAACCCGCAGGTCGGTGGTTCGAGCCCACCCATCGCCACTTTCGTTCGCTCAGCGCTGCCGCCGCCGCCGGCGGGTGGTGATCAGGGCGAGGGCGCCCGCGAGGGGGGCGAGCGTGCCCGGGGTCGGGATGTTGGGGCTCAGCACATACAGCGCCGGGGCCTCGCCAACAATGTAGATCGTGCCGTCGGGCGCGATGGTCACGCCCTCGGCGTCGGCGGTGATGGCCGCGAAGTCGAAGAAGCTGTGGATCGTGCCGTCGCGCCCGACCTCCAGCAGCATCCGCGACTCCTGGCTGAAGATCAGCAGGTTCTCGCCGTCCGGCGTGCCCGCCAGCGAGGGCACGGTCGAGAGCGCCTGCACATCGGAGAGATCGAGCAGTGCCAGCGTGGAGGGGTCGAACAACTCCTCGATGGTCGCGGTCTCATCCGAGAAGTCCGCATCGACGCTAAGGATGAGCTGGGGCAGCTTCTCCTTCACGGTGATCAGCTGGCCGGTGAGCGGGTCGTACGAGACGCCCTCGAGTCCGATGTTCCCGACGGTGGGGCCGATCGAGACGGCGTCGAGGTCGTTGATGTCGACGGTCGCGCCCGGCGTGTAGGCGAGCTGGAACAGGTCCTGCGTGCGCTCCTCGCCCATGACGAACTGGCCATTGCCGATGTAGGTCAGCGCCTCGGTGTCCTGGAAGTTGGTCAGGCTCATGACCGAGAGCTGCCGCCCGGTGGTCGAGACCTCGACGATGGCATCGCCCTCATCGCCCAGGACGAACAGCGTGCCGGTGTCCCAGTTCCATGTCACGGCCGAGGCCTCCGACGCCGCGACGGGCGGGAGGGCGTGGGTCGCGCTGAGGTGGTAGTCGCCCAGGTCGATCTTGGTGGGCATGGCGTGGACGGACGCGGCAACGGCGCAAGCCGCGATGGCTGCAAGCATCATCATGGGTGGCTCCTCCGGGTTGTGGCCCCTGTGCGTGGGCGTGGTCTCGCGGGCGGCGCGCCTGTGCAGCGCGCGCCGCCGGATGTGCGAGGGGAACAGAAACGCCGCGATGGCCGTTGGGCCGGCGCGGCGGTGTTTGTGTGTGCGGCGGCCCGCGTTGCGGGCGCTGGCCGGCTCAGGAGCCGAAGGCGCTCAGGAGCGCGCCGAGGTCGTCCGAGTCGGTGTCGCCATCGCCATCGGTGTCGCCGGCGCACAGCCCCGGACCGGCGGTGCACCCGAAATCGCCCAGCAGGATCGACAGGTCGTCGGAGTCGACATCGCCATCGTTGTCCAGGTCCGGGCCGACGGGCGGCACGCCATCGATGATGCCCGGCGAGCCGATGCCCGGCTCATCCGGGCCCGTCGCGGCCGGAAGGGCCGAGGCGAACGCGCCGAACACGCCCGCCACGGCGATCTCATCGTTCCACGACATGGTGTCCGGGTTCCAGACATAGCTCTCCGGGAACCCGGCGATGGGATAAGACTGGGCCGCGACGAGGTTCGCGCCGGCGGTGTTCCCGTCGAACACGGTCACGCCATCGCCGCCGCCGCCGAGCCCGGCGCCGTTCTCGATGTACCCGATCTGCGTGCCAGCGGGGATGTTGCCCGCGCCCCAGACATCGATGAAGTTCTGGATCGCATCGCCCGGTGTCATGCCGTCGAGGCTGGTCAGCACCACCACGGTCTCGCCGATGGCGATGCCGCTGAGCCCGAGGATCTGATCATCAACGGTCGGATCGCCGGAGTCGTCGTCGTAGTACAGCGAGTCGGTGCCGAGGTAGTCGGCCTCGCCGAGATTCGTCAGCTCGAACCAGTCCGGGATCGTCTCGGCGCCCGCGAGCCCGCCGGCCCAGATCTCCGTGATCGTCAGCGGGAGGACCGGGGGCGCCTCCTCGCCATCGACCGCGCCCGGAGACGCGATCACCGGGCCGACGGTCGGATCGTTCGATGCGGGGATCAGCGAGGCGACCGCGCCGAACACGCCCTCGACCGCCAGCTCATCGTTCCACGACATGGTGTCCGGGTTCCAGACCCAGCTCTCCTCTGTGCCGCCCGAAAGATACGCCTGCGAAGCGACGAGCCCGGCGCCGGGCATCGACGAATCGAAGATGTTCACGGCATCCCCGCTGCCCAGCCCCGCGCCGCCGATGACGACGCCGACCTGCACGCCATCAAGCACCTCCGGCGCGAACGCGGCGATGAACGCATCGATGGCATCCTGCGCGGCGGCGAACTGGCCCTCCCACGCGACGAGGTACACGACCGACTCGCCGGGCGCGATCTCGGTGATGCCGCTCAGCGCATCGCCGACGGTGGGGTCGCCCGAGTCGTCGTCGTAGAAGAGCGTGTCGGCGGCGGTGAACGCGGCCTCGGTGAGGTTGGTCAGCTCGAACCAGTCGGGCAGATTCTCATCGCCGGCCAGCCCGCCGGACCAGATCTCGGTGATCGTCAGCGGGAGCGTGGGCTCCGGGGGCAGGCCGTCGATCGCGCCGGGCGAGGCGATCGCCGGGCCCACCGCGGGATCGTCGGTCGCCGGGGCGAGCGACGCGAACGCGCCGAACACGCCTAGCACGGCCAGCTCCTCGTTCCACGACATCGTCAGCGGGTTCCAGATGTAGCTCTCTTCGGACCCGCCGGCGGGGTACGACTGCGATGCGAACAGCGCCGCATCGACCTGGTTCGAGGTGAAGAGGTTCACCGCATCGCCGTTGCCCAGCCCGGCGCCGCCGGTGACCGTGCCGACCTGCGTGCCGCCCAGCGCGCTGGCGCCCCAGAACGCGACGAACGCATCCAGCGCTTCCTGCTCGGTGGCGAAGCCATCCTCCCACGAGACCAGGAAGATCACGGACTCGCCCGGCGCGATGGTCGAGATGCCGGTCAGCGGCGCGCCGATGGTCGGATCGGCGGAGTTGTCGTCATAGAAGAACGAATCAACGAAGTTGACGGGGCTGTCGCCGAGGTTGGTCAGCTCGAACCAGTCGGAGATCGACTCGGCCCCGGGGAGCCCGGCGGGCCAGATCTCGGTGATCACCAGGTCGGTCGGCACGGGGATGATGGTCTCGCCATCGACGAATCCGGGTGATCCGACCGAGAACTCATCCGGGCCCAGCGCCGCGGGGAGGGCCGACTGCACCGCGCCGAAGAGCCCGAGCACCGAGAGCTCATCGTTCCACGACATGGTGTCTGGGTTCCAGAACCAGGACTCTGCGCTCGCAAAGACATAGGTCTGCGAGGCGATCTGCGCCGCGCCGATCGTGTTGCCATCGAAGATGTTGACCTGATCGCCGCCGCCCGAGAGCCCGGCGCCCCCGGTGATGGTGCCGATCTGCACGCCCGCGAGCAGGCCCGCGCCCCACACATCGGTGAACGCGGTGATCGCGTCCGCCTCCGAGGCGAATTCGTCCTCCCACGAGACCAGGAAAACCACCGACTCGCCCGGCGCGATCTCGGCGATGCCGACGAGCGGCGAGTTCGCGGTGGGATCGTTCGAGTTGTCATCGAAGTACAGCGTGTCGATGCCGGTGATGGTCTCCGTGCCGAGGTTGGTCAGCTCGAACCAGTCGGCGGTGGTCTCGGAGCCGTTCAGCCCGCCGGGCCAGATCTCGGTGATGGTCAGCTGCGCGCTGGCAGCGCCTGCCAGCATCAACGCCGCGCAGGCGGCGGAGGCGAATCGGATCATGGTGCTCTCTCTCCCGTGTCTCCGGTGTGCGGATGCCGGCGCGCGGACGGGCGCGCACGGCGATCGAGGCCGCCCACTATCGCGGCGACGGAAACAGCGGGCACCCCCGTTCGCGTGAGATTCACGCTCAAGAACGGTGAAGGAAGCGCGAGCGTTGTGTTCAGAGCGCGGCGCGCTGAGCCGGGTGGAGAGTGGGCTACCCGATCGGGGCGGCGTAGCGCGTCGGGTCCGGGATGCGCGCCTCCCGGAAGCCGCGCCGCCGGAGCACACACGAGTCGCAGCGACCGCACGCGAGCCCGCGTTCATCGGGGTCGTAGCAGGAGTGGGTCAGCGCGTAGTCGACGCCGAGGCGTGTGCCCGCTTCGATGATCTGCGCCTTGGTCATGTCGATGAGCGGCGCGTGGATCCGGAAGTGATCAGCGCCATCCGCGTGGGCCTGCTTGTCTTCGACGCCGGCCCTGGTCGCCAGCGCGGCGGTGCGGGCGAACGCGTTGATGAACTCGGGTCGGCAGTCCGGATACCCGGAGTAGTCCAGCGCGTTGACACCGATGAACAGGTCGACCGCGCCGAGCACCTCGGCGTACCCGACGGCGAGCGAGAGGAACACCAGGTTCCGCGCGGGGACATAGGTGATGGGGATCGCGCTGTTGTTGTTGAGCACGGTGTCGTCGCGGTCCTTGGGCACGGCGATGTCGGCGGTGAGGGCCGAGCCGCCGATGGCGCGGAGATCAATGCTCAGCACGCGGAGTTCGGCGGCGCCGAGCGCCTCGGCGACCGCCTTCGCGGCCGGCAGCTCGTGCCGGTGCCGCTGCCCGTAGTCGAAGCACAGGCAGTGGCACGCGAAGCCCCGCTCTCGCGCGATGGCGAGCACGGTCGCGCTGTCGAGCCCGCCGGAGAGCAGCACGACGGCCCTGGGTTGTGAGGCAATGTCGTCGGAGGGCAGCGCCAACCGGTCGGGCCCTTCCATCACATCGGCTTCTGCTCGATCGTCAGGTCGTACATCTGCAGCAGCTTGCGCTTGTCGAAGATCATCTCCTGGCGCGAGAGCCCGACGATGTCGTAGGCCGGCGTGAGCTCGATCGCATCGACCGGGCAGGCTTCCTCGCACATGCCGCAGAAGATGCAGCGGAGCTCGTCGATCTCGAACTTGGCGGGGTACTTCTCCCGGTCGTCCCACGGCGACTCGGCGGCCTCGATGTGGATGCAGTTGGCCGGGCAGATCGTCGGGCACATCATGCACGCGACGCACTTGACCCGCCCCTGCTCATCCTTGTTCAGGCGATGGACCGCGCGGAAGTTCGAGACCTCCATGCCGCCATCCTCGGGCTTGAAGTGCTCCTTACGCTCCTCGGGATACTGCAGGACGCGGGTGGTCTTGGAAGCGCCGAGGATGGGGAGCTTGGACTGCCCGAAGGAGGTGAAAAAGTGCCGCATGGTCGTGCCGAAGCCGCGGATGGCCTCGGGGATGTACACGCTCTCGGCGGCGTTGAGCCGGGGGCGGGACAGGTGCTTGATGTCTTCGGAGCGGATCGCCATGGTCGCGCGTCGCCTCGGGTTCCGGGAGTGAGAATCGCGGGGCACGGGCCCCGGCGGTGGGAGGATAGCGGCGCGGGGCGGAATGGTCGGGAAGACCGCTCGGGGCGGGAGCCCTCTGGAATCGATGCCCAATAACTCGGATCGGTCGATGAACCGTTGCATCCCGGGTTCCGTATCACCAATGGTCGACCGTGTTCGACCGATGGTGCTACACTGAATCCGAACCGGCGGACGGGCACCAGGCCGTCCCGCGAAGGAGCCTCGCCATGATCAAGACCCTCGCCAAGCACGGGAACTCGCACGCCCTGATCATCGACAAGACGCTGATGGAGCAGCTGGGGATCACCCCCGACACGCCGCTCCAAGTGACGGTGACCGGTGATGGGCTGTCGGTGACGCCCGCGAATGTCGGCATCCCGCGCGAGGAACTCGATCGAGCGCTGGACCAGATCGAGGACCAATACGGTGATGCGCTCAGGCGGTTGTCGCAATGACCGGCGGGGAATTCCAGCCTCGCTTCCTTGGCACCAAGGATGCGATGAGGATCCACGAGCGGCAGATCGCGAAGTTCGGCGGCTCGCCCGGGCTCCGCGATCACAACCTGCTCGATGCGGCACTGGCGATGCCCAGACAGTCGTTCGGCGGGGTGTTGCTGCATCCGGACCTGCCTTCGATGGCGGCGGCGTATCACTTCCATCTTGCGAAGAACCACCCATTCATCGACGGCAACAAACGGGTGGCGCTCGCGGCCGCGATCGCCTTCGTGCATCTGAATGGGCATCGACTCGATGCCAGTAACGAAGAGGCCTACGACATCACCATCACCCTGGCCAGCGGCCGACTCGGCAAGCCCGCGCTGACCCAATGGTGGGCCGGACGGATCATTCGGATGGATGGCTGATCGCCCGCCTCTGCCGCATAGGATCCGACGACATGGCCACACTCGACCCAGCCGTGGACCGCGAGACGACCAGCCAGCCCGGTGCCGGTGGCGCGGGGACGCCGCCGCCCGTGTGCCGGCTCGAGGGCATCCGCAAGGTCTATTACAAGCCCGACGGCTCCGTGCTCGTCGAGGCGCTGCGGGGCGTGGATGTGTCGGTGCCGCATGGGCAGTATGTCGCGATCATGGGCCCCTCGGGCTCGGGCAAGTCGACGCTGATGAATGTGCTCGGGTGCCTGGACCAGCCGACGGAGGGGCGGTACTTCCTCGATGGGCACGATGTGGCGAAGCTCGATGATGAGGCCCTCTCGCGGTATCGCGGGCGGAAGATCGGGTTCGTGTTCCAGGCGTTCAACCTCATCCCGGCGCTGAGCATCGAGGAGAATGTCGCCGTGCCGCTGTTCTACCAGCAGGTCGACAAGAAGGAGCGGCTGGAGCGGGCGTGCGCGATGCTGGACCGCGTCGGGCTGGGCAACCGGATCGGGCACCGCCCGTCCGAGCTCTCCGGCGGTCAGCAGCAGCGCGCGGCCATCGCGCGGGCACTGGTCACGGAGCCGGTGGTGCTGATGGCCGACGAGCCGACGGGCAACCTCGACTCGGCGACCGGGCAGGCGATCCTCGCGCTGTTCGATGAGCTGCACGCCGGCGGCATGACCATCACCATGGTCACGCACGACGACGACATCGCGGTCCGCTGCCAGCGCGTGGTCCGGCTCCGCGATGGACTGATCGAGAGCGATGTGCTGAACTGAGCGATCCCCGCATCGCTCGCCCGCCACGGGCGAGGGCGAGGGCTGCGCGTGGGCGGCGATGGGGGGGCGCGATTACCCGAACCGCCCGGCGATGTAGTCGGCCGTCTGCGGATCGTCCGGTGAATCGAAGAGCTTTCCCGTGTCGCCGGACTCGATCAGCGCGCCCTCGTAGAAGAACGCGGTCTTGTCGCTCACGCGCATGGCCTGCTGCATGTTGTGGGTGACGATGACGATCGTGTACCGATCGCGCAGTTCCTTGATCAGATCCTCGATGCGGATCGTGGACTTGGGATCCAGGGCCGAGCAGGGCTCGTCCATCAGCAGCACCTCGGGGTCCACGGCGATCGCCCGCGCGATGCACAGCCGCTGCTGCTGACCGCCCGAGAGCCCGAGGGCCGAGGCCTTGAGACGGTCCTTGACCTCATCCCACAGCGCCGCAGCGCGGAGCGAGCGCTCCACCACCTCGTTGGCCTCGCTCTTCGTGAGCTTGCGGTGCAGCCGTGGCCCGAACGCGACATTGTCGAAGATCGACTTCGGGAACGGGTTGGGCTTCTGGAAGACCATGCCCACCCGCGAGCGCAGGTCCACGACATCGAGCGTGCGATCGAGCAGGTCGATCCCGTGCAGGTCGAGCGTGCCCTCGGCCCGCGCGGTGGGCACGAGATCGTTCATGCGGTTCATCCACCGGAGAAAGGTGGATTTGCCGCATCCCGACGGGCCGATCAGCGCGGTCACCCGGTTGGCCGGGATCTCGAGGTCGATCGACTTGAGGGCCTGGAACGCCCCGTAGTAGCTGGAGAACTTCCGGGCTGTGAGGGCGATCGCGGGCGTGTCGGTGGAGGCAGCGCTCGTCGCGGCGTTCCCGGATCGGGCGCGCGCCCCCGTTTCCGCGGTCTCGCGGGACGCGAAAGGCTGGCGCGTCGGGGCCTCAGCGGTGTGTTCGTCGGCGTCGGGCATGCGAAGCGGCGCTGCAAGCGTAGTGAACTGGGGCATGGCTGACTCGCGCTCCGATCGGGTTTGTCGCGATTCGCGGAGGGGCGTCCAGAATCCGAACTCAGTGCAACGGTTTGGTGAAGATCTGGCGGATGATGACCGCGACGAGGTTGAACACCAGCAGGATGCCCAGCAGCACGATGATCGCGGAGGCGGCGATCTCGCGGAACTCGTCGGCCGGGCGGCTGGTCCAGTCGAAGATCTGCATGGGCAGGGCCGAGAAGGTGTCCATCAGGTTCTCCGGGCGGTGCCGCGTGGAGACGACAGCGCCGACGACGATGATCGGCGCGGTCTCGCCGATGGCGCGGCTCATCGCGAGGATCGAGCCGGTCATGATCCCCGGGATCGCCGCGGGCAGCGTCATCTTCCACACGGTCTGCCACCGCGTGGCCCCCGCCGCCAGCGCGCCCTGGCGCAGCGAGTCCGGCACGGCCCGGAGCGATTCGCTGGCCGCGATGATCACGATCGGGAGCACCACGAGCATCAGCGTCAGCCCGCCCGCGAGCGCGCTGCGTCCGAACGGCAGCTGCAGGTACCACCAGTGCCGCTGCTCGAGCCGGTAGGGGGGCTCGCCGGCGGCGACCGCGCCCTCGGGCAGCGCCCGCCCCGCGTTCGTCAGTTCCTCGATCCGCTCCGGCGTCATCGGCGTGAGCGTGATCCACTCGCCGGTGTCGCGCCGGGCGCGGAGCCCGTCGACCGGTTCGGTGGGCGGCGCCTCGGCCCCCTCGACGGGCACGAGCGCGATGGTCTCGTCGAGCAGGTAGAACTCGTCGTAGTGATCAACGCCGATGCGGAGATCGGGCGTGAGCGCGCTCCCGAAGAGCCCGAACGCGTTGACGAAGATCGTCAGCCCGAGCAGGCCGTACACGATCGACGGCACGCCCGCGAGGTTGCGGATGTTCAGCTCGAAGAACTGGTGGATGGTCCGCGCGAGCTTGCGCTTCGGGCGGAACTCTTCCAGGAAGATCGCGGTGGCCACGCCCAGCGGGATCGCCGAGACCGCGCACACGGAGCAGATCAGCAGCGTGCCCCAAAGCCCGGGCATGATCCCCGCCTCCTCCGGGTTGCGCGATGGCGCGTTGGTCAGGAACTCGGTGCGGACGAACGGCCACTCCCAGCCCTTAAACAGCATCGACCAGCCCTGGGCGCCGATGCTGTACAGAAGGATGCAGAGGATGCCCACGGTCGCGATGGCCACCAGCACGCAGAGCGTGGCGAACGCGGTGCTGACGATCCCGCGCCTGCGGCGCGACACCCGGCGTCCCCAGGCCGCGTGCGTGTCGGTCCCGCCGGAGATGGCCGGGTGCTTAGTCATACACCTCCCGGAACCGCTTGAGGACCCTGCTGCCGATGAGCGTGAGCACGAGCGTCATGACGAAGAGCGTGCACGCGACCGCGTAGGCCGAGTAGTACTCGGCGCCGAAGTTCGAAACATCGCCCTTGAAGATTTGGACCATGTAAGCGGTCATGGTCTGGGCCGATTCGGTCGGGCTGGCGAGGAACTTGGCCGTCCCGCCGGCGGCCAGCGCGACGATCATCGTCTCGCCCACGGCCCGGGCGATCGCCAGCAGCACCGCGGCGACGATGCCCGACAGCGCCGCGGGCATCACCACGCGGACCGAGACCTCGAAGCGCGTGCTCCCCACCGCGTACGCCGCCTCGCGCAGGCTCCGAGGCACCGCGCGCAGCGCATCCTCGCTCAGCGAGGTCACGATCGGGAGGCACATGATCCCCACCGCGATGCCCGCCGAGGTCGCGTTGTACCCGCCGAAGATCGGGTCCGGATCCACCCCCGGCAGGATCCCCGTGAACCACTCGCTGAACCCGCGGAGGCTGGGGGTGATCACGGTCAGCGCGAAGAAGCCATACACCACGGTCGGCACGCCCGCGAGAATCTCGAGCACCGGCTTGAGCACCGCGCGCAGCTTCCGAGGCGCGTACTCGCTCAGGAACACCGCGGTGATCAGCCCCAGCGGGATCGCCACCGCCATCGCGATCATCGCCACGAGCGTGGTGCCCCAGATCAGCGGCCAGATGCCGAAGTGCTTCTCGGCGCCCAGCAGGGGGTTCCATTCCGTGCCGGTCACAAATTGCGTGAAGGTCACGGTGGTCTCATCGGGCGTGCCCGCCGAGTGCGTCCCGAAGAACCCGGAGGCGCGCTCGAAGAGCAACACCACCAGCGCGGCGGTCACGCCGACCGTGAAGAACCCGGCGGAGAACAGCAACCCGAGGATCCCGCGCTCGCGGACCCGCTGGACCGTCCGCGACCTGGGCGAACCGATCGCGCCAAGACGACGCCGCGAGGTCTCAGCGGTGGCGCTCGGCGTCGGGGGCGTCGGCGTCGGTCGCGTCATCGTGGCGGCTACGGCGGGGGGGACAGAACAGAAAGGGCTGGTGGACGGAAAGGGCTGAGTGGGAGACCGGGGTCGCCCGCGGGCCCCGCGTCGGCGGCTCCGCGCCCTGGGCACGGGCCAGAGAATACCGGCGCGCGGCCTGCCGGTCGTTCACCCGGACCCGGGCCAAAACGCCCGTCGGGAACGGGAGCCAGCAGCCGGCACGACCCGTGTCGGGCTGGGGGATGACTTCTCGGACGGTCGAAACCGGCGGCATTTCCCGATCCGGGTGCCCGCGAGGGCGTGGAATCGGATTCGCGCTCTTGATCCGGAGGGCGGCTCGCTATGGTCGTGGTTGGCGGACCATCCCGATTGCAAAGATCGTGTTCAATTGTGCGTGGTGGGGTCCGCTGAAGCGAGCCGTCGGGCCCGCCAGCGGTCATTGACGCGATCTTCGCGCCTTCAATGTCCCGCGTTGAGGGTGGGGGGGCAACACTTTGGACGATTCGCCGTCGGGTGCCGAAGCGCTCCCCGCGGTCTGGTCGGCTTTCCTTTGGAACGGAGGCCGATCCTGTGCCCAGCCTGACTCAACCACGGTAAGGAGAGCGAGATGCTGAAGAAGATGAGCCAGACCCTGACCCCGGCGATCCTGATCGCCGCGTGCGCGATGCCCGCCATCGCACAGGACTCCGTGTCCAATGTCGCCAGCCCGCAGCCGGCCGGTGCCTCGGACGCCCTGTCGCCGTACATCGCGGCCCAGGCGTGCGAGAACTATGTCCTCGACCTCGTGCCGTTTACCGGCTCGTGGGGCACCAAGTACGCCGTCGGCCCCCTGCTCAAGTCCAACAAGACCCAGGCCCAATTCGAGAACAGCTTTCTCTCGGCCCAGGCCATCAGCGCCAACTACTCGCAGGCCCAGATCGAGGGCATGTACGCCGGATGGAACACCCCGGGTGCTGGCATCAACCCCGAGTTCAACAACCCGCCGATGATGTTCCCGATCTCGGCGAACACCCTCCAGTTCGGCGCCGCCGCGATCGAGTTCGGCGGCAACGCGAACAATGTGCTCACCGCCGTGGCCAACTTTGAGCCCTCCGACCCCACCCGCCTCTATGTCACCCGGTACACCGCCGCGACCAACGGCAACAACGCCACTGAGAACTCCGCGCAGCTCGGCGGCATCTCGATCGACTCCGAGGGCGTCGTGTCGTTCCGCGCCGACAATGTCGGCACCATCGCCCCGGCCGTCGCGGGCAACAACCTGCTCACCGTCCGCTCGCTCGATCGCAACTGCCAGGTCATCAACAAGATCGGCCCCGCCGCCGGCTCGGGCGATCCCGGCGCGACCACCTTCCACATCAGCGGGCTCGGCTCGGGCATCGTCGCGCCGAACATCTTCCCGTCCAAGTTCGTCGGCGGCGGCGTGCCGCTGACCACCGGATTCAACTTCGACCTGATCGTCGGCGGGCTCCCCGCCCAGCCGTTCGGCAACACCAACACCCGCGGCGGCGTTGGGTACGCCTCCAACGCGGTGCTCGGCAGCGCGGTCGGCGTCGCCTCGGCGTCGATCCTCACCAAGGACGCCGCTGACAACACCCGCGTCATCCAGATCGGCGACCTCGATGCCAACGGCAACGCCGTCGGCAACTGGCAGCAGTATGTCGCCGACTCGTCCCAGTTCGGCGCCCTCACCCCGCTGCTGACCGGCACCTGGGAATTCGGGCACTACTTCTCGCAGACCCCGTTCCGCGGCGGCGCTGCCCAGACCGACATCGGCGTCGACGCCCAGGGCAACACCCTCGCCCTCGCCGTCGCCCTGGCCACCGGCGGCTCGCCCGGCGCTTCGACCGTCTCCGGTCTCGTCGCGATGCGTGATGCCGACCAGATCGCCAACGGCAACGAGCAGTGGACCCTCGTGGCCGTCAACTCCTTCCCCGGCGGGCGCTCCAACCCCGTGCTCGACGGCCCCGGCGGCAATGTCGTCGGCTATGTCTCCAACCTCCTCGACTACACCGTGATCCCCCAGTTCGCCCCGTCCATCTCCACCGGCTCGTTCGACGCGGCCGGCAACATCTGGTTCGTCTGCCCCGTCGAGTTCGTCGACGATCCGAACCAGCCGTTCGAACAGGCCAATGTCGAGATCGCGCTGCTCCGCGCCGTCTACAGCCCGGCCACCTTCACCTACGAGCTCGAGGCCATCGTCAAGACCGGCGACATCTTCGCCGGCGCCAACTCCGGCACCGAGTACCTCGTCTCGTTCATCGAGACCGTCGATGCCGACTCCATCTCCTCGGGCGCCTTCTGGTCGTCCAACGCGATGGACACCGCCTTCGCCAACACCGACCCGACCACCTTCGAGCCGGCCTCCAACCTCTCCACCGGCGGCGTGGTCCTGAACGCCGAGATCGTCTACGACCGCAACAACGACGGCTTCTTCTCGTTCAACTCCAACATGGCCGGCGACGATGACGAGGGCTACCAGGTCCTCCTGTTCATCGGCCCCGACGCCGAGGTCACCCCCATCTGCGAGTGCCCGGGCGATGTCGATGGCAACTGCACCACCGACTCCGACGACCTCGGCATCCTGCTGGGCAACTTCGGCAGCACCGTTCCGTCCGGCACCGGTGGTGACCTCGACAACACGACTTTCGTCGACTCGAACGACCTGGCCATCCTGCTCTCCGACTTCGGCTGCCAAGGCTGATCGCGATCCCGGAACATCGGTGCCCCTTCTCGGGCCATCGATTGTTCAGATTGCGCAAAGCCATCTGAATCGAACCGGGGCCTGAGCACTTTGCCGGGCCCCACAGGGCGGTCGGAGGTACACTCCGCCCGCCCTTTCATTCCGCCGAAGGGGCGCGTTCTCGAACGATCGCCGGTTGACGCGGCTCTCGCCCGCACAAACAATCGAATCCTGCGAAAACGCAGGCGATTCGTTCGAGGGTGATACGGTGCGGGCCACTGGGGAATCGACCCCCGGAAACCGCCCCGCCCTTGCACCGCCCGAACCGGGTGGGCATCCTCTGAACGAATCAAACATCACCCACGGGAGATGGCCATGCACGCCACCGACACAGACCGAGGAACCAGGCACGCGGGGGTCAGGGCGCGCGGGCCCATCCGGGCCCTCTGCGTGGTCCTCGCGCTGATCGTCGTGGGGCTCGCGCCGATGGGCGCTGCGGGGATGCGCGCCGCCGGCGCCCAGTGGAACCCCGCCGGCGGGCAGTGGGGCAAGTCCACCCCGACCGACTTCCGGGTCATGACCTGGAATGTCCGCGATGGCATCGCCTCCGATGCGCTCAAGGCCGATGGCAACAACTCGTGGAACGCTCTCGTCCGCATCGTCGCCACCGTCAAGCCCGATGTGCTCATCCTCCAGGAAGCCGGCGACACCGGCTCCGGCGTCGACTCGGTCTCCACCCTCACCACCGTGCTCGGGTACTTCGTCGACGGCGGGTTCGACTTCTTCAACGGCGGCGCCCCCGTCACCTCCTACCTCAAGCTCTTCGACCCCGACCTCGACTACCCCTATATCTTCGTCTCCAACGCCACCGACGGGTTCAACCGCAACGCCATCCTCTCCCGCCACCCCTTCGGCGACATCAACAACAACCCGGGCGACAACCTCATCTCCGACATCATCGTCTTCGGGAGCGATGCGTACGCCCCCGGCGGCAGCGGCGGCACCCGCGGGTACATGATGGCCGAGATCGACCTGCCCGATGAGATCTACCTCTCCGACGCCGTGATCGGCAACGGGCACCTCAAGGCGTTCAACTCCTGCTCCGACCAGCTCCAGCGCGAGACCGCGGCCAAGAACATCGCCTACTTCATCGACTACTACTACAACGGCGCCGGCACCGGATCGCCCGACCCCGCCGGGATCATCCCGTTCGACACCCCCGGCACCACCATCCTCGACGAGCACACGCCCGTGATCTGGGGCGGCGACCTCAACCAGACCATCCCGGGCTCCGGGTGCTGGTCGAAGAACCCCGTCTACTGGCTGCAGCAGGCCCAATTCACCGGCGGCACGGACGGCACCGACCGCGACCGCACCGACTCGCGCATCGACACGGCCGCCGAGCCGCTCACCGGCGATCAGTCCACCCAGTCATCGTCCAAGATCGACTACCTCCTCTGGCACGACTCCGTGGCCCCCTCGGTCCGCGAGTTCATCTTCAACACATCCCGGATCCAGCAGGCCGGCGCGCCCATGCCGTATCCGGTCAACGGCTTCCCCTTCGCCGCCGGCGCCTCGCAGGCCGCCTCCGACCACCGCCCGGTCATAGTCGATTTCACCCTCACGCTCACCCCCATCTCCGAGCCCTGCCCGGGCGACCTGAACGGGGATGACAGCGTGAACTCCGACGACCTGGGCATCCTCCTCGGCGCGTTCGCATCCTCGCCCGCAGGCGACCTCAACGACGACGGCGTGACCAACTCCGACGACCTGGGCATCCTGCTCGGCCTGTTCGGCACCGTCTGCGACTGACCCCCGCGCCGCCCACTCCCCGCCCTTCCAAAGGACCCGCCCACCATGCTCAGCAAGATCCCGCACCAGGCCAAGCCAGTCATCGCGATCGTCGCCCTCATCCTCGCCGCCGTGGTGCTGTTCTTCGCGCTGCGTCCGGAGAAGAAGGTTCTCGACCCGATGATCATCGACCTCACCAACGGGCAGGTCACGACGATGTCCCACGATGCGTACACGAAGTACGCCGGGCGGGCGGGCAAGGAACGCCGCAAGTTCCCGGTCGAGGCCACCGGGAACGGCGGGCTGGTGATCCACAACCGGTTCCGCACCGACTTCGACGGCCAGCTCGAGTACTACGGCATCTCGAAGGATGAGGTCTCGCAATACCTCGACTTCTCAGCGCAGCCCGGCCCGGCCGTCCGGGATGAGTTCGTGCCCGGCTGGGCTCGGGACATCGAGCCGGCCCATTCGCCCGCCAACGCCGGTTCATCCGGTGCTGAAGAGAGCAGACCTCGCGACCGCCAATAATCATCGAGAATCACCAAGGCGCGGGCTTTAGCCCTCGCCTCGCACCACCGCACGGACGCATCGACGCACCTCCCGCGAAACACCCGCCACATGGAACCCCATCCATCGTTCAGGAGCTCCGCAATGCCGACTGACACCAGAACCCGGAAAGCACGACGCGGCTTCACGCTCATCGAGCTGCTCGTCGTGGTCGCGATCATCGCCCTGCTCATCGGCGTGCTGCTCCCCGCGCTCGCCTCGGCCCGCGGCGCCGCGTGGGAGCTCGTCTCCAACGCGCGCAAGCGCGACCTGGTCCAGTCGATGACCCTCTACTCGACTGAATTCGACGAGTTCATTCCCGGCGCCGGCACCTCAGGCGTTCGGATCCACGGCAGAGTCCTGAATTCTGTCGGCGGTGCGTACGCGACGTCCCAGTACGAGCGCGCCAGCCGTGATCCATCGCGCCCGACGAGCGCGTACGACTGGGCTTCGCCTTCCCTCGTCGGTGACAACATGCCGCTCAATCGCGAAGAGCGGATGTGGTACATCTGGGAAGAATTCGGCGATCCGGCGATGACCGAGCGCGTCGAGGTCTTCGGCACCGGCCTGGGTGTGAATGAGGCGCGTGATCTCGCTGTGGCACGCGCTGAGCTCTGGCCCGGCACGAGCTACCTCATGCCCTCGGCGATGCAGCACTGGGGCCGAGATATCGATCCCGATAGTCCGAATCCTCCCTTCGGGCCGGTGGTCTCTCCGCTTACACAGGGCGTGCGCGGGCTTTACTTCCAGTTCCCCAATCCGGTCACGCTGCCTCTCGAGTACATCCCGAGAACCACCCAGGTCGGGACGCCGTCGAGCAAGATCGCGCTGGCGGATGGATTCCGGTACCACGACGGCGATGTCATCGACTTTGATGCGGCGTTCTCCATCACGACATACGGTCCGTGGACCTCTTCATCGCCGATCTTCCGAGACTCGCGGGCATACGGGCTTCCGGGAATTTCACAGGCACCCAACATGGGCCTCGGATCAACGCTTTCGTATCGCCACCGCGGCAAGATGGGCGCGGCTCACTTTGACGGCAGCGTGAAGTCCTACTCCATCGACGAGTCCCACAACCCGCACCTGTGGTACCCGACAGGGTCGCGGTGGACAGGCGTCGACGCCGTCCCCGGCGCGGCAAACTTCATGAACCTCAGCAACCCGAATCCGCTGATCAACTGACGCCCACCAGCGCCCGATGTGATCCAAAGCCCCAAACCCGGGCGACCACGACAACAACCTCCACAGCCCGCGTGCCCCCCGTCGTCGATCACGCCGAGGGACACGCGGGCTGTCGTTCGTGGCGCGCGATCGCGATGCCCGCACGCGGCGCGAGCCACGCGCCATCCACACCCTCACCAACATCATCAATGGACCATCGCCCGCGCGCCCTTCCTTATCGTGAGGGCGCCGCCGCGCTCGCGCGCCCACGCCCGACACGCAGGGCGCTCGTTCGCGCCACCCGGGCCGCGCACAAGGGCCATCCCCCATCCCCGGGGGCGGGAGGGGCCCGGCTTGCCTTTACGCGATCTTGATGTACCCTGTCCCGGTGATCGTGGCCACAAGTCCGTGGCCCGTCGGTATCTGTGTGCGTGTCTCGATCCGCTTCGCCTGTCAAATCCCGGGTGTTTACCCCTAAATTTCACCCGGAATCAGCGCAAGTTTCCGGATTTTCGGAACCGGGATTCGTCTCCGGACGGAGCGGCTCAATGCGGCGGGGCGAGTCCGCCGGCGATTCTTCCCGATGACTCAACATCGGAGAGCCGCCTGCCCCCGCACGGGCACCACAGAGCCCCGCAGGGGCACGCTTCTCGGGCTTTGCGGGGCCCGACGCGTCGGAAGGGCCTTCCGAAGGCCCTCAGCAGGGGATGGGGTGCCAGCTCCGCTCGCCGGGTCATCGGCGGGATCGGGGATTGCCGAGGGATGGGTCGAGGTTCGGGCGCTGCCCGGGCTCGGAACGCCCTTCGGCGAGCGGGGCTCACCCCGCTCACCACGCCGGACCCGCTCCGGACACCCGCGCACGCCGTGCGTGCCACGGGGCGGACCAACGAATCGATCCGATCGACCGATCGCGGAAAGGACCAGACCATCATGACTCGACAGGGGTGCACCAACACAGTTCCCGACCGCGCCGCGTGGCGTGGATTCACGCTCATCGAGCTGCTCGTCGTCGTGGCGATCATCGCCCTGCTGATCGGCATCCTCCTGCCGGCCCTCGGCAGCGCCCGCGCCTCGGCCTGGCAGAGCAAGGCCGCGGCCACCCAGCGCCAGCTCCTCCTGGGCATGCAGACCTACGCCAGCACCCACGATTTCTACATCCCCGGCACCAACACCACCGGCATCCGGCACGAGACCTATGAGAACAACCAGCAGGCAGGGCTCGTGCTCAACCGCGACCCGACGCGTCCGACCCAGAACTACGACTGGATCTCGCCGATCGTGAACGATGGCGACCTCCCGGCCACCCGCCCGGACCGCCTGTACGCCGTGCTCGAGAACTACCGCGACCCGGCGATGCGCCAGCGCGCCGTCCCGGCCGTGCCCGATGCGTGGGATGCGGCCGAGGTCGCCGACATCGCCGCCGAGCGCGATGGATACCCGGCCCCCTCGTACCTCATGCCGTTCGCCTGGCAGCTCTCGCGCGACACCCTGCTCGATTCGTCGGGCGATGTCACCGCCTACGGCGTGCCCGATGACCTGATCGGCGGCATCGATCTCCCCGTCGGGTGGTTCCCGCGCCTCGACCGCGTCGGCCCGGAGGCCAGCAAGGTCGCCTTCGCCGACGGCACCGGCCAGGTCACCCCCAACGGCATCCAGCTCGATGCGGACATCTTCATCAGCCCGGCCGACCAGCCGTTCAACGGCGGACTGTTCCTCTCCGACTCGCCGACGCGCGCCCTCTCGGATGTCTACGGCAGCCCGGGCAGCGGCAACGCCAGCGATGGCGCGAACATCCCCTTCGCCTTCCGTCACAGCGGAAAGATGAACGCCGCGTTCTTCGATGGGCATGTCGAGACCCTCGAGCGCGACAACGCCGTGGACCCGACCTATTGGTTCCCCACCGGCTCACGCTGGCTGGGCGGCAACTGGATCGATCCCGCGGCCCAGAACATCGGGTACAGCGTCACCAACAACCGCGACATCATCAACTGATCGATCGGTGATGGTTCCGGATGTCGTGGACTCCGGATGACGCCCGCCCGGCACCGCGCCCCGCGCGCGAAGACCTGGCGAAGCAGCTTCCGGAACCTCGACCCGAGCGACAAAGTCGAAGCACCCCCACTCGCCGCCGCGTGCCCGCACGCGGCGGCGTTGTCATTTCAAAGAGCTGAGAGATACATGTGTCTGCGGCGCGCTGTTGGGCGCCCACGCATCATTCTGATGTGATGGATCGGTGCCGCGGGCCGTGGGCCCGGTTGCCGGAGGGTGGGTTGACACGAGGGGGGGATGCCCGACGCGATGGCGCGGGGCGCCGTGGAGGATGATCGGGTGATGGAAGGGTTCCAGGAAGGCAATCGAAAAGCGCGGGAGCCCTCAGGAGAGGGCGCTGGGGCGTTGAGTACCCGGATTCCGGGGATCTCAGGGCTCCAAGCGGGCGGGGTCGTCGTCCGAGAACAAGAGGGGTCCGGAGGCGTGTCCGAGAAATTCCTCACTTCGGGAGGTCGATGGGGGCTGAGACGGCAGATTGTGCGCAAAGTTCCGTTGGCGCGGGAAGAAAATGCTGTTGAAATGCTGGATTGTCGCTTGTGTGGGGGAGTCGTCTGGGGTAGTCTCTTGCGGTATGTGTGACAGGAGCGGGCGAATCGGTTCGTCCGCCCGTGGAGTGACCAAGAGGTAGAGATGGAGAATTCTCAAATGATGACCAAGATTGCTTCTGTTGCTGCTGTTCTCGCCGTTGCTGGCGCCGCTTCGGCCGGTACCTTCAACCTGCTCGGCACGATCGACATCTCCGACGCCCCGGGCGTCGTCGGTGGCAACGACATCAACACCGAGAACGGCTTTTACAACAACGCCTTCGGCAACCTGAACGGTGGCCCGAACCCCGCGTTCTTCGGCGTTGACGCCAACCTCGAGTGGGACTCGTACTGGGCGCTCGACGGCCTCGAGGCCAACGGCCAGGCTTCCCCCTCCGTGGCCCCCGGCTACACCGCCGCCGGCCAGGACGGCTCGGGCGCTGCCAACGTGATCGCTGGCACCCTCGCTCAGTACAACTCCGGCTTCGCCACCCCGGGCACCGGCCGCACCTCCGTGATCAAGGACGGCCCGTTCGGTAACGGCGGCTACCTGTTCATCGGCCGCCTGACCACCCTCGGCGCTGGCTCGACCCTGTTCAACGGTGCCACCGGCGGCGCGGTCCTCGGCCGCTTCGGCATCAGCGACGGCAACGTTGCCGTCAACATCTCCCTCGAGCTCGACGGCGCTGGTGGCGACTCGGCCGCTGGCCCCCTCTTCTTCAAGTCGAACTCGCAGGCCCTCACCCTCACCACCGGCCAGGAAGTCGTCGTTCACGACCTCTACCTGACCAACGTCCCGACCCCGGGTGCCCTGGCCCTCTTCGGCCTGGCTGGCGCTGCCGCCACCCGTCGTCGCCGCGCGTAATCGCGTGACCGACACCACGGTCGGACCGATCGGATGATGCCTCTGGCCGACTCCGGTCCATCACACGACTGATCACAGCGGGCGAGCTTCGGCTCGCCCGCTGTCGTTTTGCGCGCCAGAGACACACGTCCTCGCGCGAACCGCGCACCGGGAACCGGCGCGCCACTCTCGCGCGCTCACGCAGCCGTCGGCGCATCGCGCCGACCGCGCATCGGCCTTGTTCGTTCCGGGGCGTCCGAGATGCTTGTTACACAAGCGTGAGCAGCGCGGCCGTGAGTTCATTGATCACGGAAATGAACCGCGCCGCCCCCTGGTACTGATTCTGATAAGTGATCAGGTCGATCGACTCCTCATCCATCGATACCCCGGAGATCGCCTGACGCTGCGCCTCCAGCGAGCCGCGCACCGTCGTCAGCGATTCCAGGCGCACATTCGCCGACGCCGCCGACACCGCGATGCCCTGCGAGGTGCTGTTCCACGACTCGAGCATCGTGTTCCCGCCCAGCGTTCCCAGCGGCTTGTCCCGAAGGTTCGCCAGCGCCAGCGCCGTCTCGTTGGAGCCCTCGAACCCCACCGAGAGCAGCGAGGGATCCGCGGCCAGGTCCGCCCGCACGCCGATGTTCGTCGCGTCCGTGCCCGTGAAGTACGAATTCACGCCCAGCGTGGCCATCAGGTTCGAGCTGTCCTTCGCGAACGAGACCATGTACCCCGTCGCCGTCGTCATCGAGAGCTTGCCCTCGGCGGTGATCGACGCGTTGAGGTTCGGGATCGCGTTCAGCTCGGCCACGATGGACTCGAGCGTCGAATCGTCCTCGTACCCAGCCTCGCCGGACGCGTTGATCCCGTCCAGGTCGACGAAGATCGTGTGCGACTGCGTGTTCCCGTTGCCATCGACGATCGTGACCTCGAAAGATCCGTTCTTCGGCTTGAACGGGAGCCCGGCGATCGAGGCGTTGTCCGGGTCGTTGAGCGGGAGCGTGGGGTCATCGCCGCCCACCGCCACCGTCCCGAGCACCGAGGCCAGTCCCTTCCCCGGCGAGCCCAGCGCGTGCGCCTTGTTGACCTCGAAAATCAGGTTCGCCGTCAGCGTGTCGATGCTGGAGATGGTGCCGATCAGGGCCGTCTCGCGCTGCTCGAGCAGGGCGCCGATCGAGCCGCTCCGCGCATCGATCGTCTCCTGCTGCGGCACCCGCGTCGCGACGCTGGCGTTGAGCTGTCCATTGCCCGACTCGATCACCAGTTTGAGCCCGCGCGATTCCGAACCCAGCACCACCGGCACCGAGTCGACCAGCACATTCACCGAGCCCGCCGACTCCTCGACGACCGTGATGTCCATCAGCTGCGCCAGCTCATCCAGCACGGCGTCCCGCTGGTCGCGGAGCCCCGCGTTCTGTCCCGACGAGCCACCCTCGCTCCCGATGATCGCCGCGTTGAGCGCTGCGACCTGCGAGAGCAGCGCATCGGCCGCGGCGACCTGCTGCGTCAGCTGGCTGTCCACGAGCTGCCGTTGTTGGACCATCTCGCCGCGCAGCTCGCGGAGAAACTGCGCCATCGCCACGCCCTGCTCCACCGCCAGCGCCTTGGTCCCCGGCTGCGTCGGCGTGTTCGCCAGCTCCGAAAAGGTGTTGAAGAAGGTGTTGAGCTGGGTGGACAGATCGAATCCGGTCAGCTCGTTGGTGATGCTCTCGACGCCGGCGAGCAGGCTCGCATCGGTCGCCGCCGCGGCCTGGGTGGCAGAGGCGGCCCGGACGCGTGCGATCAGCGATGGATCGACGATCCGCTTGATCTCGGTGAGCTGCACCCCCCGCCCGACGAACGAGTTGGCGTTCACCCGCTGCCCGGAGATCGCGCTCAGCCCCACCCGCTGGCGCGAGTACCCCGGGGTCGCCGCGTTGGCGATGTTGTTGCCCGCGACCTGCAGCGCGACCTGGCTGGCCGAGAGCGCGGTCTGTCCGATCAGCAGCGAGGCGGTCAGGCCCATGGCAGCGGCTCCGGCGTCGTGGTGGTGCGCATCGTCGTCATCCGTACGGGTCGGGTCCCGCGCCTCCGGCGCGGTCAGGGAACAGACGCGGGGTCAGTGGCACAGGTCCAGCGCCGCCGGCGCGCTGCGCCGCGATGCCATCCGCCCGCGCGCCTCATAGGTCTTCGTGCTGCTCAGCTCGTTCTGCACCGCCCGCACGAGCCCCTCGACATGCTGCGAGAGCGTCTCCGCGGCCGTGCGCACGATCTCGTTGAGCCGTTGCACGCCGGTGGCCACCTCGCGCAGCCGGGCGGCGCCCCGCGCGAGCCTCGCCCCGCCCTCGCCGCCCAGCCGCTCGGCGATCGCACGCACCGTCGCCTGCGATCGATCGGGCAGCCCCAGCGCCTCGCCCAGTCGGCTGGCCGCGACCATCCGGCGCTTCTCGATCTCCGCGATCCGCTGCACCAGCGCGTTCTCCTCGCCGATCATCGCGCCCAACGAGCGCGCCTCGGCCTTCGCGATCGCATCGCGCCGGCGCACCGCGAGCTCATGGAGCCGCTCGTAGATCCCGATCAGCTCGCGCAGCGCGGCGTCGAGGGCATCCGTCTCGACCGGGACATCGATCGGCTGGGGCGGAGCGGACGGGCGCGCGCTCGCGCTCGTGGCGGCCATGCGGGGTCTCTGGGCGTTGGGTCGATGGTGCTGCATGCGGGTCATCCGATGGTCTGGGAGCGCCCGCCGGGCGAATCAGCCCAGCCAGCCGCGCCGATGGATCAGCGAGCGGAGCCCCTCGGGCGACGAGCGCCCGGCACTCGACGCCGCATCCCGCGATGGGGATGGTGCGCTGCTCGGCAGCGCGCGATCGACGGGCTCCCCGCTCGCTTCACGCAAACGCCGGGCCACGCTGTCGACCAGCGGCCAATGGCTCGCCCGCACCAGTTGCTCGGCCCACATCTGATCCATCAGCGGCGCGAACTGCTTCTCGAACGCGCCCGGGCCGAACGGCTCCGCCGCGCTGTTCGTCGCGCGCAGCTGCTTCAGCACCGGCTGGATCAGCGCCGTCGCGATGAACGAACGCGCCGCCTCCTCAGGCCCATCACCCGCAGCGCTCCGCGTCGACCCCCCAGGGTGAGTGGCCGCGTGCGCAGCGCCCCTGGGCGGAGCGATCGGTGCGTTCGGGAGTGAGAGGTCCATGCGTGTGCGCTCCGCGCGGGGGTTGTCGTGCTGCGCCGCCCTCGGGCGGCATTCGAAGAGGCCGCAGGGACGGGTGCTCGGTCACTCGAGGATCAGCTCGCCGTGCAGCAGCCCGGCCTTGTGCAGGCGGATCAGGATCTCGATCCGGTCCGGGGCCGGCACATCCAGCTTCTGCAGCGCCTGCAGCAGATCGTCGAGCCTGGCCATCGAGCGCGGGTTGCTCGGCGCCGCGACCGCGCCGAACGGGCCGCGCGACACCTGCGGCGCTTCGGGCGTCGGCGCCGGCGGGTCCGGGATGACGGTCGTGATGGTCATCCCCGCGTGCGAGATCACCGCCGGCGAGATCGTCACATCCCCCGAAACGATGATCGTCCCGCGCCGCTCGTTGATGACCACCCGTGCCGGCTGGTCCAGCAGGCGCGGATCGATCCGCACTGAGAGCACCTCGGAGATGAAGTTCGCCGGGTTCATCAGGTCCGTCTCGGGCACCGAGACATGCACCGTCCTCGGATCGAGCGCAAACGCGATCCGCGTCGCCATCGTGCCCGCGCCCATCCGCACCTGGTTGATCGTGTTCGCCAGCTCCTCGGCCGTGCCCCACCCGGCGTACTCCGGACGGATGATCAGGCTGAACGACCCGTCCGACTCCAGCGTCTGCGGGATCACATCGCCGATCATCTGCATCCCGGCGCGGACCCGCCCGGAGGTGGGGCTCGCATCCTCGATGATCACATCCCCCTGCGCCACGCCCCACACGCCCGATCCCGGCGTCGGCCCGAGCATCGGTGTCATGAACAGCGTGCCGCCGCGGAGCGATGCCGCGTTGTGCCACGCGGAGACTCGCACATCGAAGGTGTCGCCCACGCGGGCCCCGTTCTCGGGGATCGTCGCGCTGACATGCACCAGCGCGATGTTCGACGCCTCGGCGATCTCGGACAGGTCCGGGATCGGGTTCCCGCCCTTCTCGAGCATCGCGGCGATCTGGCGCGCCACCGGGGGCACCTCACCCGAATCACCCGTCCCGTTGAGACCGATCACCAGCCCGAGGCCCCACAGGTGCGACTGCTCGTGGTTGGCCAGCCGCGTCATCTCGGAGATGGCCACCATCGGCACCTCCGGCTGGGCGCGGGCCCGTTCGCCCGCGAGGGGCACCGCCAGCGCCGCCAGCGCAAAGGCGCCCGCGCGGGCGATCCGGTCGGGACGATGGTCTCGGCAGCGTCTGCGCATGGGCGTGGCTCCTGGGAGGCGTCGGGCCTGCTCCCGGTGGGCGACGCAAGCGTGATGCCATGTCCCGGGCGAGCGGTCCCGATCCACCGTTCCGGGGGATGCCGCCCCGCGGCTCCCGCTCAGGACAGCGCCGCCCGACCGCGCGGCAGCTCGAACCGGTCGCGCGTCGTGCAGTAGGCCATCCCGCCCATCCGACCGACGGCCGCCAGTCGTTCCGCATCCACATGCAGCCGCTCGTTGACCAGGTCGTCATCGATGTGGATGAACACCACTTCCCCGATAACCAGGTTCCCCGCGCCGGGCTTCTCCCCGTTCGTGCGGACGATCTGGAGCGTGCGGCACTCGAACGAGACCGGCGACTCCGCGACGCGGGGGCACGCCACCCGCGTGCCGCTCATCGGCGAGAGCCCGGCCAGCGCAAACTCGGATTCGCCATGCGGAAGGCCCTCGGCCGTGGCGGACATCAGCCGCATCGTCCGCTCCGTGACGATGTTCACGGTGAACTCGCCCACCCCGTCCGGCGCGGGCAGGGCGTTGCGCATCGAGTCCTTCATGCTCCCATCGAGGTTGTTGGCCGGGCAGAACAGGAGGGTCATCGGGTCCGAGCCGATGCCGTTGAAGAACGAGTAGGGGGCCAGGTTCGTGCGCCCATCCGTCGAGATCGTCGAGACCCACGCGATGGGGCGCGGCACGATCGAGCCAACGAGGAGCTTGTACCGTTCGGCGGGCGAGAGTTCGGCGGGGTCGAGTCGCATCCCGAATGCTAGATCCCGCGCCGGGATCCGCCCCGCAGGAGTACCCAGGGGGCCTCGTGTCCCGGACGGGGTGCCGAAAGCCGGGCATCCGATCGCCGTACAATGCTCCCGAGCCCCCCATGCCCACGATCGTCGCCAATCTGGAGTCCAACGCGCCGATCCCCACATGGTTCGGCGTCGGTGGCCGCGCGGACCTGCTGGCCCGCCCCGGCGATGAGCGGGCGCTGTCGGACCTGCTCATCGCGTTCGCCCACGAGCCGATCCGCGTGCTGGGCGATGGCGCGAACCTGCTGGTGCACGATGAGGGCGTCGATGGCCTGACCATCTCGCTGGGCGCGATGAACCAGGTGCAGATGCTCGAGGAGGACCGCTCGACCGCGATGGACGCCGGATCGATGGACTTGCCGCGCACCCGCGACCGATCGGTGCTCGTGCGGGCCCAGGCCGGCGCGAACCTGCCCAAGATGATCGTCGAGTCGGTGCGCCTCGGCATCGCCGGGCTCGAGCACCTGGCGGGCATCCCCGCGACCGTCGGTGGCGCGGCCATGATGAACGCGGGCGGCAAATTCGGCGACATCGCCCAGGCCATCGACGCCGTCCACGCCATGACCCGCGCCGGCGAGCCGCTGGTCATCCCCATCGATCAGATCGAGTACGACTACCGCCACTCCGGGCTCGACCACCTGATCATCACCGGCGTCGACTTCGCGCTCACGCAGCTCCCGCAGGGCGAACACCCGGCGCTGCGCGCGCGGCTCAAGGAGGTCATGGCCTACAAGAAGGGCTCGCAGCCGCTCAAGGAAGACTCGGCCGGATGCGTGTTCCGCAACCCGACGCTCCCCGATGGGCAGCGCGTCTCGGCCGGCATGCTCATCGACCGCGCCGGCTGCAAGGGCCTGAGCATCGGACGCGCCCGCGTCTCAGAGGTCCACGCCAACTTCTTCATCACCGAGGATGGCGCGAAGGCCAAGGACATCCTCGATCTCATGCTTGAGGTCTCTCACCGCGTGCACAAGGCCCACGGAGTCACGCTCGAGCCCGAGATCAGCATCTGGCGCCGATGGGGCACGCCCGCCTGAGACATCGTTTCAGAACTCTTCTCATCTCGGTGGGATGGGCCTCTGGCCCGTCTCCTCATCCGTCTCTACTTCCGGTTCTGAAACGAGCCCAAGGCACGCGCCGCACGACTCCCAGCACTCCCGCCGATCATCCCGAGATCAGGAACGCCACGATTGCCAGCACCAGCGCGCCGCCCAGCACCGCGCCGCCGATCCAAGGCCACACGAACAGCAGCACCAGCCCCGCGGCGACCAGCCAGAACTCCACCAGCGCCACGATCGCGAACAGATCGAGCTCATTGTCATCGCCGCGCAGCTTCGCGTACGCGCGCCGGGATTTCGAGTTGGAGTACCAGCGGATCATGATCGTCGTGCCCTGCTGCGCACGCGCTGGTCGGCCCCATGAGCATGGGCCGCAGCGCACGCGTGCGTGCTCTCAGCGGCATTGTAAGGGAGGCGCTGGCCCCGGTTTCGCAGGCCCTCCCGCCCACGCTGCGCCGCCCACCGCGCCCCTCACCCAAGGCGCCCCCGTTGGTTTGCGGGCACCAACACCGCCGGCACCCGGGCGCTGCGTTGCGCCCGCGCTCCCGCAACGCTCACTCCGCCGACCGCCCGTACCACCGTTCCAGCGTGTTCTCAGCGCTCGAGCGGTACAGGTCGATCAGCAGATCCCGCGGCAGCCCCAGCCCCGCCAGCGTCGGCGAGGATGACTCGTCGTACCGCTCCGGGTCCACCATCATCAGGTCCGGATCCGCGATCGGCGATGGGCCCGTCTCCTCGGTCTCGAACATCCTGCGGAACGCGTAGTACCGCGAGGCGTACAGGTCGAACGCCTCATCCGCCGAGCCCGCCTGAACGCCCATGCCCCGCGGCCCATCGTCATCATCGGAGAGGTGCGCATCCATCGTCACGATGTCCGTGCCGAACACGATCCGCCCGCGGTGCTTCGTCAGCACCCGCACCAGCTCCTCGCGCGGATGCTTCGACAACTCCCGCACCATCCACTTGCACGCCGAGGTGTCGAGCACGAATTGGGGATGCGCATCGAGCAGGCGGTCGATGAACCCCAGGTCCTCCGGCCACCCGCCCATGTGCGCGATCAGCCACGGCACCTGGTACTCCTCGGCCAGCCGCTCCAGAGGCTCGTACTGCGAACGCTTCGTGCCATAGAACGACGCGTCCGCGTACTTCGTCGCGAACCAGGTGTCCGGGTCCGCGATGTGCGCCATGAACGCCATGCCCAGCTCCGCGGCCTTGTCCATGACCTTCCGACGCCAGGGCGTGTCCAGCGTCAGCAGCGTCGGATCGCCCAGCTCGCGCCCGTAGTCGCGCCCCCGCGGCCCGCACCAGAACTTGACCATCCGCGCCCCACGCTCGTGCCACGCCAGCAGGTTCTCAAGGAACCCCTTCGTGTGCGCGTGCAGCCCATCCGGCGATGCGTACTCAGGGATCGCCACGAACCGCGCCGAATCGCCCAGCACCCCCAGCACCGCCTCGTGCTGGGCAAGCTGCGTCTGCGTGTAGGTCGTCGTCACGCCGAACAGCGAGCGGACCTCGCGGTAGATCTCCGCGGCCCGCCCCCCGTTGATGTGCGAGTGCCCATCGATGATCGGCACAGGCGGCGCTCCGAGACGCGCCGCCTCCGCGCGGTAGTCCAGTGAGTGCAGATTGGACGGCGTCGGGGGACGCCGCGCGACGCGGCTCGTTGGATCGGACATCAGACAATGATAGGAACGCACCGACACCCCACGCCCCGCTCGGCACGCCCCTCATCTTCCCGATCGCCCAAATCATCGCCCCCCGCATCGCCCCCCACATCGCGCCCGCCGCCCCGCTCACGAAGACTCGCCGAGCACCGAATCATCCAGCAGGACATCGGGCTTCGAGTCCTCCTGGAACCGATGCACCGCCACCACACGCCCGATGTACAGCTCGTGGTCCGACTCCCAGTCCGCGTGCATCGCCACCTCGCACTCGAACGCCAGCCGCGACCGACGGATCAGCGGCACCCCGCTCAGACGCCCGCACGCCATGTCCAGCGAGTGGAACGGATCGCACAGATTGTCCTCACGGCAGAACTTCTTCCACAGGAACCGGTCGTCCCGCGGGAGCTGGCACAGCCCGAACGCGTGGCTGTCGCGGATGATCGGGGCCCCATCGTGACCCTTCCGGATCGACACCGAGATCGTCGGCGGCTCCACGGATGCCTGCTGCACCCACGACACGCAGAACCCCCGGCGCACATCCTCAAACGCCGCCGTCATGATGAAACGGCTCCCCGGGATCGACGCCATCGCCCGGATGATCTCCGGGTCCGTCGTCAGCGTCTGCCCATCCAGCCCCCTGCGCGGGACCCGCCCCGTCCGCGGCGGCGGACCGCCCCCGGGGACTCCCTCCGGTGTCGTGCTGCTCCGGTGCATCGATTTCTCCCTCACTGGCCCTGAGCGGGCATGCCCCGAACCGCAGACCGCGGGCGCGGACCCGGTCGCGGGGCGTCTCCTCCAACACCAAGCATGCGCTGTATTTCGGGCAACGCCACATCGAACCGCCGATCCCCGGAAACACGGGCACACACCCCACCCCGCCGCCGCGCCCACGCCCCCCGCCTCGCCGCACCCCCGCCGCCCCGAGCCGACCGGGCACCAGCATGCCACGCCCATCCCCCGCCCCCTCGGAGCGCCCAATCCTCATCCCCGCGATGCAATACAACCGATGGTGTGTATGTTGCGACATGCCCCAAGAGCGTCAGGTGGCTGGGTGGGTTGATGGGTCGGCTGGGGGCGGAAAAATGAGGAATTTTGTCGCAAAGTGTGGCGTAGTGGGGCAAAGTGTGGTAGGCTCATCGTTGTCAGACGACGACGAGGATGCCGACCGTGCTGTTCACCGGAACATATGAACACACGATCGACGCCAAATCGCGGCTGGCGATCCCGGCCGACATTCGTGCCCGCTGGGATGCCCAGAAAGACGGCTCGGCCTGGTACGCCCTCCCCTGGGACAAAGGCCTGATCCGCCTCTACACCGAGGCCGACTTCCAGAAGCGAGCCGAGGGCGCAGAACTCACGCTGACTCCCGACGAGGACGAGGCGGAACTCCAGGCCACGCTCTTCGGCATGGCCGCACGGATCGAGCCCGACTCCGCGGGACGCATCCGATTGCCAGAGGACATGCTCAGGTTCACCGGGCTCGGCGCTGAGGTCGTGCTCGTCGGCGCCAGAGACCGCCTCGAACTCCGCGACCGCAACGAGTGGAAGGCCAGCCTCGAAGACCGCCTCTCCCAGATGAAGGAACTCGTCTCCCGAATCTCCGCCAAGAAGCGCACCACCGCCAACGGGCAGTGAACCCAGGCAGACGACACAAACGCGGATCGCCCCAGGCCCCCGGGGCGGCGCACCGCAGGGCAGGCAAGCGAGGGGGCACACCACCGGTCGGACGCCCGAACGCGTCCGAGTCGGATTCTCAGTTCGTCGGCTCCCACCAGGCCGGCGGTCTGATGCTGTGAAGGCCCGTGGTCGGACATCCCACCATCGACCACGAGCCCTCGGAGGCAAAGCCGAAGGATCGGCCGTTCAACTCGCTCAGGGCATGTCAAGGACGCGGCCCACCCGACCCCGACGGCCATCGGGAACCGGAAAGAGCGAACTCGAACGAACGCCTCCGTGCACGAGTCGCGTCTGGACGGATCCCTCCGCCCAGACGCTTTCCAGGCCCGGGCCTCGACGCACACCAGCGCGGGGCCCGGGCGATCAGAACATCCACCTCCTGCGGCGAACGCCCGGCAACCGGGCATCCCACCACGCTTCGCCGCATACCTGCAGCCCGCCTTGTCGAAAGACGAGGCGGGTCTGTTTTTCAGGCATCAGGCATCAGGCATCAGGCATCAGGCACCACACCCCGCGCTCTCAACGCAATGCGCCCTCGCCGGGATGACCTTTCGCCCACCCGCCCTTCTCCACCCCGCCGAAACGCCATCGCGAGCCGCCGCACAGAACGCCGCCCGCCCCAATCCCAACAACCCAATCCCAACAAGCCAATCCCCACGCCCCTCGGGCACACGCGATCCCCCGGCGAGCGCCGCCCCGGTGCGCTCCGGGCAAACAATTTCGACCACCCGACCACCGATCGGAGGCAGGCATGGACAACGGGACCGTGATCACCGATCGGCACGCCCGCGCGCACGCCGTGCGCGTGCGCCGGGTCGAACACCCAGGCACGGAGGAGGCCATCCAGGCAGCGCTCGACGCCGCCGCCGCCGAAGGCCAGCGCGTGTCCGTCGGCGGCCAGCGGCACGCGATGGGCGCACAGCCCTTCGCCACCGGGCTCGTCCACCTCGACATCACCAGCGCCGACCGCATCATCAAACTCGACCCCGACGCCGGAACCGTCACCGCCCAGCCGGGCATCTGCTGGCCCGCACTCATCCGCGGGATCGTCGATGCCCAGCGCGATGCGCCGCTCCATCAACAGCGCGGCATCCGCCAGAAGCAGACCGGCGCCAACGGGCTCACGCTCGGCGGCGCCATCAGCGCCAACGCGCACGGGCGCGGGCTCACGCTCGCGCCCATCATCGGTGACATCGAGCGATTCCGGCTCCTCCGCCCGGGAAAGCCGCCCATCGACTGCTCACGCCGGCACCACCCCGACCTCTTCGCCTCCGCGATCGGCGGGTACGGGCTCTGCGGCGTCATCAGCGAGGCCACGCTCCGCCTCGCGCGCCGATGCAAGGTCCGGCGCGTCGTGCGCGAGGCACACGCCGATGAGATCATCGACCGCTTCAACGAACGCATCGCCCAGGGCTACCTCTACGGCGACTTCCAGTTCGACATCGACCACACCTCCGAGCACTTCCTCAGGCGAGGCGTGTTCAGCTGCTACGAACCGGTCGACGACCAAACCCCCATCCCGCCCGACCAGAAGCTCTTCACCGAGCCCACATGGCTCGAACTCGTGCGCCTCGCCCGCAGCGACAAGCCAAGGGCGTACCGCGCATACCTCGAGCACTACCGAGCCACCGATGGCCAGATCTATTACTCCGACACCCACCAGCTCTCGACCTACACGCCCGACTACCCCGACCGCGTGAACCCGCTTCTCCCAGAGCCGCTCCGAGGCACCGAGATGATCACCGAGCTGTATGTCGCGCGCCACCGGCTCCGCGATTTCCTCGATGCGGCCGCATCCATGCTCGCCGAGCGACACGCCCCCGTCATCTACGGCACCGTCCGCATCGCAGAGCCCGACGAGGAATCGGCCCTCCCATGGGCACGCCGGTACACCGACCCGCACCACAACACGCACGGCCCGGCGTGCATCATCTTCAACCTGCTCTGGAACGAGCCCACCGCCGACCAGCGCGCCGAAGACTTCCGCGCCCTCATCGACCTCGCCCTGGACATGGGCGATGCCGCCACCCCCGGCAGCTTCTACCTCACCTACCACCGCCTCGCCCGCGCCGACCAGCTCCGCAAGGCCCACCCCGGGCTCCCCGCGTTCCTCCAGCGGGCCGAGCAGGGCGATGCCGGCACATGGAGCGACTGGGCCACCGACCTGCACAAACGCCTCCGAAATGAATGAGGGCGCGCACCACCAGATGCGCGCCCTCGCCGTGGCTTCCATCGACGCCCCCCGCCTAACCCCCCAACCCCCAACCCCACCATCACTCACCCACGCCGACGCCGCATCGCCATCAGCCCAGCGCCCATCGCGATCGCCATCGTCCCCGGCGTCGGAACCAGCGTCAGGTTGTCGATCGCGCCCGAGCCCGGGAGCACCACCTCGAGCTGAACAACATCCAGCCCGTTGAAACCCGCATCCTCGCTCGCGATCGCGAACTCGCCCGGGTTCTCGCCCGCCTGGGCGGCCAGCGTCGTCAGGTCCAGCGTCGCGTATCCCACGCCGCCCTCGGCGTCGATGTCGTTCGTCCAACCGCCCGGCACATCGTACATCCGCTGGAAACCCAGCGAATCCGTCAGCGTGATGAACGCCGCGTTGTTCTCATCGATGTCGATCAGGTCCAGCGTCAACGGCTGCAATCCCAGCGCGAAGTCGAACACGAAGCTCCCGCCGTTGGCCGAATCGTTCGGCGTATCGAAGATCCCAGGCGTCGACTGCGCCCCCGCGCCGTTCGTCTGCAGAATCAGCACATTCCCGAGCCCGACGATCAGGTCCGGATCCTGCCCGCCGATGTTCGCCCCGGCGAACCCCGAATCAAAGGTCGCCGCCCCGAGGTTGTTCCCCGTCGATGAAAGCGTGAACAACGGCGAATACTCATCGCCCACGATCTGATGACCGTTGGCCAGCGGCGTCACACCATCGCCCGCGAACGAAAAATCAATCCCGATCACCCCCGCCTGCGCCACACCCGCCAGCGCCGCCACAGCGGCGCACCCATAGACAGCCACAGCCCGTTTCATGTGCTCTTCCCTCTCTTGTTCTGCCGTGCGCAGCCGGAGCCACGCCGACATCCGTGTTTCTCTTCCCGGCGATTCCCGAAGTCCTTCCCAAGACCCCGGGGCCAACCCCACCCTACCCCCCACAACCGGGCAGACAAAGCCCCACCCCACCCCCGACGCAAAACAGCCCACCCCACCCCGCACACCACGCCCCAACCACGGTTATCGGGAACGGCAAGCGTGTTATGGGGTGTTGACAAGGCGAGCACTCAGTGCAATCACGCTTGGAGAACTCCGGTGCTCGAACATGCGCATTCAGGGGCCATCCACAGAGATCTGGACATCATTTCCCCAACCATACTCCGAACGGACGGTATACTCGCGCGCCAGCCCGAAGCGAGGAGCCCGATGCCGTCACTGCATTTCAAGGGGAAATCAGCGGTCGAGACCTACCACCACACGGTGCCGCACCACACGCTGCAGTTCGTCAAAAAGTTATCGGTCTTGGGCAAAGGGCAGGAGCCATCGCTGGACGGGAATCTGATCATCGAGGGGGACAACCTGCTGGCGCTCAAGGCCCTGCTCCCGACGCACGCGGGGAAGGTCAAGTGCGTGTACATCGACCCGCCGTACAACACGGGCAACGAGGGATGGGTCTACAACGACAACCTGACGCAGCCGCAGTTCAAGGAATGGATCGGGCAGACGGTGGGCAAGGAGGGCGAGGACTTCTGCCGGCACGACAAGTGGTGCTGCATGATGTATCCGAGGCTGCAGTTGTTGCGGGAGCTGTTGAGTGAGGATGGAATTATCCTCGTTTCGATTGATGATAACGAAGCGACTCACCTAAGACTTCTAATGGATGAAATCTTCGGGAATGGCACCCCGGGAGACGCCGAAGCCAATTATGTCGGAACAATCTGCTGGAAAACGCGAAATACTGACAATAGAATCAAAACCAATCTCTCAATTGACCATGAGTATGTCGCAGTCTACCGGAAATCAAATCTTGCCTCACTGAGCGGCCGGACGATTGATCGATCGAGTTTTGACAATCCGGACAATGATCCTCGTGGTCCATACACGACCGACCCACTGCTTGGCATGGCAACGAGCCAGGCTCGTCCAAACTTGCACTATAATGTGACTAATCCAGATACAGGCGAAGTCTACGAACCCGATCCTTCGAGAGGATGGCGGATCGACAAGGCCGCCATGAAAAAACTGATAGAATCAAATAGCATTTGGTGGCCATCAGATCCGAACACTGGAAATCCTCGCAAGAAGCGTTTTTTGTCCGAGGCTTCAGAGCGTATGCCTGAATCTACATTTTGGGCTGACATTCGGGGCCAATCTGGCGCCGACGAACTTGATCAGATTCTCGGCAAGCGAATGTTCGATTTTCCAAAACTCGAAGCATTTGTTTCGAGATTGCTCGATATCGCCTGCCCGCAAGATTCTCTGGTTCTCGACTGCACCGCTGGTTCGGGCACTACTGGCCATGCCGTGCTGCGTCTCAACCAAGCCGATGGTGGCACGCGCAAGTTCATTCTTGTGCAGCAAAAATATGACACAAAGGACCACGAGAAGGATAAATTTAATATCGCTGAGCGTGTCACAAGAGAGCGGTTGGCGAAAGCTATCGGAGGTTACTCATACACCAAGCCGAAGCGGGGAGGAGGTTCCGAATCGATCAAGGTGGCTGGCCTCGGCGGCACCTTCACCTACACCCGCGTCAGCCCCAAGCCACTCCTCGGCGACTATCGGGACCTCGGGGACGAGTTGCCGTCGTACGACGAGATCGCCGCGTATGTGTTCTACACGGAGACGAGCGCGGAGTGGAAGGGGAGCGATCGGCGGAAGAACAAGGCGTTCGACGCGGAGGCGCGGAAGATCGGGGAGCATGGCGGGCGGAGCTATTACCTGCTGTACGAGCCGAACGACCGGCTGGACACGGGGATCGATGCGACTTTCCTGAAGGAAGTGGCGGCGAAGGACCCGAACGCGCATCTGGTGGTGTACGCGGAGAAGATCTGGGTACATCGTGACCAGTTGCGGGCCTGGGAGCACGAGCACGGGAAGTTCATCCGTCCGATGATCGTGCCATTCAACTTGAAGTGATGGGCTGAAATGAGAGGGCGGGCCCCGGCATGTCGCTGAAGGAGTATCAAGAGCGGATCATGCGGGAGGTGCATGGGTACCTCCGGCTGCTCGACGCCGAGCGGAAGGGCGGACGGGGGCGGTACGCGTCGCAGGAGGCGTGGCGGTTGGCGCGCGTGCCTGGGCAGTACACGCCGGAGGACAACGGGCTGGGTGAGGACCTGCCGCGTTTGTGCGTGAAGGTGCCGACGGGCGGCGGGAAGACGCTGCTGGCGACGCAGATGCTCGGCTCGGTGATGAACACGATCCTTTCGGATCGGAACGGCGCGGGTCTGGTGCTGTGGGTGGTGCCTTCGAGCCAGATCTATCGTGACACGCTGCGGGCGCTGAAGGAGCGTGGGGGGTTCCTGCGGACGATGCTGGAGCACGCGGTGAGCCGGAAGGTGGAGTTGTGGGAGAAATCGGACATCGTGCGGCTGACGCCGAGCCAGTTGAAGTCGTGCCTGAACATTCTGGTGCTGCAACTGGCGAGCACGAACCGTGAGACGAAGGATCAGTTGAAGTTCTTCAAGGATGCGGGCGGGAACATCACGCTGCACTTCCCGGCGGAGGACGATCCGGCGGGGCACGCGAAGTTGAAGGGCGAGGTGCCGAACCTGGACATGATCGAGGATGATCCGGAGCGCGGTCGGTGCCTGATCAAGACGAGCGTGGGGAATCTGGTGAAGCTGTGCCGTCCGGCGGTGGTGCTGGACGAGGGGCACAAGGCGACGAGCGATCTGGCGCAGCGGACGCTGCGTGAGTTCAACGCATCGATCATTCTGGAGCTTTCGGCGACGCCACGGCGCGGGGCGAACATCATCAGTCGTGCGTCTGGCGATGAGTTGCTTCGAGAGGAGATGATCAAGCTGCCGCTGAACATCGCGGTGAGCGGGGCGCGGGATTGGAAGGACCTGCTGACGCGGGCGCGGGACAAGCGGGACCGGCTGCAGGCGGAGGCGGCGGGTCTGGTGGAGCGGGGCGAGTTCGGGCAGTTCATCCGGCCGATCGTGCTGGTGCAGGTGGAGCGGACGGGCAAGGACCAGCGGGACGGGAAGCACATCCACGCGGAGGATGTGCGCGACCACCTGACGCAGCGGCTTGGCGTGAACGCGAACGCGATCGCGGTGAAGTCGTCGGAGAAGGATGAATTGGTCGAGCACACGGACCTGATGGATGAGGGCTGCCCGATCACCTGGATCATCACGAAGGCCGCGCTGCAGGAGGGGTGGGACTGCCCGTTCGCGTATGTGCTTGTGTCACTGGACAACACTGGCAGCGAGCGGGCGATGACGCAGCTGATCGGGCGGGTGCTGAGGCAGCCGTTCCAGCGCCGAACGCCGGAGGAGAGCCTGAACCAGTGCTATGTGTACTGCCTGCGAGCGACGGCGGGGGCAGTGTCGAATCAGGTGAAAAGGGCTTTGGAGCAGGAGGGCTACGAGGGGGATCTGGAGTCGGCCGTGTCGGTCGGATCGGAGGCGAACGAGCGGGAGACGCGGACGGTTCGCATCAGGACGAACTTTTCAGAATTGTATCGCAAACCGTTCGAGGGGAAGGTGTATCTGCCACACTTCTGTGTGCGGGATGGCAAGGAGATCGAGCCGCTGGATTACTTCCGGCATCTGGTGGCGCGGGTGGATGTGGATGGGTTTGCATATGGGAAGATCGATTGGAAGCTTGACGATGCGCTGGCCGAGGCGAAGGACCGGTTCTACTCGGTGACGCTCGGCGGCGAGCTGCAGCGGCGCGATGAGACAGAGGCGGACCTGCTCGAGAATGACGAGCAGGTGATAGCGTGGATGGCGGCATCGATGCCGTTCGAGTATCTGAGCTTCAAGCAACTGCGGCGCGCGGTGCGTCGGGTCTATGAGCGGCTCATGGAGAGCGAGTTGCAACTCGCCGGCCGGTTCGGGCTTGTGAAGTACGCGGTTCGGGAGCGGCTGGAGCGGTTCGTTGTCGATGAGGTGAACCGACAGACTGAAGCGGCGTTCGCGGAAATGTTCAAAGAGGATCGAGTCTGTTTTTATCTTGAGTGCCGCGAGTGCCGGTTCGAGGTGCCGGATTCGATCGAGATTCGGCCCGTGCGGCGTATGCAGCACGCGAATGGGGATGCGATCGGCAAATCGCTCTTTGATTATGTCGAGGATGAAACGGAGAACGAGTACGAGCGGGCGGTCGCGCTCTGTTTGGATCGGCAGGAGCAGGTGCTCTGGTGGTATCGGAATCTGGTCGGTTCGGAACACTTCGCGATCCAAGGGCCGAGGCGCGAGCGGGTGCGCCCGGACTTCGTAGTGAAGCGGAACGATGCCGAAGGGCACGAGGTGCATGATGTGCTCGTGCTCGAAAGCAAGGGCAAACACCTGCAGGGGAACAAGGACACCTCGTACAAGCGGAGCGTGGCGAAGTATTTCGAGCAGGCCGGCCGGCGGGTGAGGTGGCAGCAGCTCGGCGACGACTTCAACGACCATCAGTTCCGTTTCCAGGTGCTTGATGAGGTCGAGGATATGGGGAGAGACTGGCGGGATCTGCTTGCTGAATTGATCAACGCATAACGATCCTCATCCGACTTCCCCTCCCCCCAGGAGCCCCCATGCCCAGACTCGTCCGCCTCACCCACGACGGCCCCATCAAGGTCGAACCATCCGACAAGCCCATCTGGGTCTGCGGCTGCGGGCTCTCCCAGAACTTCCCCTTCTGCGATGGATCCCACAAAGGCTGCAAGGCCGAGCAGCCCGGCAAGCTCGCCGTCTACGACCCCGACCGCCGGGTCATCATCGAGCACCGCGAGGACACCCCCGGGAGCGCCAGCGCGTAGGTCCGGCACCGGTCCACCGCGCCCCCTGCGCCGCCGGAACAGCGCCCGACGCCCAGGGGCCAGTTGGGGGGGGGGGGAAGACGGCGGTGACCGTCGCCGATCACCGCCGCATTGCGGCGTGTGCGGTCGCAGCATCATGGCTGGCGACCGGCCGCGGATCCGTGAGGAGAGGGTCGAATCCGCGGGCCGCAAGGAGGAGAGGAGAAGGAAGCGGGCGCCTTCATCCCTGAGGGCGCCAAGCCTCCGGCGTCTCGAGTCGCCGGAAGCCAAACCGCATCGGGAAACGCCTGGATCGGGGAAGCTCGCGTCCTTGCGGCGGCGATCTTCGGCGCACCCCCGAAGCGGGAGGGGTCGAGAATCGAACAACTCAGCAGGCGGTTGGACGAGCGGAAGACCGTTCGCCCGGTGGAGCGCTTTACCACGCCATCCCGCTCGCCGCATCGCTGCCCGATCACGCGTCTCAATGCCCGACGAAACGGGCAGCGGGCCGCATCGACCTTCGCTCGCAACGCTCCACGCAACCCGGTGGCAAGCCATCGGACGCGGGACGCAGCGCATCAACGCCGTGGGGAAGGATGTGGGCGCGGATCCGGGCGATGATCAGAAGACCACCGCCGCCGCTGCTGGCACTCGGAACGAGTGCGGGCCCATCGTCAAAGCGAGAGCGGCCACCAGCCGCCGGGCCCTGTCTGGTGCGCGATGATGGATCCCGTCGGCCCGCGCGTGTCGCGTGGCACAAGACCCCGGGGCAGCGACCCATGGTCGGCCCCGCAGCGCATCCGTCTGCAAAGTGTGTGGTTCGTCATCGGGTCGTTCCTGTCAGTCATGGACAGTGGACTCAAAGATGCACGGATTCGCCAAGCCGTTCCGCCTCGCCGCTCCTCGCGCTGCTGAGCACCCCGCTTCCGGCCGTCCGAGCCCGCTTCCTGGCGAGCCCATCGTGAAACCAGAGGCGTCCGGCACGCCGGATCGGTGTGCCGGAGGGCGCTGAGCACGCGACCAAACGGTCGATCGTCGCTCGGCGTCAAGGACAATACGCATCTCGGAAGGATCCCGCATCGATGTAGGTAGGAATTCCACACACATCGACGAGATTTTCCAATCGCACCCCCCGATTCAGCCCATCAAATCACCCAGAAGCACCGCCAAGCCGACCGACCGTTCCACAATCGCGACATGCGCGACATGAGATAGGTGTTATACCCCAGTGGCGCATCAGAACGAAACAACCCCCGCAAGGATCAGCGCCAGCATCACCCCCGCCAGCGCCAGCCGGTAGTACCCGAACGGCGCCAGCCCGTGCCGCGTCAGGAAGCTCACCAGCCACTTGATCGCCACCACCGCCGACACCGTCGCCACACCGACCCCCAGCGCGATCGACCCCCAGCCCAGGTGCTCGAACATGTTCGCGTGCCCGTTGGCGTGCGCCTCCGTGAGATTCCCATACAGCTTGTACACGCACGCCCCGCCGAGCGTGGGCAGCCCCAGCAGGAACGAGAACTCGGCCGCATCGCGCGGCTTCAGCCCCAGGATCGTCCCGCCCGCGATGGTCATCATCGACCGCGAGGTCCCGGGGATCATCGCGATGCACTGGATCACCCCGATCATCAGCGCCCGACGCCAGTCGAGCTGGTCGATCGTCAGCCGGAACCGCGATTCATCCTCGTGGATCCCGGCGCTCTCCTCCCGCTCGATGTGACCCTTCCGCCACCGGTCGATCCAGATCATCCAAACCCCCCCGACCGCCAGCGCGATCAGCACCGGCGCCGGGCTGAACAGCGCCGCCTCGATCCACGCGTTCAGGAGCACACCCAGCACCGCCGCCGGAAGAAACGCCACGATCAGGTTGATCAGCAGCCGCCGCCCGCCCGCGTGCGCTGCATCGCCCCACCGCACCATCCCCAGCACCATCTCCCAGATCCGCTCCCGGTACAGCCCCGCCACCGCCAGGATCGCCCCGCCCTGGATCACGATGTTGAACGCATCGAGGCTCGCCTTCGTCAGCGGGTCGTCCAGCCGATCCCCGAACAGCAGCGAGGTCGCGATGATCAGGTGCCCGGTCGATGAGACCGGCAGGTACTCGGTGATGCCCTCGACGAGCCCGAGGATGATGGCATAAAGGGGGGGCATCATGGCGGGGTCATCGGCGTGGCACGGGAAGCTGTTCAGTGCGGCGGCGCGGGTTGGAAGCCGGCGTGCGGGCAGAACCCCGCCCGTGCCGATCCACACCCACCCACCGATCATGGGGACACGCCGTGGACGGGCAACGCCATCGGGCGCGGGGCGATCAGGGTACGCTGCGCCTGCGACCACCGTTCGTGTCGATCGTGTGAAGTGAGCGCCTTCCCGGAGCGTCAGCCCGACGCCGGCGCAACTAACGGTTCCGATTCAGATTCGAAACGATCGACGCCGCGCTGCAGGACCTGTACTCGCCGGGATCGACGCCGTCGCCCTGAGCGCCACTCACCCATGCCGCAGCCACTTGAACAGCTCGCGGAAAGAGGGCGGCTTCCCGTACATCAGCACGCCGATGCGGAAGATTTTCACCGCCGCCCAGC
The DNA here is from genome assembly GCA_052168315.1 of Phycisphaerales bacterium. GTDB lineage: Bacteria > Planctomycetota > Phycisphaerae > Phycisphaerales > UBA1924 > JBQLZO01. The sequence goes on along the minus strand of JBQLZO010000062.1, from coordinate 10,299 downwards.
CGACGGCCACCACGCCCGCCGCGCCCACAAGGCTCGTCGTGATCACCTGCCACAGCGGCACCGGGTCCGTCGTCTGCGCGATCCGCAGGATCATCACGAACGGCGTCGTGATCGGGATGTACGACAGCACCGTCGCGAAGATCGAATTCGGGTTGTCCACGATGAAGAACCACAGGAACCACGGGAACATCAGCAGGATCATGATCGGCCCGAGCAGCGACTGCGCCTCCCGGATGTCCGACACCGCCGAGCCCACCGCCGCCATCAGGCACGCGAACAGGCCGAACGCGATCACGAAGTACACCACCAGCCACGGCAGGATGTCCAGCGGAAGCAGCGCGAAAAGCTGCGGCCCGAGCTGGTTCAGCCCCACCATCCCGATCCCCACATACACCGCCAGCACCGTCAGCGCCACCAGCCCCTGGCCGATGATCTTCCCCGTCAGCAGCTCCGTCGGCGAGATCGCCGAGAGCAGCACCTCCATCACACGAGAGGACTTCTCCTCGATCGTCGACATCAGCAGGTACTGCCCGCCCGTCATCACCGAGATCCACAGCAGCAGCATGAACGCCATCGGGATGAACATCTGCATCTCGTCGATCGACTTGGTCTCGGCATCCGCCGTCACCGTCGTCGTCGTCGATGCCGGACGCTGCCGCAGCCGCGAGACCAGTTCCGGATCCAGCCCCGCCCGACGCATCCGCTCATCCACGATCGCATCGTCGATCGTCCGCTCGATGTCCCGGCGCGCCTGCGGATCGAATCCACGGCTCGTGTACACCTCGTAGGTCCCCGGCGCCAGCCGATCGGCCGCCTCCGCGATCGTCACGCTGTCCTTGTCCACCGCGCTCCCGCCCGCACCATCCCCCGCCGCCTCCAACGCCACGCCCGCGCCCTCATCGGACGACCCGCCGCCCGCATTCTCACCTTCAGCCTCACCAGCATCCCCACCCTCAGCCGCCCCATCTCCGCTCGTCGCCGCGCCATCAGGCGCTGGCCCCCGCACCTCCAGCGACCGCGCGCCCACCAGCACCAGCGCCAGCAGCGCATCATCACCCTCGCTGAACAGCCGCGCCTTGGCCTGCTCCAGCGACGATGATGGCTCCAGCGCTGTCAGGTCGATCCGCGCCTCCCGCCCGGCCAGCATCGCCACGGCCATCTCCGCCTGCCCCGCCGGCACCATCCCGCCCGGAACGCTCGATTCGATCGTCTCCTTCACCTGGGCCGCCGTCCGCTCACGCTGCGCACGCTGCACCTCGGGATCGAATTGCCGCTCCAGCGCGCTGACGATGATCCCATCGCCCGTCTGGTCCGCCACGCCGATCGAACCCTCCAGCGCCGACTTCGTGCTCGAGAGGAGCCCCAGCGACCCGATCAGGAAGATCCCGCCGATGATGATCGCCGGGAACAGCACCACCGCAAAGAAGAACGCCGGCGTGAACGCCGTGGTGCGATACTCACGCAGCATGGTCACGAAGATGCGTCGATTCACGCGGCACCTCCCGCAGCGTTCAGCGCGCTCGAATCATCCGACAGCTGCGCCCGGATCGAATCCTCCGAATCCCCCGGATCCACCAGCGACACGAAGATGTCCTCAAGCGATGCCCGGCGCAGCTCCACACGACGCACCGGCAGCGTCGCCGACGCCGCCCGCATCACCCCCGCCGGATCCGCATCCTCATGCAAGTGAAGATCCCACGCGCCCCCGCGCTGCGACACGCTCCGCACCCCCGCCAGCCGCCCCAGCTCCTCACCCGGACGCGTGCGATCCAGGAACTCCACGGCCACCGTCTTCGGATCAAACTGGTCGCGGATCTCATCCACCGACCCATCCAGGATCTTCCGCCCCTTGTTGATCATGAAGATCCGGTCGCACATCTGCTCCGCCTGGATCAGCACATGCGTCGAGAAGATCACCGTCCGCCCCTCGTTCCTCAGCTCCAGCACCAGGTCGCGCAGCAGCTTCGTGTTCACCGGATCCAGCCCGGAGAACGGCTCATCCAGAATGATTAGCTCCGGCTCGTGGATCAGCGTCGCGATGATCTGCACCTTCTGCTGCATCCCCTTCGACAGCTCCTCGCACTTCTTCTTCCGCACATCCGGAAGCTCCATCCGCTCCAGCCAGCCATCGATCCGATCCGACAGCCCCTGCCGCGGCACCGACTTCAGCGCCGCCATGTACTCCAGGAACTGCCCGACCTTCATCTTCCGGTACACGCCCCGCTCCTCGGGCAGGTACCCGATGCGGTCCTTCGACTCCAGCGCGGTCGCCTTGCCCAGCACCGAGATCCGCCCGGCGTTCGGATAGAAAATCGCCATCACCATCCGGATCGTCGTCGTCTTGCCCGCCCCGTTCGGCCCAAGGAACCCGCACAACGACCCCCGCGGCACGACGAGATCCAGATTGTCCACCGCCACCTTGTCGCGGAACCGCTTGGTCACGCCCTCGATGTGGATCGCCGCATCACCGGGCGGCACCGAAGAACCGGGCGAAGCGAGCGGAGAAGGCGTCGATATTCCAGTCATAAGTGGGGGTTCCCTACAAGGTGCTCGAACGAGATCCGGGCCATCCCCGCCCGGGCGTCGGCTCGCCCAGCACCCACAGCGCCTCCTGATGGAGCGATGGGGGGTGGGGCGGAGACGGGGGCCGGCATGGTATCGCCGACGGGGTGCACCGAGATGGACGGATGGGAATTGGGTTTCGGAACGGGCCCTGCCCGGTTTCGCCCGAATGCACTTCTCGCCGCCGGCCCTGTCGGCATCCGATGAGGTGTCTAGACTCTTCCTATTCATCCATTCTTGCGGATGAACGGATGAATCGGCCGACGAGGATCGGGCCCTTGGGTGCCCGACCCGTCCTCCGCCGGACACGCCCCGACAAGGCGGTCCGAGAACTCGCGACACGGGCCCCGGCCCACCGGGGCGGAAGGGATGCGCGCCCCATGCCATCGAAGTTCGCCGAAGCCGCCAGCAAACGCGTCCTCGTCATGGACGGCGCCATGGGCACCTCCATCTACGAGAAAGACCTCACCATCGAGGGCGACTACTGCGGCTGCGAGAACTGCACCGACATCCTCGTCAAGACCCGCCCCGATGTCATCCAGGAAATCCACGAATCCTTCCTCGCCATCGGCGCCGACTGCGTCGAGACCGATTCCTTCGGCGCCAACAAACTCGTCCTCGCCGAGTTCGACCTGCAGGACCAAACCTACGAACTCGCCAAGATGTCCGGCGAGGTCGCCCGCGCCGCCTGCGACAAGTACTCCACTCCCGACAAGCCCCGCTTCGTCCTCGGCTCCATGGGCCCGGGCACCAAGCTCATCACCCTCGGCAACACCAACTGGGATGCGATGTTCGACTCCTACCGCGAGCAGGTCCGCGGGCTCGTCGATGGCGGCGTCGACGCCCTGCTCATCGAGACCTGCCAGGACCTGCTCCAGGTCAAGTGCGCCATCAACGCCTGCATAGCCGCGCTCGATGAGCGCAAGAAGTCACCCCTCGATGTCCCCATCATGATCTCCGTGACCATCGAGCAGATGGGCACGATGCTCATGGGCACTTCCATCGAGGGCGCTGCCGCAGCGCTCAAGAACTACCCCATCTTCTCCCTCGGCCTGAACTGCGCCACCGGCCCGACCGAGATGGCCGAACACATCCACTGGCTCGGCAAGCACTGGCCGGGTCGCGTCTCCGTCTATCCCAACGCCGGGCTGCCCGTGATGGTCGAAGGGCGCACGGAATACCCCCTCAAGCCCGGCCCCATGGCCGAGGCCGTCGAGAAGTTCATCGAGTCCGATGGCGTGGGCATCATCGGCGGCTGCTGCGGCACCACGCCCGAGCACATCAAGGCCCTCGCCGAGATGGCCGAGGGCAAGCCCGCCCCCAACCGCGCCAAGGCCGTCGGCATCAAGCCCTCCTGCACCAGCCTCTACGCCCCGGTCGAATACCGCCAGGACAACTCGTTCCTCATCATCGGCGAGCGCATGAACGCCTCGGGCAGCAAGAAGTTCAAGGAGCTGCTCGAAGCCGAGGACTGGGATGGCATCATCGGCCTCGCCCGCCAGCAGATGCGCGAGGGCTCCCATGTGCTCGACCTCAATGTCGACTACGCCGGGCGCGACAACGCGAAGGACATGGCCGAGATCGTCTCCCGCGTCGTCCGCCAGGTCGATGCGCCGCTGATGATCGACTCCACCCAGACCAAGACCATCGCAGCCGGGCTCAAGCACGCCCCCGGCAAGTGCATCATCAACTCCGCCAACTTCGAGGATGGCGAGGAGAAGTTCGACGAGATCTGCCGCATGGCCAAGGTCTACAACGCCGGGCTCGTCATCGGCACGATTGATGAGGACAAGGAAGCGGCCATGGCCCGCACCGCCGACCGCAAGTTCGCCATCGCCAAGCGCGCCATCGAGCGGGCCACGCAGGTCCATGGCATGGATATCGCCGACCTGTTCATCGATCCGCTGGTCCTCCCCATTTCCACCGGCATGGAAGAGGACCGCCGCTCGGCCCTCGAACTCATCGAAGGCACCCGCCGCATCGCCGAGGCGTTCCCGGAGGTGCAGATCACCTGCGGCCTCTCCAATGTCTCCTTCGGCCTCAAGCCCGCCGCCCGCGTCGTGCTCAACTCCGTGTTCCTCGAGCAGCTCGTCAAGGCCGGCATGAGCAGCGCCATCGTCCACGCCAGCAAGATCCTCCCGCTGGCCAAGATCGAAGAGAACCACCAGCGCGTCGCCCTCGACCTCATCTTCGACCGAAGAGACACCACCGCCGGCGGCACCGGGCTTCCGGGCAGCGGCGAATACTCGTACCGACCAAGAGAGAAGGCGGCGGTATAAACCAGGTGGGATGGGCTTCCAGCCCGTCCCTTCACTGTCTGCTTTCGAAAGGGACGGGCTGGAAGCCCATCCCACCGGAAAGAACTAAGCCATGACCGACACCCAGCCCGACAGGTCCTACGACCCCCTCCAGGCCTTCATCGACCTGTTCAAGGATGTCTCATCCGTCGCCGCGATGAAGGAGGAGAAGAAAAACCTCACCCTCGAAGAGCGCCTCCGCGCCCACATCATCGATGGCGAAAAAGAGGGCCTGCACGACTGCCTCGCCGAGGCCATGGAGAAGTACGCCCCTCTCGACATCATCAACGACCACCTGCTCGATGGCATGAAAACCGTCGGCGAACTCTTCGGCAGCGGGCAGATGCAGCTCCCCTTCGTCCTCCAGTCCGCCGAGGTCATGAAGATGGCCGTCGCCCACCTCGAGCCGCACCTCGAGCGCGTCGAGGGCGAGACCAAGGGCATCATCGTCCTCGCCACCGTCAAGGGCGATGTCCACGACATCGGCAAGAACCTCGTCGACATCATCCTCTCCAACAACGGCTACACCGTCCACAACATCGGCATCAAGCAGCCCATCAGCGCCATCCTCGAGAAGTGGAAGGAAACCAAGGCCCACGCCATCGGCATGTCCGGCCTGCTCGTCAAGTCCGTCAACATCATGGAGGAAAACCTCAAGGAGATGACCGGCCAGGGCCTCGATGTCCCCGTCATCCTCGGCGGCGCCGCCCTCACGCGCCACTACTGCGAGGGCTACCTCCGAGGCGTCTACAACGGCGACCTCTTCTACGGCAAGGATGCCTTCGACGGCCTCCGCACCATGGACATGATCCGCGCCGGCAAGGCCGACCAGCTCAAATCCGAGATCGAGCAGCGGCTCGCCAAGCGCAGCGCGGCCGAGGAAACCGTCGCCAAGTCCCGCGCCAAGAAAGCCACCGAGCAGGACGAGTTCGCCGCCTCCAAGCAGCCCGCCGCCAGCGGCACCGATGGCGATGGCGGTGTCGCGGTCGCCGAACCAAAAGTCGCCCGCGTCCGCTCCAAAGTGGCCACCGATGTTCCCGTCCCCACGCCACCCTTTTGGGGCACCCGCGTCGTCACCGATCTCGCGCTCGACCAGATCTATCCCTTCATCAACCCCATCGCCCTCTTCCGCGGGCAGTGGCAGTTCAAAAAGGGCGGCATGTCCGCCGCAGAATACGACGCGTTCCTCGAGGACAAGGTCCACCCGGTCTTCAACCGCCTCAAGGCCCAGATGCGCGATGAGAAGATCCTCGATCCCAAGGTCGTCTACGGCTACTTCCCCTGCATCGCCGAGCACGACGACCTCCTCATCTTCGACCCCGACGACCACGACAAGGAGATCGAACGCTTCCGCTTTCCTCGGCAGAGGGACAAGAAGCGGCTGTGCATCAGCGACTTCTTCCGCTCGACCGACCCCGAGCTCAACCCCTCCGGCGAGAAAGATGTCATCGGCTTCACCTGCGTGACCATGGGCCAGCGCGTCAGCGAGCTCGCTCAATCGCTGTTCAAGAAGAACGACTACACCGAGTACCTCTATGTCCACGGCATGGGCGTCGAAACCGCCGAGGCCCTGGCCGAGATGTGGCACAAGCGCGTCCGCATGGAACTGGGCATCGGCAACGAAGACTCGCCGAAGATCAAGGACCTGTTCTCACAGAAATACCGCGGCAGCCGCTACTCCCCCGGCTACCCCGCCTGCCCAGACATGTCCGACCAGGACATCATCTGGCGCCTCATCGACCCCACCCGCATCGGCTGCGTGCTGACGGAGAACTGGCAGATCGACCCCGAACAATCCACCTCCGCCTTCGTGGTCCACCACCCCGAGGCGAAGTACTTCAATGTGTGAATAAACCAGCCAAGTTGTTCCTTCCGACCCGCCGGGGGTAGACGGGCGACCCATCGTACGCGATGCTCTCAGCCCAAGGACGAAAGGGTTCGGAGTGCTCAAGTTCGTTTACCATGTGCAGGCTCGCTTTGACACCCCTGTCGAGGATGACCGCTTTCGCACCGCGTATGCGATAGTCCTCATTGATTTTAAGAACCCGTACGGCGCCCGTCTTCTCGCCGATGCACTTCTTGACGACGCAGGATGGGACCTCCTCGATGAGGATGACGAGGGGGAAGATGACGAAGGGTCCGGCTACTGGGAGTACGAGGCAGAGAGCCTCGCTGAGGCAATGGAAGACCCGGAGCATGGCCACTATTTCCGTGAGGCACATGAACACGGGTACTCCATCGTGTTCTATGCCTACCCAGAAGACATGCCGGAGTAACTCACCCTCGGGTCCTACCTCGATCGCCTCGCTGATGCTCCTATGCTTCCGTGCCATGCGCGCATCAAACCACCCGCCAATCCAGTCCACGATCGTCGCGTCCCTCCTCTGCGCGGTCATCGCCCTCCTCCCCGCCTGCGCCTCCCACCGAATCGCCATCGCCGAGTCCTTCGGCTACGCCAAGCGCGAGCAGCTCGTCGATGGCGTCGAGAAGGCCCGCGATTCGCAGGAGGATGCCAAGGAGCAGTTCGCCTCCGCCCTCGATGAGTTCCTCTCCGTCACCGGCACCGGCGGCGGCAGCCTCGAGTCCAAGTACCGCTCGCTCGAACGCTCGCTCGGCCGATCGGAAGACCGCGCCTCCACCGTCCGCTCCCGCATCGAGAGCGTCGAACGCGTCGCCGATGCACTGTTCAAGGAATGGGAGTCCGAGCTGGAAGACTACTCCAGCCAGACCCTCCGCGAGTCCAGCGAGCGCCAGCTCGCCCAGACCCGCACGAAGTACAACCAGCTCATCGGCGCGATGCGCACGGCCGAGTCGAAGATGGAACCCGTCCTCGAGGTCCTCCGCGACCAGGTCCTCTTCCTCAAGCACAACCTCAACGCGCAGGCCATCGCCTCGCTCCGCACCACCTCCGCAGAACTCGAGTCCGACATCGCCACGCTCATCGAGGAGATGGAGTCGGCCATCGCCGAGGCCAACGCGTTCATCGATCAGATGAAGACCGCCGACTGACCGCCCGCCGCGCCATCCCGCGCGGGCTCACTCCCGCGCCCCACCACCCCCACCATCGCCACCCGCGCCACTACCCGCGCCGCCTTCGCTCTCGCCCTCGCGCTCGATCGGCTGCGATCCACGCTCACCGCCGCCCCCAGCACCCCCGCCCGCCGCGCCGCCCGGCAGCGCCTCCGCGCCCGCGAGCCCGTGCTCGCGGATGAACGCGATCATCGCCTCCTCCACCAGATCCGGGCACTCATCGAACAGGAAGTGCCGGCAGTCCTCGGCCAGCACAAGCGTCGCCTCCGGGATATTCGCCGCCGTGTCACGCCAACGCTGCCGCGCCGCCTCCACGCCGCCGGCCTGGTTCGCGAACGCCGCGGCCTGCGCATCGATCGATCCGATCAGCAGCGTCGGAATCTGCGAACGAGACATCTCCTCCGTCTCATCACGGATCACGAACTCGATCATGTACCGACGCGCGATCGGGTGCGCCGTCGAGCGGAACATCCCAGCGAGCTCCTGGTTCCGCACCTCGTTCAGCGTGAACATGTTCGCCATCATGTCCGTCGAGCGGAACCACTCATCCTCCGTCTGCGAGTGCAGCCGCCCCGCGTAGGTGCCCATGATGAAGGTGTGCCGCTCCGCATCCGTCATCACGCGGTTGATCGGCATCGCCGGCTTGCCGTCCAGCGACACCACGCCCGAGATCAGGTCCGGATGCTCCGTCGCCAGGCGGAACGCGATCGTCCCGCCCATCGCGTGCCCCATCACCAGCGGACGATCGAGGTTGTTCGACTGGATGTAGTGCGCGATCGCCCGCACCGCGTTGTCCATCCACGGCGTGCCGACAAAGTTCACCTGCTCAACACCCGGCGGCGGCGTCGTTCCCGCCATCCCGGGAAGCGTCAGCGCGTGGAAGGTGAACCGATCGCCCCGGGGGCGGGTGAAATCATCGAACACCGTGCCATCGCACGAGAGCCCCGGGATGCACACCACCGTGATCGCCCCATCGCCCACGATGTCCCACCGCTCGATCGGCGTGGATGGCGCCTCGACCACATCCGCGCGCAGCGGCTGCGCCACCGCCGAGCCGGATGACCCAAGCGCTGCGCACAGCGCCGCACCCCCGCACACACCAAGCATCCAGACCCGGCTCCGTTCCCGCATCATCTGCATCATCGTCATCGACTCCATCCGCTTCGTGGGCGACATCGCCGCCACCGTCATATGCGTTCCAGATCCAACTTCATCGTCCGGGCCCGCGCCCCGACGCGCCCCGCCGGGCGCGCCCGCCCCTCGCGCGCCCACCGTGAGCACTACCGACGCCCGCCTCGGGAGTGGCACCGCGGGCCCCCATCCGCTCGGAATCGGGCATCAGCAGCGCCGGGCATCACGCCCACACACCCACGGGCGCTCCCGCGCTCTCGGACCTTGAGCACGCCGCCGACACCCTTATCGACGCGATCGCCCCGCCCCATCGGCCCCGACCAGCCCCCATCCATCCCCCGGCCAATCCCACTCACCCCATCCGCTTCTGGACTTCCAGCAGGTGGTACCCGAACTGGGTCCGGACCGGCTCGGACACCTGCCCGATCGGCAACTCGGAGAACACCACCTGGTCGAACTCCGGCACCATGTCGCCCTTCGAGAAGGTCCCGAGGTCGCCGCCCGAGCGCCCCGAGGGGCACTTCGAGTGCTCGCGCGCGAGCTGCGCGAAGTCCGCGCCCCCCTCGATCTTGGTCTTCAGGTCCGTGGCTTCGGCTTCGGTGGCGACAAGGATGTGTCGGGCGGCGGCGCGCGGCATGGTGTGGGTGCTCCGGGGTCGAGTGGTCAAGGGTCTCACGATCGATCATGGACGCCGCACGCCTCAGCGCCGACGCTCTCAAGCATCATAGACCCCGCCGCGTACGCTCATCGCGGAATCCCCGCCCGCCCATGGACGCCGGAACCGACGAAAGGAAGGCCGCATGCACACCCACGCCACCGCCGAGGCCACCCTCGACATGCCATCGCTCCGCACCACCATCGCCACCGGCGACCACACCATCACGGCCGATGAGCCGCCCGAGGCCGGCGGCGCCAACGCCGGCGCCACGCCCATGCAGCTGCTCCTCGCATCGCTGGCATCGTGCACCACCATGACCATCGCCATGTACGCCGGACGCAAGCAGTGGCCCCTGGCCCGGGTCGCCGCCAGCGCCCGCGGGCTCCGCCCGGACAACGCGCCCGGGCCCTACGAGAAGATCGAACTCAGCATCACACTCGAAGGCGACCTCTCCGATGAGCAGCGCCAGCGCATCATGTCCATCGCCACCCGATGCCCCGTCCACCGCACACTCCACGCGGGCGTCCCCATCGAGACCACAGCCCGCTGATCGAGCGCAGCGCGGCGCACATTCTCCACCAGAGTTCGGCGATCCTTAGCAAGTGTTGGGGGGTTGGGGGG
>JBQLZO010000061.1:0-21296 GCA_052168315.1 Phycisphaerales bacterium | reverse complement strand
CCCCCCCAGCCCCCGCCCCGATATCCTCACCACATGTCCCCAGACCGCCTCCCCATCATCAAGACCCACAAGCTCTTCATCAACGCCCAGTACCCCCGCTCCGAGTCCGGCCGCGCCATCCCCGTCCACGCGCCCGGCGCCAAGTCCCCCGCCGCCTATGTCGCCCACGCCTCCCGCAAGGACCTCCGCGCCGCCGTCGAGGCCGCCCGCGCTGCCCAGCCCGCATGGGCCGCCCGCGATGCCTACAACCGCGCCCAGATCCTCTACCGCATGGCCGAGATGATCGAAGGCAAACGCGCCGAGTTCCGCGACGCCATCCCCCTCACCACACGCCCCACCGACAACCCCACCGGCTGCCCGCTCACCCCGGACGACGAGATCTCCGCCGCCGTCGACCGACTCGTCGCCTTCGCAGGTTGGGCCGACAAGTTCGCCCAGGTCCTCGGCTGCCAGAACCCCGTCGCCGGCCCATACCACAACTTCACCATCCCCGAGCCCGTCGGCCTCACCGCCATCGTCACCCCCGACACCCCCGCCCTCCTCGCGCTGATCACTCTCCTCGCCCCCGCCATCGCCGTCGGAAACACCACCATCGCCATCGTCTCCGACGCCCACCCCGTCCCAGCCGCCATCCTCGCCGAAGCCTGCAACACCGCCGATGTCCCCCCCGGCGTCATCAACCTCCTCACCGCCCAGCGCGCCGAACTCATCCCCTGGATCGCATCGCACCGCGACATCGACGCCATCATCGCCGCCAACATGGACTCCGCCACCACTAAGGCCCTCCGCGACGGCGCCGCCGAGAACCTCAAGCGTGTCACCGTCCGAACCATCGCCGAGGATGACTGGCTCAGCCCCCGCGCCTGCGAGTCCCCCGCATGCATCGAGCCCGCCGTCGAGTTCAAGACCATCTGGCACCCCGCCCGCGTCTGACAGGTCACTCCAGAACCTTCCCAATCTCGGTGGGATGGGCCTCCGGCCCGTCTCCTACGCATCCTCACTCGTTGGTTCTGGAACGAATCCGCCGACCTCACACCCCATCCCACAACCACGCCCGCACCCGCTCCGCGAACCGCGCCCCATCCCGCGATCGCAGGATCCCCGCCGCCCGCGCCCCCTGACGCGCCCGCGCCCCCGCCGGATCCACCATCACGCTGTACACCCGCCGGTCCATCGCCAGCCGATCCTCCGCCGGCGTCAGCCACCCCACATCCCCATCACCCTCCCCGCCATCATCACCCGCGCCGGCCCCCAGCAGCTCCGCCGTCGCAGGAACCCGCTCGCTCACCACCGGAATCCCCAGCGCCAGCGGCAGCAGCAGCGACTCCGCCAGCGGCACGCAACGACGCGAACGCACCCCATCCGGCAGCGTCCCGCACGCCGCCCGCGTCGCGCCCCCATGCCCGCACCACAGCGCCACATCCGCGCACGACACGAACCGCGCATCGCTCCCATCGCACGCGAACACCGCCCACGCATCGTCATGACGATGCGCGAACAGCGTCGCACGACCAAGATCCGACGCATCGCACGGCACGATCGCCGCCCCATCATGCCCGCCGATCGCCAGCACGCCGCAGATATACGACACCCGCGAAGCGCACACATCCCTCCCCGGCCACCCAACCCCCGCAATCACAAACCGACGATCCGCATCCTCAAGCCCCATCCAACCCCGATCCCGCCGCGCATCCCCCGCGCCCACCATCGGCGCTGGCAGCGGCAACACCGGCGCCCCCCCATCCATCCCGCTCCCCGCACGCGCCCACTCCGAACCAAACGCCACACACCCACCCTCCGCCGCGCGCACCAACCAACCCCGCCCGCGCATCCCGCCATCCACCCGCCGCCCCAGCAACCCCTTCACCCGCCCGCCCCCGCGCCCACCCCAATCAAAACACCGCCGCAGCGCCCCACCCGACCACGCCAGCACCACATCCCCACCACCACCATCGGCCACACACCCCCGCACCGCCGAACGAGTCAGCCGCGGAACCACCACCGAAACCACATCGTCTCCATCCCCACCACCACCCAGCCACACCCGTGCACGCCCCAATTCCTCATCGCTCCCCACGAACACCACCCGGTGCCGCTCACCCGCCACCGCATGCCGCATCAGCGCGCCGATCGACCACGCCACCACCGGCCCGCCATCGCGCCAGTCCAGCACATGAAACACCGTCCTCGTCGATCCACCCGGTGATGATGATGACATCCGCCCCAGTCTAACGCCCGCCCCTCCACACACACCCATCCACCCTCACCCAGCGCCCCCCGGGCGATACCACGCCGCGCACCCCGGCGCCTCCGTCACCCGCACCGACTCCACCACAACACCCGTCGCCCCCGATCCCGCCAACCACCGCGACATCCCCTCCCCGATGAACTCCGCCACACGCTCCGCCGTCGGATTCACCCCAGACAACGCCGCGCACGCGTTCAGATCCCCATTCTCAAACTCCTTCACCAACCCCCGCAGCGCCCCCTCGGCCGCATGGAAGTCCAGCAACAATCCATCCCCATCCAGCGCATCACCGCCCAGCACCACCAGCACCCGCCAGTTATGCCCGTGCACCCGCTCGCGCACCCCACCGATCACGATCGCATGCGCTGCGCAGAACTCACACCCAACCTCAATCGCATACCGCTTCCCGCTCATCGCACCAGCATACACCACCCCGCACATCGCACCCCCCGCGCTATCATCGCCCCCATGCCCGCCGACACCCCCTCCAACACCGCCCCAGCCACCTCAGCCTCCGCGAACGCCGCCCCCCTCATGCTCTCCATCAGCGGCTGCCGAGGCATCGTCGGAGCATCGCTCACGCCCATCACCATCGCCCGATTCGTCGCCGCATTCGCGCAGGGAATCGCGCCCAGGCCCGACGCCCAACCACCCCTCGTCATCCTCGCCCGCGATGGCCGCGCCGCCGGACACGCCATCGCCGCAGCCGCCGCCGGATCCCTCGCCGCCGCCGGATGCCGCGTCGTCGACCTCGGCGTCGCCACCACACCCACCGCCGGCGTCATGGTCACCCACCTGGGCGCCGACGCCGGACTCGTCATCACCGCCAGCCACAACCCCGCGCAGTGGAACGGCCTCAAACCCATCACCCGCGATGCCCACGCCCCCACACCGCGCGATGCCGAACAGCTCATCCAACGCTTCCACAACCCCAGCCCTTCCACCACCATCTGGCAGCCCGCCGACCGCATCCCCGACATCACCACCCGCACCGACGCCGACGAGATCCATGTCGCCCGCGTCCTCGAACAACTCTCCAACCTCTACAACCTCGACCACATCCGCGATGCCAACCACACCGTCCTCGTCAACTCCATCAACGCCTCCGGCGCCCGCCCCGCGCGCATCCTCCTCGAATCGCTCAACTGCAACCTCATCCACCTCCACGACAACCCCTCCGGCGTCTTCCCCCACACGCCCGAACCCACCGAAGACAACCTCGCATGGATGGGCCCGCACATCACCGAGGCCCGCGCCGCCATCGCCTTCGCCCAGGACCCGGATGCCGACCGCCTCGCCATCCTCGATGAGAACGCGCGCTACATCGGCGAGGAATACACCCTCATCCTCGCCGCCCTCGCCCTGCTCGAACGCCTCCCCCCCGGCGCCAAACCCACCCTCGCGGCCAACCTCTCCACCAGCCGCATGATCGACGACATCGCCGCACGCTTCGGCGCAACGGTCCTCAGAACCCCCGTCGGCGAGGCAAACCTCGTCGAAGCCATGCTCCACCACAACGCCGCCATCGGCGGCGAGGGCAACGGCGGCGTCATCTGGCCCGCCGTCGGACTCATCAGAGACTCCATCGCCGCCATGGCCCTCACCCTCGCCCTCCTCACCGCCCGCGCTCAGCCCCTCTCACGCATCATCGCGGACATCCCCGCCTACGCCATCGTCAAACGCAAACGCGCCATCCCCGCCGCGCCCCTCACCACCATCCTCAACAACATCCAATCCGCCTTCCCCAACGCCAACCACAACACCACCGACGGCCTCCGAATCGACCTCCAACTCCCCCCCCCCAACTCATCCCCATCCCCTCCCAACTCCACCCAACCCCAATCCTCCTCCGCCGACGCACGCCACACCGCCCCCCAGCACGCATGGATCCACATCCGAGGATCCAACACCGAACCCATCATCCGCCTCATCGCCGAAGCCCCAACCCCCGACCAGGCCAACAGCCTCCTCAACCAGGCCGAAGCCGCCATCAACTGACCAACCCCCGCTCTTCGGTGGCACCGGTCTCCGACCGGTGTCTTCTCTTGTTCGCCAGACACAACCAACCCCGCGCGCACAACCCCGCCCCTCCACTCGCCCCAACAAGCGCCTCCCCAACCTCGCGCCCCCTCTCGCCGCCCCAACGGGCCGAAGCCCTGCAGCGCCGGGTGAAGCGCCGCCCGCAACGCGGGCCAAGCGCAACCCGCCGAACCAAGCCCGACGCAAAACCCCGCCCCGGCAGGGGCGGAGGAATCCCACACAACAGCATCAACGAGGCGGAGCACCAGCATCCCCTCCTCCCCACGCCACCCCCAACCCCAAGACGCGGTCCCGACGCGCCCACTCTTCAAGAGGGGTTGCAGGGGAAACCTCCCCTGCACCGCACCGCCGACACCCCACCCCCACCCACCACACCAACACCCCTCGGCACCCTCAACCCCCAAATCACACCAGAAACCCAGCACAACCCAGCGCCATCGCACAAAAGCCTTGAACGCCCTGGGCTCGGCGTCGTATATTGATTCCGTGGCCTTCCGCGACAAGAACACCTCGGCCGGCTGGACCGCGGCGGCGGGATCATCGCTCGATGAGCGTCATTACTACCTCCAGAACTTCCGCTCCGACATCGTCGTGATCCTCGATGATGCCGGCGCGATGGTCCAGCACGCGCGGTACACCGACACCGGCTCGCCGTTCGGCATCCCGCTCGGGGATGTGGATGGCAACGGCATCACCGACTCCAACGACACCGGGGCCATCCTCAGCGCCATCAGCGGGTCCTACGCGGTCCGCTTCGATCTGGATCTGGATGGCGATGTGGACGCGGGCGACCTGGCGATCGCCAACGGCGCCTTCGGGGACACGCTGGGGCACAACGCGCTGTCGTTCAACCCGAGCTCCCGCACCGCCGGCGGGCACCGCCTGGGCCTCACCGGGCACACCCACTCGGACCTCAACCACGCCCTGATCGTGATGCGGAACCGCTGGTACTCGGGGGACCTGGGGCGCTTCATGAGCCGGGACCCGATGGGGTTCGTGGATGGGGCCAATGTGTACGCGTATGCCAGGGGGAATGGGGTCAGTGGGGCGGATCCGATGGGGTTGTGCATGAGTTCACATTGTGGTCAGGGAAACTTAATCCTAAATCCTTTCTAGTCACTTGGGCATACGCAACCCATTATGGGTGGTGGCGATCACGCTCAGGTACAACAGCCGATTCCTAATAATTGTCCTTTTCCACCTGATCCAGGAAATATTCGCCCGATTCCTGACGAAGCCCCGCCCCATCATTCATCGTGCGATTGGAATCCTATTCTTCACCCAAGGCCTTGGTTTGACCAGAAAGAGGGGGTGCCGTATTGGTACTGGCCGATTGGCCCGGGCGTTGACAATCCTTGGTATAATCTTGACTGTAACGAACGTTGCTTAGCCCTGCTGGATGTCGCTAGACTCTTGTGTATGACCTGCTCAAGGGGTGTTCTCGGCATTCGCAATCGCAGAAATTCTTGTTTGAAAGAGGTGATCGAAATTCATGTCAAGTGCGAAAGCGCGTGTGACGGAGGTGATAGTGACAAACAATGTGTTCAGCCGGTCGATTGGGCTTGGCTGGCAATGTGCCACGCTCTCAAAGCCTGCAGAGCAACAACCGACTGCACTGCGCTGATGGGGCAACCGATGCCATGGCCAACCGGTCCACAAGGCCCTCCCAGCACGATGCCTGTCAATCCGACCTGGGATCCCAATAACAATGACTGGATCTTTTAGTTTGAAAGGGATGTTCATGCTGCCCGTGCGAGAATGCGGTCGTATTGCGTTGACGATAGTTGCTGCGGTTGTATATTTATTGTTTGGAGCAGGATCGATCGCAAGCGCGAGATCGCAGCAGTTGGAGCAGATGTCTCATGCATCAACTTCAATTTTGGTCGACAATGCCGACATTCGCACGAAATTGTGCTTTTTCTATTATAATACAAGCACCGGTTGGGGCGCAATGGCGCTCTACGAATTTTCTGACTCCATCTCAAACATTCAGATAGATTCCGCATCCGTTCAAAGCAAGTTGGTTGCGATATTGTCGCAAGATGGTGTGGAAGTTGAGGCAGCCGTCTCATCGAAACTGCATATTTCAGAGCAACTGCTCAGATTTAAGATGGAGCAGGGACTGTCTGGCCCGTCCAATATATTGTTTGTTGATGAATCGATCGTGCTGATGATGCGGTACGCCGACGACGACCAAGGTTCTGTCCGAAGAGTGTATTGTATATTTGGCAATCACGGCTTGACGGCCAAGGCCATAGAGACGGAGTTGCCATCCGAACTGGCAAATTACAGCGGCCGTTTCGTTGTAGTTGAAGGAATGCATAAATATATTGCGACTTCAGAACGAGACCAAGAATCAGGCACTGGTGAGTTTCTGACTAAATTATTCGAGATATCTTGCGATAACGGAGTTGTACGCAATGTCGGATCTCTGAGACTTTCTGGTCAGTTTGACTACGCTCACTGTGCAAATGATAATATTTGTTTATTTATAAGTAAGCCACGTTTTACCCCGCATCGTGGTTTGAATAGTCGTGTCCTAGGTAGCGGATTGTTTGCAATTGGTCAATCTGCAGGAACTGGGCAGACGCGACTAATATCACAACGATTCCTTGCTGTTGCAGATGGTGGACTTCAAGAGATAATTAAATTTCCAACCGCATCAGGAGATTTCGTGGTACTCATTGGTCTTAATAGTGGCAAATTATCTACTCAGGTTGCGATGGGCGGCAATGTTTGTGCGGAGATTCAATCCGAACAAGCCATTTTAGAGGAAGTTGGTCTAGTTCAAGTAGCGAACCATGCTCTGAGAAATGTGTGGATTGATGCGAGGGGCTTCATCGCGTTAGAGCTTGCGACTGGTGATTTATTTCTTGTCAGATTTGGTTTGGACGAAGTAGCTGATAATGGCGAAGGATCAGTCCGAGTGTATCATGCAAGTGTCGGCGTAAGGCGATCGCGCGTTGTTGGATTTTTATCTAATAGATCAGCTTCATCGGTAATCGTTCGAGATAGCCTTGGAGTAGTGCGTGTTAAGCATCTTCTCGCTTTAGGACCAGCCAGTCCTGATTAGGCCGCGCGTAGCGAATCGTCTCGATTTGTGGAGCGGTTCCGCGGTATCCTCTTGACTCATTAGAGAACCCATTGGCGAGGAGCCAACTAATTCGGCGGTTCCAACTTACCGATGAGGCGCAGTGGCGTCAATTTGATGACCCACACCAACTCAAGTCACTCAGTCCCATTGCGGCCCTTGGGTGGCGGGTGGCATCCAGATCCCCTCCGCGTGGCACCCAACGCCGTGAACTACGCGCTGTCGATTTGTTGTCGAACTCGTGTTGCCTGGGCGATTTGCGTGTTGCTGGCGGTGAGCAGGATGGGCGGGCCCGGCGGGGTCTGGTGTTCCTTGCGGGCTCTCCGGTAGGCATCCTTGGAGGCTCGTCGTGTGTAGTGGTCGCGGATGGCCGATCGGAGCCGCGATGGCAGGTCGCGGCCGTGTCGCACCGCGGCCAGCGTCGCGGCGATGCTGAGCCGCTCGGGCTCATGCCCGCCCGACCGGATGGCCCGGGCGCCGATCAGGTTGAGCGTCCACAGCGCGAGCATCGACCACACGAGTTCTCGCACGGCGTTGGATGCCGCGCACGATCGGACCTTGCCTCGATCGAGCGTCTGCTTGAGCGAGCGGAAGGCGACTTCCAGGCCCCAGCGTCGGCGGTACAACTCCGCCGCGGCCTTCTTCGAGAGCAGATGCGGATCGGTCACATCGGTGATCAGCCAGACGCCGCCGATCCGGATGAGCCGCAGCCGCAGGGGCGGGCGGTGGCGGGCGTTCTCCGGCCAGAGGTGCACGATGCCCTCGCCCTCCCGCCGGTACTCACCCAGTCCCCTGAGCAGACGCACGCCGCGTCCGACGCGGATGAGGAACGGGATGCCCGAGGCGTGCAGGTGGCTGAGCAGCTCGAAGCCGGTGTACCCGGCATCGGCGATGAGCAGGGCATCGTCTGGGAGCCTCTCGATCATGCGTCGCAGGATGGCCCGCTCGCTCTCGCGGGCGCCCCCGACGCCGAAGTCCCACGGGATCATCGTTCCGAGATGGATCAGCAGCACGCCCATCATCTGCGGCGAGCACCTGCTCTTGCCCGAGAACCCCAGCGGCTCGTTGGCGATGGTGCGTGGGGCGTCGAACCGGCTGCCATCGACGCCGATGGGCACGAAGCGGCCCAGCCGCCAGCGTGCGCCGGCGGCCTGACGCGTGCGGATGCGCAGCCGCGGGGCGAGGGTGTGGAGCAGATCGTCGGCGTGGCGATCGAGGGCCTTGACGAATCCCTGGTAGGTCCTGCCGGTGCGTCGGCGTCGCGGGAGCGCGGCGTCGAGCACGCCGAGCACCGACTCGAAGCGTTGGGCGAGCGTGGGGGCCGGATCCCAGCCCATGAGCACGCCGGCGAAGGCGACGGCCGCGGGCGACCATCGGCCCCCGCGCCCGGCCCGGGCCCGTCCGGCGTCGAGCGGTCCGAGCAGTTCGCTGATGATCCTGAGCAGCGCGTGCCGATACACTGCGCACGGGGCGGCCCCGCCGCCGTGCGTCCGCCTGAACGATCCCCTGCACATCGTCGTGGCCTCCTTGCCTTCTGGTTGGTGTTGCACAGCAACCATCGGCTCGGAGGCCGCACGCACTCGCGCACCGGCGCAACCCGATGCGAGCAGCGCGCTTACGCATCAAATCGACGCGGTCAGTTCACGGCGTTGCGTGGCACCGAGATCGGTTCGATCTCGGTGTCTTCCCATCACCCAACCCACAATTCAGGCCCAACATTACCCCATCCGTGCGCACAAACGCACTCCCCGACCCCAAAGGACAGACAGGCCCTGTCCGCCATGGACTCGGCGCCAGCGTGATCGCAACCGACGCCATGGGCGAGGCCGCAAACCAACCCCAGGGCCAACGAGCGGTGGAGACCATGGACTCCGGACGCCAAGGCAAAACCGATCAATCGTTCAAGCGCCTGACAACCGCCTGATCGAAAGACCGGCAGCGCCAAAGCAACAGCGCCCCCCCCACGCACGGCACCGGCAACCGGCGCGACACATCCTGTTCCGCAACCGCGCTCTGCGTCCGGGTCATGTGTTGGTGGAGAACGCGCGCAGTCTCCAACCGCAACCGCCCGCCACACCACGGCGACCGCTGGATCGACACCCCAGCAAAGGGCAAGAGCCACCCTCCCCAAAGGCACAACCCGGGCTGGCCAGCCCTTTCAAACTTCCCACTCCGTAGGTGGCACCGGTCTCCGACCGGTGTCTCCCCTCCCCCCCGATCCAACCCCAAACCCCCCAACCCACCAAACTCACCAAACTCACCAAACAACACACCACACCCCCAACGAACCTCCCCCACTGGTGCCCGATGCCTGATGCCTGATGCCTTTTCCTGCCCGATGCCTGATGCCTCGTGCCCCCTTCTTCCACTGATGCCTGATGCCTGATGCCTTCTTCTGCCCGGTGCCTGGTGCCTCCTCTTCCTCACCCTCACTCCGTCCGCCGGCTCTGCAGCGAATCACGCTCATAGGTATAGAACAGCCGCGCCAGCTCGCGCCCCGCGTACACCGCAAGCTCCTCGTTGTACCGGTCATTGTCCGACCGAGAGGTGCCAAGCTCCTGCGGCCGAACCGGCACCTCCGCCGCCAGCGGCCACCCATCCGCGATCTCCGGCCAGATCCGCTCGTTCGACTTCGCATCAACGATCTTCACCCGACCGCGCACCGTCGGCGAAAGCGAGCCACCGTCTCGCGACAGCGTCCACTCGTCGATCACAACCCAGATCACCACCTCCGCGCCAACCTCACGACCTAGATCAACCACCGCGATCGGCTCGTTGAACGAATCCTTCGACGCCGCAACACGCGCGGTGTCACGCGATGAGATCATGTTCGCCTCGAGCACGATCCCGCGCTGCATCATGTCCTGCTCGGCCACCTGGCCCATCCGCATCCGAAGCGAACGCTTCGGAACATGGTTCTTGCGATCGTCGATGAAGATCGCCGTCGGGCGGTTCGGATCAAGATCGCGGTACGCCGCCTCCACCTTCGGAGGGCCCTCGATCAGAAAGACCGCCGGCGCGAGGATATTGCACCCGACCAGCGCCCCACCGACCAGCGCCGCCGCGCACCCGCCCAGCACGCACGCGCTCCGCCACGCAGAACCAACCCCGCCGCAGGCGCCTCGCCGCCATCCCATCATCGCCGATCCCTTCAATGCCATCGCTCCGATCGCTCCAACAACTCAGGCCAGGTCCAGGCACGCGAACGCACCCACGCCCCACACCCCCGCGCGCCCGATCCTCGCACCCAGCCGATCAATACTCGATCATGTTCGGCTCTTCGTGGTCATAGAACAACCAACCCACCCGGTCGATGAACCGTGAGATCAGCCGCCCCCGCACCACCGTCTGCGACAGGTCTCCGCGCGTCACGCCCGTCCGATCGGGGAACCGCACCCGGATCTCACGCTCGAACGCGTAGTCATCCACATACCCCTCCTCCGCCTCGATCACGCTCACGCGCGCCGACATCTGCCCATCCCACAAGTACGCGTTCCCCGCCTCGTGGAAACGGTACTCGTACACATCCACGATGAGCAGCCGCGTCGCGCCGAGCTCCTTCGCCACATCCTCGAACGCCCACGCAGGCCACGACGGATTCCGCAGCTGGAACTGACGCACCACCGCGAACGGCACGAATTCCACGCCCGGCCCGCCGAGCTCGCCCGTCTCCGGATCCACCACCGGGTTCACCCCCGTGTAGGTCCCCTTCGTGTCGTTCGGAGACTGCAGCCGCGCCGTCAGCAGGATCTGCAGGTCCGCATCGATCGACGGCTCCTCCATCCGGATCGACATGTCCGTGTTCACGATCACCGCCACCCGCTCGCCCATCAGCTCGTCGTACTCCGCGTACACAACGCTCGAGCCCGTCCGCTCGTAGGTGTCGGCCATCACCCCCGCGATCCCGATCACCGCGCACCCACCCATCCAGCTCGCGCACACGCCCGCCACCAGCGCAGCGCACGCCCGCGCGCCGATCGCCCGAAGCCCGAATTGCTCCACACCGCCGTTATGCCTTCCAGCCACCATCGCCATCACGCTCCAATCACCGCGTCTTCCCCCCGATGCCCCCGATCTCACGCCGGGCGCTGCGGGGCATCCCCGGGGGCCGAACAGTCTACCGCGCCGCCCCCGCCGCCCACCCGAACCCTCATCCAACGCCCCGCAGACCCCCCGCGCTGCCTCCCTTTCGCACCGACGCCCCGCCTGATCCCCCGATCCGCCCCCAAACCGCGCTTATCCGGCGTTCCAGGTCAGCAGCTTGTACCCCCACGCCGCCAGCAGCGCCCCCACCACGATCCACACCGTCCGCCCGCCCAGCAACCGCCCCGCCAGCCCCCCCAGCGCCGATCCCATCACCGCCACATGCATTGCCAGCCAGAACGACATCGCCGTGATCAGGCACATCGCCAGCCCCGCCGGCTGCGATTGCAGCGCTGCCAGCCAGTTCCCGTGCGCTGCGTTCGAGAACGCCGTGGTCATCCCGCAGGTCATGCACGGCACATCGAACCACACCACCCACGAGCACTCCGGAAGCCCCAGCCCAGTGTGCGTGCCGTGCCCCTCCGCGCTGGGCGTCAGCCCCGCGGCCACCACCAGCACCCCCAGACACCCCAGCGCCACCACTCCCGCGCCGATCCGCTCGCCCGGGCTCGCCCGGCGCGCACCGCTCATCGCGATCCGCGCGGACTCGGACTGCACCACCCCGCCGCCGCCATCGCCACCGGCCTGTACTCCATCCTGATCCATCCACCCATTGTTGCGCGCATCCCACACTCTCGCACCCCATCAACGCCCGAACGAAAAATCCTGCCCGGACGCGCGAAATCCCGGGCCGCGTGCCGTCACTCCCAGTGCCGAACCAATCATCAAACAGACCCCATCCCAACACAGGAGCCCGCGCCATGCTGACACACCGCACGCGCACCGTCCGATCGCTCATGATCACCCTCGCCGCCACCGCGGCCATCACACTGGCCCCCGCCCTCGCCCCAGCGCAGAACAACGCCCAGGCGGTCCAGCAACGAGCGATCACGGCCCATCAGCTCCAGGGCGGCCCATCGCAGCCCGAGGAGCCGCGCTTCGACCTCCGCTTCGAAGGCGGCACCGTCGCCGACTACCTCGAAGCCATCCAGAACGCCAGCGGCACGCGAAACATCGTGACCATGCACGGGCTCGACCTGATCCCGATGCCGCGCGTACAGCTCGATCAGGTGACGACCGGCGCGGCCGTGGCCGTGCTCGACAACACCCGGCACACCACCGATGAAGGCCAGCAACTTGAGGTGTACTTCCGCTCATTCGAGGGCGTGTACACCGTGCGCGTCATCGAGGACAGCCGTCGTGGCATGCCGTTCCCGCAGCAGCAGCAGCGCGAGCGGGAGATACTCGGCACGCGGATCCACCCGCTCGCCGAGATGATCGAATACGGCGCCTACCCGGCCGAGTCGATCCTCTCGGCCATCGAAGCCGCCCTCGACATGAGCGAGGACTCCACCGCGCGCCTCCGGTTCCACGAGGAAACCCGCACGCTCTTTGTACGCGCCAACGCTTTCGACCAGCAGACCGTCGAGGCCGTGCTCGAAGCGCTGATCCAGCAGATGGATGTGATGAGCGAGATCACCACGCCCGAGCAGGAGATGCGCGACCTCAGCGAGCAGATCCGTGCCGAGCAACGCCGCATCCAATCGTTCGAGCAGGCTCACGCCGACGCGCTGGCCAGCATGGACGCACTCCGATCGCGGATCCGATCCTTGCAGGAGCACGCGGCCGAGAACGACACGGAAGGCGGGGTGGACCGGGCGCTGGAGATCGAACTCGACACCGCCGCGAACGCGCTCCAGCGGGCGGCCGTCCGTGCCGAAAGCCTTGAGCAGGAGATCAACAACGCGCGGTCGCGGCTCAGCCAGTTGCAGGGCTTCCTCATCGACCTCCAGGACAGGCTCGAACGCCCCGATGCGGAGCGCTGAGCGCTGCTCGTACACCCGGAGCGCTCACCCCCCACAATCCATCGCGCTGAGAACCCAGGAAAGCCCCCACGCCAACGCCGGTGCCACGACCACCCACCATCGCCGAACTCACCCGGGGCGTGGCGCACACCGACCACGCCCGCTTCGATGCGCTGCACGCGCTGTACAACCCGCGCGTGCGAGCGTGGGCGTGCCGCACGCTCCCCGCAGCGCTGCGGCACGCCGCGCCGGATGTCGAGCAGGAAACATGGCTCAGAGTGATCCGATCCGTCCGCCCGTTCGACGATGAACAGCGATTCGAGCGCTGGCTGCGCAGCATCACGCTCAACGCCGCGCGCGACCGCATCCGATCCGAACTCCGCCGCGCCCGCCGCGAGCGCGCCGCGCGCCCGGGCAGCGCACCGCACACGACGGATGCTCCCGATGATCGCACGCCTCCCGTCGAGCCCGAGCGCCTCGCCGCAGCGCTCCGCGACATCGATGCCCAGTCGCGCGCATTGCTCGACCTCCGCATGCGCACCACCGGCACGCTCGATCAGATCGGGCTGATCGTCGGGCTCACGCCCGGCGCGGTCGATGGCCGGATCCGGCGCACGCTCGCGCGACTCAAAACCGCGCTCGCGCCACCGAATGACGACCGCTCCCGCCCACCCCCGCACTCGATTCCACCCCCACCCCCACCCTCACCACCGATCCCATCCGCGCCCGCGCCGCTCGAGAGCCCCGCCCGCCGCATCACCAAGCCCGCTTCCGGTACCACCACCACTCCACAGGCACGCACACCATGAACCGGCACACCGATCGCAACCAGAGCCACCCGCACGACCCCGCGCAGCGCCCCCCGGATGCGGCAGCGCCCGGCATGGAGGTGTACCACGCAGCGCTGGACCGCGCGCGCCGATCGCGCGCCCAGCGCCGGCGCATCGCGGGTGGCGCGGGCATCGCCGGAGCGGGCGCGCTCGCGCTCGCGTGGCTGCTGATGCCGACCGTCCCGCCCACGCCCCGCGGCGCGCCTTCCTCCGATGGCTCGGGCGCGGTGGCAACGCGCAACGCTCCGGACCACGCATCGCACACGGGATCACCCGATGCTCCCGCGCCTCAGAATCCTCCCGCGCACGCGGCGTTGTCAAGGACCACGATCATCGCCGGCGCGCCGGTGCGCGAGGCCCAGATCGTGGGCAACCTGCCCGCCGAGCGGCTGGCCGCGATGACCATCGAGCGCAGCGCGCCGCGCCGGGTCGAGCGCGCCACCGATGCGCAGCTCATCGCCACCTTCGATGAACTCGGCCAGCCGGTGGGCATCATCCGCTTCAAGGGCCAAACCACCCTCGCCCGCCTCGACCAGACCCACACCACGACCAACCCAACCCCCTGAAGCCGCGGGGGTGTCGCTATGTTTTTGAGCGGTGCCCTTCCCTCTTCAGAACGCACCCTCACGAAGCCCCCGTGCTCGAGAAGTGCCCACGCCCGATGGCGCGGCATTGCACGCCGACCGAACGCCACACCGATCCACCCGAGCCTTGACGCCGTACCATACCCACCCGATGCCGCAGACGCCCGCTCCATCGACGCAGGCCGGTGCCGCAAAACCGCTCAAGCTCGTCCTCGCGAGCGTCGTCGCCATCGCCGCGCTTCTCGCACTCGCACAACTCGCGCACGACCTCTGGGTCCGCTACCTGTACGCCCCGGTCAGCGCTGCCGGGGGAACGCATGGCGTCATGCTCGACTCCTCGCCGCCCGTCGCGGAGTGGGTCTCGTTCGATGACGCGCCTCGATCGTTCGAGAACTCGGCACGCGTCGATCACGCGCTCGCTCGCTTGGTCCACATCAAGGGGCGCCTCCCGAGCCTCAGTCTCAACGCACACCACATCAGCTTCGCCCGTGCAGAACACATCGTCGCAATCGCTCCACGATCCCTCAGCCTCATCGACTGCACCTTCGAGTCAGACGAAGCGCTCTGGCAGATCATGTCTCAGCCCACCCTGCGCGTTCTATTCCTGTCCGCTCAGGAACAACCGCGTGTCGATCGCATCCCCGCCCTCCTGCCGTCGTCGCTCCACGTGGATTTCGGCCCGCCCTGGGGAGAGCACTTCGCAGCTTCGGCCTTTGACCCCACCATCCCCGCTCCCATCCCGGCACCAGCGAATCGGTGACGGCCTCACCCCTTCGCCACCCGCATCACCTCGCTGATCGTCGTCACACCCGCCCGCGCCTTCGCGTATCCGTCGGCCCGCAACGGGCTCAGCGCATCCTGCTCCAGCGCCAGCGACCCCAGCCGCGCCGCGTTGGAACCACGCATCAGCTCCTCCCGAAGCGCATCGGTCATCCGCAGCATCTCGTAGATGCCGATCCGACCGCGGTACCCGGTGTTCAGGCACGCCTTGCACCCCGCGCCCTCGCGGAGGGTGGCGCCCGGTTCGAGCGTGAAGCCATCGGGCAGGTCGCCGGGCGCCGGCTCGACGCTCCGGGCGCACTGGGCGCACACGCGCCGCACCAGCCGCTGCGCCATCACGCCCTCGACCGAGGATGCCACGAGGTACGGCTCCACGCCGATGTCCAGCAGCCGCGGCATCGCGCTGGGCGCATCGTTGGTGTGCAGCGTCGAGAACACCAGGTGACCGGTCAGCGAGGCCTGCACGGCCGCCTCGGCCGTCTCCTTGTCGCGGATCTCGCCGATCATGATCACATCGGGATCGTGCCGGAGGATCGAGCGCAGCCCGGCCGCGAAGTCGAGCCCGACCTTGTGGTTCACCTGGATCTGGTTGACACCATTGACATGGTATTCGACCGGATCCTCGACGGTGATCGCCTTAATCTCGTCGCCGACGATGCGATTCAGCGACGCGTACAGTGTCGTGGACTTGCCCGATCCGGTCGGCCCGGTCACGAGCAAAATGCCGTGGGGCTTGGAGATCAGCGCATCCCACGAGCGGAGCACACCCTCGGGCATGCCCAGGTCGTCGAGCCCCATCAGCACGGCCGACTTGTTCAGGATCCTGAGCACCACCCCCTCGCCGAAGAGCATCGGGATGACCGACACACGCAGGTCGAACGCCTCGCCCTTGTGCTTGAGCGTGATGCGCCCATCCTGCGGCCTGCGCTTCTCGGCGATGTTCAGGTTCGCCATGATCTTGATGCGGCTGATGATCGCGGCGGCGAACTGGTTGATCGTCGGCGGGACATTGGCGCGCGTGAGCACACCATCGACGCGGTACCGGACGATCAGCCGGCGCTCGTACGGCTCGATGTGCACATCGGTCGCGCGGCTCTGGATGGCCTCGAAGAGCAGCTCGTTGACGAGCTTGATGACCGACGCCTCGTTGGCGCGCTGCTCATCCTCATCCGATTCATCCTCGCCCAGGTCGATCGCGCCGGCGATGCCGGCCATCTCCTCCAGCGTGTCGCCGCCGACGCCGTAGTGGGCGCGGATGAACCCGCGGATGTCCTCCTCCGTCGCCAGCGCGAGCTCGATGCGGCACCCGGTCAGCAGCCGCAGCTCATCGAACACCGAAAGCTCGAACGGGTCGGCCGTGACCACGCGGAGCGCGGCCGGGGACCCGTTCTCCGGCGTGCGCGAGATCGGCACGCACTGCTGGCGGAACACCACCTGCGGCGGCAGCGCCTTGAGCACATCGCGGTCGACCTCGATCGCGTTGAGATCGACCACCTCCATCCCGAACTGCTCGGCGATGGCGCGGGTGACATCGTTGGCCTCGATCAGCCCGAGCCGGACCATCACCCGGTCGAGCCGCTCGCCGGAGGCCGACTGCTCGCCCAGCGCCAGGTCGAGCTGGTCGGGGGTGATCAGGCCTTGCTCAAGGAGGATGGTCGAGATTCCCATCGGGTGGACATGCTCCGCTGGCGCCCCGCCGGGCGTGGGCTGATGAAACCAGTCTATCGGCAGACGCGGCGATGGCGGCACATGTTCGCCGTGGTCGCCCGATGGTGGCCGATCATGGCTCGGCGGAGGCACACCGATGGGGTGATCGGGCGTGGGTCGCGCAAAGTAAGCGTTCGCTTACATGGCACGGGAGCGGAATGTTGGTTGATCGAGTGCTCGATCGGCCCGCCCATGGCACCGCGCGGGCGTGGGCGGTCAGTCAAGGAGCCGCAGCGACACGGGAACCCGGATCGCGGGCCTTGCATCATCGGTGAACGCGACATGCACATACGCGACCTGTGATCGGTCCAGTTGGGCCGCATCGATGAGGATCTCGACGGCGCACGCGTGATCGCCGGACGGCGTGGGGGTGCCGACCGTGATGGCGGGCGAGTCCGTGTGGACCTTTGCGATCCGTGCGATGGGGTTCGTGTTTCCTCGCAGGTAGAGGTGAACCGTGCGTCGCTCGGCGGGGAGCAGTTCGATGTTCAGGCGCGAGGGCACCGGCGCGATCGCGTCACGCAAGGAGAACTCGATGGGGATGCGCATGACCGCGCGTGTTCCCGGCCCGTCGGGATCGCGTGGATCGAGCAGGGTCACGGCGACATCGGCCTCGTGGCGGATGACCCCCGTGCGCGGGCCCGGGTCGTACGCCGTCATGTCGATGGCGACGATCTGGCCGGGCTCCACGGCGTCCTCGGGGACACGGATATCAACGCACGAGCAGCTCCGCGCCACGACCTCGAAACTCAGCAGGTGATCGCCGATGTTCTCGAAGCGGATGCTGCGGTGGGCGCGCTGGTTGGCGTGGACCTCGCCGACATAGGAATCCATGGCGAGGCGTGATTGGAACCAATGCTCCGGATCCGCGTCTGCCGCCGGCTCCGCGTCCGGCTCGGGGTTCGCATCGGGAGGAGGTTGCGGCTTCGCGCCATTGTCCAGCAGGCGCACCTCGCCGCCCTCGTTTGCATCGCCGGCGCGAACGCCCTGGCCCACCAACGCCGCGGGGCGTTCGATCGGGACGAGGCGCTGACCATCCCAGGTCGCGGCAACCGCATTGGTGCCGTTGACGATCGTGGCGTCCTCGGGGAGTTCGAACACGAACATGTCTTCGGGGAGGGGGGTGTTGACGGAGTGGTACTTCAGCGTTGCGGTCTCCCAACCGAACGGGCCGTGGTTGCCCATGGGCGGTTCGACGCCCATTGATTCCCTCAGGACATCCGTCCATCCGGGTGTCCCGAGGTACGGCGGTTTCCGCCCATCGGCGACGCCGAACCCGCGCTCCTCAGCGAGTCGCTCGATCTCAGGTAACGCCTCGCGCGCACGCTCCGGATTCGTGAGGACCGTCGTGGCGATTGTGTGAGGGAGTGGGGGTGCGTCACGCTGGAGGGTTGGGCGTTGATAGTCGAAGAATTGCGACGCGTGCGATGGCCAGCCGAGTCGGCCTTCGTAGGTGACAATCTCTGCGGGCGCGTGCCCGATCTCAGGCAGCAGGCGGATGTGAATGCCGAAGCCGCCGAGGACTCCTGCGATGTCGAGCGGACCGCGGAGCACGATGCTGCCATCTTCGAGCCGTCTTCCGACGAGGTGTTCGTGGGAGCGTTCGATGGTCTGGGCGAGAGTGAAGGGTGTGAACGAACGGAACAGCTCTCGTCCCATGGCCGAATCCGGCGAAGGGTGGAGGGCACGATCGACCGGGCTGAGTTGGCGCACGATGCCTGAGGTGCGGAATATGTTCTGGCCGGGAGCGTCGCCGGGTCGTTGCTGGATGACGCGCGTTCGGAAGAGCGAGTCGCCGTTGACGATGAAGTGGATGTGCTTGAGTGCCGAGTTCTCGTGCAGATCGGTTTCGATTCCACGGCTCGCCCAGCGCCCGCCACGGATCCAGCCGAGTTCGCCTGAGAAATGAAAGTGCGGCGATGATGGATAGATGCTGCGCGAATCCGGATAGCGGAGTTCATCTCTGACCGGGAGGTACCACGAGTTGAGTGTTGCGTAGTAGGAACGCAGAGAGCGTTCGTATTCGACGAACCCGCTGGTGGCGGCGTGGATCTCCTGCCGCGTCAACGGCCTGCCATCGGGGAGTTCAGAAAGGTAGTGCGGGGGGATGTAGGAAACGATGGTCTCGATCACCGGATCTGACGGCACGGATGGGGCGGCGTGGGAGTCGCGCAGCGTGGCGAGGTCGCGTTCGAACGCCTCGCCCGCCCGGGCGAACGAGCCGGATTGGGCGAGCGTGGTGTTCGAGACGGCCAGCGCAAGGCAGGAAGCAAGTATTGTCAACGGCATGGGCGTATTCCTTGCGATCGCTCGCGTGTGAGAATCGACTTCCCGGGCGGTCTTCGTCAGGGTGATTACATGCAGCCGTTGACGATGCATGTCCCGATCGCCTGCTCCGGGATGAGCGGTTCGCATCCGCACTTTGGTCCAGAATCTGAGAGAAGATCATAGCAAGCGCCACGATAGCGTGTGCCGCACGCTTGGGACAGCTTGGTGACGGTGCATCCCGGTGACAGCATATTTCGAACGCAAGCCGTCGCTGGATTGCGGGATCCATCGCAGTATTGGCAGCTGAATTGGCAGCCGAGTAACTGTGTATATGTGCACCCGGCCGGTTCGGGCGAGCCAGGCTCCACGATGGTTCCGCCGGGGCAGTTCTCGTAGCTCTGGCAGATGTATCCCTCGATCGTGCCGGAGGAATCCGCGCCGGGGTAATTCGCATCGATGAGCAGGACATCCGACAGCGAGAGGTTTTGGGCATTGGCTGTGCATATCATGCAAAGCAAGGCGGAGCAGAATGCTGCGAGGGATTTGGAGATCTGCATTTCAGTGTCCTTTCTGCTTTATGTTCTCAAGTGTATAATGATCGCGGATCCATTTTGGCACCGAGGCATGGTTTCAATATGCAGCGACGATGGATATCCGGCGATCACGCTCGCCACCCTTGGGCGTGCCTGACTTCTGAAGGCTAACGCGTTTCAGGAGGAGTGCAAGTCGTTTTTTTTTTTTTTTTTGCGTAAGTTGTGGTTGCCTGGCGAATTAGCGGCGATCCGTCGGGTTGGCTGGTAGTGAGTGCCGTGTGGGGGCAATGACTCATTCGTCGGCAGAGCGTCGGCATGTCCCGATTGATGATGGTTGGATCTGATGTCGAACTTCAGTGGGTTCTCGATTGACGGGGCATGCGATGATCAGTGTGTGCCCGCGTAGGTGGCGCTGGTGCGATCGGTTTCCCAGACGGTGATCTCAATGAGTGCGGCAGCGCCGCCGGAGGCGCTGGCGATCGCGGGGGCGAGGCGTTCGTAGAAGATCTGCGCGATGTGTTCGACGGAGGGGTTGAGACCAGCGCCGGTGGCGAACTCGTGGGTGTCCTCGTTGAGGTGGGTGTGGTCGTAGCGCTGGATGATGGTCTCGTCGGTGATGCGTTCGAGCGCGGCGAGGTCGAACGGCGGCGGGGCCGTGCGCCCTTCGGCGGGCCCGGCGAGTCGGACGCGGACGACGGGCTCGATCATGTAGTTGTGCCCGTGCCCGGCGGGGTTGTTGCATCGACCGAAGGTGGCGCGGTTCTGCTCGTCGGACATGGAGGGGATGTGCAGCCGGTGTGCCGCCGCGAGGTCGAAGCGCTGTCGGATGATCACGGATGACATGTCTGCGGACTCCATGGCGATGGCGTAGGTGGGGGTGAGCCGCCATTCGAGGGTGTGGAGGGCGGGGCGCGGGCCGGCGCGTTCGCCCAGTTCGCGAGCCAGCGCGGCGATGAGTTCGGGCATGAGCGTGGCCGGGTCTCGCCAGGGCTCGGTGCGGGCCGTGCGGGCGATGATGGGGATGGGCGCGGCGTGCGCGGCGTGGTCGATGGTCTTGATGTTGACGAGGTATCCGGAGGGCTCTTCGGGCTCGCCGTGGCAGGTGATGGCCAGTTCGTAGTAGCGCCCGAGCCCTTGCATGGCGGGCTTGCCGCCGAAGCCGTTGCGGGCGCGGTCGTTGGAGGGGTCGGCGGCGGAGCCGGGAGGGCCGGCGGGGGAACTGCTGGGGGACTCGTTGGGGGAACTGGGTGAGTTGGGGGTGCTAGGG
>JBQLZO010000060.1:0-2067 GCA_052168315.1 Phycisphaerales bacterium | reverse complement strand
CCCCGCCCGATCCCTCCTCCCCGATGGCAGCGCCCCCGCCATCCCCGGGCTCCCCGGCGACTTCAACTTCCCAGGGCTCCCCGGCGGCCAGAAACCCACCCCGTCCCCCAACGACCCCGACCCATCATCCGACGACCCGGAGCAGGGCGCCGAAGAAGATCAGACCGAAGGCGACGACGACACCACCCCCGGCGAGGCCGAACTCGTCATCCGCGAGGGCGCTGGCAAGGCCCGCGCCTTCTTCACACAGCTCTGGGATGAACTCGCGCCCCACTGGAACGCCCAGGGCGAGCGCGAACGCCTGCTCATCACCGCCTCGGGCATCGCCGGGCTCCTCCTCGGCGTCGCCCTCGGCATGATCCTCCCCAAAAAATCCGCCGGGCTCGTCACCGCCTTCATCGGCGCCGCCATGTGGCTCTTCGCCGCCATGTGGCTCCTCAACCTCGCCGGCTGGGCCGGCGCCGACTGGCTCCCCAAAACCGCCACAGCCTGGACCATTACCTGGGCCATCACCGCCCTCATCGGCACGCTCTTCCAATGGACCGGCGCGATCCGATCCGGCGCCAAGAAGCACTCATCCAAGCGCGATGGCAAGTCCGGCTGACGCCCGCCTCACTCCTCCGCATCCCCCGCGTCAACACGCTCCTCGGCCACCCACGCCAAAGCCTCGCGCACCCGCAAAATCGACTCGCCGTGCCACCCGTGCCCGCCCTCGTAGGTGCTCAGCCGCACCTCCGCCCCCGCATCCTTCAACGCCCGCACCGCCGCCTGCGGGAACGACATCCGGATGAAGTCCGTCGGCGAGTGCACGATCGCCACCCGCTTGCCCCGGGCCGTCTCGATCGCCGGGATCTGCTCGCCCTTGAACACCGACATCACCACCACCGCCCCCGACAGCCCCACCTCCGCATCGCACAGCCCCGCGTACACCGGCGGCCCGCCGGATGACCAACCCATCGCGTACACCCGCTCCGGATCGATCCGCACCCGCCCCGACACATCCGCGACCACAGCCCCCATGAACTCCTCCGTCGTGAACTCCATCCCCCGGTACGGCAGCCGGCGCGTCGGCCATACCACATCGTTCTTCTGACGCTCATCCCACACCGGCGCGATCAGATGCGCCACCACCACGCCCCGCGGCACCACATTCTTGCTCAGATGCTCCACGAACGGCGCGAACTCCGCGCTCCCATCACCCCCCGGCAGCACCAGCAGCAACCCCACCCCATCGCCCGCCTCCGGCGCATCAGCGGCCCCGTGCAGCAGGTACCGCATCCGCGCGTTCCCCCCCGCGTGCAGGAACTCCGGCTCCGCCGCGCCCGGCAATTCCACCTCCGGGATCTCCAGGGCCGCCACCTCCTCGGGATAGTCCCCGCGGTGCTCATCCCACCACCGCCGCCACCACGCCCCATCGTGCGCATCGTCGTACTCCACCCCCGTCAGCGGCGTGAGCCCGAAGTACCCGATCCCGTACACCGTGTCGTAGGTGTCATCGGCGATGATCATCCCGATCATCGCCGGGATCGCCCGCGGATCCCCGTGGTCCGCGATCGCGCCGGCGATGTCCGAGTACCGCAGCGCGCCCCCCTCCCGGATCCCCGCGAGCATGAACGCGATCTTCCCATCCAGCGTCTCCAGCGACTCCGGGAACGGCTCGTACCCCCGTCCGTGCGCGGTCTTGGGCAGGTCCGGGATCTCCATCGCCCGCACATCCGCCGGGAACCGCTCGCGGTTCCGCGCCCACCAACGCCGCCACCACGCGCCATCGTGGTACGGGCTGTACTCCACGCCCGTCAGAGGCGAAAGCCCGAAGTACCCCAGCCCGTACACCGTCTCGTAGCTGTTGTCCGCATCGATCGCGCCGATCAGCACCGGGATCGCGCGCGGATCGTTGTGCTCCGCGATCGCCCGCCCCATTCCGAAGTACTCCCCCGTGCTCGCCTCGCCCAGCCGCTCCACCAGCACCCGCAGCGCCTCATCCAACGAACCATCCGCGCGCCCCGCCGCCGCCCCCACCGGCCCGCCCACCGCCAGCACCATCCCCACCACCAACGCCGCGACCAC
>JBQLZO010000059.1:0-26862 GCA_052168315.1 Phycisphaerales bacterium | reverse complement strand
CGGAGGGGGCGGCGTGGGGGGCGGCGTGTTGGGGGGTGTTGGTGGTCGTGGGGGTGTGGGAGGGTGAGGTGGTCATGGTGCTTGGCTCGGTGGGTGGGTGGCTTGGGGCGCGTGGCTCGCGCGGGGCATGGATGGGCTTGGGTGGAGTGTGGATGGCGCGTGGGAGGTGCAGTTTAGGGGTTGGCGGTAGGTGGATCGGGGGCTTGGATGGGGTGGGGTGGCGTGAAGTTGCGGGTTGTGCGGGTTCGGTTTGGGTGAAATGATGGAGATTGCTGGGAAAAGTGGTTTGGAATGGGACATGTCGTGTTAGTGTGGTGGGGTCACACATGCACGCCTTTCCGATCGGCCGTGGGGTCGCGGAAGGCGTTTTCAGGAATGTCTGTTGGAGCGGGGTGGGCGGTCGCGCTGTTTTGGTGTGTCCGGGGTTGTTGGTGTGCGCGGGGTGGGGGTGCTGAGGTGGATGGGGGCGGGTCGGTTGGGTGGGTGGGGGGTTGTCGGGGGGGGGGTTGTAGGATGGGGGGATGCGAACGCTGATCGTGATGCGGCATGGGAAGGCGGAGGCGGAGTCTGAGTCCGGGCTGGATGCGGACCGGGTGCTGGCGAAGCGCGGGTATCGGCAGGTTGATTTTGTGTCCGAGCGGCTGCTGGAGCGGGATCGTTCTCCGGTGCTGATCGGGGCGAGTTTCGTTCGGCGTGCGCGGCAGACGGCCGATGCGCTGGCGGAGGCTCTGGAGTCGGCGGGGGTGCGTTGCGTGGTTCGGCGTGAGCGTGCGCTGGAGCTTGGGCATGAGCGTGCGACGCTGGATGGTGTGGGCGGCGTGGTGTCGGGGCTGTTCCGCGATCATCGGCGGGGGGCGGTGATCCTGGTGGGGCATAACCCTCAGTTGGAATTGCTGACGAATGTGATGGAGTCGGCGGGCGGCGGCGGGGCCGGGGGTGCGATGCGGTTGCAGACCGGGATGGCGTGCGTGTTTGAGGTTGGTGATGTGGGCGATGCGCTGTCGAGCGCGCGGCTGGTGGAGCGGATCCGGCTGGCGGAGTGAGGGCGATTGGGTTGGGGGAGTGAGGGCGTTGGGGTGATGGTCTGTATGGACTGGGTGTTTTGGCGTGCAGCGTGCTGCGGGGTCGGGCGCGCGCGGGTGTGGTGTGGCGGGTGGGGCGATCGGGCCCGTGAATCGGGGGTGGTTGGGTTTGATTTTCGGTCTGGGTTGCTTGTTGTTTCTTGTGCATCGCGCACACTGTGGGGTGGTGCAGAGAGCGATGCGTTGGTGGGATGAGGAATGGGTGAGAGGGGTCTGGGGTGATGGGCGTTGTGGGGATGTGGGGGCTGGGTTGTGGGGTATGGGCGCTTCGCGGCCCGGCTTGGTTGGGCGCGTGGGCGCTGGATCGGAGGTCGTGATGAACGATCGGGATGGATGGACCGAGCGGCGCGATGCACGGCGGAGCGCGGTGCGTGTGAAGCGTCAGCGGTATGGGCTGATCGAGTGGAACGGGCTGAGCGGCTTCGTGTCGTTCGGCCTGGAGCCGGGCGCGCGGACCGGCGGCGGGGGCGCGAGCGGCGGGGGAGCCGGCGGCGGCGCGGCGGCGGGTGATGGGGCGGCGCGCCTGGAGCTTGGGAGTGTTTGCGAGCCGATGAGCTGAGCGCGGTCGTCGGGCTGGGCTCAGGTGGCGGGGATGAACGAGGCGCCGGGCTCGACATCGAACGAGACGAGGTCGCCGACCTTGAAGCTGGCGTTGTGCTGGCTCTTCATGAGCGTGCAGACGATGGGGATGCCGGCCTGGACGGTGATGGTGTGGTTTGTGGTGTCGATGGCGTCGATGCGTCCCTGGACGCGGCGCGGGCGGCCGTAGACCGGTTCGATGTAGCGGCCGCCGGTGTTGACGATGTCGACGCGGCGTGCGGTGGCGCGGATGGTGCCGATGAGGCGCTTGCCGATGGGCGTGGCGGGGGCCTTGAGGACCTTGAGGAGGAGCTGGTAGCTGGTGCCTGGGATGGCGAGGGTGATGTGCTCGCCTTCGACGGCTTCGAGGACGCCGCGGGCGTGGTTGGGGTTCGGCGCGGCGGGGAGCGCGGTGGGCGTGGTGGTGGGAGTGGATTCGGGCATGGTGGTGTGGCCTCCGGCGGAATGGGCGGATGGTAGCGGGGTTGGGTGGGGGGATGGGGGGATGAGGTGGTGGCGTGGGCGCTTGGACCGCTCCGCGATTGGTCGGTGGTCTGGGGCGGGTGGGGAGGTCGGGGTGCGATCAATCGCAGGCGCTGCCGAACTGGCTTAGCAGTATGCCGAGGTCGTCGGAGTCGGTGTCGCCATCGCCGTCCACATCGCCGGCGCCGGAGAGGGCGAATGCGCTGAGGAGGATGCCGAGGTCGTCCGAGTTGACGGCTCCATCGTCGTTGAGGTCGGCGCAGGCGGAGACGATGATCCGGACGGCGTTGGCGTCGGTGATGGCGGTGAAGCGCAGGCCGGCGATCTCGGGCGCCGAGGCGATGTTCATTGTGCCGGTGGCGCCGTTGTTGGCGGTGATGATGGTGAAGCTCTGCCCGATGGTCGGCGTGAGCGGCGGGCTGAGGGTGAGATGGATGTCGGCGGCGAGTGTGGCGGCGCCGGTGACGGCGAGCGGGGGGAGTTGGTCTTCGTCGAAGATGGTGAGCG
Source organism: Phycisphaerales bacterium (assembly GCA_052168315.1). Classification (GTDB taxonomy): domain Bacteria; phylum Planctomycetota; class Phycisphaerae; order Phycisphaerales; family UBA1924; genus JBQLZO01. The sequence continues at coordinate 24,211 of JBQLZO010000059.1, read as the reverse complement.
CGAGGGCCGAGCCCGGCATCTCGGTGTAATTGCCCAGGATCTTCATGACCGTGTCGGGCGTGCCCGGATTGACGGTGCCGCTGTTGATGAGATTGCCGGTGATCACTCCCGCGCCGGCGATGGTGTGGTCCGGGCCGATCTCGAGGCTTGCCGCGTCGACGACCGCGCCGGCGGTGCCGGGAGTCGAGAGGATGATGGCGCCCGGGCCGGTGATGTCGGCGCTGGGCGTGAGGAACTGGAGGGTCGCGGTTGCCAGCGACGGCGATGGCTTGCCGACGCGGATTGTGCCGTTGTTGATGAGCTGCTGGTTGGCGATCGCGATCGTGCCGCCATCCTCGATGTCGATATCCGCTTCGATGATGACATTGTTGAGGGTGGTGAGGCCGGGCTCGCGGAGCATGGGCTCGGCATCATCGAAGGTGCTGAGCGTGCCGGCGTTGATCGTGGAGTTCGTGCCGGAGAGGAAGCGGACCAGCGAGCCGGGCTCTTCGGCGTAGATGGTGGCGGCGGCGGACTGGTTGATGGTGATCGCGCCGATCTCCAGGATGGCGCCGTTGGTGGCGCCGATGAGGTTGTTGTTGGTCTTGTCCTGGGCGAGGAGGCGGAGGGGGAGTCCGGTCTCGGTTGCGAGGACCTGGGCGTTGTTGGTGAGCTTGGCGTTGATGTTTCCGGTGCCGCCTATGTTGTGCTGTGCTGTCTGGGTGACAACTCCGTTGAGCTGGGCGTCGTCGGAGTTGTTGTCGAGGAGGAGGATGGCGCCATCGCCGTGGAGGGTTGTGGGCTCTGCGAAGTTGAGGATGGAGTTGGAGGTGGATGGGAAGAACTGGCCGACGAGGATGGCGGCGTTGTTCTCGAGGGCGCCTCCGGTGATGTTGATGGTGCCGCCGGGCTCGATGAGCAGGGCATCGCCCTCGATGGTGACATTGTTGAGCGTGGTGGTGCCGGGTTGCCTGAGGACGGGCAGTCCGCTGAGTGACTCGATGGTTCCGGCGATGATGGTCGAATTGGAGCCGCCGACGAACCGGATCTGGCCGATCTGGTTTTCGGCGCGGAGGATGCCGCCGCCGGTCTGATCGATGGTGATGGACTCGATGTCGATGATGCCGGGGCTGGCGGTGATGAGGCTGTTGTTGATCTTGTCTTCGCCGCGGAGAACGAGCGGTCGTTCGGTGGCGGTGCCGAAGTTCGCGACGACCAGGCCATCGTTGGTGAGTGCGGCATTGAGCTGGCCGGTGCCGGCGATGGTGTGACCGGCTGCCTGCGTGAGTGTGCCGTTGAGCTGGGCGTCGTCCCCGTTGTTGTCGAGCAGTTCGATCAGGCCGCCGCCGGTGAGGAGTGTCGGTTCGGCGAAGTTGAGCACGGAGTTTGACCCACCTGAGATGAAGTTGCCGATTTGGATTATGCCGTTGTTTGCGAGTTGGCCGCCGACGATGTTCAGGGTGCCGCCGGGCTTGATGCGAAGTGCTGCGTTGAGAGCGACGCCGTCGAGAGTGGCGTCTCCTGGGTCGAGCAAGTAAGGCTGCGCGTTGGTCGAGGCGTTGAGGGAGCCGCCGACGATGGTGGTGCCGCTGCCGCTGAGCCCAACGAGGGCGTTCGGGCCGTCGATGAAGAGCTCGCCGCCGGCGGTCTGATCGATGATGATCGAGTTGATATTGAGGAATCCGCTTCCCTTGGCGATGATGGAGCCTTCGTTGATCTTTGCCGCGGTGTCGAGGACGAGGGGGATGTCCGGCGAATCGGCGACGATGGCGCCGAGGTTGTTGGTCTTGGCCGAGAGGAGGCCGCCGCCGCCGATGGAGTGGGCTGGGTCGATGGTGAGCGTGGCTCCGTTGGTTGAGATGATCTGGGCGTCGTTGGGTGTGTCGTTGTCGTCGAGTCTTGTGATGCCGGTGCCCTTGAGGACGGCGTCGGCGGCGATGTTGAGGATGGCGTTGGAGCCCGAGGGTGAGAAGTTTCCGATGGAGAGGATGCCGTTGACCTGATGGCTGCCGGCGTTGAGGGTGAGCTGGGCGCCCGGATTGATGTTGATGCGGGCGTCGCCGCCTGTGCAGTTGAGCGTGCCGAGGGTGATGTTGGTGGTGATGTCGATGTCGTAGACGCCCGGGAGGCCGATGGTTGCCGTCGCGCCCGGGGCGTTGGGGACGAGGGCGGGGCTCCAGTTGAAGGGGAGGCTCCACGGGCCGCCGGCGGGGTTGATCCATGTCTGCGCGGCCGCGGGCGGCGAGGCGAGGGCGAGCAGCGCGGGCGCTCCGGCGATGGCGATCAGGAGCGCGGGGGATGGGCGGGGCATGGCGTCTCCGTGGGCGGGGAGGTCGGGATGGTGGGCGTCGATGGGCGGCGTGGTGCGTGTCAAATATGGAACAGTTCCGTGCGATTGGCAACGGGGAACGGGGGAATGGTGAGGTGTTGGGGCGGTCGGCGTTCTCGGACGCGAGCGGGTGCTGTGGTGGCTTGGTGGCGAGGCGTTTGGAGTTTGTTGCGGGCGGCATGGAATGCCGCCCCACCGGTGGTTGGGGAGTGGTGGTTGGGGCGCAGGGAAGACACCGGTCGGAGACCGGTGCCACCGGGGATGGAGATGCGAAGACACCGGTCGGAGGCCGGTGCCGCCGGAGATGGAGATGGGAAGACACCGGTCGGAGACCGGTGCCACCGGGGATGGAGATGGGAAGACACCGGTCGGAGGCCGGTGCCACCTGTCAGGCGGCCTGGTCGAGGGTTCCGGCGACGCCGTCTCGGGTGACATAGAAGAAGCGGTCGGTGATGGGGTAGGGGAGTCGTTCGAAGTCTCTGTGGACGCGCATGCGGACGCGTTCGACGAAGGCGTCGGGTCGTTGTCCGACGGCGACGAACATGTCGCGGGAGGGGGCGCCGACGAGGAAGTCGCCGCCGAGGGTGGGGCCGAGTTCCTTGTAGAGCCCGCCGAGGAGGAGGCGGGAGGCGTCGTAGCCATCCTGGCGTGTGATGATGGCGGCGCGGCCGCCATCGGCGGATTCCATCCAGCGGATCTGGAGGTCTGGGGTCTGGGCGTTGAGGTTCTCTCTGGCGACGGTGTCGAGGAGGTCGACATCGACGCCCCAGCGGACGAGCTGCTCGGTGGTGACGCTGACGGTCATGTTGGGCATGTCGATGACGAAGACGATGACGGTGTCGTTGACGAAGGGGACATGGGCGACCATGTCTCGGCAGAGGTGCTCGAAGATGGATTCGGGCTGGATGCGGGGCATGATGCGTGGGCGTGCGAGGTCCCAGCCCATTGAGGCGACGCCCATGGTGTCCTCGTCGAAGAGGTGGGCGAGGTACTGCTCGACGATCTCCTGGCCGCGGTCCTCGTCGGTGAGGACGAGGCGCATGAGGTTGGTGAGGTCGAGGCGCCGGCCGTTGACGATGAGTTCGCCGGGGGCGACATCGTCGAATCGGAGTTCGGGCCTGAGGAGCCTGAGGATCTCTGCGACCCGTTCGGCGAAAAGTGCGGGATCTTCGGGCATGTTTGCCATGGCCAGGGCCCCTTCGCGATTGGCGTACCAGTCGGCGAGCGCTGGTGGCCGGTTCGATTCGGCGCGTGCCGGGGGGTATGGGCCTGGTCCCGTGTGAGCGCCATCCGTGGCGGGTGGTTGATCGGTTCCACGGGGTGTGGACTGAACCTCGTGTTGTCGGACGCGTCTCGATGGCTCTCGGACTTGGCTATGGTGTCCCCCATGATCCGGGAGTGCATCATCGGGAGCGGCGATCGCGGGGTTGTGGCGGGGAGCGGGCGCGGGCTCGTGGTGATCGGCGGGCCGTGCGCGCTGGAGTCGTACGAGCTGGCGATGCGGGTGGGCGAAGCGATGCGCGATGCGTGCGCATCGCATGGTTTGGGGTATGTGTTCAAGTCGAGTTTCGACAAGGCGAACCGGACCTCGATGGGGTCGGGTCGCGGGCCGGGGATGGAAGAGGGGCTGCGGACGCTGGAGCGTGTGCGGGTGGGGCTTGGGGTTGCGGTGACGACGGACCTGCACGCTCCGGAGCAGGCGGGGGCGGTTGCGGAGGTGGTGGACCTGCTGCAGATCCCGGCGTTTCTTTGTCGTCAGACGGACTTGCTGGTGGCGGCGGGGCGTGCGGCGGCGGAGCGTGGGCGGGCGGTGAATGTGAAGAAGGGTCAGTTTGTTTCGCCGGCGGAGATGGCGGGGCCGGTGGGGAAGCTTCGGAGCGTGGGGTGCGGGCAGGTGATGCTGACGGAGCGGGGGACCTTCTTCGGGTACCACCGGCTGGTGAATGACTTCGTGGGGCTGGGGGATCTGATGGAATTGGGGGGTGGTGAGGGGAGCGAGGCGCGGGGGGCGGCGGTGTGCTTCGATGTGACGCACTCGACGCAGCTGCCGGGCGCGAGCGCGGTGACGGGTGGGCGTCCGGAGCGTGCGCCGATGCTGGCGCGGGCGGCGGTGGCGGCGGGGGTTGATGCGGTGTTTATTGAGTGCCATCCGGAGCCGGCGCGGGCGCTGTCTGATGCGGCGACGCAGTTGCCGGTGGAGGTGGCGGTGGGGCTGGTGGGGGAACTGGCTCGGATTCGGGGGGTGCTGGGCGACTGAGCGAGGCGCGGTGGGCGGTGTCTTGGATGCGCTGTTGGGCGGTTGCTGGGAAAGGAGCCGGCGGTGCGTCTGAAGCCGTTTGCGATGTGGAACGAGCCTGAGCCGTGGGCGCGGCCGGCGCCGTTGCCCGGCGCGGTGGTCACGGAACGTCTGGTGGTTCGGCTGGTGGAGTCGGGGGATGGGCTTGCGCTGCATCGGGCGATGGAGATCGGACGGGAGGGGCTGCTGCCGTGGATGGCGTGGGCGGCGGAGGACAACCGGACGCGGGAGGAGTGCGAGGCGACGGTGGCGCGGTTCGTGGCTGAGATGGGGCGCGCGGAGTGCGCTTCGTTCCCGATGTTCATCGTGGAGCGTTCGAGCGGTGAGGTGGTGGGCGGGACGGATGTGCGGGTGATCGCACCGGGGTGGCGCACCGGGGAGACGGGGTACTGGATCCGCCCGGATCGGTGGCGGAGGGGGTATGGCACGGAGGCGATCGGGGCGTTGGTGTCGTGCGCGCTGCTTGAGCAGTCGCGTGGCGGTTGGGGATTGCGCCGGATGGTGATCGATTGTGCCGCGGCGAACGAGGGATCCCGGCGTTTGGCCGAGCGGCTGGGGTTCCGGCTTGAGAGCGAGCGGAAGCGGGAGCGATGGCTGGACGGGCTGGGGTACCACGACTCGCTGGGGTTTGCGATCCTGCGCGAGGAGTGGGACTTTGCGCGCGGGTGCGCCTTGTCGGTGGTCTGATGGGGTGTCGGAGGGGTGCTCGGGGCTGTGAGGCGGCTCAGGGGGGGCGGAGGGGGGTAGGATTGGGGCATGGCAGGCACCCCGGAAGATGGCTTCGGCCCGCACAACTGCAAGGACTGCCGGAAGTGCGGGCGGCACCCGATGCTGAAGGATCTTGTCGTTCACAACGGCAAGAAGATCGAGCGTCAGCTGTGCGAGGAGTGCGTGCGTGCCGAGGGCGGGGCGCTGGGGAGCCACCAGCCGATCCAGGAGTTGTTCACGAAGCTGGTGATCTCGTCGGCGGGCGGGGGTGCGGGTGAGCGGTCGGGCGGCGGGCAGATGGCGTGTCCGGGGTGCGGGCTTCGGTTCGCGCAGTTCCGCGAGCGGGGTTTGCTGGGGTGCTCGGAGTGCTACCGGGCGTTCGAGGAGGATCTTGGGCCGTTGATCGAGCGGGCGCACGAGGGTGGGACGCATCACATCGGGAAGCTTCCACGGCGGGCGGGCGCGAGCCAGGATCGGGCTCAGCGGGTGCTGTCGCTCCGGCAGCAGCTGCGCGAGGCGGTGGCTCGTGAGGAGTACGAGAAGGCGGCATCGCTGCGTGATGAGCTTGCGAAGATGGAGCGGTCGACGGGGAGAGGGGTGACGGGGGCATGATCAGCCGGCTTCCGCCTCTTGGTGAGCACGCGGAGTGGCTTCGGGGGACTGGTCCTGAGGCCGATGTGGTGATCTCGACGCGGATCCGGCTGGCGCGGAACCTGGCGGGTCATCACTTCGTGGCGTCTGCGCAGCGGGCGGAGCGGATCGATGTGCTGGAGGCGGCGCGGGCGTGCCTGACGGAGCGGATCGATCCGAGGCTGCGGTGGATCGATCTGAACGGGCTGACGGGGACTGACCGGATGCTGCTGGTTGAGCGGCACCTGATCTCTGCGCAGCACGCGAAGGGTGGCGAGCCGCGGGCGCTGGCGCTGACGGTGCCGGATGAGCGCCTGGCGGTGATGGTGAACGAGGAGGATCACCTGCGGATGCAGGTGCTGCGGTCGGGGCTGGCGGTGAGCGATGCGTACGAGCAGATCGAGCGTGTGGATGATGCGGTGGAGGAGGTGGTCGACTACGCGTACCACCCGCGTTTCGGGTATCTGACGGCGTGCCCGACGAACTGCGGGACGGGGATCCGTGTGTCGGTGATGCTGCACCTGCCGGGTCTGAAGCTGACGAACGAGCTGGAGAAGGTCAAGCGTGCGGCGGCGGCGATGTCGCTGGCGGTGCGGGGGTATTACGGGGAGGGGTCGGAGGCGGTGGGGGATTTCTTCCAGATCTCGAACCAGACGACGCTGGGCAAGTCGGAGCGTGAGCTGCTGCATGATTTTGAGCACACGATCATCCCGCGGGTGGTGGAGTACGAGCGTGCGGCGCGTCGCTCGCTGGTGGAGCGCCGGACGATGTTCTTCGAGGACCAGGTGTACCGTGCGTACGGGATTCTGCGGCACGCGCGGTTGTTGAAGGCCGAGGAGGCGATGGCGCTGCTCTCGAGCCTGCGGCTGGGGCTGGTGGGTGGGATGCTGTCGCGGCTGGATCTTGCGGTGGTGAACCAGTTGATCCTGCTGACGCAGCCAGCGCATCTCCAGATGCACGAGGGGCACGAGTTGGACCAGGGGGCGCGGCGGGTGGCGCGTGCGACGATGGTGCGTGAGGTGCTGGAGCGTGCGGATCGGGGGCCGGGGCCGGGGCCGGGGGCTGGGAACGGATCGGGGAAGGGGAGCGGGAATGGTTCGGGGGCGGGCGGCGCGTGAGGCGTGCGGGGGCGGGTGGACGCGCGCTGGGGGATCGCTAGGCTGAGCCGGGATGAGGGCGTGGGGATGTTTGGTGTTGATCGCCCCGGCAATGGAGTGCGCGGATGGGTCTTGCGGATCGTGAGTATGCCAGGGAGTCGAGCGGGCGGGGGTTCGACCCGACGGGGACTTCTTCGCTGGGGCGCGGGCTGCGCGGATGGTCGATGAACGCGTGGATCATCGCGGTGTGCATCGGGGTGTTCGTGCTGGACATGCTGCTGGCGGGGGCGGGTGTGACGCCGACGGTGAGCCAGGGGCGTGACTTCTATGTGCCGATCGATCGTGGGACGCCCGTGCGGGTGGTGCAGGATGATCAGGCCATGTTCGCGGCGCGGAACCTGCCGGGGCGGGGGAACTTCGCGCGACCGATCGTGATCCCGGCGGACCAGGCGCCATCGGAGCTTGCGGCGGCGGGGCCGCAGCCTGCGCGGGTGATCGAGATCGAGGGGGATCTCTGGGTGCAGGCGGGCGAGGTGCGGTATCGGCGTGGGATGCCGCTGCGGATGTGGGGCGAGTTCTCGACGGGCAAGGGGTTTTTGGAGTTGCAGGTGTGGCGGCTGGTGACCTTCCAGTTTCTGCACGCGGACATCAACCACCTGATCCTGAACATGGTGGGGTTGTTTTTCTTCGGGTCGATCGTGGAGTCGCGGATCGGGTCGCGGCGGTACTTATCGTTCTTTCTGGCGTGCGGGATCGGCGGGGCGCTGCTGTACCTCGTGCTGAACCTGCTCGGGAGCATTCTGCACCTGCGGTTCTACGGGCTGTTGAATTACGATGCGTTTGTGCCGTTGATCGGGGCTTCGGGGGGTGTGTTCGGGGTGCTGATGGCGGCGGCGTACTACGCGCGGGCGGGGGACAAGTTGCTGCTGTTCTTCGTGATCCCGGTGCCGGTGAAGCTGGGGGCGTACGGGCTGGTGGGGGTTGAGTTTGCGCGGCTGATTCTGCAGGCGGATAACGCGGGTGGGTCGGCTGCGCACATCGGGGGTGCGATCGCGGGGTTCTTCCTGATCCGGCGGATCGGTGTGCTGGATGAGTTTCTGGATTTCTTTGGGGGTTCGGGGAAGCGCGGCGCGGGTGGCGGTGGCGGTGGGCGGCGCGGGCGTGGGAAGAGGTTGCAGCGGGCGGGGGGCGGGGCGACGGCGAAGGAGGAGCGTCGGCTGGATGAGCTGCTGGAGAAGGTCAACCGGGATGGTCTGCACTCGCTGACGGATGAGGAGCGGGCGTTTTTGAATCGGGTTTCGCGGGGGAAGCGGGAGGGGTGAGGGGGAAGTAGGTGGGGATGCCTGTCCCACCGGAGGGAGGTAGATGAAGATGAGGAGACGGGCGGGACGCCCGTCCCACCGAGGCGAGTAGGGGGAGTCGGGGGGAGATGGTCAGTTGGGTGGGGTGCTACCTTTGGCGGATGGGCGCTTTGTTGTTTGAGGTTGTTGGGCGGGGTCCGGTGGGGGGGGCTTCGCCGCATGCGCGGGTGGGGCGGGTGGTGACTCGGCATGGGGTGTTTGAGACGCCGGCGTACATGCCGGTGGGGACTCAGGCGACGGTGAAGGGGTTGCTGCCGATGCTGGTGGCGGGGACGGGGTCGCAGGTGTGTCTGGCGAATACCTATCACCTGCTGCTGCGGCCGGGGCCTGATTTGATCGAGCGGCGCGGGGGGCTGCATCCGTTCATGGGGTGGGACCGGCCGATTTTGACGGATTCGGGCGGGTACCAGGTGTACTCGATGGCGGACATCAACAAGATCACGGATGAAGGGGTGCGGTTCCGGTCGGTGATCGATGGGTCGATGGTGGAGCTGACGCCGGAGCGGGCGATCGAGACGCAGAACAAGCTGGGGGCGGACATCATCATGGCGTTCGATGACTGCCCGCCCTCGGTGGATCCGAAGACACTGAACGAGACGCGTCGGCGGCTGCTGGAGCAGCGGGTGGCGCAGGGTGAGCGGAAGTGGGGGGCCGAGTCGGTGGGGAAGCGGGGGGATCCGCTGCAGGGTGTGGAGGATTTCGGGAAGCGGCTGGATCTGTCGATGGAGCGCACGGCGCGGTGGCTGGAGCGGTGCAAGGCAGCGCACGCGCGGTCGGAGGAGCAGGCGCTGTTCGGGATCATCCAGGGGGCGACGGATCTGGAGCGGCGGACGCGGTGCGTGGAGATGGTGTGCTCGGTGGAGCTTCCGGGGTACGCGATCGGGGGTGTGGCCGTGGGGGAGGGGGCGGACGACATCCGGCGGGTGGTGGAGCACACAGCGCCGCTGATGCCGCAGGACAAGCCGCGGTATCTGATGGGTGTGGGGTATGAGAAGGACATGGTGTCGGCGGCGCGGGCGGGGGTGGACATGTTCGACTGTGTGCTGCCGACGCGGAATGGGCGGAATGCGAACGCGTTCACGCCGTCGGGTCAGATCCGGCTTCGGAACGCGCGGTTCGCGGAGGATGATGGGGCGATCGACGCCTCATGCGACTGTGTGGCGTGCTGTCCGGGGGCGCATGGGTGGGCGACGCCGGATGGGCGGCCTTTTTCCCGGGCGTATCTGCGGCATCTGTTTATGGCGGAGGAGATGCTGGGGGCGATCCTGGTGTCGCTGCACAACATCCGGCACTTCCAGCGGCTGATGGCGGATGTTCGGGCGACGATTCCCACTGATGAGTGGGATGATTTCTATGGGCGGTGGCCGGTGGCACGGCCGGGCGCGTCCGTGCGGGCCGAGGGCGGGGCGTGCGGGGTCGGGGGCGATGAAATGGGTGTGTGAGCGGTCGGCGGTTTCGCCCCTGGGGCGTGCAGCCGCTACGATCCCGGCCCGCGCCGGATCGGCGGAGATGCCGGTTGGGCGCGGGATCGGATCGGCACCGTGCTGCTCGTCCAGCCACCCGGATCTGCGGTCTGGGTGGTGGCTCTGCCTCGCTCGACTCGGCGGGGGAAGGGGCCGAGCGTGGCGGCGGTGTCGTTGTGGCATCGCAGCGGATCGCGCTGCGGGCCTGTTGTGTTGTTCGCTGACCCTGCAGGGGTGTTCATGGATCTCTATCGCTTGATGAGTGTGGTTCCGGGTGAGTGGCTGGTGGGCTCGGCGCCTCCGCTGGGCGGTCTGCCTTCGGGGGGTGGTGGCGGTGGCGGCGGGGGTGCGGGCGGCGGCGCGGGCGCGGGGACGGGTGGCGGGGCGCCGGCGGGCGGTTCGGGGCTGGAGTTCCTGCTGCCGCTGATGCTGGGGTTTTTCCTTCTGATGATCGTGATGCAGGTGATGAGCGGTCGGAAGGAGAAGAAGCGCCGTGCGGAGATGATGACGGGACTGCGGAAGCACGACCGTGTCCGGATGCTGGGTGGGATCATCGGGACGGTGGCGGAGATCCACGACGATGAGCTGGTGGTGAAGGTCGACGAGTCGACGAACACGCGGATCCGCTTCTCGAAGGATGCGGTGCAGACGGTGCTTCGGGCGGCGCCGGGTGGCGCGGGCGGCGAGGCGGAGGTTGCGGGCGGCTGAGTGGGCGCGCCCGCGGTGGACTGAATCGAACTGAAGTTGATCCTTTGATGAACCGGACGAACGATGCGGCCGCCCGCGGCGGGACGAAGCCCCGGCCTTAGCGGATCGCATCACTGGAAGAACGACGCGAGCCATGCGAAACGCTACCCAACTGACGATTGTCTCGGTCCTGCTGCTGCTGCTGAGCCTCGCGTTCATTTTCCCTCCGGAGAAGAACCTCCGGCTGGGCAAGGACCTGGCGGGCGGCGTGTCGCTGATCTACTCGCTGCAGATCGAGGAGGATGCGCCTGCGGATGTGATCGATCAGACGATCGAGGTGCTGAAGAACCGGGTGGATCCGGACGGTCTGTACTCGATCTCGATCGTGCAGATGGGTCGCGGGCGCATCGAGGTGACGATGCCGCTGCCCTCGGACGCGGTGCAGGCGCTGCGTGAGCGGTTCGAGACGGCGATGGACTCGATGGCGGCGTACGAGATCGACATCGATGCGTTCGAGCGGGCGATGCGCGGGAGCGGGGCGGAGCGTATCGCGGCGCTGGAGGCGCTGGGCTCGGAGTCGGAGGCGATCGCGACGGCGCTGGCTCCGGTGGTCGATGCGATCCGGGAGGCGATGCGGACGCGTGCGGTCGTTGATATGGCGACGGTGATGCCGGAGGGGGAGCAGCGTGATGCGCTGATGGAAGCCGCGGAGGCGGAGCTCGAGGTTGAGCTGGCGCGTGAGACGGTGCTGAACCACCTGGTGACGCGTGACCAGATCCGGCTGGCGCTGAACGAGTCGCGTGAGGAGTACCGGGTCAAGGACTCGGCGAACGAGGGCGAGACGGTGGTGATCCCGTCGGACCGTGAGCGGGCGCTGGATGCGATCCGCGAGCGGCTGGAGATCTACCCGGGCGGGAACGCGGCGCTGGACGAGGTCTTGGCGGCGTTCGATGCGTACGCGGGCGAGCGGCGGGGCTTTGACGATCCGGCTGAGTTGCAGCGGCTGCTGCAGTCTTCGGGCGTGCTGCAGTTCCGGATCGCGGTGCGTCCGGGTGCGCCGGAGGAGGCGGAGGCGCGGCGCCTGCTGAGCGAGCGCGGGCCGGACGCTTCGGGGCTGGACGGGGTGCGGTGGTTCCGGATCAATCGTCCGACGGACTGGTTCGACGACACGGAAGCTCTGGCGCTGTTCGAGGCGGATCCGGCGGGGTACTTCGCGAGCAACCACGGGGTGATCGGCGGGGAGCGGAACAACCAGTTCTACCTGCTGCTGTACGACCGTCCGGGGCTCCGGCTGACGCAGGAGGAGGGCGAGTGGGGTCTGCAGGCGGCCCGTCCGGGCGTGGACGAGTTCGGTCGGCCGCAGATCAACTTCGAGATGGATGTGCGGGGCGCGCGGGAGCTGGGTCGTCTGACGCAGCCGAATGTCGGTCAGCCGATGGCGATCCTGCTGGACGGGAAGGTGTACACGGCTCCGAACATCAACAGCACGCTGCGGCGGTCGGTGCGGATCACGGGTCAGTTCACGCAGGCGGACATCGCGTACATCGTGAAGACGCTGAACGCGGGTTCGGTGCAGGCGCGGTTGTCCGAGCGTCCGATCTCGGTGAACACGCTGGCGCCGGATCTTGGCGCTGACAATCTGAAGCGGGGGCTCGAGGCGTCGTACCTGGCGCTGGCGGTGGTGGGCGTGTTCATGATCGTCTACTACTTCTCGTCGGGCGGGATCGCGTTGTTCTCGATGCTGTGCTCGGCGATCCTGATCCTGGGCGCGATGTCGGCGGCTCGTGCGGCGTTCACGATGCCGGGCATCGCGGGCATCGTGCTGACCTTCGGCATGGCGGTTGATGCGAATGTGCTGATCTACGAGCGGATCCGCGAGGAGCTGCTGGCGGGGATGGATTTGCGGGTGGCGGTGAAGACGGCGTACAAAAAGGTGCTGTCGACGATCGTGGACGCGAACATCACGAACCTGATCGTGTGCGTGGTGCTGGGTCAGACGGCGACGCAGGAGATCCGCGGTTTCGCGATCACGCTGGGGATCGGCGTTCTGGCGACGATGTTCTCGTCGCTGGTGATCACGCGTCTGTGCTTCCATTACCTGATCGATGTGGCGAAGGTGCGGCGGATGTCGCAGCTTCCGATCGCGATTCCGGCGATCGATCGGGCGTTCACGCCGAACATCAACTGGGTGGGTCTGCGCCCGGTGTTCATCGTGGTCTCGTTGATCGGCGTGGGGCTTGGCGTGGTGATGATCGCGGTGCAGGGCAGCGATATGCTGGACACGGAGTTCCGCGGCGGCACGGCGGTGACGGTGCTGCTGCGTGAGCAGGAGGATGGGACGCGTCTGGCGCTTGAGCGGGCGGAGGTTCAGTCAAGGCTGACGGAGGAGCTGGCGTCGATCGAGTCCGCGGCCGCGGGCGGAGATGCGCAGGCGGCGGAGTCGCTGGCGGCGCTGGGCACGCTGGTGGGTCGCGTGCCGGCGGTGATTCCGATCAACCCGGCGGCGGACGGTGTGACGGCGAGCCGCTTCCAGATCAAGACGCTGGTGGATGATGAGACGGAGCTGCAGGGCCTGGTGACGCGGGCGCTGGAGGGGAGCGTGGATGCGCAGCCGGCGCTGACCTTCGAGGGCTCTGAGAGCGAGACGCTCGCGGGCGCTCCGGTGTACCAGATCTTCGAGGCGGTGCTGGGCGAGGCGATCGGGCTTCCGGAGGTTCGCAACGATGTGACGCGGTTCGTGGGCGGTGCGGCGATCCTGCTGGAGGACATCGAGCCGACGGTGTCGCGCCAGACGCTGGTGGAGCGGCTGGAGTTCATGCGTTCGCGCGTGGACTTCGCGGATGTGGCTTCGGGGCGGCGCTTCGATGTGGTGACGCTTGAGGGCACGGACCAGGCGGTCCGGACGGCGGTGGTGCTGGTCGCGGATCGTTCGGTCGATGTGTACAACGAGAGCGTGTGGCGGGCGCGTCTGGCGGAGGTTGAGTGGAACATCGTCCGCGAGGCGTTGGCCAAGCCGACGACGCTGGCGACGGTGCAGAAGTTCTCGCCGGCGATCGCGGCGACCTTCCGGGCGCAGGCGACGGTGTCGGTGCTGCTGTCGCTGCTGCTGATCCTGATCTACATCCGCGTGCGGTTCGGATCGCTGCGGTACTCGCTGGCGGCGGTCATCGCGCTGCTGCACGATGTGCTGGCGGTGATCGGGCTGATCGCGTTCGCGGAGATCCTGTACGAGTGGTTCCCGGCGGTGGGGGCGATCGGGATCCAGCCGTTCAAGATCGATCTCGGTCTGGTGGCGGCGCTGCTGACGATCATCGGGTATTCGCTGAACGACACGATCATCATCCTGGACCGTGTTCGCGAGAACCGCGGGCGGCTGCCTTACGCGTCGGCGGAGGTGGTGAACAAGTCGATCAACCAGACGCTGAGCCGGACGCTCATCACCTCGGGCACGACGCTGATCGCGGTGGTGATCCTGTTCATCGCGGGCGGCGAGGGGATCGGCTCGTTCACCTACGCGCTGCTGTGCGGCCTGATCGTGGGTACCTACTCGTCGATCGGCGTCGCGGCGCCGATGGTGTGCGTGAAGGGTCCGGGTCGGCGTTCGAGCACGCTGGACAGCCCGGCGGAGGTTTGAAGAGGAGCAGCAGAGCGGCAGATCAGCAGAGCAGCAGATCAGGAGATCAGCAGAGCAGGAGAGCAGGAGAGCAGGAGAGCAGGAGAGCGGGGGAGTGGGGCTGATCGTTGGGTTTTGGGGTTGTGATCTGTTGTTCTGCTGACTTGGTGATCTGCTGCTTGGTTCGGCTACGCCCGCGCCTTGGCGTTTGAGCAGTATTTTTGGCAGATGGGGTCGGTGGGGCAGGTTCCGCCACGGGCTTTGCAGGCTCGGCGGCCGTGGAAGATGAGCATGTGCGACATGTCGCACCAGTCCTCGCGTGGGATGAGGGCGCAGAGCCAGCGTTCGACCATGGGGGTTGAGGCATCCTCGGGGGCGAGGGCGAAGCGTTTGGCGAGGCGCTCGATGTGGGTGTCGACGACGAAGCCGTCGTTGATGCCGAAGGCGTTGCCGAGCACGACATTGGCGGTCTTGCGGGCGACGCCGCGGAGGGTGAGCAGTTCGTCCATGGTGCTGGGGACCTTGGCGTCGAAGTTCTCGACGAGGGATCGGGCGGTGGCGACGATGGACTTGGCCTTGTTGCGGTAGAGGCCGATGGACTGGATGTAGGGGTGCAGGTCTTCGGGCTCGGCGGCGGCGAGGGATTTGGCGTCGGGGTAGGCCTTGAAGAGCGCGGGCGTGGCCTTGTTGACGCCGGCATCGGTGGCCTGCGCGGAGAGGATGGTGGCGATGAGGAGCTGGAAGGGTGAGTTGTAGTTGAGTTCGCAGTGCGCATCGGGGTAGCGCTGGCGGAGGGCTGCGACGATGTTCTTTGCGCGGCGCTTGGCGGCGGGGGTGGGCTTTGGGAGGGGGAAGGGGAGGTCCTGGAGGTTGCGGGGGTTGGAGGGGGTCCGGATGGCTGGGGGGGTGGGTTTGGGTGTGGATCTGCTGGATGCGGTCATGGGGCGTTCCTGGCGTGGCGGGGGTTGGTTGGTGGGGTGGGGTGTCGTGTGGCGTCGTAGGCGCCGAGGGTGAGGGCGATGAGTACGAGCCCGGCCTGGGCCGAGAGGATCATGCTGGCGCGGGGGTGGGCTTCGTCGAAGCGTGCGCGGGCGGCGTCCGCGGCGGCGATGTCGCCCGAGCGTGCGGCGTGGTGGAAGAGGCGGAGGTCCTCGTTCATGGTTGGTCGGAGCAGCGCGAAGGATGCGAGCGTGATGAGCAGGGCTGCGATGGTGGCGGCGGCGCGCAAGATGGCCAGCGGGCGGAAGAGCGTGTGGCGGAGGGGTTGGCGGGTCAGGCGGGGGGCGAGGGCGGCGGCGCCGCCGGCGGCGGCGATGATGGCGCAGGCGAGGGCGATCCAGTCCGAGGCGATGAACACGCGGTTCATGATGGCGCCGCCGGCGATGGCCCAGTGGTCTTCGGGGTATTCCGCGTAGTTCGGGAGGTGCGGGTCGAGGATTCGGAGGGTGGGGAATGTGATGGCCGCGGCGATGCCGGTGAGCACGAGCGCGCCGAGCCAGACGCCGAGGGCGGCGATGTGGGCGGCTTCGGCGGCGCGGGCTGGCCAGGGTGTGGGGCCCGGTTGCGCGGTGTGGGGCGGTTCGGGTCGGTATTGTTCGGCGCCCATGGGCGATGGTACGCGGAGGGTTTGCCGGGCGATGATGGAGCGGCGTGTGCGATGATGTCGATGGCGATGGATGGTGTGATGGGTGGGGAGATGGGCGGGGCCATGTCGGCGCGGGTGCGGCTGGGCGTGTCGCTGTCGGGGCTGCGCGGGTTCGAGGAGGGTGATGGGATCCGTTCGGCGCTGGAGTGGGCGGGTCGGACGGGGTTCGAGTTTGTCGGGATCGATGCGGCGGATGCGCGGACGCGGCCGAGGCTGCTGGATCGTTCGGCTCGGCGCGATCTGGCATCGGCGATGCGCCGCGCGGAGTTGTCGCTGGGGTGTGTGGAGCTTTGGATCCCGGCGGAGCATGTGGATGATGCGGCGCGTGCTGATCGGGCGGTGGCGGCGCTGCTGGGCGGGGTCGAGCTGGCGGGGGAGCTTGCAGCGCTGGCCGGCGGGCGGGCGTGCTTCGTGACGGCGCTGCGCTCGGGCGGCGGGCGTAGTGATGCGGATGGGGATGAAGATGGTTTGAGCGCGGGCGCGCGGGCGGCGCTGGAACTCGTGGAGGCTCGGGCGGGGGCGCTGGGCGTGGAGGTGGGCGAGGCGGGTTGGCCGATGCTGGCGGGTGAGGCGGGTTCGCCGGTGGGGGTGGCGGTGGATCCGGCGTCGATCATCGCGGGCGGGGGCGATCCGGTGGGTGGGCTGAGCGGAGCGCACGGGGCGGGGCGGTTGCGGGCGGTGCGGCTCAACGATCTTGGTCGTCGCGGGCGGGTGGCGGTGGCGGGTCGGGGTGAGGGCGGGCGGCTGGATGCGGAGGCGTTCGTGATGACGGCGGCGGCGCTGAATGTCACTCACCCGCTGATGCTGGATCTGTCGGGGATTGCGGAGGAACGGCAGCGGGATTCGGCGGCGGAGGTGGTGCGGCGGTTCGGGCGGCGGGTGCGGTGAGTCGGGGGCGGGCGGGAGCGGGGGGTATGCTCGGTGCATGGAACCGATGCTGGTGCTGGTGGTTGTTTTGGTGGTGCTGCTGCTGATCGCGGTGGGTGGGTGCGTGTGGCTGCTGATGCAGCGGATGCGGCTGGTTGGGGAGGTGGTGCGGGCATCGGCGGAGCGTGACCAGGCGGTGTCGTCGCTGGGGGATCGGGATCGCCGTGCGGAGGCTGCGGAGCAGCGGGCAGCGCGGCTGGGCGATGAGTGCGCTGCGCTGGGGGCGGAGCTGGCGGCGGTGCGGGAGCGTCTGAAGGAGCGTGAGGAGCGGTTTGCGCGGGAGCTGGCGGGGGTGGAGCGGCAGGCCCGGGAGCGGGGTGAGCGGGATGAGCGGGCGCTGCGGGAGCTGAACGAGCGATTCCAGGCGGCGTTCGCGGAGCTGGCGGGGAGGGCGCTGAAGGAATCGTCTTCGCAGTTCCTGCAGCTGGCCGAGCAGTCTTTCGCGAAGCACCAGCAGGCTTCGGGTTCGGCGTTCGATGAGCGTCAGAAGCGGTTCGCGGAGCTGGTGGCGCCGATTTCGGAGACCTTGAAGAAGACGGATGAGAAGCTGGGCGCTCTGGACAAGGCGCGCGTGCAGACGGAGGAGCGTCTTTCGGAGCGGGTGCAGGGGTTCATGAACCTTGCGGGGGCGCTGGGCGATGCGACGCGGGCGCTGACGCAGTCGCTCAGGGCGCCGCAGGTGCGTGGGCGGTGGGGCGAGATGCAGCTGCGGCGGGTGGTGGAGCTTGCGGGGATGAGCGAGCACTGCGACTTCGACACGCAGGCGACGGTGAAGGGGGAGGGTGGGAATCTTCGGCCGGACATGCTGATCCATCTTCCGGGCGAGCGGACGATCGTGGTGGATGCGAAGGCGCCGCTGCACGCGTATTTGGAGGCGATCGAGGCGGGGAGCGATGAGGAGCGCGGGGCGCGTCTGAAGGCGCACGCCCGGCAGCTGCGCGACCGGGTGATGGAGTTGTCCGGGAAGGCGTACCAGAACCAGTTCGATGCGACGCCGGACTTCACGGTGCTGTTCGTTCCGGGCGATCAGTTTCTCTCGGCGGCGCTGATGGAGCAGCCCGAGCTGCTGGAGGAGGCTGCGAGCCGGCAGGTGATCCTGACGACGCCGGCCACGCTGATCGCGCTGCTGAAGGCGGTGCAGTACGGGTGGTCGCAGGCATCGCTGGCATCGGATGCGCGGGAGGTGCTGCGGCTGGGGCGTGAGCTGCACGAGCGGGTGTCGGTGCTGTCGGGGCACCTGGAGTCGGTGGGCAAGGGGCTGGAGCGCGCGGTGAAGGCGTACAACGACGCGGTGGGGTCGTACGAGTCTCGGCTGGTGCCGGGGGCGAGCCGGCTTGCGGAGCACAACATCCGGGCGACGAGGTCGCTTGCGGATGTGAAGCCGGTGACGACGCATCCTCGGGCGCTGGCGGGCGGGGAAGATGGGAGTGGGGGGAGTGGGGGGGGTGGGGGTGTGGGCGCGGGTGGGGATGAGCCTGGCGCGTGATGTGTGGGATTGTGCTCGGGATGCGCGGGTGGCTGGTGGGTGGGCTCCGGGTGGGTTGCGGATGCTCTACCATCGGCCATGGGCCGAGATGGATCGAGGTTGCTTGGTGAGCCGGCGGTGCGCGGCGTGCTGATGGTCCTGGTCGGCGTTCCGCTGGTGGTGGCGGTGGTGACGAGCGTTCTTTCGCTGGAGACGGCGGAGTGGTTGTTGTCCGAGGGCGGTCCGATCGAGCAGCAGAGCGTGGTGCTGTGGATCGTGCTGGCGCTGTTCGGGCTTGGGGTGTTCGGGGCGCGGTCGCTGACGGGGTGGGCGACGGCGGTAGTTGCTCTTGGGGCGAGCGCTCGTGAGGCGGGGTTCCACACGGCGTTCACGGGGTACAGCGTTCTGAAGATTCCGTTTTACTACCGTGCCGAGCATGCGGGGATGGCGCGGTGGGTCGCGGTGGGTGTGATGGTGCTGTTCATCGCGGGCGCGGCGGTGCTGGTGTGGCGGACCTGGAAGCGGCTGGAGGGTCACTCTCTCCGGGCGCTGCCATCGTGGGCGTTGATCGGGGCGCTGGGGCTTGCGGCGGGGGTGGTGTCGAAGGTGCTGGACCGCTCGGTGGCGCTGGTGGAGGATGTGTTCGGGATCGAGGCGCACGAGCGGGTGTCGGTGGGCGTGCACGCGCTGGAGGAGTCGATCGAGATGGTGCTCCCGCTGGCGTTTGGCGCGGCGGTGCTGTGCTTCGTGCTCAGCGTGGCGGGCGCGGGTGGGCGGGGCGTGTCGGAATGCGGCGGGGATGGTTGAGGCTGCGCTGCGGAATGCCCGCCGCGCCTGTCGGGGCGCGGGCGGCGGTGGGCGAAGAGTGGGCTGAGGGGCTAAGTGATTTACATGCCGGCGTACATGAATTCCTCGCGGACGACCTTGCCGTTCTTGACGGTGTAGACGCCGACCTCTGAGAAGTTCATGCACTGGCCGGTGGCCTTGACCTCGACATCCATGTCGTAGCGGACGGCGAAGCCGGTGGCGCCGACGAAGGGGCCCTCGGCCTTGAACCCGTGGACCTGGTGGGCGGCCATCCACTCCTCGCCCTTCTTGGCGACGGACTTGGTTCCGGTCCACATGCTTCCGTGGCCCTCGATGGACTCGAAGTTCTTGTGGAAGAAGTCCTTCCAGATGTCCTTCTCGGGGGTGTGGGCGTTGACCATTGCGACGAGCTTGGCGCCGAGTTCGCCGGGGGTGGCGCCCTTGCCCGATGAGACTTTCGTCGGCTGAGCGGCGGCCTTCTTCTTGCCTGACTTGGCCTTGGCGCCCGACTTGGGCCCCGTCTTGGGCTTGGAGGATTTGGCGGGCTTGGCGGCGGTGGCGGCCTTCTTGGGCTTCTTCGGCGCGGCGGAGGCGGCGGCCTTGGGCTTGGACTTGGCGGTGGCTTTCTTGGTCGTTTTCTTCGCGGCGCTGTCTTGCGCGGGCTTCTTTGCCATGGGTCTTTCTCCCGATGCGGAGCGTGGCCGCCCGACGGAGGCGGCGTCGGGATAGATATACAGCGCGCCGGGGGGCGCGTATGACGGAATCCGTCCGGATGAGAAAATTGGCGCGCGGGATCGCGCGCCGGCGGGGGCGGTGTGTCTGGATCCGGGCGCGGGTTCAGTGCGTCGCGGCGGCAGCGCGGGTGGCGCTCGGGGTGGCGTGGGCGATGGTTTCGTCGAGCGCCGGGGCGGCGGGGGCCTGCCAGGTCATGAGCCCGGGGATGAGGGTTCCGACGAGTCGTTCATCGCGTGGGGCGATGCGGACGGCGAAGCCGCACCGGCCGGATCGTTCGGGGGTGAACGAACCGGCGTAGCGGTGGAGGCCCTGGGCGTCGGGGCCTGCTTCGTGGGTCATGGTGGTGGCGACGATGTCGGTCATGGTGCCGATGGCGGTGACCTCGCCGTGGACGAGTTGGACGGCGATCTCGGAGGGGTTGAGGCGTCCGGGGTCGACGGTGGCGGTGACCTGGATGGGGGTTCTGATGGGCCTTGCGGTGTGGATGTCTGACTCGACGGCGAGGATCCTGGCCTCGTGCCAGTGGTCGCGCCAGCGGTGGATCTGCTGGGCGAGGCCGCGGGCGCCGGCGAGCGTGTCGGCGGCGAGGGCGCGGCCGAGGGTGTGGGCGGGGATGTAGTACTGCTCGGCGTACTGGGCGACCATGCGGTCGGTGGAGTAGACGGGCGAGAGGTTGCGGATGGAGGCCTTGATGCGGGAGACCCACCTGCGGGGGACACCGAGTTCATCGCGGTCGTAGAAGTCGGGGAGGATCTGTCGTTCGAGGAGGTCGTAGAGGGCCCGGCTCTCGATGTTGTCCTCGGTGTCGGGGTCGTCGTAGGTCTCGCCCTGGCCGATGGAGTATCCCCATTCGGGCGAGTATGCCTCATCCCACCATCCATCGAGGATGGAGACATGGATGTTGCCGTTCATGGCGGCCTTCATGCCGGAGGTGCCGGAGGCTTCGAGCCCGCGCTTGGGCGTGTTGAGCCAGATGTCGCATCCCTGGACGAGCCAGCGGGCGATGGCCATGTCGTAGTCTTCGAGGAAGACGACGCGGTGGAGTGCGGGCTCGGACTCGGCGAGGTGGACGATCTGGCGGATGAGTTCCTTGCCGCCGTTGTCGGCGGGGTGGGACTTGCCGGCGATGAACATCTGCACGGGTCGGTCGGCGTTGGTGAGGATCTTCTTGAGCCTGGCGAGGTCGCGCATGAGGAGGGTGCCGCGCTTGTAGGTGGCGAAGCGCCTTGCGAAGCCGATGGTGAAGATGTTGGGATCCAGGGCGGAGGCGAGGCGTGCGGCCTCTTCCTCGCGGATGCCGCGCTTCTTGAACTGGGTGAGCGCCTTGCGGCGGGCCCAGGCGATGAGGCGGGAGCGGTTCTCGTTGCGGAAGCGCCAGATTTCCTCGTCGGGGACTTCCTCGATGCCGGCGAATGCGTCGGTGTCGAAGGGGTCCGAGTGCCACTGGGGGCCGAGGTACCTGTTGAAGGCGGACTGGAGGTTGGGCGCGACCCATGTGCGGGGGTGGACGCCGTTGGTGACATGCCCGATGGGGACTTCCGGGTGCGGGACGCGTGGCCAGACCTCGCTCCACATGCCGCGGGAGACCTCGCCGTGGAGGCGGGAGACACCGTTGCAGAACTGGCTTGTTCTGAGTGCGAGGATGGCCATGGAGAAGAATTCGTTGAGGTCGAAGGGGTTCGATCTGCCCAGGCCGAGGAGGTGGTTCTTGTCGATGCCGAGGCGCGCCTGGATGGGCGCGAGGTAGTCCATGACGAGTTCCGGCGAGAAGCGGTCGATGCCGGCGGGGACGGGGGTGTGGGTGGTGAAGAGGTGCTGGGCGGCGGCGGCCTCGCGTGCGGTGTCGAAGTCGACGGAGTGTGTTTCCCTGAGGCGTGCGATGCGTTCGAGGGCGAGGAAGGCGGCGTGGCCTTCGTTGATGTGGCAGACGGTGGGCTTCTCGCCGATTTTCTCGAGCGCGCGGACGCCGCCGATGCCGAGGACGATCTCCTGCTTGATGCGCATCTCGACATCGCCGCCGTAGAGCGTTCGGGTGATCTGTCGATCGGGGCGCTGGTTCTCCGGGAAGTTGGTGTCGAGGAGGTAGAGGGGGACGCGTCCGACATTGCATCGCCAGACGCCGATGGTGACGGTTCTGCCCGGGAGCTCGACGGTGACGCGGTACTGCTCGCCGGTGGCGGGGTCGATGAGCCGGTGAATGGGCTGGTTGGGGAGGTCGAGGTCGGGGTAGGTTTCCTGCTGCCATCCGTCGGCGTTGAGGTACTGGTGGAAGTATCCGCAGCGGTAGAGGAGCCCGACGCCGCAGAGGGGGAGGCCGAGGTCGGAGGCGGACTTGAGGTGGTCGCCGGCGAGGCCGCCGAGGCCTCCGGAGTAGATCTGGAGGCACTCGGTGAGCCCGAACTCGGCGGAGAAGTAGGCGATGCGGGGCGCTGCGCCGGATGCGGAGTTTGCGGTGTTGTCGGGGGCGAGCATGTCGGCGTGGCGCGATCCCCACCAGGAGGTGCCCTCGGTCTCCTGCTTCATCTGGGCGAGCACGAGTTCGAGGGTGCGGAGGTAGGTGCGGTCCTTGGAGGCCCGATCGAGGACCGATTGGTCGAGCATGCCGAGCATCTTGACGGGGTTGTGCCCGGATTCTTCCCAGAGGTCGCGGTCGAGTTCTCTGAAGAGCTGGACGGCGTCGTAGGTCCACGACCACCAGAGGTTGTGCGCGATCTCGAGGAGGGGGCGGAGCGGGGCGGGGAGGTCGGGGACGACCCTGAAGGAGAAGATGCGGGCCTGCTCGGGGGTGATCACGGTTGGCCTTTCGGGGTTCGCTGCGCGGGCGGAGCGGCGTGGTGCGTGCGATGCGAGGATGGTACCCGTGGTGTGCGGGGGGCTGGCATCGTGTTAATTGTCGGTCGTGGAGGTGGGGTGACTGCGGGCGGGCGCGAGGGTTCGGAGCACCCACCCGAGTTCGGGCAGGCGTGCGGCCCAGGCGGCGGCGGCGTAGGCGGCGGCGCCGGCGGCGGTGAGGATCGCGAGCCGGGCGGCGTTGTGCCACCAGAGTTCGGGGGTGAGGAGCGGCGCGATGAGCAGGGCATCGAGCGCGAGCAGGAGCGCGCCCATGATGAGCGCGGCGGCGATGGTTCGGACGACGGAGCGGCGCGCGGGCGGGTCGAGCAGGCGCGCGTGTTCGGCGTGCTCGTGCCGGGCGAGCGTGCGTCGGAGCAGCGCGGCGAGGGCGATGGCCTGCGCGGTGGCGCATGCGGCGGTGGACCAGGCGAGCCCGGCTTCGCGGAGGGGCCAGATGAGCGCGAGGTTGAGGGTGATGTTGATGATCACGCTGGCGAGCCCGATCTTCATCGGCGTGCGGGTGTTGCCCAGGGCGTAGAAGGCGCGGGTGAGGACATGGGTGAGGGCGTAGGCCCAGACGGCCAGGGCGTATCCGGCGAGGACGGCGGTGACGCGGTCGACATCGTTCTGCTGGAAGTCGCCGCCGGCGTAGAGGACGGCGGTGAGCGGCTCGCGGACGATGAGCAGGCCGATGGTGGCGGGGATGGCGATGAAGAGGCTGAGCGTGATGCCCTGGCGGAGTGTGGTGATGAACTCGGAGGGCTGTGCGGGCGCTGCGTGGTCGGGGTGGGATGAGCGGGTGCGGTTGGTGTTGAGGCGAGCGCCGGCGCGTGCGAGGGCGGGGAAGACGGCGGTGGCGATGGCGATGCCGAAGACGCCGAGCGGGAACTGGTAGAGGCGCTGGGCGTAGTAGAGGACGGAGGCAGCGGACTGATCGAGCGGGTAGTCGATGGAGTTGCCGGCGATGGTGATGGTGGGTCCGGCGGCGATGGGGAAGCCGGCGATGGCGGCGTCGGCGAGTGAGGAGAGCTGCAGCGCTCCCATGCCGATGATGACGGGGACCATGGTGGCGAGCATGGCGCGGACCTCGCGCCAGGCATCGCCGGCGGCGCGGCGCCACCTGATGAGCCCGGTCAGTCGGCGCACGCACCAGACGACCTGGAGCGCTCCGGCGGCGACGACGGCGGCGGCGACGAGGATCGCGGCTTGTTCGAGCGAGGGGAGGATGAGCGTGCCGCCGAGCGCGGCGGCGGCCATGAAGAGGTTGAGGAGGATGGGGGCGGCGGCGTGGGGTGCGAATCGTCCCCGGACCTGGAGCATGCCGCCGAGGATGGCGGTGATGCACACGAGGGGCGTGTAGGGGAGCATGACCATCGTGAGGATGATGAGCGTGCGCGCGGAGGGGTCCGGGTGTGCGAACAGGAGCGCAGCGCCGAGGGCGAGTTCGGCGGCGATGGTGATGGCGCCGAGGGCGGCGCTGAGGAGCCAGAGGGTGAGGGACGCGAAGCGATCGGCGGCGTCTGGGTTGGTGTTGGGGTTGGGGTTGGGGTTGGGGTTGGGGTTGGGGTTGGGGCTGGGGCTGGGGTTGGTTGGATCGGCGGACTGGGCATCGGGGAGCGTGGTGTAGCGCGGGAGGG
>JBQLZO010000058.1:0-19293 GCA_052168315.1 Phycisphaerales bacterium | reverse complement strand
AGGGCTGGGGGGGCTGGGGGGGGCTGGGGGGGTCAGCCTCGGTTCCAGGTGAGGGCGCCGTAGACGCCATCATCGCCGAGTTCCTCGGCGATGCGGAGGAGTTGGTTGTACTTCGCGTTGCGGTCGGAGCGGCAGGGTGCGCCGGTTTTGATCTGGCCGCAGTTGGTGGCGACGGCGATGTCGGCGATCGTGGCATCCTCGGTTTCGCCTGAGCGGTGCGAGAGCACGCAGGCGAAGTTGTTCCGCATGGCGAGGTTCACGGTGTCGAAGGTTTCGGAGAGGGTACCGATCTGGTTGACCTTCACCAGCACGGCGTTGGCGGACCTTTCCTTGATGCCGCGGGCGACGAACTTGGCGTTGGTGACGAAGAGGTCATCGCCGACGAGCTGGACGTTGTCGCCGAGCTTGGCCGTGAGCTTGGCCCAGCCTTCCCAGTCGTTCTCGGCCAGGCCATCTTCGATCGAGCGGATGGGGTACTTCTTGCACCAGTCGGCCCAGATGGAGATGAGGTCATCCGTCGAGATGATCTCCTGCGAGGATGAGAAGAACTTGTAGCCCTTCTTGCCATCCTTCTCGGCCTCGTTCCAGAGTTCTGAGGTTGCCGGGTCGAGGGCGACGAAGATCTGCTCGCCCCACTTGTATCCGGCCTTCTCGGTGGCCTCTTCGATGACCTTGAGCGCATCCTCGTTGTCGGCGAGGTTGGGGGCGAAGCCGCCCTCATCGCCGACGGCGGTGGACATGCCGCGCTTCTTGAGCACGCCCTTGAGGGTGTGGTAGATCTCGACGCCGGCGCGGAGCGCATCCTCGAAGCGCTCGAAGCCCCATGGCTGGATCATGAACTCTTGGAAGTCGACGGTGTTGTCGGCGTGCTTGCCGCCGTTGAGGATGTTGAGCATGGGGACGGGGAGGGTTTTGGCGCCGGTGCCGCCGAGGTAGCGGTAGAGGGGGAGCTCGGACTGCGCGGCGGCGGCGTGCGCGATGGCCATGGAGACGCCGAGGATGGCGTTGGCGCCGAGGGTGGCCTTGTTGGGCGTGCCGTCGAGCTGGAGCATGGTCTGGTCGATGTGCTCCTGGTCGCGCGCATCGAGCCCTTCGAGGGATTCGGCGATCTGGAAGTTCACATGGTCGACGGCCTGGTGCACGGACTTGCCGAGGTAGTGCTCCTTGTCGCCATCGCGGAGTTCCACGGCCTCGTTCTCGCCGGTGGAAGCGCCGGACGGGACGGCGGCGCGTCCGCCGGCACCGCCCAGCAGGGCGACCTCGACCTCAAGCGTCGGGTTGCCGCGTGAATCGAGGATCTGTCGTGCGTGGATGGCTTCGATCTGGAAAGCGGACATGGGGAGGCTCCTGGGATGATGGGGCGTGCGGGGGGGATGATAGAGGAGAGGGCAGCGAAGCAGCGGGTGGGAGAGCAGCGGAACAGCAGAGCAGCAGATGGCAGATGTTGGGTGTGGGGTGCTGTCTGGCGGGGCGGGGCTTGGATCGGTGGGGTGATGCTGGAGGGGGCGGGCACTGTGTCTCTGGATCTGTTGTTCTGCTGTTCTGGTGCTCTGCTGCTTTCCCGCCCCGCGGGCGGGGGTGGCGATAGGATGGGGGGATGGGCGGCTCGGAACCGAATCTGTCGTGCGATCCTCGGGCGTTGATCGATGGGGTTGAGTCGCTGCGCCGGCGTCTGGCTCGCCAGGGGTCGGAGGTGCAGTGGATGGTCGAGCACGCGGTGGAGGCGGTGTTCGATGGGGATGCTCAGAAGGCGGGGGTGGTGATCGAGCGGGATGCGGCGATCGACCGTGAGGATGTGCGGATCGAACGTGCGGCCGTGGAGCTGCTGCAGCAGATCGCGGCGATCGCGTGCACGATTCCGGAGCGTGAGCTTCGGATGATCCTGACGATCGTGAAGGTGAACAACGAGTTCGAGCGGATCGCGGATCTCGCGGTGTATATCGCGGAGCGGATCGAGTCATTCGCGGATGAGCGTGCCGCGCCGCCGGCGAAGTTCCGGGTGCTGGCGAACTCGGTGATCGGGATCATGTCGTCGACGAACGGGGCGTTTGCGCACATGGACTCGGATGCGGCGCGGCTGGTGCTGGCGTCGGATGATGCGACTGAGGGGTTCAAGCAGGCGATCATGCGGGATGTGGAGGAGCAGCTCTCGCGTGGTACGCAGACGGTGGACTTCGCGTTCGCGCTGAACCGGGTGGCGGCGAGCCTGGGGCGGATGGCCGACCACTGCACGAACATCGCGGAGCAGGTGCTGTATGTGCAATCCGGGAAGATCGTGCGGCATCGGGCGGACCAATGGAGTTCTCCGGAGGATCCGGATGACTCGCGGACGCCGGGGACGGGGTCGAGCGGGGAGGGATGAATCGCGTGGGCGCGCGGGGGCGTTCAGGGCGCGGTTGGGCGGGGGCGCTGGGGGTATTGGGGCTGTCGGGGGGGTTGGGGGGGGTGTTGTGTGATTGTTGATGTTGTTCGATCGAGTTGGAGCGGCGATGGGCACTGCGACGGGACTGGAAGTGATGCGCGAGCGGCTGGTGTCGATCGGGCAGGGCCATGTGCTGGCGTTCTGGGATGGGCTCAGCGATGCGGAGCGGAGCGGGCTGCTGGAGCAGCTGGGCTCGATCGAACTGGAGCGGGTGCCATCGTGGGTGGATCGGTATGTGCGTTCGCGCCCGGAGGCGGGGGTTGATCCGGGTGAGCTGACGCCGGCGCCGTGCTACAGCGCGGTGCGTTCGGATGGCACTGCGGAAGGGTGGGATGCGGGGGCGATGCGCCGGCTTGGTGAGTCGCTGGTGCGGGCGGGGAAGGTGGCCGCGTTCACGGTGGCGGGCGGGCAGGGGACGCGGCTGGGGTTCGATGGGCCGAAGGGGACTTTCCCGGCGACGCCGGTGACGGGGCGGGCGTTGTTCGCGGTGCTGGGCGAGCAGGTGCTGGCGGCATCGCGGAAGTTCGGCGTGCGGATCCCGTGGTACATCATGACGAGCCCCTTGAACCACGCGGACACGGTGTCGTTCTTCGAGCGGCACGGGTACTTCGGGCTGGACCGCGCGGATGTGATGTTCTTCAACCAGGGGGTGCTGCCGAGCTTCGATCGTGCCACGGGTCGGATGCTGCTGGCATCGCGGTGCTCCGTGGCGACGAACCCGGATGGGCACGGCGGCTCGCTGCGGGCGCTGTGGGGTTCGGGCGCGATCGGTGACATGCGGCGGCGCGGGGTCGAGCACATCTCGTACACGCAGATCGACAACCCGCTGGCGAAGGTGATCGACCCGGTGTTCATCGGGCTGCACGCCGGGGCGCCGGACTCTTCGGGGCAGATGTCTTCGAAGATGGTGGCCAAGGCGAACGCGGGCGAGCGCGTGGGGGTGTTCTGCCGGGCTGGCGGGAAGACGCGGGTGATCGAGTACTCGGATCTTCCGGAGGAGCTTGCGTCGGCGCGGGATGATGGCGGGGCGCTGCGGTTCAACGCGGGGTCGATCGCGATCCACATGATCGGCGTCGGGTTCGTGGAATCGCTCAACGATTCGCCGGATGGGTTCGCGCTGCCGCTGCACCGCGCGGACAAGAAGGTGGACTTCGTGGATCCGGAGACCGGCGAGGCGGTGTCGCCGCGGGAGCCGAACGCGGTGAAGCTGGAGACCTTCGTGTTCGATGCGCTGCCGCTGTGCGAATCTTCGATCGTGTACGAGACGATCCGCGAGGAGGAGTTCGCGCCGATCAAGAACGCGGAGGGTGCGGACTCGCCGTTGACGAGCCGGGCTCTGCAGTCCGAGCGGGCGGCGCGGTGGCTGGAGCGGGCGGGCGTGCGTGTGCCGCGCCGGGAGAGCGGCGCGGCCGAGTGCGTGATCGAGCTGAGCCCGCTGACAGCGCTGGAGCCGGAGGATCTGAAGGAGGCGGAGGGGCTGCCGGTGTCGGTGGAGAAGGGGGCGGAGTTGGTGGTGTGAGGGAGAAGAAGGCATCAGGGATCAGGCATCGGGCATCAGGGAAGAGAAGAAGGCACCAGGCACCGGGCATCGGGCACCAGTGGGAGCAGAAGAGGGAGAGGGAGCGGGCGGTCGGGATCAGGGGAGCGAAGGGTCGGCGGGGAGGGGTTGGCCGATGGTGTCGGCGAGCCATAAGCGCATGTCGCTCCATGAGCGTTCATCGGCGATGGGGTGGTGCTGGGAGGCGGGGTTGCCGGCGCGTGCGCCCTTGCCGGCGGCGGGGTTGGTGAATGAGTGGACCGCGCCGGCGTACTCGATGAACTTGAAATCGATGTTGTGGCGGTTCATGGATTCGATGAAGGCCTGGCGTTCTTCGAAGGGGACGAGGGGGTCGGCCGAGCCGTTGCAGACGAGGACCTTGGCCTTGATGTTGGCGTTGTCCTGTTCGTTGGGGGTGCCCAGGCCGCCGTGGAAGCTGACGATGGCCTTGAGGGGCGCGCCGGATCGGGCGAGTTCGAGCGCGGCGGTGCCGCCCATGCAGTAGCCGATGGCGGCGATGTTGTCGGTGTCGACGAGCTTGGTCATCGCGGTGAGGGCGTCCATGGCGGCGTTGAGGCGTGCGCGGAAGAGCGCGCGGTCGGCGTAGAGGGCGCGGGCCCTTTGTCCGGCGATGGCGGGGTCATCGGTGGGCGGCTGGGCGTAGAGGTCGGGCGCGAAGGCGACATAGCCGAGTTTGGCGAGCATGTCAGCGCGCGTGCGTGCGTAGTCGTTGAGCCCCCACCACTCGTGGAAAACGATGATGGCGGGGCGCGGGCCGGTGTCGGGGTTCGCGCCGTTATAGACGAGGTAGCCGCGGTAGGTGGTGCCTTCGTGCTGGTACTCGGCCTCGCCGCGGACGAGCGTGTCGGTGTTCGGGCGGGTGGTGGTCGTGGTGGAGTCGGGGCGTTCGGGCTGGGCCCGGGCGAGCGGGGCGGCGAGCGCCATGCCGGGCATGGTGGCGAGGATGGCGCACGCGGCGAGAGGTGTCAGGAACCGGGTGAGGAGGGGTGCCATGGGATCGCCTTGTGATGGGGTTGTGGATCTTGCGTACGGCGGACTTCGTGGTGGGGCCTGGGGGGGATTGGCAGGGGTTGGGGGGGTTGGGGGGGTCAGCGCGGGGGCATGGGGCCGGCGTTGGCGGCGGCCTCGATGAGGGCATCGAGGATGGGTTCGCGCTGCCCGCCGCGCCAGTTGGTCGCGTGCCGCCCGTTGATGAAGATGGCCGGCACTCCGGGCATGCGCATGTTGGAGCGGAGGGTCTGGATGTCGCGCTGGATGTCGGCGGTGCGCTGCGGCTGGTTCATGGCCTCGATGACGGCGTCGGTGTCGATGTCGCTGGAGCGGAGGTGCGCCAGCGCGGTCTCGAGGGTGTAGCGCTCGGCGTTGGCCATGAGCCAGTCGGCCAGTCGCCAGTGCGCCTCGGCGCCGGCGACGATGCCGACGGCGTCGAGGAGCCGTGCGATCTCGCACTCGTCGTTGGGCGGGCCGCCGCTCATGTGCGGGTTGCAGGCCGGGTCGAGCGGGTAGTGGCGGAGGGTGATGCTGATGTCGCCGCGCCGCTCGGCGACGGACTGGATCTGCGCGAGGGCCTCTCGGAAATCTTCGCGTGCGTGCGAGCCCCAGATCTGGATGTCGATGTTGGGCACGAGCGGGCCGGAGGCGAACTGGTGCGCGGAGGCGGGGATCTGCTGGGGCATGTCTTCGAGGAAGAGTTCGATGGCGCGCTCGGTGGCGGGGATGGGGGTGTCGGCGTCGAACCCGAGCGCGGGCGGGTCGGCGCGGATGGCGGCGGCGACGGTGTTGGCGATGGCGTTGCGGGCGCGGATGCCGCGCATCTCGACGCCGTTGATGAAGACCATGGGTGTGAGGCTGAGCCCGAGGGCGACGCCTTCATCGACATCCTCTGCGATGCGCTGGTTGACGATCTCCATCTGCTGCGGATCGTTAAGGATGGCGGAGAAATCGGACCATTGGAGCCCCGCGGCGGCGACGCCCTTCTGGAGGTCCTGGGTGGAGATGAAGCGGCCGTCGACCTCGTAGAGCCAGTCGTGCATTTTGTAGAAGGCCTCATCGCCGCCGATCATGCCGGCGATCTCGGCGACGCGTGCGGCCCAGCAGGCGTTGTCGTGGAGGGTGCGGGGCGTGTAGGGGTTGCACTCGATGTTGAACGGGAACTGCTTGTGCGAGTAGGCGATCTGACCGGGGTACTGCTCGAACATGCGCATGATGTCTGCGTCGATGGTCTTGCAGTCCGGGCACTGGAATCCTGAGAAGACGACGATGCGGACCGGAGCTTCGTCGGGGCCCTTGATGTAGCGTCCGACGAAGGGGTTGTCCGGGCCGTAGCTGGAGCCGCGGAAGGCGATGGTGGGCGGGGCGGGGGCGGGGTTGGTGTTGTTGTTCGTGGTGGTGTTGTTGGTTGGGGATTCGGCGTCCGGGTCTGTGCCGGGGGCTGTATTCGGGGTGGCGTCTGGATCGGTGCTGGTGGTGTTGGCGGTGTTGCTGGCCTCGTTGCGCTGGCGGGCCTGCTCGGCCTGTTCGGCGATGCGCTGGGTGAGCTGCTCGGTGGAGGCGAGTCGCTCTTCCTCCTGGTCGGATTCGAAGTTGCGCTGGACGACGCCGGAGGCGATGACGAGCGCGAGGGTGGCGGCGACGAAGCCGGCGCCCCAGAGCCCGGCGAGCTTCGGCGTGGCCTTGGGATCTGTGGGCTGGGCGCGGGCGGCGATGCGTCGCCATTCGGCGGCGATGAGCAGGATGAAGTTGCCGGCGTGCGCGGCGAGGCAGTAGGGGCAGGCGTAGTCCGGATTGGTGAGGATGACGACGATGTAGAAGGCCGAGACGGCCGCGCCGGCGCGGATGAGCCATGTGATGGATCCGGGCATGCGCTTGAGGGTGGTGATCCACAGGCAGAGCGTGGCGAGGAAGTAGGCGGTGCCGAGGTGGGAGACGGGCCAGCCGATGAGCGGGAGCTTCCCGAAGGCGCTGGAGGTGGCCGCGGCACAGGCGGACTTGGGGCCGCACCCGGGGAGGGTGGTTCCGGCGATGGACTGGACGGAGAGGAGGATGGAGAAGACCAGGGCTGCGCCGACGCCGATGAGCCCAATGATGAACGAGTGCGGGGAGGGCG
The DNA here is from genome assembly GCA_052168315.1 of Phycisphaerales bacterium. Classification (GTDB taxonomy): domain Bacteria; phylum Planctomycetota; class Phycisphaerae; order Phycisphaerales; family UBA1924; genus JBQLZO01. Next base: position 12,207 of record JBQLZO010000058.1, on the reverse strand, counting down.
CGGGGTGCTCGACGGGGGCGGTGGGCCTGGTCGGCGGGCTGGATGCCCCGGCGGGCTTGTTGGCGCTGGATGTGCGTCGCGCGGCGGGGTTGCTTGGCCTGTTCTTGCGGTTTCCTTTGGGCACGCGATGGCTCCGTGTGGCTGGTGGTTGGTTGGTTGATGCCCTTGAGATGGGTGCTCTGGCGATCGTACCGGGTGGGGCGTGGGCGGAGGCGGATTCGGGCGCGCCGCGTGGGGGTGCCCTGAACGGGGGTCCGGGAAGCAAGAAATGTGGGTGTGTTTCCCCAATTGGGCGGCGAATGGCGTTGACATGTCCCGGAGAACCGGGCATCTTGAGGCCTACACGCGGGTCGGCGATGCCTTGATGCTCCTGACCCCACGGTCGACGGCCGCCCCGAGGAGAGGCGGCCGTTGTTTGTTTTGAAGTTTGGGTGCTTTTGCTCAGCGCTGGAGGCGTGGCGGCGCGAGGGAGCGAGGGGCGGGGCGTGGGATCAGCGTCGAGTCTTGCCGCCCCGGGCGGCGCGGGGGCGTGGGATCCCGAGCTTGTCCATGCGTGAGAGGAGCGTCTGGGGCTTGATCCCGAGCTGTTCGGCCGCGCCGGCGGGGCCGAACACGCGGTGGTTGGATCGTTCGAGGGCGTGGACGATCTGGAGCCTCTGGAGCTGGTCGAGGGTGAGGTCGAGCAGGACATCTCGTCCGGCCGGTTCGGAGTTCGCGCGGGCGCTGGCGTTGGCGGTGTTGTTCCGGGCCCCCGGGCGCGTGGGGTCGAGCGGGTCGTTGGATGCGGCGTTGACGGTGCGGGAAGCGCCTTCGGGGAGTTCGATGTCAAGGGCGCGGGCGGCGATGGGGGCGCTGTCGTTCTTGGTGGCGAAGGCGAGGAGTGTGGCGCGCTCGATGGCGTTGTCGAGTTCGCGGACATTGCCGGGCCAGTTGTACGCGAGGAGCCTGCGGATCGATCGCTCATTGATGGGGAGGGGCGATCGGCCCATTTCGCCCGCGTGCTTGCGGTGCAGGTGCTCGGCGAGCTGCTTGATGTCATCCTTGCGATCACGGAGCGGCGGGACGGCGATGCGGAAGACATTGAGCCGATAGAACAGGTCCTCGCGGAATCGCCCCTTCCTGACGAGTTCGACGAGGTCGCGGTGGGTGGCGGCGACGACGCGGACATCGACGCGGATGGTCTCCGCGCCGCCGACGCGCTCGAAGGCGCCCTCCTGGAGCACCCTGAGAAGCTTGGCCTGTGCGGGGAGCGAGAGTTCGCCGATCTCATCGAGGAAGAGGGTTCCGGAGTCAGCGAGCTCGAATTTGCCGATGCGCCGCCGGTCGGCGCCGGTGAAAGCGCCGCGTTCGTGACCGAACAGCTCCGATTCGAGCAGCGATTCGGGGAGTGCCGCGCAGTTGACGGCGACGAGCGCGCGGGCGGCGCGCGGGGATGCGGCGTGGACCGCGCGTGCGACGAGTTCCTTGCCGGTGCCGGTCTCGCCGAGGATGAGGACGGTGGAGCTGGTGGGGGCCGAGGCGCTGATGTCGTCGAGCATCGTGAGGATGGGTCGCGACGATCCGACGATCGTGGGCGGCTCGGCGGCGGCGCTGAGCTGTTCGCGGAGGGCATCGAATGTGGAGCGCTGGCGCTCGGCATCGGCGAGCTGCCGGCGGAGGTGGTCGAGTTCGGACTCGAGGGCGGCGCGTTCGGTGGCGTCGAAGAGGGTGATGAGGATGGGTTCGTTGTTGGCTTGGGAGGTGGGTTGGGCGTTGGGGGGGGCGGCGTGCCGGGCGGCCTCGGTGTCGGTGATGATGAGGTCGATGGATCGCCCGGTGGCGTTGGCGAGGGTTCGGAGCCGGAGCCCCTGGCGGCGGTCGATGGCCTCGGCGAGCCGCGCGGCGACGGATCCGGTGGCCGAGGACCGAGCATCGGGCGCGAGGCAGCGGTCGAGTGGGGTGTTGATGAGGGCCGCGGCGTCGGAGCCGGTGTGGGCAGCGCCCGTGGGGATGGGGTTGGCGGGATGAAGCGATCGGTCGGAGGTGAGGAAGGCCAGGGCGCGCGGCGAGGCCGCAGTGATGAGCCAGCGGCGATCGAGCGCGAGGACGGCGTAGGGGAGTCGTTCGAAGAGGGATTGGACGGTGAGCGGGGCCCAGGGGTTGCGGGCGGGTCGTTGCGGGTCGATGTGGGGCGTGGGGTCGTTGGTGGGCATGCGGGTTGGGGCCGGGGGGGAGCGAGAAGGGTGTGGGCCTGGGAGGAATTGGGTGCTGGTGCGGGGAACGGGCGGTGGTTGATTGTGGGGTACGGCGCGTGGTGGTGCCAAGGATTTCAACGAAATATCGCAGAATTCGGCTAAACGACGGTATTTCGCACTTCAAATTATTGAATATCGCTGTTTTTGGCCGTAAGTCGTTGTGTAGTGCGGATTTTTGAATTCAGCGAGCAACAGTTGGAACTGGCATAGCGTATGTTTGAGTGGATCGTGTGTCCGTCGCATTCGAGGCGGACCCGTCCGCGGGGACCGGAGGGAGGTGGGGTTCGTGCTGGCCAAGTGGGCAGGTCAGCTGATCCCCACCTCTCCCCGGCCCCCGCGGGTGGCGAGAAGCTTTCGGTGCTCTTTGAGAGAGAGAGGCACCGGGCAGGAAGGCACACGAGCACGGCCAGCACGCGGTTGTTCCTGGTTCCGCCGCCTGCTGGCCCTTTCGGGGACGCCTGACTGGGTGTCGGGGGGGTCGGGACCGGCTGATGGGGCGCGGGGAACAGACTGCCACACGGCGTGATTCAGGAACACAGACTGAGCACACCACCGCGCGTGCCGCAACGGCACGGAGAAAGCCTCGGCGGGCGCGACGCACAGGACGCGCCCGCCGAGGCTGCATTTTTGGGGTTGGTGAACCGGGGCTGCGGTCGTGGTGCGAGTTCAGTCCTTCGAGGACTCGGTGGGGCTCTTGGAGGGCGCGGGTGACTCATCGGGCCCGCGCGGCGTGATCTTCCAGGAGGTCACGATCTCCGTGTGGAGTTTGCGTCTCCGGAAGTGCGCCTCGAGCGCTTCAAGATCATCGCCGGCGTACGCATAGGACCAGTCTGGCTGCCTGCCGGGCCTTCTGCCGGGACGCCTGCGGGCAACGGTCTCGAAGCGGAGCTTTATGAAGGTCTCGGTCATCCTGCGGAAGGACTCGTAGCAGATCTCGGCGGCGCTGGAGTTGGAATTGCGCTCGTTCAGCCAGCGGATCGCGGCGTCGCTCGAGGGGTTGACCACGATCGTGTAGCTGTGCCTGAAGTTCGGGTCCTGCGGCTTGCCCTTCCGCTTGCCGGGCTTCTGGGGCGGGGGCATCTCGATGATCCCGTCGTGTTCGATGATGTCGCAGAACGCGCCGGCGTAGTTCCATGTGCCTGCCCAGTGGTTCGTCAGCGCGGCGATGGTTCCTTCGCGGTTCCTGGTGGTGAGCGAGAGGCGGCAGACCTGCCACGAGCGGCGATAGTGGTCGGGGCGTCGCTCGGACCCGTAGATGGCGATGTGGCGGATGCCGCCGTGCTTGTCCTGGCGCGAGTCGAACGAGTTCCGCTCGATGAACGCGGCCTTGTCCTGCTCGAGCGCAGCGCACCTGTTGCCGGTGTTGTCGATGAGGACGAAGATGCCGACGAACTGGCCGCCGATGGATCTGTACGAGATACGCGCGAGCCTCGGGGTGGCGGGCTGGCCCCGCTCATCGTCGCGCTGCACGGTGGTCCTGATCCAGTCGATGATGGGCGGGAGTGGCTTCCAGGACTCGCCGTGCTGGCCGCCGCCGGTGACGATGACATAGCAGAACTTGGAGTTCTCGCCGGAGATCAGTTCGTCGTCCTGGACGAGGATGGGGAGCATCGTGTCCGTGTCGATCGGCTCCTGTGAGAACTGGACGGCGTCGATCGACGCCCACTCGACGCCCTCGAAGATCGCGCAGGAGGAGAGCTCGTCGGCCTGGTAGCTCCTTCCGGCGTACCGCTCGATGACCGGCGCGGGTGCGTAGCATTTCAGATGGTGGCTCAGCCGGACCTTGGTCGGTCCATCGGGTTCGGCGGCGTGGACATCGTCGCACCGGATGAGTTCGTACTGCACGATGGCGAACCCGGCCAACTGGATCGCCCTGATGATCGCGGATGTCTCTTCCGTTGTTCTGCGGCAGTCGATCTTGATGTAGAGCGGGAGATACCCGTTGTTGTTCAGGAGCACATCGAGGACGCCATCACCCGAGTAGAACTCGCACTCGAGTTCGGCCGCGGGCGTGCCGGTGTCGCCCTGGTCGGAAGCGTCGTGGTGTGTGGGCTGCAGTTCGCGGCGGGCGCGTTTGATCGCTCGCAGGAGCTGCCCGGACTTTTTCAAGGCTTTCATCTTCTTCACGGTCGCCGGGTCGGCCTCGCCGTAGACGAGGCTGAAACCGAAGTCGCCGAGCGATCTGGAGCAGGAGACGAGGCAGTTCGGGCGCGCTTCCGGTGCGATGATGCCCGTGCCGTTGCAGAACATGTCCGGTGCGTCGATGAACGCGAAGAGGCTGGAGACGATGTTGGAGTAGTTCTTGCCATGGGTGATGAGGACGAACGGCGTGCGGCTCTGATCTTCGGTCATGAGGCGGGGCTCCGGGGTGGCTGGGGGGTGGCTGGGGAATGGCTGGGGGGTGGCACCGGGGTCGGCGAGGACTTTGTGGGGGACGGCGCGTTCGGGCATCGCCGCGCACCGCGCGCTTCGTTATTGCACACGGATCGTGGATCACCGCGCTTGGCTATGCGTCAGAAATGAAGGACCACGACCCTTGGATATACGGAACAGGATGGCGTCTGGCCAAGTGAATTGTGTCCATAATTTGGCCATTGGCCCATAAGATCGTAATAGCCAGTGACTTACGGCCTATATATCGCGCCGAACGAATCCAGCTCGCCTGGCACGACGGGTGCTCTTTGGGATGCGGGTCGCGTCGCGGGATGCCTCCGGTCCGGCACGGCACTTATGCCGAACCTTCATTGGGTGATTTTCGTAAGCGTGACCTTACTTTCGGATGTTCGGCGTGGTGTCGGGGGGTGGGCACCGGCGCCAGCGGTGCGCGGCGAAGGGTCCATCGCTGCGGAGGGGCCCTTCCTGACGTGAGCGGCCGGCACGAACTCCGCTGCGCGATGCGCTCGGCTTGTCGGGGGATGGGCGGGTGGATAGACTCGCCGGGCCGAGTCTTCGCCCGTTCATCCGGATGAATGGATGAATCGCGACGAGGCCCGTGCGGCGTGCCCGCAGTCCCCGAATTCGTTCTCCACCGTTCCCATGGGAGTCGCCCGATGTCCTATCTCTTTACCTCTGAATCCGTGTCGATGGGCCATCCTGACAAGGTGGCGGACCAGATTTCCGACGCCGTGCTCGACGCGATGCTGATCCAGGATCCGAACTCCCGGGTGGCGTGCGAGACGATGGTCTCGACGGGGATGGCGGTGGTGGCCGGCGAGGTGAAGACCGAGGCGTATGTCGAGATCGCGGATGTGGTGCGCGAGACGATCAAGCGGATCGGGTACACGGATGGGGACATGCAGTTCGACCATCGGTCGTGCGCGGTGCTGGTGTCGCTGAAGCAGCAGTCGCCGGAGATCTCGATGGGCGTGCACCGCGAGGGCGAGTTCGGCGCGGGCGACCAGGGCCTGATGTTCGGGTACGCGTGCCGCGAGACGGAGTCGCTGGAGTCGGGCACCTACATGCCGCTGCCGATCTATCTCTCGCACCGCCTGATCGAGCGTCAGGCGCAGGCGCGGGAGGGGACGATGATCGAGCAGCTCCGCCCGGATGCGAAGTCGCAGGTGGCGATCGAGTACGACTCGCGGGGCAAGCCGGTGCGGGTGAAGAATGTGGTGCTCTCGACGCAGCACGGCCCGATGTGGAACTCGAAGAACTCGGCCGAGCGCTCGGAGCGTCAGAAGCAGCTCTCGCACGAGGTGATCAAGCACATCATCAAGCCGGTGCTGGGCGAGACCTGGTGGAATGATGACATCGAGGTGTTCGTGAACCCGACCGGCGCGTTCGAGATCGGCGGGCCGCACGGGGATGTCGGGCTGACCGGGCGGAAGATCATCGTGGACACCTACGGCGGCATGGGCCGCCACGGCGGCGGGGCGTTCTCCGGCAAGGACCCCACCAAGGTCGACCGCTCGGCGGCGTACATGGCGCGGTACATCGCGAAGAATGTGGTGGCGGCAGGGCTGGCCGAGGAGTGCGAGCTGCAGCTGGCGTACGCGATCGGCGTGGTCGAGCCCACGAGCGTGCACATCAACTGCCACGGCACGGAGCAGGCCGACCCGGTGAAGATCGAGAAGGCGATCCGCGAGGTGTTCCGCCTGACGCCGAGGGGGATCATCGAGTCGCTGAACCTGCTGCGCCCGATCTTCAGCCCGACGGCGTATCACGGGCACTTCGGGCGCCAGCCGGCGAGCGTCGAGGTGACCCGCCCGGACGGCACGACCCAGTCGCACGACACCTTCACCTGGGAGAAGCTGGACAAGGTGGAGGCGCTGAAGAAGGCGGTGGGGTGAGAAGAGAGGCATCAGGGATCGGGCATCAGGCACCAGTGAAGAGTGAAGAGGCAGAGGAGAGAGAGAACAGGGAGAAGAGATTTTCACCACAGAGGCGCAGAGGGCGCGGAGGAAGAAGGGGAGTGAGTGGGGGCGGGGGTGGTGAACGCTGGACTGTCATGCGTTTCGAGGGCATCCTTTGGGTGCCCTCTTTCGCTTTTTCGTCTGGTCCGCAGCGTTGTGTGGCTTTGGGATCGGGGGCCCTGAGGTATGTTTGTGCGGATTGCCGAGTGGGCGTCGATTGAGGGGCGGCGGGCGTGAGGTGGGTGCGGGCCTTTGGAGGCGTGGCGTTGAGCGGGACGAAGGGACAGTTGGAAGGCGTGCGGGGGTATCAGCCGCGGATTCGTGTGCATCCAGCGGTGGCCGTGGGGCTGGGTGTGGTGGGTGTGCTGCTGGTGGGCGATCTCGAACGGGAAGACTCTCTTGTCAGGCCTTGGATCGAACCGGTCCTTGAAGCGGTGGCGCCTTCGTTCGATAAGCGGCATCGGGCGGTCATGGCTGAGATCGAGCGCGCGATCGCGGCCACGCGGGCGAGCGTGGATGTGCGGGATGAGGAGGCGGCGGTGCGGCGTGTTCGTCTGGAGTTCGGACGGCTCGGGTGGTGCCACACACCGTTGATCACCAATCCACCGCTGCCGGACGGTGAGCCGGAATGGATGACCTGGCACTGGCAGGCCGGCAAGTACGGGGAGGCGCCGTGGGTTGGGTTCGAGCGGGGCGAGGATGGCGGTGTGGACATCGTGATGGACGCCCATTTCCGGAATCGTGGACGCGGCGATCGGGCGGTGTTCGCGTTCGTGCCTGGGGCGGGGGTGGGAGGGGATGATGAGCGGTGAGGATGGGACCGGAGGCGGACCCAGGGACCATGATGGCGCGGTTGATGCTACCATCTCCCGAACGAGAATCCTTCGACCCCGCACCCGTTCAGGCATCCCGTGTTCCAACCGACTTCATCGAACGCCACTCCGTCGCCCGCTGGTCGCACCCGTGCCGAAGCGACGACCATCCCCACACTTCGCCCGTACGACGGGCCGGCGACTTCGCACACGCTCCGCTTGGGCGATGCGCGGCACCTCGACTGGATTCCGGATGGTTCCGTCCATCTCGTGGTCACCTCGCCGCCATACTTCAATCTCAAGAAATACAACGACCATCCGGACCAGCTCGGCGACCTCGACGACTACGAGGCGTTCCATGATGAACTCGACCAGGTGTGGCGGCACTGCTACCGCGTGCTCTGCGCCGGCGGTCGGCTCGTCTGCAATGTCGGGGATGTCTGCGTCGCCCGCCGCAAGAACAATGGCCGCCACCATGTCTTTCCGCTCCACGCCGATATTTCCGTACGCTGTCGACGCATCGGATTCGATTACCTCACGCCGATCCTCTGGAACAAAATCGCCAACGCCGCGTTCGAGGCCGACGGCAACGGGGCGGGCTTCCTCGGCAAGCCCTACGAACCGAACGCCATCATCAAGAACGATGTCGAGTACATCCTCATGCTCCGCAAGCCCGGTGCCTACCGCAACCCAACCGATGATCAGCGTGCCACCTCCCGGCTGACCAAGGAAGAGCAGGCCAAGTGGTTCCGCCCGATCTGGACCGATCTCACCGGTGCATCGACACGCCAGCATCCCGCGCCCTATCCCCTTGAACTCGCCTACCGGCTTGTTCGCATGTTCTCGTTCACCGGCGACACCGTGCTCGATCCATTTGGAGGCACCGGCACTACAACACTCGCCGCGATCAAGGCCGACCGCAACAGCATCATCAACGAGATCGATCCCGGCTATTTCAGCATGGCGGAAACGCGCATCAAGGCTGAGGCCTCGGAGGGTGTCCTCGGGCGTCCATCGCCGATCATCGAGATCACAGGGCCAACCAAGCCGGTTACTCGGAAATCACGCCCATCGCGTGCCCGATGAGCGAGAGGGCCATCCGTCGAAACCCGATTTCTTCGCTCGGAATTGTGTAGCCGCATGGCGGCCCCTTCGATGTCAGTATCAGAGATGCCGCGTCGTACAACGACTCGCGAACCAGCCGGGTAACCGTCACCTCATACCGCTTTGCATATGACGCTTCTTGGAATGCCGGATCAACAGGGAAGTGCGTGCCACGAACCGACACTGCCGATCGAGATCGCTCCGTGTCCTCCAGCAACATCAGATATCCGGCCCAGGGACGGGGCGATGGCTTGAACAGGCCCTCGCGATACGCCACGGCGAGGTCGTGCCCATCACCGACCGCTTCCTGCACACGGTTGTTGTAGTTGTTCCCGAACGATGGGCCGACCTGTGATTTGAATTCCATGCACGCCACCAGCATCCCCCGGTACACAAGCACCAAGTCCCAGTCGCGATGTGGCCTGAAATAAAGCGGCAGATCCACCGTACGCCGCTTCGCGAAAAAGCAGTCCTCTGGCACGCCGTTCTCGACCAGCAACTGCTGTATGAGCGTTACAAATCCATCGATGTGTCCACCCCCCGTCACCGCCGAACGCCCGCCCCTGTCCTTGTCCCCCGTCGCTCCGCCCTGGCTTGCCGCCTGTGAGCCCCGAGCCGTCCAGAAAAACTCTGTCGCTGCCATAACCCGCTCATTCAACCGATTCAATCGAATTCCTTCAGCGCTCATCGCCTCAGAATACTCCAATCACGGCCGTCAAGATTGTGGATTCCGCCCACACCACGCTGCTGCTGCTGCTGCGACGCCCTCGATATCTGAGTGATCAACGAGCCGCCTTCAGCAATCCGCACTGCGTGCACGCTCGTCGGCCTTCACCACGACATCACCATCCGCGTCCCCGGGCGTTCGAGGTTGGTCAGGAGGTATCGCAGCGCGTCGATGGGGTGGTCGTGCCCGTCCTTGAGGGGCGTGGTGGTGTTGGGGTTGTTGGGTGGGTAGCGGTAGGCGTGCATGGCGTTGATGAGGGTCTGGCATCGGCGGTGGATGTAGAGGGTGGGCGGGTCGGCGGGGTTGGCGGGGCGGAGGCGGGCGCGGATGGCGGCCAGCCCCGGTTCGATGCGTGCGGGCTTGGCGCGTGGGTTGAGCCCGGCCCGCGTGAGCATGGTGGCCGCGGAGATGCCGGTTTGTTCGGAGCGTTGCCTTCCGGCGGGGTCGATGGCGACCCATTCGGGGATGGGCCAGCGGGGGCGGTTGGGTTGGGCTGGGGGACAGGTGTGCGGGCGGGGCTTGTCGTCGGGTGTTGTTGTTGGTGTGGGCGGCGCGCCGTGGAGCATGGCGTCGATGGCGCGTTGGAGTAAGGCTTCGCGCTGGACGAGTTCATCGACGATGTGGAGAGCGCCGCCGGGGTGGTTGATGGCCCAGAGGACGATGGTGGGGTTGCGGAAGCCGAAGTCCATGGCGCAGAGGGTGATGGGGTGGGCGTGGGTGTTGGTGTGGTCGTGGTGGCGCGTGGAGGGCGCGATGGGCGGCGGGATGGGGCGCGGGGTGAGTGGATGGGGCGGCGTGGGCGGCGCGGGGAGGGGCGGGTCGGCGTCGATGATGTGGATGTGGTCTTCGAATTCGGGGAACACAGCGCTGGATCGCCGGGGTCGGAGGCAGAGCATCTCGGCCTCCCATGTGGCGGTGTCGACGCGTGATTTCTGCTGGATGGCATCGTCGATGTGCAGGTGCCCGGCGCCGCTGGTCTTGGCGCGTCCAGCGCACTCGGGCTCGAGCGGGCACGCAGCGCAGTCGCGGTGGGGCGGGCAGGGCTCGAGGACATCGATGGCGGACCAGCGGAGGAGCCTCCGTGCCTTTGGCACGGGGGCTGGCATCAGGGATCCGGGATCAGGGATCCGGGAAGAGGGAGAGGAAGAAGGCATCAGGCACCGGGCATCGGGCACCAGTGGGGAGGAAGAAGAGAGGGTTGGGGGTTGGGATTGTTCGATCAGTGTGGCCATGAGGCCGTGGGGTTCGTGCATGGTGGAGAGGGCTTCGATGGCGGCGTGGTAGGTTTGGCCTTCGGGGGTGTGTTTGGAGCGGGTGACGAGCTGGGCGGCCTGCCAGATGTCGGGATCGAAGAGTTCGACCTCATCGCACCGGAGTTTCTGGGGGCGGGTGCCGCGGACGGCGGTCTGGGACTGCGCGAGGATGTCGCACCGGGAGTGGTTGCCGAGGATGATGCGGCGCTCGGTGATCCCGATGCGCGACCGGGCGGGGCGCGCGCCGGCGCTCGCGGGCGCGGGGGAGTCGGAGTCGATCATCCATTGCAGCGCGGGGCGTTCGAGGAAGGTGCGGATGTGCTCGTGCATGCGAGCGGCTTGTTCGAGGGAGCCGGCGATGCACTTGATCTCGATGCCGGGCTTGAAGATGAGGTCGAGGATGGTGGCGATCGCGGCGTAGAAGGTCTTGCCGCCGCCACGGTTGGCCCAGACGAGCGCATCGCGCGGGTGGTTTGGCGCGGGGCAGGGCTGGGTGGGAGTGTGGGGCGGTGCGTGGGTGGAGGGGAATGGCGCGGGCTCGAAGAAGGTGTGGATGAGGTAGTCGAAGGGCGGTGTGGAGGTTGGGCAGATGGCGTGCCTGGGCACGGTGATGTCGAGCACGGCGACGAGCCACGCGTGGAGCGCATCGGGGTTGTGCGGGCGCACGGCCGAGGTGAAGGCCCGCTGCGGTGTGGTGAGATCGGGATTGGGTGTGGTGCGCATTGTGGTGGCCAGGGGTTGGTCAGAGATTGGTCAAGGGTTGGTGTGCGGCACAGCGCGGAGTGGGCGTGCGAGTTGTTCGAGGAGTTGCTGGATGGCCTTCTCGTGTTTGGGAGTGAGGGCCGTGGGGTGGGGGTGGAGTGTGTCTGGCGCAGCGCGGTTGTTGCTGCTGTTGTTGGCGGTGTCTGTGGTCGTGCCGGTATCGGCGTGCTTTGCGAATTCGGCGGGGAGCTTCGCGAGGTCGAGGCAGGCCTTGCGGGCGGTTTCTGGGTGTTCGTTGGAGTCGGCGAGTTCGCGGAGCCTCGCGATGGCGTGGGCCCGGGCGTGTCTGGCGGCGAGGTGAGCGCAGGCATCGAGCAGCGCACCGAGCGCCTCGCGCCACGCGCGGGTGGGTCGTTGCGCGATGGCCGCGGCGAGGGTTGGGATGTCGATGTGCGCGGCCTCGGCGAGTGATTGGATGTCGGCGGGGTTGTCGGCGAGGGCGCGGTGGAGTGGTTCGAGGGGGTCGGGAGGTGGGGACTGGATGGGCGCTTGATTGTGGATCTCGGTGCGGGCTTGGGGGTCGCGTGGTTTGCGGCGGGGGTTGATGGGGCGCGTGGTTGTGGTGTGGGGCGTTGCGTTGGGCGGTGGGTATCGGGTGGTGTGGGTCATGGTTTGGCTTCCGGTGTGGTGGGATGGTTGATGTGGAGTGCGGCGAGGAGGGCCGTGCGGCGGTCTGGGTGGTGCTGCTTGAGTGTTCTGAGCACGGCAGCGCGTTCGGCGGCGCTGAGGAAGAAGGTCAGCGCGTGGGGGAGGGTGTGCGGGCGCGGCGATGGCGCTGGCGCGATGGGCGGGGCGGGTGGTGGGTGTGGTGTCACGGAAGGTTTGCTTTCCCTCCCGCGCGCGTGGGTGGGATGCGTGGTTTGGAAGGATGGATGAGCGGTTGGGGTCCGCGGGGTTGGGGGCCGGGGGGGGTTCTGGTTGAGACTCCGGGGGCGAATCGGGTTGTTGGGGTGGTTGCTGGTT
>JBQLZO010000057.1:0-15664 GCA_052168315.1 Phycisphaerales bacterium | reverse complement strand
GAGTTGGATGATGATGCCGGCGGGGTGGTTGGGATCGGGGGCTGCGCGGGGGGTGTGATGCCGGAGATCGTGGAGCGCCCGACGGCACGGCTGGTGGAGATGCTGCGCGAGGGGCTGCTGGATGCGGCGCTGCTGTCTTTGCCGATCCGGCAGGATGCGATCGAGTCGGTGCCGGTGTTCGATGAGCCGTTCTGCCTGCTGGCGCCGGTGGGCAGCGCGATCCTGGAGCACGAGCGGCTGTCGCCGGCGCGGCTGCGCGCGTGCGACATGGTGCTGCTGGAGGATGGCCACTGTTTGCGCGATCAGGCGCTGTCGTTGTGCGGGAAGCGGGGCGGAGCGACGCCGAGGAAGGTCACGGCGAGCCTGGAGACGCTGAAGTACCTGGTGGCGGCGGGCGGGGGCGCGGGTGGTGGTGCGGATGGGGCAGGGGCGGGCGCTGGTGGTGGGGGCGCGGAGGATGGCGGGTACTCGTTGCTCCCAGCGCTGGCGTGCGGGCTGCCGGCGGGGCTGAATGAGCTGGTGCGGGTGCGGTGGTTCGATGATCGGGCGCCATCGCGCCGGATCGCGGTGTGCTTCCGGAAGACCTCGCCGAGGAGGGAAGAGGCGCTGGCGCTGGCGGAGCTGGTGCGTCGGTGCGCGCCGCCGGAGGTGCGGGTGGTGGAGGATGGGTATGGGAAGAAGCGGGCGCGGCGGGGGTGAGGAGCGGTGAGGTCGAAGGAGAAGAAGAACAAGCAGAAGACACCGGTCGGAGACCGGTGCCACCAGGGAGGGGAGCGCGGGAGCGGGGGCGTGGTCAGCCGAGTCGGCCGAATTGTCGTTCGATTTCTTTGAGTGTGAGGCGGATGGCGGTGGGGCGGCCGTGGGGGCAGTTGCTGGATCGTTCGAAGGCGTGTCGGAGGCGGAGGAGCTCGACGAGTTCGGGTTCTGAGAGCTTGTCGCCGGCCTTGACGGCGGCCTTGCAGGCCATCATGGCCACGACATCCTGGAGGAGGTCTTCGCCGGAGTCGGAGTCGGAGTCGGAGTCGGAGTCGGAGTCGGAGTCGGAGTCGGAGTCGGAGATTGTGTTGTCGGCGTTGTTGTTGGTGGTGGCGGTGGTGGTCGGCAGGTCGTCGTTGTCGAGTCGTTCGGCGAGTTCGGCGATGAAGGTGGCCGGGTCGACGCGGCGATCGAAGAGGAGTGTGGGGAAGGCGTGGATGGCGAGGGTGGTGGGGCCGGCCTGCTGGAGGTCGATGCCGAAGCGCTGGAGGATGGGCGCGCGGGCGAGGATGGCCTCGGCGGCGTCGGGCGCAGCGCCGACCATGACGGGGGTGAGCAGGCGCTGCGATTCGAGCGGGCCCTCGGCGAGCCGGCGGTGGATGGCCTCGTAGAGCACGCGTTCGTGCAGGGCGTGCTGGTCGACGATGACGACGGCATCGTCATCCTGGGTGACGAGGAAGGCATCGTGGACCTGGAGGATGCGCGGGGGGGCGGGAGTGGCTGCGCTGGTGGTGGGGTCGGTGGTGGGGTCGGGGGCGTTGGGGGTCGATTGGTCGGCATGGAATGCCGACCCACCGGGTGCGGGGTGATCGGCGTGTTGGTCGCGTTGCAGGGCCTCGCGCGTGGCGGCGAAGTCGATCGAGGAAGAAGTTGGGGGCGCGGGGAAGGCGGTGCGTGGTCGGAGGAAGGCGGCGAATCGTTCGGTGGTGGAGGCGGCGTTGCCGGGCGCCGGCTCGCGGAGCGCGAAGGGGAGGCGTGCGGCGTTGTCGGGGTTGGTTTGATTGTCGTTGGTGTTGTCGTGCTGGAAGCGGAAGCCGCGGTCGGCGTGGAAGCCGGCGTTGGTGGGGGTGAGATCGCGTGAGGCCAGGGCCTGTTTGGCGGCGCGGTAGACGACCTTGTGGATGAGCGAGGCATCGCGGAAGCGGACCTCGACCTTGGTGGGGTGGACATTGACATCGACCGCGCCGGGGTCCATCTCGAGCATGAGCACGGCCAGGGGATGGCGCGAGGGCTCGATGAGCGAGCGATAGGCTTCTTTGAGCGCGTGGATGATGGTCTTGTCGCGGACGGGGCGGCCGTTGACGAAGATGCGCTGGTGCCGGTTGCCCTGTCGGGCGAGCACGGGCGTGCCGAGGAGCCCCCAGAGGGCGACGCCGCGTGCATCGTCGAAGTGGTCGGCGTGGGCCTCGATGAGTTCGGGCTCGTGCTCCGGGCCGAGGATGGCGATGGCGCGCTGGCGCGGGGACTGGTTGGGCGGGAGATCGAGCGTTGTGCGCTGGTCGCAGGTGATGCGGAAGCCGATGGCTGGGTGGGCGAGGGCGAGCGATCTTATGATGTCGAGGCAGTGCTGTTGTTCTGTTGAGGGTGATTTGAGGAACTTGCGCCGGGCGGGTGTGTTATAAAAGAGGGTCCGGACCTCGATGGTGGTGCCGAGGGGCGAGGGCGCGGGGCGGATGGGGTGGATGGTGCCGCCCTCGACGAGGATGGCGTGCCCCCCCCCAGCTTCCCCACGGGTGCCGGTGCTAGCGAGGCCGGTGGTGGGGGTGGGGGCGGGAGTAAATGGCGTTCTTGGGCGTGAGGTGATCTCGAGGCGTGCGATGGAGCCGATCGAGGCGAGGGCCTCGCCGCGGAAGCCCATGGTGCGGATGGCGTTGAGGTCCTCGGCGGCGGCGATCTTGGAGGTGGCGTGGGGGTGGACGGCCAGGGGGAGCTGGTCTCGGTCCATGCCCTGGCCATCGTCGGTGATGCGGATGCGTTCGATGCCGCCGTGCTCGAGTTCGATGCTGATGCGTGTGGCGCGGGCGTCGATGGCGTTGTCGAGCAGTTCCTTGATGACGGAGGCGGGTCGTTCGACGACCTCGCCGGCGGCGATCTGGTTGACGAGCAGGGGTGGGAGGATGCGGATGGGTCGGGGGGGCGGCGCGGCGGTGGAGGCGGTGGAGGCGCTGGGGTCCGCGTTGTTGGGGTTGGAATTGGGGATGAGGCCGACCATTGGGGTGAGTGTACGGGGGAGCGGGCGGGGATCGGGGGAATTGACAGGGCATACAGCGTCGGGGGATGGGAGCATTTCGGGGCGGCGATCGGGGAGCACGGGGGAGAGGCGCGGGTTCTGGAAGCGGGGCGATCGGGCGTAGAATCGACTTATGCGATATGTCTTTGTGTACGAGAGCGAGGATGGGTTCTGGATCGCGACGGTGCCGTCGCTGCCGGGGTGCCATTCGCAGGGGTCGACCCGCGCGGAGGCGATGGAGAACTGCCGGGAGGCCATGGAGCTCTGGCTTGAGGTGCTGGCGGAGCGCGGCGAGCCGGTGCCGGACGACATCCAGAATCCAAACATTGACCGCATTCCGGCGTAGGGTGGCGAGTTGAATCTTTGCCTCGATGCGTGCGAAGCACGCCAAGGCGTGCCCCTGAAAAAGCAGGATGCTGCGAAGCGCGGCAATCGATCGCTCGCAGCCAGCGGATGAGGGGGGCCGACGCCGATGCCGAACAAGCTTCCTGTTCTCAGTGGTGACGAGGTGATCCGAGCGCTGGAGCGTGGTGGGTTTGTGCGGCTGCGTCAGAAGGGATCGCATGTGGTCATGACGCATCCTGACCATCCGAGCCGGCGCACCGTGGTGCCGCTTCACAAGGAGCTTGATCGCGGGCTGCTCCGCGGCATCATCAGCCAGTGCGGGCTGAGCGTGCAGGAGTTCAATGACCTGTTGAACTGAGGGCATCAGCGCAGGGTGAATGCTGGTGCGGCGGAGGCACCTATCGTTGTGGATGCCTCCAGACGATCGTCGCAAGCCGTTGACCCGGACCGAAGCGCTGCGGCGTGCGGGGCGGGACTTTGAGGCGGATGCGGCGCAGCGGGCGTATGCGAAGGGGCGGCCGGAGTTGGTGCCGTTCACGACGACGCTTTGGGATTATCCATCGCGGTCGTACGGGTCCGGCGCGGGCGGTGGGCAGGGGAATCAGCGGTACGCGGGGGCGACGCCGGGGTGGGTGATCTGGCAGCTGCTGCATCGGTACTCGGCCCCCGGCGAGAGTGTTCTGGACCCGATGTGCGGGAGCGGGACGACGCTGGATGTGTGCCGTGACCTCGGGCGGAGGGGGATCGGGTTCGATCTGAATCCGCAGCGTGAAGACATCGGGGTGGGCGATGCGCGGGTGATCGCGCTGGACGATGCGAGCGTGGACTTCGTGTTCGTGGATCCGCCGTACTCGACGCACATCGACTACTCGGATGATCCGCGGTGCATCGGGAAGCTGGATGCGCTGGAGCGCAATGGTGGTGGGAGCGGGCGGGGCGCGCGCGGGGGCGCGGGGCTGAACGCGTACTACACGGCGATGGATGCGGTGATCGGGGAGATCGATCGGGTGCTGCGTCCGGGTCGGCACATGGGGCTGTTTGTGTCGGACAGTTTCCGGAAGGGTGGAAGAAGCCGGAAGGGTGGTGGGCAGGGGTCGGGACGAGGGGGGGAACCGGAGGGGCAACTGGGGGGGGCGGGGTTTGAGCCGATCGGGTTTGAGTTGTTTTCGTTGTTGCGGCGGCGGTTCGAGGCGGTGGACATCGTGGCGGTGGTGCGTCGGAACGCGAAGCTTGGGAAGGGGAACTGGGCGAAGGCCGCGGAGGCGGAGGGGTTCATGATGCGCGGGTTCAATTACCTGTTCATCATGAAGAAGGGCGGTCGGAGCGGGCGGGGCAGATGAGGGCTCTGTTCAGTTGAACAGGGGCATCTGGCCGCCGGCCTGGGGCGGGGTGAAGTGCCGGCCGGTGAGGGGGGTGGGCGTGCGGTCGAGGTGGTGTCGGCGGGCGAAGACGCGGAAGTTCTGGGCGATCTGGAGCGCGAGCGGGCCATCGCCGCGTCCGCGGTTGTGGGATGCGTCGTAGAGCTTTCCGCCGCGCGACTGGCGGATGAGCGACTCGACGCGCTTCGCGCGGTCGGGGTGGACGGATCGCTGGAGCCAGTCGAGGAAGAGGTCCTTGAGCTGGTAGGGCAGGCGGAGGAGGACCCATGCGGCGCTGATCGCGCCGGCCTCCGCGGCGGCCTCGAGGATGGCGGGGATCTCGTGGTCGGTGAGCCCGGGGATGACGGGGGCGATGTTGAGGGTGACGGGGATGCCTGCATCGGTGAGCTGGCGGATGGCGCGGAGGCGCGCGGCCGGCGATGAGGCGCGGGGCTCGAGCGATCGGGCGAGCTGGTCGTCGAGGGTGACGATGGTGATGGTGATGCGGGCGGCTTCGAGCGATGCCAGGCGCGACCAGAGGTCGGTGTCGCGGAGGACCATGGCGCTCTTGGTCATGGTGGAGACGGGCTGGGCGGCGTCGGCCATGACCTGGAGGCACTGGCGGGCGATGCGGAGCTCGTGCTCGATGGGCTGGTAGATGTCGGTGCTCGCGGACATGACGATGGGCTCGGGGCGCCACCTCGGGTGCGCGAGTTCGTTCTGGAGGAGTTCTGCGGCGCGGGGCTTGGCCATGAGCTTGGTTTCGAAGTCGAGGCCGCATGAGAAGCCGAGGTACTCGTGGTACTGGCGGGCGAAGCAGTAGACGCAGCCGTGCTCGCAGCCGCGGTAGGGGTTGACTGTCCAGTCGAAGGGGATGTCGGGGGCGCGCTGGACCTTGTTGATGATGGAACGGGTCTTGTCTTCGAAGACGGTGCGCTGGACCCTGGTGGGCCTGCCGCCGTCTCCGGCGGATTCGCGCTCGATCCACTGGCGGTCAAGTTCTTCGCCGAGGACATGGAGGCGGACGGATTCGAAGCGGTTGCCGGGGTTGAGGGCCGCGCCGCGGCGGTGGGCGGGGGCGTGGGGGAGGGCATCGCGGTAGGTGTGGTCGCCGGGCGGGGGGTCCGGGGGGTGGTCGGGGGGGTGGTCGGGGAGGTCTTCCGGTGGGTGTCTGGGGAGCGGGGACATTCCGAACATTATGCGAACAAATTGGGCGGTCAAGGAGTGGGCAGTGCGGTGGCATGCCGGATCATAAGTTGTGGATTTACATGGCTTTATGCGCCATAACGGGAGGTGCGCTCATGGCGGGCCATGAGCGCACCACGGCGATGCGTGGGTTCGCCGGGTTGGGACTTGCCGGGGTTTGGGAATGGAGCTTCGATGCGTCACTCGGACGGCTGCTGCTGATTCCACTCGGCGAGGAGTTCGGCCTCGCGCTCCATGGAGATGCCGGGGGCGTTCTCGCCGGGGAGGTAGGGGCGGTCCTGCTCGGCGGCGCGGGGGCGGTACTCGTTGTCGAGCCAGGCGAGGGTGTCCCGGACGGTCTCGGCGAGGGGGCGCGAGGTGAAGCCGGCCTTGACGGCGCGTTCGATGCTCTTGCGGTGGAAGCCTTCCATGCCGGATGACGGGGGGATCCAGACGGGCATCTGGGCCCACGGATTCACGCCGTGCTGGGCGAGCCAGTCGGCTTTGACCCATGTGAAGGCGGCGCCGGCGCTGAGGGCCTCGTTGATGCCGGTGAGGAGTCTGCCGATGGTGGAGGGGCCGCCGGCCGGGCCGTTGATGTTGAAGGTGCCGCCGGTGCCGTTGGTGATGTTGAGCGCGAGGAATGCGGCGAGGTCTCGGGCGTCGAGGTACATGACCGGGTGGTCGGGCGCGCCCGGGGCGAGGACATCGCCTCCCTGTCGGATGCGCCACGGCCAGTAGGTGAAGCGGTGCGAGTAGTCGCGCGGGCCGACGATGAGCCCGGGGCGGACGATGAGGGCGCGGTCGCCGAAGTGGCGGCGGGCGGCATCCTCGCAGCGGGCCTTGACCGCGCCGAAGTAGTTCATGTCGTAGGGGAGGCGGTCGATGCCATCGGCGATCTCGTCGGGCATGGTGTGGACCGGGCCATCCTCGGTCTGGTTGAGAACGGAGTTGTCGGCGTAGACGCTCATGGAGGAGGTGAAGACATACTGGCTGGCCGCATCCTTGAGGAGGCTGGCCGAGTTCTCGACCCAGGTGTGGACATTGGCGGTGTCGATGACGGTGTCCCATGTGCGCCCGGCGTCGATGGCCTCCTTGAGCGGGGTGAGCCCGGGGTCGATGTCGGTGATGCGGTTGCCGGTGATGAGTTCGAGGTCTGGGAAGAGCTCATCGCGGTTGCCGCGGTTGAAGAGCGTGACGGTGTGCCCGGCGTCGAGGAGCGCGCGGACGATGTGCGGGCCGATGAAGCCGGTGCCGCCGAGGAAGAGGACCTTCTTCTTCGCGGCGCCGGCGGGCTGCGCGAGCGCGCGCTGCGCGAGGGCGGGGACGATGAGCCCAGCGCCGGCGGCGAGCCCGGCGGCGGTGGTGATGGTCAGGAATTCGCGCCTGGTGTGTGGCATCGGTGGGATCCTCCTTGGTTCATGCGTTCGCGCTGCCCAGAACGGGCGTCGGGGCGTCGGAGAGCGGCTGGGGTGCGGGGAATGGCGGGGCGTGATCGGTCTGGTCTGTTGATGCGGCGCGGCGCTTCTCCTGTTGGCCGAGGAAGAAGGAGAGCGCGACGCCCGCGAGGCAGAGGGGCGCGGCGAGCAGGAGGCCGCCGCTGGCGGCGATGGCGGCGCTGTGCGTGCGCCACATATCGAGGAGCGTGCCGATGGAGTCGCCGCCGCGGTAGACGAAGGTGTCGATGGCGCTCTTGGCCTTGTACTTGTCCTCGCGCGGGACGACGGTGAAGAGCGTCTCGCGGGCGGGCTTGCTCAGCGCGTGGTTGCAGGCGCGGCGGGCGGCGTCGAGGAGCGCGATAGTCAGCAGCCCCGGGATCACGGCCAGCGCGATGAACCCCGCGAGGGTGAGCAGCGGGACGAGGGCGAGCAGGGTGCCCACGCCGAGCCGGCGCATGAGCCTGCCGGTGAGGAAGACCTGGATGAACAGTGTGAGCGCCTGCCCGCCCATCTCGATCCACGCGAGGATCTGGGCCCGGGCCTCGCGGTCGTCGGTGGCCGCGTACACGATGCGGCCTTTTTCGAAGTAGATCAGCGTGCTGAGGATGGTGAACAGCGCGACATAGGCGGCGATGCCCATGAGGTATGGCGAGCGGGCGATGGCGACGAGCCCGGACCAGCTCGCGCCGCGGAGGCCGCCGATGCGGGTGCCGGTGCGGGCATCGGCGCGGCGCGCCAGCGCGGTGGCGATGGCTCCGGCGATGGCGATGAGTGCCGCAGCGCAGGCGAAGAGCCCGGCCTCGCCGAGGCGCACGGCGAGGACTCCGGTGAACGCGCTGCCGCACATCGCGCCGGCGGTGCCGCCGACGCCGATGAAGCCGAAGAGCCGCTTGCTCTGGGCGAGCGTGAACAGGTCGGCCATGAAGCCCCAGAAGACGGTGACGGCGAAGAGGTTGAAGACGCTGAGCCAGACATAGAAGACCTTGCCGACGAATGGGCTCCGGTGCTCGCCGAGCGCGAGGAAGGCCGCGAGGAAGCCGGCGATGCAGGCGACGCCGATCCAGTAGACGATCGGCACGAACACGCGGCGCGGGACGCGGGAGGCGACGAAGCCGTACGCGATGTTCGCGATGACCATGACGCCGAGGGTGATGAGGAAGAGCTTGTGGAGGCTGTCCACGCCGTCATCGAGCCCCATGGCGTCGCGGAGGGGCCTGAGCATGAAGTAGCCGAAGAGGAGGCAGAAGAAGTAGAGCGCTGAGAGCAGCGCGGGGACGGACTCGCCCTCGTGGAAGTCGACGAGCTTCTGGATCGGGTTGCGCGGCATCAGGCGTCCCCCCCACCGTCGGGATCGCCCCCGGCCCGTGCGCGCTCGCTGCGGCGGCGGAACTCCTCGACGCGGGCGCGACCCTCTTCGGTGCCGAAGCGGCGGAGGATCTCGTCCATGCCCAGCGTGCGGAGGGGCGCGATGTCGTGCAGGCGCGAGCGGTAGATCGCGAGGAGCCGGTCCCGGAGCGGAGTGTCCTGCTTCGCTTCTTCGAAGACGGCGTAGGTGAAGAGCTGGTGGTGGAAGTTGTCGTGCAGGTGCCATGCGAAGAAGGGGCTCTGGCTGTAGATCGCCTGGCGGACGCCGCCGGGCTGCTTCCAGTGGCCCGCTTCGTCGGGCCCTTCGATGAGCGCGAGCACGACCTCGAGCGCATCGCGGGAGACGAGCAGGTGCTGGGCGCCCATGAGGGGCTCGATATCCCGCCCCAGGTCGTGGACGATGACCTGGGCGCCGGGCCAGTCGGTGTCCTCGTAGACGAGCGCTGCGACATGGACGCCGCGCTGGCAGGCGGCGATGACCTCGTCGGAGAGGGCGCGGGCCACCGCGGGGAGCGCATCGAGCACCACGCTGCGCTGGGCCCGGGCGAGCATGGCTTTGGCTCGTTCGATGACGGCGTGGGCCGAGCCCATGCGGTAGACGCCATCGTCGCCGGCGGGCGCGCCGACGCTCGTGAGCGCTTCCTCGGCCTCGGCGATGGCGCTGTCGAAGCGGCCCCGGGCGGCCGCGATGAGTTCTTCGATGGGGACCGCGCGGCAGGTCTTGGCATCGCCGCCCTCGGCCCCGCCCTCGTCGATCTCGACCGCGCCTTTTTCGATCAGGGATTCGATGGCCTTGTAGACATTGGCGACGGGCTTGGCGATGCCCTTGGCGACGGCGTACCCGGTGGCCGAGCCCTCGCGGGCGAGCCAGACATAGACGCGCCCCTCCATCTCGGTGAACCCGAGGGCGCGGACCGCGCCGATGGGGTCGTGGTGGGTTGGCATGGCCAAGATCATACTGGTCGATGCTACTACTAGGGTTTCGAAGGGTTCCCTGGCTTTTTGGGGTGGTGTGAGCGCGGACGGCCGGGGCATGTGATTGAGACTGAGTCTCAGGTGATCGTTCTCGGCGGCGGGCGCGGGGCGGAGCGGATCGGGGACTTCGGGGGCCGCACGGCGATCGCGCGGCGGGACGGATCAGCCGGACGCGGGGCGGGCGGTTTATTGTGGATCGGGGTTGGTGGCGGGTGTCGGGGGCTGGTTGGAGGGGTGTTGGGGCGTGGGGGTTTGCCGAAGGAGGGCGCGGCGTGTTCTTGCGGATGGTGTATGACGAGCGGCTTGCGCAGGCGGCGTATGTGATCGGGTGCCAGCGGTCGGGTGAGGCGATCGTGGTGGATCCGGAGCGGGATGTGGATCGGTACATCGATCTGGCGGCGGCACACGGGCTGTCGGTGGTGGCGGTGGCGGAGACGCACATCCATGCGGACTTCGTGTCGGGGTCGCGGGAGCTTGCCGAGCGGGTGGGGGCGATGGTGTATGTGTCGGATGAGGGGGATGCGGACTGGAAGTACGGATGGCTGGACAAGAAGGTGGGCGGGGGGAGCTATGCGCACCGGCTGTTGAAGGATGGGGATGTGTTCCGCGTGGGTCAGATCGAGTTCCGGGCGATGCACACGCCGGGGCATACGCCGGAGCATCTGTGTTTTCTGGTGACGGATGTGGGGGGCGGCGCGAGCGAGCCGATGGGTCTGCTGACGGGTGACTTCGTGTTCGTGGGCGATCTGGGTCGCCCGGATTTGTTGGAGTCGGCGGCGGGGCATGTGGGCGCGATGGAGCCATCGGCGCGTCGGCTGTTCGGGTCGGTGGGGTTGCTGGGCGGGATGCCGGAGTTCGTGCAGGTGTGGCCCGGTCATGGCGCGGGGAGCGCGTGCGGGAAGGCGCTGGGGGCGGTGCCGATGAGCACGATCGGGTACGAGAAGCGGTTCAACGCGGCGATCCGTGCGGCGGGTTCTGGGGAGCGTGGGTTCGTTGATTTCATTTTGAGCGGACAGCCGGAGCCGCCGTTGTACTTCGCGCGGATGAAGCGTGTGAACAAGGAGGGGCCTGCGGTGCTGGGCGGGGTGCCGGCGCCGGAGCGGGTGTCGGTTTCGGCGCTGCTGGGGCTGGATGCGCGTGGGGTGGCGATCGTGGACACGCGGGCGTGGGAGTCGTTCCGTGATGGGCATGTGCCCGGATCGCTGTCGTTCCCGATCGGGAGCGCTTCGTTCAGCACGGATGCGGGGTCGATGGTGCGCGCGGATGAGGATGTGTACCTGGTGTGCGAGGCGGGTGAGGTGGAGGAGGCGGTGCGGGCGTTGATCCGCGTGGGGCTGGACCGGATCGTGGGGTGGTGCCCGTCGGGCGAGGTGGAGCGGGCGGAGCGCGGATCGCTGGCGCGGATCGATGAGGTGGGGTGCGCGGAGGGGCTGGAGATGGTCGAGTCGGGCGCAGCGCGGGTGCTGGATGTTCGGCGGGGCTCGGAGTTCGGCGAGGGGCATCTGCCGGGGGCGATCAACATCGCGCACACGCGGCTGGCTTCGCGGCTGGAGGAGGTGCCGCGCGATGGGCGGGTGCTGGTGAACTGCCGGAGCGGGGCGCGCTCGGCGCGGGCTTCGGCGCTGCTGAAGCGTGCGGGGTTCGATGTGGTGAATCTGCGGGGCGGGTACCTGGCGTGTCAGGAGGCGGAGGCCGCGGAGGCGTCGGCGCGCGGGGCGGGCGCGGGGCCTTGATCGTGAACGGAGGGACTGGCGATGGGCGATGAGGTTCGTTCCGGTGCGGGCGGCCGGGGGGGCGCGGGGGGCGCGGTGGTGGATGTGTCGCCGGCGCTGGTGCGCGAGTGGATGGATGGGGGGAAGTGCGTGCTGGTGGATGTGCGGGAGGACTTCGAGCACGGGGAGGAGCGGATCCCGGGTTCGGAGCTGCGGGCGCTGTCTGGGTTCGATGCGGCGGCGATCCGCAACGCGCACGCGGGGAAGCGGGTGGTGTTCCATTGCCGGACGGGGCGGCGGTCGCGCGAGGCGGGGGAGCGGTTCGCGGCGGCGGGCGGTGGCGATGGAGAAGATGCGGGGCGTGCGTTCCACCTGGCGGGCGGGATCGAGGCGTGGAAGGGCGCGGGGCTGGAGGTGGATCGGTCCGGCGGGGCGGGTGGGCTGCCGTTGATGCGACAGGTGCAGATCGTCGCGGGCGGGCTGGTGGTGCTGGGTGTGGTGCTGAGCCTGCTGGTGTGGGAGGGGCTGGTGGTGATCGCGCTGTTCGTGGGGTGCGGGCTGGTGTTCGCGGGGGTGTCGGGGTGGTGCGGGATGGCGCGGCTGCTGGCGGTGATGCCTTGGAACCGCGGGGTGCGCGGGGGCGGGTGATCGCGCGCGGGTCTGGTTCGAGCCACGCAGCGATGCGCGTGCCGGCTATGGGTTCGGGGAGGGGTGCTGCGGGGCTGGCGCTGGGGTTGGGGCTGAGGCGGTGGGCGCAGCGGAGGCGGCGGCGCGGGGCGCGGGGCTGGTGAGGGCGCGGAGTTTGCTGGCCGCGCTGCGGGCATCCTCGATGACCATGTAGAAGCACGGGACGATGAGGAGGATGATGGGGGTTGCGAAGAGGATGCCGAAGGCCAGCGAGATGGCCATGGGGATGAGGAACTGGGCCTGGCGCGAGGTCTCGAAGACGAGGGGCGCGAGCCCGCCGAAGGTGGTGAGGGTGGTGAGCAGGATAGGGCGGAACCTGCGGACGCCGGCATCAATGATGGCGCGGAGGGGCGTGGCGTTCTCGTTGCGCCGGAGCCGGTTGGCGTAGTCGACCATGACGAGCGAGTCGTTGACCATGACTCCCGAGAGCCCGACGATGCCCATGAGGCTGAGGACGGAGAGGTCGTGCCCGAGGACCATGTGCCCGATGATGGCGCCGAAGGCGCCGAATGGGACTGCGGCCATGACGATGAGTGGCTGGACATAGCTCTGGAACGGGATGGCGATGAGGGCGTAGATGGTGAACAGGGCGAGGGCGAGCCCGCCGAAGAGGACGCGGAGCGACTCGCGCATCTCGGCCTGCTGTCCCTGGAAGGTCCAGGTGAGCCCGGGGAAGTCGCGGGCGAGTTCGGGGAGGATCTGCGTGCGCATGGTGGTGAGCATGCGCGAGATCTGGTTCTTGGGGTTGACGTCCATGTCGACGGTGACGATGCGTCGTCCCTGGCGTCGCTCGATGGACTGGAAGGTCTGGCTCTCGGTGATGTCGGCGATCTCGGCGAGGGGGACCTCGACGCCGCCGGGGGTGCGGATCATGAGGTTCTCGGCGAAGTACTCGCTGTCCTGTTCGTCGTCGGGGAGCTTGACGCGGACGCGGACCTCGTTGGGGCCCCTGAGGAACCGCTGGGCATCGTTGCCCTGGAAGGCATCGCGGATCTGTCGCCCGACGATCTGGGAGGTCAGCCCGAGGGATTCGGCGCGCTCGTTGAGGGTGAAGTCGAGCCTGGAGCCGCCGCGTTCGTAGGAGTCGTTGACATCGCTGGTGTTCTCGTACTCGTTGAGGAGTTCGACGAGCCTGCCGCTGGCGCGGCTGAGTGTGTCGATGTCGGGGTGCGAGAGGTCGACGACGATGTCGGGGCGCCAGAAGCCGAAGCCGCCTTCCATCTCGAAGGTGAGCGAGTTGGCGGCGGGGATGGGCCCGGCGCGTTCGCGCCAGAGGCGTTCGAGCTCTTCGGTGGTGATGGGCCTTGGGTCGAGGCGGGTGAGGATGACATCGACGCTGACATTGGTGCCGTAGACATTGGACTTGATGCCCTCGGCGAGTCTGTCTCCGCCGTTCTCTTCGATGACCTCGAGGGCGGCCCTGGTGAGGATGTCCGCGACGCGCTGGGCCTCGGCGTCGGTGACATCGGGGGGCATGCGGGCGGTGGCGGCGAATTCCTGGCTGGGGATGGAGGGCATGAGGATCATGCCCATGCGGTCGCTCATGGCGTAGCCGATGACGGCCATGAATGTGCTCAGGGCGATGGCGATGGTGAGGTATCGGAAGCGGACGGCGAGTTCGAGGACCGGGCGGAACCAGGCGGAGATTTTCGACCTGATCCATCCCGAGAGGCTCTGCTGGCGGTTGTGGAGGAAGCGGGTGATGGGGTTGCCATCGCGCTCGCTGGCGTGGGCGAGGTGCGCGGGGAGGACGAACAGGGCCTCGACGAGCGAGATGGCGAAGACGAGGATGACGACGACGGGAACGGTGACCCAGATGAGCCCGAACTCTCCGGGGACGAACAGGAGCGGGGCGAAGGCGACGCAGTTGGTGATCACGCCGAAGGTGACGGGGACCATGACATCCTTGACGCCCTGGATGGCGGCCTGCTCGACGCTCATGCCGCGTTCGCGGTACTCGTAGACATTCTCGCCGACGACGATGGCATCGTCGACGACGATGCCCAGCGCGACGAGGAAGGCGAACATGGAGATCATGTTGATGCTGACGCCGAGGAGGGGGAGGAAGAGGATGGAGCCGACGAAGGATGTGAACATGCCGACGGTGACCCACATGGCCAGCCGGTAGTGGAGGAAGATGCCCAGCAGGGTGAGCACGAGGAGGAGGCCGATGGCGCCGTTGGTGAGCAGGAGGGAGAGCCGCTGGCTGTATTCCTCGGAGCGGTCGTCGGTGATGATCCATGTGATGCCGGCGGGGAGCTGGGGCTCGATCTCGGCCATGGTCCGTCGGACGGCGCGGGAGACCTGCGAGGGCGACTCGTTGCCGACGCGGTAGACGCCGAGTTCGACATCGGGGCGGCCGCTGAACTCGGAGAAGAACATAGTTTCTTCGAAGCCATCGCGGATGTCGGCGATGTCGGCGAGCCTGATGGGGGTTCCGGAGGGCGATTCGACGATGGGGATGTCGGCGAACTCGCGGGCGAACTGCTTGCGCGCGGTCAGGCGGACGGCGAGCTTGCCCTTGTCGGTGTCGAGCCTTCCGGCGGGGATGTCGTCGCTGGCCTCGGCGATCCTGCGCGAGACCTCGGCGAGGGTGAGCCCGTACTGGCGGAGGGTGGCCTGCGAGATCTCGACATGGACGATGCGCTGGGGATTGCGGTCGATCTCGACCTGGGTGATGTCGGGCTGCTGGACGAGGGTGTCGCGGATCTGCTCGGCGATCTGGAAGAGCGAGAAGTGGTCGGTGTCGCCCATGATGCGAACTTCGAGCACATCGCGCCTGCGGGTCTGGAGGCGGACCTCGGGTTCTTCCGCGTCGTCGGGGAATGTCTGGATGCTGGCGACGGCCTGGTTGATGACCTGGAGGCCGCGTTCGCGGCTGGTGCCGGTGGTGAGTTCGACGGAGACGGTGCCGCGGTTCTCGCGGGCGGTGGAGAGGATCTCCTTGACGACCTCGAGCCCCCGGACGGCCTCTTCGACGGGGAGGAGGATGCCGCGTTCGATTTCTTCGGGGTTGGCGCCGGGATAGGAGACGGAGACCTCGACGATGTCGAGGGTGGTGTCGGGCGAGACCTCCTTTGTGATGAAGAAGGACATGCCGATGCCGCCGAGGATGAGCACGGCCATGATGAGGTTGGCCGCGACGATATTGCGGGCCATCCAGGCGATGGGGCCGCGGTCCTCGTGGGACGGCTGGGCGCTGTTGTGCTGGGTGCCCGGCTCAGCCATCGGAGGCGATCTCCCTGGGTGGGTTGGCGCCGGAGGGCGCATCGCCTGACGGATCGGCGAGCCTGAGGAGCATGCCGTTGACGGGGGTGTTGAGGTTGGTCCGGATGACGCGGTCGCCATCGTCGAGCCCATCGGTGACATAGACCTGGTCGCGGCCGCGGTAGGCGATGGTGAGTTTGCGTGTTTCGAGGCGGTCATCCTCGTTCATGACCCACGCGACATCGCCTTCCCTGACGAGCGCGCGGTCGATGACGATGGCGTTCGGGAGGGAACGGGCGTGGATGACGACCTCGACGAACGAGTCGAGCAGGAGTTCGGGGGTGTGGTGGTCCTGTGCGGGATTGGAATCGGAGATTGTGGGGGGGGTGTTGGAGGGGATGGGGG
>JBQLZO010000056.1:0-67029 GCA_052168315.1 Phycisphaerales bacterium | reverse complement strand
GGGTGGGGTGGGGGTTGGGGAGGTGGTCGGGAGTGGCCCGGGGATGGTCGAATGGCGCACGGGGCATGGGCGAAGGAGGGGGCGAAGGAGGGGCGAGGGCGGGGGCACGGGAGGGCGAGGGGTGCGATCGAAGGTGAGTCTATGCGGGGGTATTCGCGTGGCTGAGGGATTGGATGCCCGGGCGTGCGCCTCGGGTTCAGATGGGGTTGGGGCGGCGCGGGGTGCCCGGGGGTCATCGGCAGCATTCACGCGATCTCAGCGTGTTCTTTACACTCCCGGCCCAATTCGTTGGCGATCGTGTGCGATCGCTGCTGCTTTCGAGGGGCGAGCATGAGGATGGTGGTGAGCATGGGCATGGGAATCTGCAGAGGCATGAGCGTTCGAGGCGTTGGCGGGGCAGCGCGGGCGTTGTTGATGGGTGCGATCGCGGGCGGGATGCTGAGCGGCACGGCGTGGGCGAACGATGCGGCGGTCAGCGCGGACGGTTCGGATGGGGCGGTGGATGTGGGTGAGCGGGTGCTCAGCGTCGATGAGACGCGGGCGGTGGTGGAGGCGGCGGTGGCCGATGCGGCATCGCGTGCCTCGTGGCAGTCGACGACGCCGGCTTCGCAGCTGCTTCGGATCACGGGCGTGGTGCAGACGCGGTTCGTCGGGAACAGCGGCGCGGATGGGGGCGCGGCGGGCGGACGCGGCGACGACGATTGGGACTCTGAGTTCGTGAATGCGCGGACGCGGATCATCGTGAGCGGGGAGCATCCGGAGGCGCCGCTGTCGTACACGATCGCGGGCGACTTCGGGCCCGAGGGTGAGTTCCAGCTGATCGATGCGTATGTGGACTGGGGCGTTGCCGAGGGGTGGAAGGTGCGGATTGGCCAGTTCAAGGGGCCGTTGACGCGCGAGTCTGACATGGTGTCTTCGACGCGGACGCTTTTCCCCGAGGTCTCGGTGGCGGCGCGCGTGTTCCGGATGAACTATGCGCAGGGGGTGCAGGTTTCGCGCGAGTGGGAGTCGATCAGGTCGATGCTTGCGTTCACGGATGGGCGTTCCTCGTTCAACTCGGACTTCGGCGATCCGGCGACGAGCGATGCGGCTCTGACGCTGCGCGGCGAGTGGCGCATCGGCGATGCGGGGTGGCGTGCGTACCGCGACATGACGAGCTTCCGCGGTGCGGACACGGGGGCGCTGCTGGGGCTCGCGGGGCACTGGCAGCAGGGCGGCGCGACGGGCGCGCCGGCGGCGCTGGGGAGCGATGCGCGGCTGTGGTCGTACACGGCCGATGCGTCGATCGAGGGCGATGGGTGGAACGCGATGGCGGCGCTGCTGGGGCGGACGCTCGAGGGCAACGACGAGTCGCTGACGGACCTGGGGTTCATGGTGCAGGGCGGCGCGTTCCTGAGCGAGCGGTGGGAGGCGATCGCGCGGTACGCGCATGTGTTCCCGGATGGCGACCGCACGGGCGGCGATGATGATTTCTCGTCGATCAGCGTGGGCGTGAACTACTACCTGATCCCCGGCGGGCACGCCGCGAAGCTCACGGGCGAGGTGACCTGGTACCCCGATGCGCAGGGCGACAGCGCGAGCGTGATCTCGCCGGCAAACGCCAGCGGGCTGCTGCGCGATGATGATGGCGGACAGGTCGCGATCATCATCCAGATGCACCTCATGTTCTGACCCCCCACCCCCCCAACTTTTCCCTTGGGTGGCGGGCGATTGTTGGTGGTTTCGGGAGGTGGGGTTCCGGCGTTGCCCGGGGGTGAGTGCGCAGGGAGTGGTTGTGTTGAGTGCACGCGGTTCGCGCCGGTCGTGCGCGCGCTCGCGGTCGGCACGCCGTGGGAAAACGGGGTGGGGTTGGGGGGGGGGTTACCAGGTGTTGGAGAGGATGGCGGCGATGGCCCATGCGACGCCGGCCTGGTCGTGCGATCGTGTGTGGGCGTGGGCGATGTCTTTGATCTGTGGGATGGCGTTGCCCATTGCGATGCCCAGGGCTGCGCCCTCGATCATCTGGCGGTCGTTGACCTCATCGCCGATGGCGGCGATGCGGTGGCGCGGGATGTCGTGCTCGGCGGCGATGTGGCGGATGGCGGTCCACTTGCTGACCTGGGGGTCGAAGACCTCGAGGAGGTGGATGGTCTCATCGCGGACGCCGAAGGCGGAGGTGGCGTCCTTGGCCGAGACGGCGGCGAAGTGCTGCATGGCGACGCGGGCCTCGAACTGGTGTGCGAGCGAGCGTGCGAGCTCGGTCATGTCCGAGGCGTGGGCCGCGAAGCCGACGCGGACGGTGTGCTCGGGGTGGGGATCGGCGTCGAGGGAGGCGGCGAACTTGACCTTGACATCCATGTGCTCGAACCACCATCGGGTGGGCGGCTCGATGGGTCCGGAGTCGATGACGAGGTAGTCGAACCCGGCGGCATCACGGTCCTTGAGCAGGAGCGGGGCGCGCCCGCGGGCGGCGAAGTGGTCGCAGAGGTCGGCGACGAGGTCGGTCTGCATGGACCAGCGGTGGAGGGTTCGCCCGGCCGAGGCGTCGGTGATCATGGCGCCGCCGGCGTTGACGATGGGCGCGACGGATCGTCCGGCGGCGGGCTCGTAGGCCCTGATGGATTCGATGGCGTGGGCGGATTCGCGGAAGCCTCGTCCGGTGCAGATGACGACCTCGATGCCGGCCTTGCGTGCGGCGTCGATGGCGGCGGCGTTCTCGGGCGGGACGCGCCCGGTGTGGTCGAAGAGCGTGCCATCGAGGTCGAGGGCGATGAGATCGCAGGAGGGTCGGCGCGCGGCGGCGTTGTTGATCAGAGGTTGCCAGTCGGTGGGGAGCGCGAGGTCGGGCGGGAGGGTGAGCGGTCGGCGGGGAGCGCTGCGGTGATCATCGTGGCGATGATCGTGTTGCTGGTCGTGTTGCTGGGGTGGTGGCATCGGCGTCGGGTTGGGCGGTGGGTGGGGCGTCGGGTTGGACGGCGTGGTTTGTGCGCACGAACCTGCGTGTGCGGGCGTGGAGGATGGCGATGGGGCGCTGCGGTGGGCGCTGTGTGGGTGGGCGGGCGTGTGGTTGGGTGTGCGTTGGGGTGTGGGCGATGGGTGGGTCGGATGGTTCGACACGGGGACGAACCGGTTGTAGTGTGAGTGTATGAGGGTCGTCCACGACGGCGGGCCATGGTTCGAGTTCCGGAGCGTTGATGGGGGGCCATCGCACCGATGACGAGCCAGGCGTCGATCCCAGCCGAGCTTGCGGGTTCTGATCTCGGGCGTGCGCTGCAGCCTGCGATCGAGCGGGCGTGCCGGGGCAAGCTCTCGCACATCAGGTGGTTCAACGCGGACTGGCAGCGCGGCGGTGCGGCGACGGGTTTCGCCACGGCCGAGGTGATGAGCGATTCCGTGGAGGGGTGGGAATCGAAGCGCGAGGTGGTGATCAAGTCACCGATCGGATGGCGCGAGTATCGCACGCTGCGCGACCTGGGGATGACCTCTGCGCCGACGCCGCGCGTGGTGATGATGGGCACGGAGCTGGACTCGTACGACTTCGCGTGGGCGGTGATGGAGCGGCTTCCGGGCTCGCCGATCGTGACGCGGCTGGAGAGCGATCCGGGCGGCGTGTTCGAGGAGCTGTGCGACGCGACGGCGCGGTTCTACCGGGCGTGCGCGGAGTGCTGGGGCGCGCCCGAGCGTCCCTCGGCGCGGTTCGACTGGCACGCGCTGCTGCGCCAGGCGATCGGCTCGCTGGAGGACAACCCGACGGTGGGCGAGCACGACCGGTGGGTGCGGGCGATCGATCGGGCCGATGCGCTGGTGGACCGGATCGTGCCGCGGTGGCGTGCGCGTTCGGTCGACACCTGGTGCCACGGCGATCTGCATCCGGGCAACGCGATGGTGCGCGGGGCCGGTTCGGCGTGGGGCGAGGCGGGGGTGGTGCTGATCGACTTCGCGGAGGTGCACGCGGGGCACTGGGTAGAGGATGCGGTGTACATGGAGCGGCTGCTGTGGGCGCGGGGGTCGATCCTGCGGGATGCATCGCCGGTGGCGCGGCTGGGCGCGGCGCGGGAGCGGTGGGGGCTGCCGGTGGGCGAGGACTATCTGGAGCTGGCGGACATCCGGCGGGCGCTCAAGGCGGCCTCGGCGCCGGCGTTCCTGCACCTGGATGGGCATCCGGCGTACCTGGGCGCAGCGCTGTCGGTGCTGGAGTCTTCGCTCGACCGGCTCGGTGGCTGAGGGCCCCGGGGCCCGGGCGAGTGGCTGAGGGATCAGGCGGAGATGGACAGCGGGCGGCGCTGCTGCGGCGGGGCGCCGGGGTTGCCCGGCGCGGGCGCTGCGGTTGTGCCTGGGTTGGCGTTCGCGCCGGCGTTGGGGCGCTCCTTGGCGATCTTCTCCATCAGCATGACCCAGGTCTCGCGTTCGTATTCCATGGTCTGGATGACGGCGTCGAGTTTCTCGGGGTCTCTCTTGAAGCTGGCCTCGGTGGTGGTCATGAGCATCCAGGTGTAGAGGCTGGAGAGCTTGGAGGTCAGGTCGGGCGCGACCTCGGGGTTCAGCGCGCTGAGGAGTTCGAGGATGATGTCCTTGGCCGAGGAGAGGCTGGTGTAGACCTGCTCCCACTGCGCCGCGGCCAGGGCCTCGCGCCCCTGCCTGAGGAACCTGAGGCACCCATCGATGAGCAGGAGGCGGAGTTCCTCCTGGCTGGCGGTGAGCACCTTGGTGCGGAAGTACGGGTTGTTCACATCGATTGCCATCGTGTGGTGTCGATCGGCGAGCGGGGGCGGCGTCTTGACCGGCGGTCGTGCGGGGCGCGGGTGTGGGCGGGGCGTGGCGCTCCCTCGGACTGGTGGGAGCGGGTGGGCCGGTGGGGGCGGGGGACGGGGCTCGGGCGGGCTTATCCCTGCAGCGAGAGCAGGGCCTGCTGCTGGGTTGAGATCTGCGCGAGTGCCTGCTCCATGGCGAGGAACTGGGCCTCGTACCGGGCGCGCTTGGTGGCCAGCTGCTGGTCGATGCGCTCGATGCGCTGCTCCTGGGTGTCGATCTGGGTGTCGATGGAGTTGCGCCGGTTGGTGAGCGTGCCATCGACGGAGTTGGTGAGCTGATCCACGATGGAACGGATGATCTCGGCGACGCCCTGGCGGTTGTACTGGGTGGGCTCGAGGTTGGGCGTGGTGACGCCGGGGGAGAGCTCGATGGGCTCCTTGGGGGCCAGCTCGTAGGCGGCGATGAGCTGCTCGACGCCCTGGGGGTCGTTCTCGTACGCGGCGCGGAACTCCTCGGCGTCGAACTCGAGCTTGTTGCCGCTGCCGAGGTTGAAGCCGATCTGGAAGAGGAACTGGTACTGCGAGTCGACACCGCTGGGGCGTCCCTGGATGGTGTTGATGAGCTTGCTTCTGATATTGCGGACGGTCTGATCGCCGAGGAGCGGGCCGCGCTGCTCGGTGTCGGCGTTGAAGAAGTCGGCCTTGTCGATGGCGCTGATGACGGCGTTGAAGGACTTGACGAACTCCTGCGCGGCGGTCTCGGCCTGCTCGAGCGATGGGGAGACGGTGACGGTGGTGGGCGATGTGGAGGTCTGGTTGAGCTGGAGCGAGACGCCGTTGATCACGCCCTCGAGCGAGTTGTTCTTGGAGGTGAGCAGGATGGCCTTGGCGGGATCGGCGTTGCCGAAGAACACCACGGCGTCGCGGGCCTCGGAGAGTTCCTCGAGCCCGAGGTCAAAGCCCGCCGAGTCGATGAGCACGCCGCCGCCGGCGCCGGTCTGGCGGGCGGTGAAGGAGATGCGGAACGGCGTGGAGGACGATCCGGTGTTGACGATGTTGGCGATCATGGGCGCGCCGGCGAGGTTGATCGCATCGACGACATCCTTGAGGGTGTCGGTGGACTCGAAGTCGAAGTCGAACTGGTAGGAGCCGTTGGCCGCGGGTGGGTTTGCGCCGTCGGCCTCGAACTCGCCCTCGATGCGGAGTCGTTTCGCGACGGCGCCGGACTCGTCGTCGATGACGAGGTTGCCGCCGCCGCCGGCGTTGTCGACGATCTCGATGCCATCGCCGTTCTCGTTGACGCGGGCCTCGATCTCGACGCCGGGGCGTGAATTGATGAACTGGAGCAGGTCGTCGACGGTGCGCATGGACGAGCCGACATTGACGGTGGTGGTCTCGCCGGCCGAGTCGGTGATGCGGAAGGTGCCGGTGCCCAGGCCCTCGCCGTTGTTGAGTGTGGACAGGAGCGTGCCGCGGGAGATCCACTTTTTCTGGAGGTTCCCGCCGTCGAAGGTGCTGGAGGCGGTGCCGGCGGTGTCGATGCGGAGCGATTCGGCGGCGTCGCCGCTGACGACGAGGTTGCCGGTGCCGCCGGAGTAGTCCTCGAGCGAGAGCCCGGTGCCGGTGTCGTTGAGCTTGGCGCGGACGAGGGTTCCGGAGGCGAACAGCTGGTCGTTGATGGTGGAGATGAGGTCGGTGACGGATCCGGAGCGCTGCGCATCCGTGAGGACGATGCCGGTGGCCGAGCCGGTGCGGTCGGTGATGGAGAGGTTGGAGCCGGTGATGCCCGCGCCGCCGTTGAGGTTGGAGGCGAGTGTGGAGTTGAGCCCGGCGACGAGGCGCCGCCCGTCGACGACGCCGCCGGCGAAGGAGCCGGAGATGCCGAGGTCGCTGGCGGCGGTGCGTGTGCCGTTGTCGGTGATGACGGTGGGGTCGGGGCCGCCGGTGTTGTCGATGATGCGGAGGGAGAGCCCGTCGGGGGCGATCTCGGCGGTGATGTCGATTCCGGCGCCGGCGTTGGCCGCGGCGGCGGCGTCGTTGATGCGGTCGATGACATCCTGGATGGTGGCCGCATCCTTGTTGATGGTCACGACCTCATCGTCGACGGTCTGGGTCTGGGTTCCCAGGTCGATGTTGAGCACGGAGCCGTCGGAGGCGGTGATGGTGAAGTCGGTGACATTGACATCCTGGCGGATGGCGACGCCGTTGCCATCGTTGAGGATGGACAGGGCGGTCTGCCCGGAGATGCGCTGCAGGTCGGCGCCCTGGATGGTCTGCTGGCCGAGCTGGAGCGATGAGGTTCCGGCGATGCCGAGGTCGGTGGCGGCGTTGGACCCGAAGGCGTTGGCGACGGTGAAGGTCTGGCCGCCGGAGTGGACGAGTCGGATGGCGTCGCCGTCGGCCTCGGCGGTGACGGCGACCTGTGTCTGGCTGTTGATCGCGTCGAGGACATCGTCGATCGTCACGGCCTTTGACAGGTCGATGGTGGTCGAGGCGCCGGAGTTGTCCGAGAGGACGATCTTGCCCCGGCGGACGCCCTCGCCGCCGTTGAGGTCGGCGAGGTTGGTCTTGGAGGTGAGCCCCGCCTTGGCGTTCTCGAACGAGAGCGTGGTGAGCCCGAGGCCGGTGGTGTCGGTGTCGGTGAACCCGCGGGACATGAGCTGCTGGGTGGAGACGAGTTCGGCGACGGTGAAGGTGTAGCTGCCGGGGGTGGCGCCGTTGGAGGCGGTGGCGCTGATGACATCGGGGGCCGAGGAGGTGGCGTTGGCGGCCGAGAAGACCTTGTTGAGCCTGAAGGCGCCGGCGGCGGTGTTGAGCGAGAGGAGCGAGGAGTTGATCGAGAGGTAGGAGGCCTGCCGCTGCTGGAGCTGGGCGATGCGGTTCTGCGCGAAGATCTTGGGGCGCGAGTCGATCGCGAGCAGCTGGCCGATGAGCGAGCCGGTGTCGATGCCCGAGAACAGGCCGATGGTCGAGGTGATGCCCATGTGGCGCGGCCTCCTTGCGTCCGGATCCCGTCGTGCGCTGGCCCGTCGGGCGCGCATCGCGGTGTGGTGGTCCTTCCGCACGCGGCGTGCCAGCCGGGGCACGGGCGTGGGCGGGCGGGGCGCACCGCCCTCCGGGTGGTGATGCCGACGCGGTCTGGGACATCGGCCGGATCGGGGAGCGGCTTTCCCACCGGTCGGAGCAGGGCATGCGGGCGGGGCGGCATCGGTGGGCGTTGCCCCCTCCCACGCCGACAACCGGGCCGTATCGTCCCCCCACGCCCCACCCCAATCGGGGCATGCGGGATGCAGGAGGTATCGATGGCGGATGAGGCGCAGGCGGGAGCGGGATTTCCGTTTGTACGCACCTGGGATGCGGGCGTGGATGCGCGGCGGCTTCCCGAGCCGGGGTGGCACGATGAGTGGCTGCTGACGAGCGGGCACGGGGGGTTCGCGATGGGCACGCCCGAGGGCATCCCGCGCCGGAAGTACCACGCGCTGCTGATCGGGACGCTGAACCCGCCGGTGGACCGGATCGCGGTGCTGCAGTGGGTGGATGTGGGGATCCGGGGATCGGGCGAGGGGGAGGGCGCGAGCGCACGGTGGTGCGGGGCATCGACGCTGCGGCGGTTCGAGCGTCGGGCGGATTCGGTGGTGTGGCAACACGAGGTGGAGAGCGTGCGCGTGGAGGTGATGCTGCGGTTGGCGCGGCATCGCAGCGCGTGCCGGATCGATGTCACCGCGTCGGATGCGTGCGTGGTGTCGCTCCGGCCGTGGCTGACGGTGCGCGATTTCCATGCGACGCTGGACGAGGGTGGGGATGGCGATGGGGGAGCGCGGGGCTCGGCCGGCGAGAGCGAGCGGATGGGCGATGCGGGGCTGTCGGTGCGGGTGGATGCCGCGGGCGGTGTGGTGGTGCGCCGGGGCGATGCGCTGAGCGCGTGGCTGGCTTCGCCGGGTTCGCGGTTCGTGGATGAGCCGGCGGTGTCGGAGATGCGGATCTATGACCTTGAGACGGCGCGGGGGCTGCCGGACCGGGAGCGTTGGCGGAGCCCGGGCGTGTTCCGCGTGGACATCGCGCCCGGGAGCGGAGCGACGCTGCACGCGGGGCTGGGCGATCGGGTCGAGGTGCCGGATGAACGGGTGTACGCGGAGGAGCCAGCGCGACTGCGCGGGCTGGTCGAGCGCGCGGAGCGGGCGAGCCCGGCGCTGCGGGGGCGCAGCGCGCTGGTGCTGGCGGGGGATCAGTTCATCGTGCGGCGGGTGGTGGATGGGGGCGCGTTGTCCTCGATCATCGCGGGGTATCCGTGGTTCGCGGACTGGGGGCGCGACACGATGATCGCGCTGCCGGGGCTGCTGCTGGCGACGGGCCGGCTGGACGAGGCGTTCGGGTGCCTGGAGGCGTTCGCGCGGCACGAGTCGGAGGGGATGATCCCGAACCGATTCGATGACTACGGCGGCGCGCCGCACTACAACACGGTGGACGCATCGCTGTGGTTCGTGCATGCGTGCCGCGCGTGGTGGCTGGCCAGCGGCGAGACCGCGCGGATGCGCGGGGCGCTGCTCCCGGCGTGCCGAGCGATCGTGGCGCGGTACGAGACGGGCACGCGGTTCGGGATCCGGGCCGATGCGTCGGATGGGCTGATCATCGCGGGCGATGAGACGACGCAGCTGACCTGGATGGATGCGAAGCGCGATGGCGTGGTGTTCACGCCTCGGCACGGGAAGGCCGTAGAGATCAACGCGTTGTGGCACCACGCGCTGCGGTGCCTCGCGGAGATGACCGACGATGGGCTGGAGCGGTCGGCGCTGCTGGAGCGGGCATCGTTCGTGCGGGGCTCGTTCGAGCGCGCGTTCTGGGATGCCGAGCGGGAGTGCCTGCGCGACTGCCTGCGGGGTGGCGCGGATGGCGCGTGGGTGGACACGGGCGAGCTGCGTCCGAACCAGGTGTTCGCGGCGTCGCTGGAGTTCGGCCCGGTGACGGATGCGCAGCGGCGCGCGATCGTGCGGAGCGTGCGCGAGGCGCTGCTGACGCCGATGGGGCTGCGCACGCTGGCGCCGGGGAGCCCCGGGTACCGCCCCCGTTTCGAGGGGGACATGATGGAGCGCGATGGCGCGTATCACAACGGAACGGTGTGGGCGTGGCTGATCGGCGCGTACGCGGAGGGAGTGCTGCGAGCGGGCGGATTTGATGATGCATCGCGCCGGGAAGCGCGGGCTGCGATCGAGCCGCTGCTTGCATCGCTGGGGAGCGGATGTCTTGGTTCGATCGCGGAGATCTTCGATGCCGAGCCTTCGGAGCCGGCGGGGGATGGTGCTGCTGGTGCGCGGATTGGGGGATTGGGAGGCGTTGGGGGCGTTGGGGGGGTTGGGGGGGGGCGTCGGCAGGAGGGGTGTTTGGCGCAGGCGTGGTCGGTGGGCGAGCCGCTTCGGATCCTGGCGTTGCTGGGCGGTGCGTGAGCGGTCCTGGGGCCTGATGGGGCGGGGCGGATGGAACGCGACGACGCCGCGGTGGTTCCTCCGCGGCGTCCTCGTTGGCAGTTCGGATTGCGGGCACGCCCGGGCGTTGGAGGCCGGGCGGGCCTGAGCGTCCAGAGCGGCGGATCGGGCCCGATCGGGTCGATCGGGTGGATCGCGCCGATCGATCAGGCGGCCTTGCGGGAGCGCTTCGCGGCCGGCTTGGAGACGCCGACGAGGCGGAGCTTGGTGCCGCCGGTGCTCTTGGGCGAGGACTTCTTGCCCATGGGCTTGGCGGTCTTGGTGTTGTT
The DNA here is from genome assembly GCA_052168315.1 of Phycisphaerales bacterium. Classification (GTDB taxonomy): domain Bacteria; phylum Planctomycetota; class Phycisphaerae; order Phycisphaerales; family UBA1924; genus JBQLZO01. The sequence continues at coordinate 56,550 of JBQLZO010000056.1, read as the reverse complement.
GTTCTTCTTGTTGGTCATGGACCGCATGGACATGGGCTTGGCGGCGGTGCTCTTCTTGTTCGCGGTGGTCGAGCGCTTCGCCATCGGCTTGCCGGAGGTCGTGTTCTTCTTGGCGGTCGTCGAGCGCTTGGCCATCGGCTTGCCGGTGGTCGTGCTCTTCTTGGCGGTGGTCGAGCGCTTGGCCATGGGCTTGGCGTTGGTGGTGTTCTTCTTGGCGGTGGTGCGCTTGGCCATCGGCTTGGCGGTGGTCTTGGTGGTGGACTTGGCGGAGGTCGTGTTCTTCTTGGCGGTCACGCGCTTGGCCTTGGGCTTGGCGGTCATGCTCTTCTTGGTGGTCGTGTTCTTCTTGGCGGTGGTCTTGCTGGTGGTCATGCGCTTGGCGGCGGGCTTGCCCGAGGTGGCGCGGGCCTTGTTCGTGGTGGAGCGGGACTTGGCGGTGCCGCGTTTGGCGGCCGGTTTGCCGGTGGCGCGTCGGGCGCGGGTGGAGGAGGACTTCTTCGCGGCGTTCTTGTTCATGGTCGGCATTGGGGTCATCTCCAGGGCCCGGGGATCTGACACGGCCGCGATGCACGCGGGTGTTCGGAGCGGTTGGTCGGTCTCGGGCCGATGTTTCTTTATGACGATCGCAGCGCGGCACCACGCCTCACACGCCATCGCCTTCGTGAGACAAATGCTCACATCCGGCTTTGCTTATCGACGACATGGGGGAAAACTTTGAAGAAATGCAAAAATTTCGGGCGCTCCTCCCTCGCGCGGCGCGGACCGGCGGGCGCGGCGCCGGGTGCGCCGGGGGTGGAGAGTGGGCGTGAGGGGCATCGGAATCGCATCGCGGCCCGCGCCCTGGAGCGCCGCAAACCGGGTTGCGGCCGGGCCGAGGTCGGGTTGCGGCCAAGTCACGGGCGGGTTGCGCCGGGCGCAGGAGCCGGGCGGATCGGGTCGATCACATCGCGTCGACGAGTTCTGCGAGCAGGCGGACGCCGAAGCCCGTGGCCGAGTTCTTGGCGTACGGGGCCGACTCGCCCTCCACGGCGTGGACGCCGGCGATGTCGATGTGGGCCCACGGGATGCCCGGCTCGACGAAGTAGGACAGGAACGCAGCGCCCTGGATGGGATGCGCTTTCCGGACCGGGGCGGAGTTGACGATGTCGGCGACATCGGACTTCATGAGGTCGCGGTACTCGTCGTGGTGCGGGAGCCTCCAGAGGCGTTCTCCGGACTTGGCCGAGGCGTCGTCAAGGGCGGCGCGGAGGGCATCGTCGTCGCACCAGAGCCCGGCGAAGGTGGATCCGAGCGCGACGACCACGCCGCCCGTGAGGGTCGCGACATCGATGATGCACCCGGGCTGCTCGGAGTCGCAGGCCCAGCACAGCGCATCGGCGAGCACGAGGCGGCCCTCGGCGTCCGTGTTGGTGACCTCGACGGTGACGCCGTTGCGGAAGGTGATGATGTCGTCGGGGCGGTAGGCCTCGTCGGAGATGGCGTTCTCGGCGCAGGCGAGCAGCGCGACGACGGGCACGCGGGGCTGGATGACGGTGGCGATGGCGTGCATGGCGCCGAGGACAGCGCACCCGCCATCCTTGTCGCGCTTCATGCCGCGCATGCCGCCGTTGACCTTGATGGACAGCCCGCCGGAGTCGTAGGTCATGGTCTTGCCGACGAGCACGACCTTCTTGGCCCCGCGCTTGGGGGACGGCGGCGTGTACTCGAGGCGGACCATGCACGGCTCGTGCTCGGAGGCCTGGCCGACATTGAACAGCCCGGCGAACTTCTCCTTGTGCAGGGCATCGCCCTTGAAGACGGTGCACTTGAGCGAGCGGTGCTGGCGGGCGAGGCGCTGGGCCTCGGCGGCGATGGCGGTGGGCGTGCAGATGTTCGGCGGGGTCTCGGAGACGAGCCTGGCGTAGTTGGCCGAGGCGCCGAGCCCGAGCCCGCGGGCGAGCCCGGCGGCGAAGGATGCATCATCGCACGCGAGGTCGAGGTCGGGGCGGCGCTGGCGCGACGAAGCGCTCCCGGCGGCGCCCTTGAACTGATCGCGGTCGAAGCAGGCGAGGCTGAGCCCCTCGCCGAGGGCGTTGCCTGCCCGCATGGCATCGGCGCCGGCGTGGACGATGGCGTGGGCGAGTTGGATCGTGGCGGTGGTGGCCTTGATGGTGCTCAGGGCCTTGGCGATGGCCGCGCCGGCGGTGGTCATCCTCGTGTGCTGGAAGGAAGCGCGCGATCCGAGCCCGACGATGATGAACCGGCGATCGCCCGGCTCGTCGTGGTGGTGGAACGCGGAGGTGATGCGCCCGAGTTCGCCGGTGGCCTCGGGGCGCGCGGCGGCCCGCGCGAGGCACCCATCGTCGTCGAGCGCGAGGGTGCCCGCGTCCAGGGACTCGCCCTGGAACTGGCCGACGATGATGGCCTGGGCGTCGTCGTTGCGGTCTTCGATGCTGATGTTGCGGAACATGGGGTGGGCACCTCGCGGTCTGGCTGGTCTGTTCGGGTTTCGTGAGCACACAGTGTAATGCCCCCGGGTGCCGGGCGGATGATGATGGTGGCGCGTGGAGCGTGGGAGATGCGGATCGAGCGGCCCCCGATGCGAGCGGACGAGGGCGGATGCGGCCCGATGCCCGGTTCCGGAATAGCCTCCGATCCATGAGCGAGCACTCGAAGACGCCGGGATCGCCTCCCCCCAAACCGCCCAACCCCCCCACTTCGCCGGTTGCTCGCGCTGCGGGCGGTCGGAGCGCGGCGGCGCGGCTCGAGACCGCGGGATCGCAGTTATTCGCGCCGTGGCGGCTGTCGTATCTGGAGATGCTCAAGCACGATGAGCGGGCCGCCGCCGCTGAAGATGATCATCACGATGACGAGGCGGGGGACGACCAGAGCGGCGGGGGCGGCGGGGCATCGCGCCCCAGGGCATCGACAGGGTGCTTCTTACGCGATGACTGGCTGGACCCGGAGCGCGATGCGGAGAACCTCGTGGTGGTGCGGACGGGGCGAGAGGAGCTCTCGGCCCGGAACGGCGGTCGCGGCGGGCTGATCCTGCTGAACCGATACCCGTACACGAACGGGCATCTGCTGGTGGCGCTGGGGTGCTCGCGGATGCGGCTGCTGGACTACGCACCGGAGCAGCGCGCGGAGCTGTGGTCGCTGGTGGACCTGGCGACGGACCTTGTTGAGCGGGTGCTGGGGTGCCAGGGGGTGAACATCGGGATCAACCAGGGGGCCGCGGCGGGTGCGGGCGTGCCGGAGCACCTGCATGTGCATGTGGTGCCGCGGTGGTCGGGGGATGTGAACTTCATGGATGTGGTGGGGCGCGTGCGGATCATCCCCTCAGCGCTGGAAGAGATGCACGCGCGGATGGTCGCGGCGTGGGAGCGGATCCGGTCGAGCGGATGATGCCGGTGAAGTGATCGGAGCAAGCGCCGGTGGGGAGAGGCAGGGTCAGGGGGGCAGAGCCGGTCAGGCGCGGTCGAGCGCGCGGTTGAGGGCGGGGGCGGCGCTGGGGTCGATCAGGGTTCTCCAGAGCCAGTCGAGCGCGCGGACGCCCCAGCAGCGCTGGATGATGGGCGTGGCGATGGCGATGCCGAGGGTGGCGCCGACGATGACATCGCTGGTCCAGTGGGCCGAGAGGATGATGCGTGCGGCGGAGACGAGCACGACCATGGCGATGGCGAACCACCGGAGCCTTGGGTAGAGGGTGGCGAGGAAGATCGCGAGCACGGCCGCCGAGGCCGCGTGCGTGGAGGGCATGGCGTGGAGTGTGGCCACGCCGTCCGCGGCCAGCTCCCACGCGTGAATGGGCTGGTCCGCGGATTCGACGGGGTACGAGCCGGTGGGGCCGAGGAAGAGCATGGGGTCGCCGAGCTTCGGTCGTCCGCGTCCGATGAGCAGCTTCATGGCGTTGCCGACCGCCATCACGACGCCGAGGGCGAGGGCGTAGTCGAGAAACCTGCGAAGCCGGCGGGGATCGAGCGATGCGATGATGGCCGCGGCGATGACGACGGAGCCGACCGCGCCGAACTGCTGCATGGCCTCGATCTCGCGGCGGACATCGCCGCTGGGTCCGCCGCCTTCGAAGAGCCGGGCGATGGGCGCATCGAGGAGCGGCAGGCTGGCGGCCGCGAGGCCCAGCCCCGCGAGGAAGATGCCGGCCAAGGGGGCGGCGCGCCACACGAGCAGCGGATCATGCTCGGGCCCGAAGGCCGACGGCCTGAGTTCCTCTCGCCAGCGCATCCAAGGTCTCCTCCGTTCCGTTCCGCCCATCGCCTTCCGCGCGGGCGGTGGGAGCGTATGCCGGGTCTGGCGTGATGGGCCCCGAGCGCGTAGCGTCATCGGCATGTGCGGGATCGCCGGCATCGTGAGGATCACGCCCAGGGGGGAGGCAGCGCGGGGCATCCCGGACGAGTGGCTGGACATCCTCGATGCATCCATCGCGTGGCGCGGGCCGGACGACCACGGCCGGTTTCGCGACACGGCGGTGACGGACGATGGGCTGAGCGTGGAAGTGGCGCTGGTGCACCGGCGGCTGGCGATCATCGACCCGGCCTGGGGTCGGCAGCCGATGTCGTCCACGCTCGATGCCGATCCGGATGACCACCTGTGCGTGGTGTTCAACGGGTGCCTCTACAACCACGCCGACCTGCGCGAGCGGCTCGAGGCGTGCGGGCACGCGTTCCTCACCGACCACTCGGACACCGAGGTGCTGCTGCATCTGTATCGGCACCGGCGGGCGCTGGTGCCATCGCGGCGAGCGGCAGCGCCGGACAGGACCGAACGCGGTGATGATGCGCTCGACGATCTGGCGCGGACGGTGAGCGCGCTGCACGGGATGTACGCGTTCGCGGTGTGGGACAGGCGGATGGCGCGGCTAGTGCTGGCCCGTGATCCGCACGGCGAGAAGCCGCTGTGGATCACGCGTCGGCGCGGCGGGGTGATCGCGTTCGCCTCCACGATCGCGGCGCTGTCATCGCTGCACGATGCGCTGGGATGGGAGGATGTGCAGGAGCCGGGCGATGGGGCGCTGGGCGCGGTGGGGCGCGATCCGACGGGACAGAAGCCGGGCAGGCGTGCACGCGTGGGCGGCGAGGAATCTGCGCCGCGACTGGACACGCCCTCATGCATCGACTGGCTGGCGCTGGGGTGGTCATCGCAGCACGCGCCGCACCGGGGGATCGCGCCGGTCGCGCCGGGTGAGGAACTGGTCATCGAGCCGGAGAGCGCGGAACCGCGCACGCCGCTGCGGAACCTGGCGCTGGCGGTGCTAATCCTTCCGATCGCGCTGCCGGTGCTGGTGATCGCGGCGACGCTGCTGGTGGCGGTGGGCGCGGTCGTTTGGCTTGGCGCTGCGCTGCCGTACCTATTGATCTTGCTGCTCCCGCTCCCGGCGGGGTTCGTGCTGCGGGCGTTCGGTCGTCCCTCGCCGCGCCGGCTGGTGCAGCGTGAGATCGAGCTGATCGACACTGTGGAAGGGCTGATCGACGAGGGCGTGCGTGAGATGCTCGAGGCGGATGTGCCGCTGGGGCTGTTTCTTTCCGGGGGGATCGATTCGTCGCTGGTGTCGCTGCACGCGTGCCGACACGCGGGGCGGCTCCCGGCGTTCTGCGTGCGGATGCCCGACGAGGCGTACGACGAGTCGTCGTACGCGCGGGTGGCCGCGGAGGTGGCGGGCGCGGACCTGCATGTGATCGATCCGCCGGAGGATCTGCTCTCGGACCTGGAGGCGCTGATCGGGCTCATCGGCGCGCCGTTCGCGGATTCATCGCTGCTCCCGGCGTGGTGGCTCTGCCGTGGAGCCGGGGAGCACATCCGGGTGGCGCTGTCGGGCGATGGCGGCGATGAGTTGTTCCTCGGGTACGAGCGGCAGCGCATCGCCCCGATGCTGCGCTGGGCGAGCCCGCTGATCGCGATGCTCCCGGTGCGGGCGTTCGATCGGTCGGATCCGAGGTCGCGCTCCTCGAAGATCGCGCGGCTGATCGAGGCCTCGCGGGGCGCGGGGTATGTGGACCTGGTCGCGCACTTCCCGACGGGCGAGCGGCGGCGGTTGCTCCGCGGGGCGTGGCGCGGGGCGCTGGCGAGCGGGACGGATCCGATCCTCGGCGAGCGGTTCGACCTGCGGCACTACCTGCCGGGCGATCTGCTGCTCAAGACGGACACCGCGGGGATGGCAGCGCACATCGAGGTGCGGGCGCCGCTGCTGCACCGCTCGGTGAGCGAGTTCGCGCTGGCGCTGCCGCGCAAGGATGCGATGCTGCGCAACGAGCGGAAGGGGCTGCTGCGGGCGCTGGCGCGCCGGCGCTTCCCGGAGGAGCTGGTCGATCGTCCCAAGATGGGCTTCGCGATCCCGGTGGGGCGGTGGTTCCGCGAGGACCGGTCGGGGATGCGCTCGGCGCTGCTGGACGCGGTGGGCTCGGCATCGGCGTTCGGGAGCGCGGGCGAGGCGCTGGACATCGATCTGGCGCGGGTGCGCGCGATGATCGAAGAGCACCAGTCGGGGCAACGCGACCACGGCCCGCGGCTGTTCGGGCTGCTGACGCTGGCGATCTGGGGACAGGATGAGGCGGCCCGGGTGCGCGCCGCCGCGCCGCGGGGTGTGATGACCCACAAGAACCGCGGATAGGAAGCGCCCAGGTAGCTCGTCGACCCAAGGGGAAACTGGGGGGGTTGGGGGGGGTCAGTCGGAGGCGGTGGGGCGGGCGTCGAGCAGGCGTTCGAGCAGGGGGCGTGCGATGTCCATGAGGTCGTGCTCGGTGATGATGCCCACGAGGCGCTGGCCATCGACGACGGGGAGGCAGGTGATGCGCTGGGCATCCATCAGGCGGATGGCTTCGAGGGTGGGCGTGGCGGGCGTGACCGTGAGCGGATTGGGCTCCATGATCTTGGCGACCGGCACGGCATCGGCGTTGTCGCGAGGGTTCGCGGCGGCCTGGATGAGGTAGCGCATGAGCGCGCGGTGGGAGACGAGCCCGACGAGGCGGTGCTCATCGTCCTCGACCGGGATGTGGCGCAGGTGCTTCCAGTCCATGAGCGAGGCCGCGAGGTCGATGACATCGGCGGCGTTGACGGTGAACAGGTCGGTGGCCATGAGCTGCCCGACGGTGTGGACATGCCTGCGGTCCGAGCCGGCATCGGCGATGGAGGCCAGCGGCCAGCGGTGGACGGGCGTGCCCTCGCGCTGGAAGCGCTCCATGGCGGCGGTGAGCGAGACGAGCCTTCCGGAGCGCGAGCCCCGCGCGCCCATGGCGTTCCACGAGTCGAGCATCCACTTGGCGCCGGTGTGCCCGGAGGAGACGCGGGCCTCGATGACGGCGAGGTACTTGTCGATGTGCTGCGGATCGATGGCCGCGGCCTCGAGCCCGCGTCGGGCGAGCGGCAGGAGCTTGAGGGCGATGAGCTCGCGCGCGGGCATCGCGCCGCCGGCGCGGGGCCAGGTGATCTGCGCATCGAGCCCGAGGCGGGCGGCCGAGAGGAAGTTGGCCGAGGCGTCATCGAAGGACATGTGCTGCGTGATGTCGCCGAGCTGATCGGCGACGCCGCGCATGAGCCCGAACCAGAACGCGGCGTTGGCGACCTCGTCGATGACGGTGGGCCCGGCGGGGATGACGCGGTTCTCGATCCTGAGGTGGGGGCGGCCATCGGAGATGCCGTAGCACGCGCGGTTCCAGCGGTAGACGGTGCCGTTGTGCAGCCGGAGGGCCGAGAGCTTGGGCACGCCCCCGGCGTCGAGCACGGCGATGGGGTCCTCATCGGGCGGCTGGTAGAAGAGGCTGCGGAACCGCGCGACATCCTCGCGGAAGATGTCGAGCACGGAGTCCTCGATCCAGTGGGTGCCGAACATGACGCGGGGCTGGAACTCGCGGAGCGAGGTCGAGACATAGCGGGTGTCGAGCGACTGCTCGAACAGGGCGATCCTGGTCTCGGCCCAGAGGCGGCGTCCGAAGAGCAGCGGCGAGTTGGCCGCGACGGCGAGGACCGGGGCGGTCACGGCCTGGGCGATGTTGTACTTGCGGGCGAAGTCGGCGGGGTTGACCTGGAAGTGGATCTGGAACGAGGTGTTGCAGGCCTCGAGCATGACCGAGTCGTGGGTGACATGGAGCTCATCGAGCCCCTTGAGGCTGAGCTCGTAGGCCCCGCCGCTGAGCCGGTTGAGCGCGCGGTTCAGCTCGTGGTACCGGGGGCGGTCGGTGATGTTCTCGATCGCCAGGTCCTGCTTGGCCAGCGAGGGCAGGATGCCGGCCAGGACGGGCGCGACATCGTGCTCGCGGGCGGCGATGCGGAGCCGGGCGAGCAGGTCGCTGAGCTGGAACTCGAGCACGCCGAGGCAGTCGCCGCTGAACGAGAGCGGGTCGAGGTTGATCTCGACATTGAATCGGGCGAGTTCGACGGTGTAGTGCGGGTCGTCGATGGACGAGAGCACGAGGTCGTTGACGGGCGCGGGCATCCAGGCCGAGTCGACGAGCACGACCTCCTGCTCGGCCCCGATGCGGTCGACGCCGGACTCGACCATGCCCTCGGCGAGCATGCGCTCGAGGCCCTGGAGGTCGCGGAGCAGCGACTGGACATAGACGCGGCGCAGCGCATCGTCGTCGGTGTGCCTCAGATCGTGCGTGCCCATGGGCGGAGCCTCCGTGGGGCGAGTGTACCGGTCGGCGCGGGGAACCCCCAGCAGCGATGCCGCCGGGCGGCGGAGCGGAGCGCGCGTGGGCGATGGGCAGAGTCGGTGGAGTTGGGGGGAGTTGGGGGGGGGCGATGGGGCGATTGTCGGGCTGGGCGCTCGTGCCGGGCGTCCCGGGGGCGCATAATCACGGCATGCCCGCGATCCGCATCGTCACCGTCACGCTGAACCCCGCGGTGGACCGCGTGCTCGAGGCGCCGCAGTTCCGCGTCAACGAGCATGTGCGGGCGCGGCACCTGGGCTGGTACCCGGGCGGGAAGGGGATCAACCTGGCCCGCTCGCTGGGGATCCTGGGCTCGCGGGCGATCGCGACGGGGTTCATCGGGCGGGGTGAGCTCGGGATGTTCGAGGAGAACCTCGAGCATGTGGCCGGGGGGCGCGTGATCACGCAGCTGCTGATCGTGCGGGGGCGGACGCGTGACAATGTGACGATCATGGACCCGGTGCTGGACACGGAGACGCACATCCGGGCCGAGGGGTTCTCGGTGCAGCGCGACGATGTGCGCCGGATCACTTCCAAGGTGCGGATGCTGTCGCGCCCGGGCGCGATCGTGGCGTTCGGCGGCTCGCTCCCGCCGGGCACGAACCTGGGCGACCTGCGCTCCATGCTGCACGCGGCGGAGGACCACGGCGCGCTGACGGTGGTCGACACCTCGGCCTCGGCGCTGGCGGCGCTGCGGGGCGAGCCGATGTGGCTCGCGAAGCTGAACAACCAGGAGCTCTCAACCCTGGCGGGCATGCCCACGGGCACGCGGGACGAGACGATCGCCGCGGCCCGGGGCGTGACGCGCCGGCACGGCGGGTCGGTCCAGCATGTCATCGCCACGCGCGGCGCGGAGGGCGCGATCTACATCGGCCCCGACCATGAATTCGAGGCCCGCGCGTTCGTTCATCCGGGGCTCGTGGCCTCCACCGTCGGGTGCGGCGATGCGCTGCTCGCGGGCGTGCTGCACGAGTACACCCGATCGGGCGACTGGAAGGAGTCGATGCGGCTGGGCGTCGCGGTCGCCACGGCCAACGCGGTCTCGCGCGAGCGGGGCGTGTTCTCGATGCAGGATGTGGGCGAGTACCTCGGCGTGGCGAGCGTGGAGGAGATCGGGCACGCCGCCGCGAGCGGCGCGGGGGGGAAGTGATGGCGGGCGGTGGGACGGCTCGATGAACGGGGACCGGGACCCCGCGGGATGTCGGAAGAGCTGAGGGGACTCTGGGGGGTGAGAGGGATCAGGGCTGATCGCCGGTGGCGGGTGCATCGCCGGGCGGGTGTTCCCCGGCGTCCGGCGGCTCATCCTCGCGCTGCCCGGTCTGGCGGTAGCGGGTGCGCTGGCTGGCGTACCGCTCCGGCGAGATCCGCAGGTCCGGCGATTCGTTGCCCTGCGCGTGCTGGCGGTGGAGTTCCTTGAGGAACGGCACGCACCACTGGCACCCGGTGCCCGCGCCGAGGCACTCGGAGATCAGCGATGCGACGGGCGGATCCTCGCGCCGGAGGTACGCGCGGATCTTCCTCAGCGGCACCCGGAAGCACAGGCAGACATGGTCGTCCGGCTCCATGCCGGACGATAGCCGCGGGGCGGCGGGGCATCGGGATGTTCACGCGGGGCGGCGCTCGGATTCCCCATCGGCGCGGGATTCGGGCGCATCGGCGTTGCATCCACGCGTCGCCCGCCCACGCCGGATCGAATGGGTTCGTACCATGGGCGCACGCCGCCGGGCGATCGACGATGATTGTCGATGCGGGCGGCGCGCCCGGGCACGCTGACTGGATGGATGGCCCCGCCGATGAGTTCCACCGCGACAACCGAAGGGCACCCCGGTGCGATGAGCGCTGCCGCGTCCCGCCCGGAGGGCGCACGCGCGGGGGGCGGCGCGGTCGGGAGGGGCGGCGCTGGGGGCGGTGGAAGCGGCGGCGGTGATCGCGGCGGGGGCGGGGTGTCGATCGGCGTGGTCGGGGCCGGGCCGGGCGGGCTCGGCGCGGCGATGCTGCTGGCCGCCAGCGGTGCGCGGGTGACGGTGTACGAGCGCGAGCCGGCGGTGGGCGGAAGGACAGCGCGGATCACGCTGGGCGGCGCGTACCACTTCGATCGCGGGCCGACCTTCTTTTTGATGCCGTATGTGCTCGAGGAGATTTTCGCGAGCACCGGGCGGCGGCTGTCGGACTACGCGACGCTCAAGCGGCTGGATCCGATGTACCGCCTGATCGTGGGCAAGCCGGGCGCTGCCGACCGGGCGCCGGGCGGCGGAGCGGGGCGCGATGAGGGCGCGTGGACCATCGACGCGACGCAGGACATCGCGGCGATGTGCCGGCGGATCGGGGCGATCCATCCGCGGGATGGGGGCGCGTTCGATCGGTTCATCCGCGACAACCGCGCGAAGCTGAAGGCGGCCGAGCCGATCCTGCGTCGCCCGATCCGCAGCCCGCTGGACCTGGTCCGCCCCGACGGCGTGAAGGCGGGGCTGCACATCAAGCCGCATCTCTCGGTGCACGGGCTGCTGTGCAAGTACTTCGAGCATCCGGCGGTGCGCCTGGCGGTGAGCTTCCAGAGCAAGTACCTGGGGATGTCGCCGTACGACTGCCCGAGCCTGTTCACGATCCTCCCGCTGATCGAGTACGAGTACGGGATCTGGCATCCGATCGGCGGGTGCAACGCGCTGATGCACGCGATGTCGAGCGTGGTGGAGGAGCTGGGCGGCGAGATCCGCACGGGGTGCCCGGTCGAGGCGCTCTCGTTCGAGGGGCGGAGGGCCACGGGCGTGGTCGTCGATGGCGTGCGGCACGCGCACGACCATGTGCTCATCAACGCCGATGCGACCTGGGCGCTCAAGAAGCTGGTGCCCGATGCGCTGCGCCGGCGGATCACGGGTTGGCAGACCGAGCGGGGGATCGACGAGCGGCGCTACTCGTGCTCCACGGCCATGCTCTACCTCGGGATCGACGGGCGGGTCGATCTGCCGCACCACACGATCTATGTCTCCAGCCGGTACCAGGAGAACCTCGCGGAGATCTCCCGCGATGGCGGGCTCAGCGACGATCCTTCGGTGTATGTGTGCAATCCGGTGGTGACGGACCCATCAATGGCGCCGCACGGGAAGTCGGCGCTGTATGTGCTGATGCCCACGCCGAACCTCCGGGTCGGCGGCGTGGACTGGAAAGGCGAGTCGGCGCGGGCCCGGACGCTCATGCTGGAGCAGCTCGAGCGGCGTTTCGGGATCCGCGACATCGGCTCGCGGATCGAGCACGAGATGATGCTCACGCCGGATGACTGGGCGGGCATGAACATCAACCACGGCGCGACCTTCAACCTCGCGCACAATCTCGGGCAGATGCTGCACAAGCGCCCCCGGCACGAGGCGACGGGGCTGGAATCGCTGTGGTTCGTGGGCGGGGGCACGCACCCGGGCTCCGGGCTCCCGGTGATTTTCCTCTCATCGCAGATCGCAGCGCGGATGATCTGCGAGCGGGCCGGGCTCGGGCTGAATCTGTCGCCGGTGGGCGTCGAACAGGGCGCACGGTGGCAGCCCGGTTGATCGCCTTTCTGATCCCGGGGTGCATCCTGATCTGTCTCTCCCGTTCCTCGCACCCCCCACTTCGATATGTCCAGCACACCCGCGTATCTCATCCTCGGCGGCTCGACCGGGATCGGCGCCGCCACGGCCAGGCGGCTCCGCGCATCCGGCGCGAACCTCATCCTCATCGCCCGCGACGAGTCGCGGCTCGGCTCGATCTGCGAGGAGGTCGGCGCGATCGCGGCGCCGGGCGATGCGACCGATCCGGGCGTGGTCGATGCGGGCGTGAAGCGATGCGTGGACGAGTTCGGCACGATCACCGGCGCGGTGAACTGCGTGGGTTCGATCCTGCTCAAGCCGGCCCATTCGACCACGGATGACGACTGGCGCGAGACGATCCGGCGGAACCTCGACACGGCGTTCTGGCTGGTCCGCAGCGCCGCGAAGCAGATGCAGCGGCAGGACGATGGCGGATCGGTGGTGCTGATGTCCTCGTGCGTCGCCCGGCACGGGATCGCAGCGCACGAGGCGATCGCGGCGGCCAAGGGCGGGATCCAGGCGCTGGCCCTCGCGGCGGCCGCGTCGTACGCGAGCAAGCGGATCCGGTTCAATGTGGTCGCGCCCGGGCTGACGGACACGCCGATGGCCGAGAAGATCGTGAAGAACGAGGCGGCGCTGAACGCCTCGAAGGCGATGACGCCCAACGCGCGGATCGGCTCGCCGGAGCAGGTCGCCTCGGCGATCTGCTGGCTGCTGGACCCCGAGCAGGCCCATGTCACGGGGCAGACCATCGGCGTCGATGGCGGCATGAGCACGGTGCGATCGAAGTGATGCCCGAGCGGCTCGCACCACTACACTCAGACATGGACACGGATTCGCTTGCCGAGGCAATGGACAGCGCCCGCACGAACACCGGCGAATCGCTGGGCGAGATGTCCCGTCGCGGTCCGGTGCTGGTGGTGTTCCTGCGGCACTTCGGGTGCCCGTTCTGCCGCGAGGCCGCGGCGGATGTCCAGCGACGGCGGGATGAGATCGAGCGGGGCAGGGTGCGGGTGGTGCTGGTGCACCAGGGCACGGAAGACCAAGCCGAGGGATGGTTCGCGGCCCGGGGGCTGGGCGATGTGCCGCGGATCGCGGATCCGGATCGGGCGTTGTATCGGGCGTTCGAACTGAAGCGCGGGAACCCGTGGCAGTTGTTCGGCCCGAAGGTGTGGTGGCGGGCGCTCCAGGCGCTGGTGGCGGGGCACCTGATCGGCAAGTCGATCGGCGGGGCGACGGGCGATGCCTTCCAGATGCAGGGGGCGTTCCTGGTGCGTGATGGCGCGATCGTGAAGGCCTATCGGCACCGCTCGCAGGCGGATCGCCCGGACTATGTCGCGCTGGCGCGGGGCGCTGGTGCATCCGCGGGCGGGGGCGCGGAGAACCCGTCGTAAGCCTTGGACGCGCCCTTCGCACGCTACACGGCGTGCCGGGAGTTCGTGCGGCGGGCGAGACGACGGAGGACACTGCGATGCTGCGAGCGATTCTGAGTCTGGGTTGCATCACGACCGCCTGCGCGCTCTCCGCGCCCGCGCGGGGCGCGGAGGAGCGTGTGTGGTCGCCCGACCCCGAGACGCGGATCGTCCAGCGCGATGCTGCGGGGGAGTGGACCGTCAAGCGCGTCGGCGGCGACATCGACAGCGCTGTGATCCAGCGGGGGATCGTCTTCCGGATCGCCCCGTGCGAGATCGACACCGAACTGCCGGAGGCGTATCCGGTCCCCACGCCGCCGGGCGCGCTGGAGATCAAGCGGTATCCGGAGATCCGTCGGGCCGAGTACACCACGCCGATGGAGGAGGCGGGCGCGAGCATGCGGGCCGGCAACCGCGGGTTCTGGCCGCTGTTCCGGCACATCGAGGCGCGGAGCATCCCGATGACCTCGCCGGTGGAGATGGACTACCACGGCATGACGCTGGACAACCCGGAGGGGCTGCGGGCGTGGACGATGTCGTTCCTCTATCGCACGGCGGAAGAGGGGATCATCGAGACCGATGGGCGCGTGGAGGTCGTGAACACCGAGCCGGTGACGGTGCTCTCGAGCGGGGTGCGGGGCGTGTTCACCGGGCGGATGCTCGAAGAGCAGATCGGGGTGCTGCGGGCGTGGCTCGAGGGACAGGACGAGTGGCGGGCGGCCGGCGATGTGCGCGTGTTCCAGTACAACGGCCCGATGACGCCCCCGGCGAACCGGTGGGTCGAGGTGCAGGTGCCCCTGCAGCGCATCGAGCGCAGCGATGATGCGGGCGGTGGCGATCCGGGCGATGCGCCTGACAAAGTTGATGGCGGTGGCGAGGTCGATGGCGGCGGCGAGCACGGTGACCGCGCTCCATGACGCCGGTTGATTGGCTCCTGGTCGTGCAGGCGGTGGCCAGCGTGTTCATGGCGGGGCTCATCTGGACGATGCAGCTCGTGCACTATCCGTTGTTCGCGATGGTCGGCGATGAGGGCGGCGCAGAGCGATTCGCGCGGTACGAGCGGGCCCACATGCGGCGGATCGGGCCGATCGTCGGGCCGATGATGTTGCTTGAGGGGGTCGGCGTGGTGGGGCTGCTGATCGTGCGCCCCGCCGCGCTCCCGGCGTGGATGCTGTGGGGCGGGTTCGGGCTGCTGCTGGTGAACTGGATCTCCACGGCGACGCTTCAGGGGCCGATGCACCAGCGCCTGGCGAAGCGGTTCGATGCCGCGCTCGTCGCCCGGCTGGTGCGCACGAACTGGATCAGGACCGTGGCGTGGTCCGGGCGGGCGGCGCTGGCCATCGGGATGTGCATCGCGGCGTGGAAGGGGCTGGGCGGATGAGCGGGTTGAGCGCGAAGGAGGCCGAGCGGCTGCTGGACGCGGGCAAGCGCCGGCGATCGTGCCGGAACCTCGTGGTGGTGTTCGGCGACCAGCTGACGACCGATACACCGGCGTTCGATGGCTTCGATGCCGAGCACGACATGGTGCTGATGATGGAGGTGAAGCAGGAGGCCGAGCATGTGCCATCGTCGCGGCAGCGGACGATCCAGTTCCTCGCGGCGATGCGGCACTTCGCGCTGGGGCTGATCGAGGATCGCGGGTTCGGCGTGCGGTATGTGCGGCTGGACGATGCGGGCAACACGCACTCGTTTGACAGCGAATTCCGGCGGGCGGTGGAGACGCTCGGGCCCGAGCATGTGCACATCACCTGGCCGGGCGAGCACCGGGTGATGGCGATGGTGCACGCGTGGCAGGATGATTTGAGCACCCCCATCACCATCCACGAGGACACGCACTTCCTGACGAGCATCGATGAGTTCGCGGAGTGGATGGATGGGCGGAAGTCGGTGCTGATGGAGCACTTCTATCGCTGGCAGCGGAAGCGGCTGGGCGTGCTGATGGAGCCCAACGGGAAGGATCCGGTCGGGGGCAAGTGGAACTACGACCACGACAACCGGGAGGCGTTCAAGTCCACGCCCCGGGTCAGGAAGCCCTACACGTCGCAGACCGATGCGGTCACGCAGCGGGTGATCGAGATGGTCGGCGAGGCGTGGCCCGGTGGGTATGGCTCGGCGGACCACTTCCGCTGGGCGGTCACGCGCGCGCAGGCGCTGCGGGCGCTCGATGACTTCATCGAGCATCGGCTGGAGAGGTTCGGGCGGTATGAAGATGCGATGTGGACTGGGGAGCCGTACCTGTACCACTCGCTGATCGCCGCGGCGCTCAATCTCAAGCTCCTGAACCCCCGGGAGTGCGTGGAGAAGGCGCTGCGCGCGCACGAATCCGGTGATGCGCCGCTGAACAGCGTGGAGGGCTTCGTGCGGCAGATCATCGGGTGGCGGGAGTTTATCCGGGGTGTGTACTGGCACGAGGGCCCGGAGTACGGCGAGCGGAACTTTCTTGATCAGCACGGCGCGCTGCCGGAGTTCTACTGGACCGGCGCCACGGACATGAACTGCATGAGAGAGTGCCTGTCGCCGGTGATCGAGGATGGGTTCTCGCACCACATCCCGAGGCTGATGGTGCTGGGCAACTTCGCGCTGCTGGCGGGTGTGCATCCGCGCGCGATCACGGACTGGTTCCTCGCGATGTATGTCGATGCGGTGGACTGGGTGACGACGCCAAACACGCTGGGCATGTCGCAGCACGCCGATGGCGTGCGGGCGAAGAACGGCAAGGTCACCCGGGAACCTGTCGTGGGCACGAAGCCCTATGCTGGCTCTGCGCGGTACATCAATTCGATGTCGAACTACTGCGAGCATTGTAAGTATGACAAGGGCAAGCGGACCGGCGAGGATGCCTGCCCGTTCAACACGCTCTACTGGGATTTCCTGATCCGCCACGAGAAGCGGTTCGCGGGAAACAACCGGATGGCGATGATCATGAAGCATGTCGAGCGGATGAAGCCTCAAGAAAGGGCCGAGATTACCCGGGAGGGGAAGGCGATCCGGCGACGGTACGGCGTCGAACCGGACCCATCGCCCTGAGCACGCGGCGGGCATCAAGCCGCCTCGTTCCCACCCACTACCCTGCATCGCCTCCGCCGCGGGGCACGCGGCCACACCACGACAGGAGCCCCCATGCGTCCGCTCGTCTGGTTCCGATCCGACCTCCGCACCGCCGACAACGCGGCACTCCGCGCCGCGACCGAGATCGCGACCCGGGGCGTCGTCGCGGTGTTCATCATCTGCCCGAAGCAGTGGAAGGATGCGCACGACTGGGGTGGGAACAAGGTGGACTTCCTGCTGCGGACGCTGGCGGACCTGTCCGAGCGGCTGAAGACCAAGAACATCGGGCTGCTGATCCGGGAGTGCCCGACCTTCGACGGCGTGCCGAAGGTGCTCCGCGCTGTCGCCAGGGAGCACGACTGCGATGCGCTGTACCTCAACGATGAGTACGAGTGGAACGAGCGGGAGCGGGATGCGGCGGTGATCGAGGCGTTCGAGGGCGCGAGGATCAAGGTCCACCGCTTCACCGACCAGGTGGTGCTGGAGCCGGGGAGCGTGCGGACGGGCGAGGGGAAGTACTACACGGTGTACTCGCCGTTCAAGCGCCGGTGGTACGCGGTGTTCGATGAACTCGGCGGCATGAACGCCGGCGGCGTCGCGGCCATCCACGCGGACCCGAAGAAGCAGCCCGAGATGGCGTGCGATGCGGACGCCGTGCCGGGCGAGGCCAAGGGGCTGAAACCCGAGATCGACCCGAAGCACTGGCCCGCGGGCGAGGCGGAGGCCAAGCGACGGCTCACGCGGTTCACGAAGCACCACATCATGGACTACAAGGACGCCCGCGACACGCCGAGCGTGGATGGCACCTCGGCCATGTCGCCTTACCTCGCGGTGGGCGCGATCTCGCCGAGGCAGTGCGTGGCCGCGAGCATGGAAGCCAATGACGGGCGGATCGGCGGCGGGAAGGTGGGCCCGTCCACCTGGTGCGATGAGCTGGTCTGGCGTGAGTTCTACAAGCACATCCTGGTCGGCTTCCCGCGGGTCTCACGCGGTCAGAACTTCCGCACGGAGTACGATGCGATTGACTGGAGCCAGTCGACCAAGGACTTCGAGGCGTGGCAGCAGGGTCGCACGGGGTACCCGATCGTGGATGCGGGCATGCGGCAGCTCCGCGCCACCGGCTGGATGCACAACCGCGTCCGCATGATCGTGGCGATGTTCCTGACCAAGGACCTGTTCCTGCCGTGGTGGTGGGGCGAGCGGCACTTCATGAACCTGCTCGTCGATGGCGACCTGGCCTCCAACAACGGCGGGTGGCAGTGGTCGGCCTCCACCGGCACCGATGCGCAGCCGTACTTCCGCATCTTCAACCCCATCACCCAGTCGCAGCGCTTCGATCCCGAGGGCGAGTACATCCGCCGCTGGGTGCCCGAGCTCCGCTCGCTGGATGCCAAGACCATCCACGATCCGGGCAAGTGGTCCGGCGGGCTGTTCGACAAAGTGGACTACCCGGAGATGATCGTGGACCACGCCGCGGCCCGCGATCGCACGCTGGCCGCGTTCAAGCGCGTGTAGGCCCCGCTGCGCGAATCGGGCGGGAGCAGCCGGCTAGCGGCGAGGGTCAGGGGCAGGCGGTCCCGATGGCGCTGAGCATGAGCCCCAGGTCGTCCGAATCGGTGGCGCCATCGCCATCGATGTCGCCGCACACATTGTTCGCGAATGCCGAGAGCAGGATGCCCAGGTCGTCCGAGTTCACCACGCCGTTGGCGTCCAGATCGCCCGGGCACGCGGCGCGTGCGCCGCCCGTGTTCATGAACACGTGGGTGCCGGTGCACTGTCCGGCGACGATGTCGAGCCAGCCATCGCCATCGATGTCCAGCAGCGCGATCGTGTAGGTCCCGCGGAGCAGTTCCGCGGAGATGCAGGCGACCCGCCCGGTCGTCTGCGCTCCCACGACCTCCTCGCGGAGGGTGACGAGCGGCGCATCGCCGAGGTTGCGATAGATCGCCGCGCGGCGCTGGCACCCCGGGATCTCGAAATCGACATCGGCGATCAGCACATCGGTCCAGCCGTCGTTGTCGAGGTCGCCCGCCACGCCACGCCCGCCGAAGCCCTGGTCCGACCCGCTCGAGTGCTCGAAGATCAGCGGGATGAACGAGGCCCGCCCCGTCTGCGCGTCCACGCCCTGGTTGAGCAGGTACCGATCGGCGCCATCGTCGGTGAGCACGAGGTCGGGGAACCCGTCGTTGTTCAGATCGCTCGCGAGCACGGAGGTGGGCACGGTCCCCTGCGAGAGCATCTGCACCAGCGGATCGAACAGCGGGCCGGGATCCGGCTCGGCGTAGAGGATCTGCACCGCGATGGGCGAGAACACCGCGTTGACCTTGTACAGGTCGAGCGTGCCGTCGGCGTTGAAGTCGGCCGCGCCGCCGCGGGTCCCCTCGCCCGGGCCGGTGAAGGCCGGTGGGAGCAGCGTGCCGGTGGCGTCGAAGAAGTGCCCGGTGCCATCGTTCAGGAAGACCCGGTCGTCGAAGTCGACCGCCGAGGCGGGGAACCCGAAATCACCATCGGTGAAGTACAGGTCCGCGAAGCCATCGGCGTTCACATCCGCCGCGGTGACGGAGTAGAACCGCGGATCGGCGAACGGGTGCATCTGCGGGAACCGGTCGACCTCGTACCGGAAGCCGAGCCAGTCGCCGTTCCCATCGGCGCCGAGGTTGATGTACACGCGGGGGTGCGAGACATGCTTCGGCTCGTCGATCTCCGGCGCCAGCGAGTAGGTCGCGGTGACGATGTCGGGCCAGCCGTCGTTGTTCACATCGGCGATCACGACATCGCGCTCGTTGGTCGGCGTGAGGAATCCCAGGTCGGTCGCGTGGTCGGTGGCGGCGGCGTACTCGGCGGTGCGGTCCACCAGCACGCCGCCCTCGTTGATCAGCAGCACATTGGTGCGCTTGCCCGCGTTGGTCCATGGCTGCTTGCGCACGATGACCAGATCGACCAGGCCATCGTTGTTGACATCGCCCCACGCGTAGGCCTTCTGGGCCTGATCGGCGAGCACGAGATCATCGGGCGCGGCGATCCGCGCATCCGACTGCTCCTCGAAGCAGACCCACTCGGGATCGCACGGCGTGCCGCCCATCGCCTCAGACGCCGCCGCCAGTCCCAACGCCATCGCGCCGCCCACGCCCATGCCCACAATGCGATGCCGATCGCGCATGATGCAACTCCTTTGTGCCACCGCCGCCGCCCGGGTCGAGGGCCCATCCCAACATACCCGACATCCCGGAGAAGGCACCGCACAAACCGCACCGATTCCGGCGATCCCGGCGGGATGTTCGCACTCTGTCAAGCACGCGGAGCGCATGGCATCACGCCGGAACGACAGCGCGATCGGCACTGGAAACACGGCCCGCGCCGCCCCGGTCAGTGGATGGGCAGTTCGACATTCAGTCGGTCGTTGCCATCGGTCTCGCGGAGGCTGATGTAGGCCGTGCGCCCGGGGAGGGTGCGCCCGCCATCTGGGAAGCTGAAGCGACGGATCGCGACCTGCCCCGGGAGCAGCCCGGAGAGCGGGGCTTTCTCCGATGCGAACCCCGGCGCGAGGACCGTGATCGAGCACGAGACCGGGCGCTCGCCCATGTTCGTGATCATCGCCTCGACGATGAGGTCCAGCCGCCCTGCGGGCGATCGGACGAGCCGGTACATCGGGAGCACATGCAGGTTCGGGAGCCCGACCTGCACCTCGATCGGCGCGAGCACCGGCGGGTATCGACGATCGGCGATCGCCTCGACCTCCAGCGTCAGCTCGCGGTCGCCGGAGAGCTCGGCCACGCCGATCCGCAGCTCGACCGGGATGGTCGTCGTCCCGCCCTCCTCGATGGCGAACTCGATGATCTGCGGGCGCAGGTCCCACGCATCCGGATGGGTCATGCGGAGGCGTCCGGTGATCTGCCCCTGGAACGGATTGACGAGCGTGACCTCGCCGGCGATCAGCGCGCCGCGGGTCGAGAGGCGGCGCGGCTGGAAGTCGATGCCCGCCCGGAGCCTGACGATGCGCGGATCGACGCCGCGCAGGAACAGCGGCACCTCGGTGAGCGTGAGTTCGACCGGCTCGCCGGCGCTGACCTGCCCCGACTCGTTGCCCCACAGATCGCGCGCAACGATCGGGCCATCGCCGAGGTACCCATCGAGCACGCTCTTGTCCGGATCGCCGCCCATGCTCCACGCCACGAGGGTGGCGCTGCGCTCATCCTCGAACAGCACGCCGACCACGCCCTCGCCGAGCGGCAGGCGCACGGACGCGGTCTTGCCCGAGAGCTCATCGACGAGCCGGCGCATGGCGACCATCTCGGGCATGGGGAGCACGAGGTCATCGCGCCGCGTGCGCGGCTCGACCTGCCACGGGCGGACGACCGAGACCTTGGCCGCGCCGCCCTCCAGCGCCAGCACCGCGCGGCGCGCCATGGCGAGCACGCGCGAGCGCTGCCCGAACACCGACTCGGGCAGCGGCTCGATCACGACCGCCGGCGCGGCCCATGACGACCACGCGCGGACCTGCTCGCCGATCGAAGCCTCGGGCACGCCGTACTCGAGCAGCATCGACGGCTCCGACTGATCGGCGATGGGCGTTCGCCCGGCGGGAATCGTGGCATCGACCGAGCCGGGCCCGGGGAGCACCACCATCGGGCGCGGGATCAGCCTGCGGAGCACCTCGTGCACGCTGGCCACCGCCTGCTCGAGATCGGGACGCTCCCACGCGGACGCATCTCCGGCGCGCCCGACCTGCCAGCGGCGGATCCGCTCGCCGAAGGTCGCCAGCAGCGGGCGGAGCGCGCCCAGCCAGCCCTCCGGCGGCGTGTCGGCCAGCAATTGCAGCACCGCGTTCCGATCGACGCCGGCCTGCGCGGCAATGCCCGTCGGCACGCCCGCGAGCACCATGGTCAGCTCGACACCATCGGCGCTGAGCCGCTCGATCGCGGCGCGCAGGTGGTCCGGGTCGGGCACCGTCGAGTCATCGCCCCACGCCTGCAGCGAGGCCGAGCCGGCCCCGGAAGCCCGCACCATCGGAGGCGTCGTCGCCAGCACCGCCGAGTCCACGCCATCGATCACGATCCCGAACGGCGTCCGCGACTGCGCCGACATCTCGCGCCCCGGCGGGGTCCATCCGAACGACGCTTCCGCGAATCCGACGATCCCCACATCGTTGAGGATCGCCGCCTCGGCCCGGTACCACCCGTACCCCGGGAGCGCCGGGTGCCACGCGATGGGCGTCAGGTCCAGCGGGGTCTCGAGCACGCGCTCATCAACGAGCACGCCGTCGAGCCCGAACACGCGGAGCCGCGCCCGCAGCGCCTCGCCGGCCTGGTCACGCAGGGCCACCGTCAGCGTCGGCGGCTCCGTCGAGCCCGCGACCGGCCACTGGCCGAGCACCTCCAACTCCACGCGGGGGAGCTGGTACACCGCCAGGTCGTCGAAGTGCGCAGCGCCCTCGAAGTCCTGCGGGAGCAGCTCGCGGACCTTCTCATCCATGTCCTGGCCGCGCCACTCGCTCGGCTGCAGCGCCTGCAGCTCGATCTGCATCCACACCGCGCCGGGCGTGGCGTCCACGCCGACGCTCAGCCGCTGCCACCCATCCTCCGAGATCATCGGCTCGCTGGTGAACTCGGCGCGGTCGATGAGCATCCGATCGATGTCGAGCATCCGCACCACGATCCGCGCGCGGGCGTGCCGGAACCCGGCCGTGCGCACCATCCCGGTCACCAGGTAGTCCGATCCATCGAACACGCTGAGCACCGAGCGGCTCAGCGTCAGCGCGGTCGAGCCGCCGCGGGTGGGGAGCGACATGCTCCACGCACCCGAGTACGACATCGCATCGGAGTACTCGGCGCGGTTCCACGGCGGGAAGCCGGGGCGCTCCCGCCCCTCCCGGTCGATGATCCCGAACGCGAGCCGCCCGTGCACATGCTGGTCGCGGAACCACTCCTCGGGGATCGGCTCGCGGTGCGTGGCCCGGTCCTCGAAGTCCCACAAGCGCACGAGGCGCTCCGAGCCAGACGGGCGCTCGATCGCGCTGGGCATCGCATCGCCGCGCCCCGCATCGGCGAGATCGTCGGGCATCTGGGCCAGCGCGGGCGCAGCGCCGCCCAGCGACATCGCCAGCGCCAGCGCCGCGAACGGACGCCCGGATGGGCTGCGCGCCGTCGTTGGGCCGGACGCGCCCGACGCCGCCGGGCGGGCCTTCGCCTCACGCGCTCTCGCGATTCCTGGTCGCACCACGCCATCGCTCCCGCGGGCCCGGCACGCCCGGCGCGCGCATCGGGCGCGCGCCGGCGGCGCTGGGGGTCGCGGAGATCATCGACCTTCGGGCCCAGCGCCCGCCCACACCCGGCACGAACCGCCGGGGATCCCCCCGCTTGGGAGGGCCGCATGCCCGCGCCCCGCGGACCGCGGATCACTCATTCGGCTCGGCGTCCGCGCCGGGCCGCGGCCAGCCCGCCCAGTGAGAACATCAGCACCGTGCCGGGGCCCGGAACGGGCGGATCGTTCTTCGGGAGGTCCGGGCGATCGGGAGGAGTCGGATCCGGGTCCGGATCGGAGGGCGGCGGTGTGGGATCATCGCCGGGCGGGTCGGTCGGGGGCGGGTTGTCGCCGGGCGGGCTCGGCTCATCGCCCGGCCCATCGCCCGGTGGCGTGAAGCCGCCACGCCGACCACCGCCGCCTCCTCCGCCGCCACCACCCCCGCCGCCGCGACCGGACGAGAAGCCGGGACCGCCCGGCGCACCGCCGCGCGAAGCGCGGCCGCCGAAGCCCCACCGGGCCGAGTCGTACGCCTGACGCACCCCGCCGGCGCTGGCGCCGCCGGAGCCGTTGGTCGTCTCATCGACGATGACATTGTCGATGCCCCACACCTCGCCGCCGTGACCGCCATGATCGGCGAGCCCGAACGACAGCTCGACGATCTCGATGTCGGAGGTGAACGGGAGCACCACATTGGCGATAATGCGCTGGTCGAAGTCGGGGCGTTCGGCGTTGAGGCGCGCGTTGGCCTCGCGGATCGCGAATACGGGCTCATCGAACACCGGCACGCCGTTGACCATCACGCGGAACATGTCCGAGACATCCTGCGGGAGCATCGTCCCGCCGATCACATACAGATCGAACTGCACCGTGTGCGGCTTGCCCGGCTCCACGCGCAGGCGCAGCGTCTGCGTCGAGACCCTGAATGGCCCGGCGAAGCGCGAGAGACCGCCCATCGCGTTCAGATCGCCCACGGACCACTCCTGGCCGGGCGGGCCGTCTTCGAAGTCCTCGGTGTACCGCACCTCGGCCGCGCCGCGCTGTCCTGAGCCCATCGGCTCGGCGGGCGCCGGCGGCGCGGGCTCGGTGCTGCGGGCGCTCTCGATCAGCTCCGCCTGCCGCAGGCGCTCCGAAGTGTCCGTGTCGAGTTTCCGGTCCAGGTCGAGGTTGCGCAGCCAGCGATCGGTCGGCGTCGCCCGCGCGAACATCGACGGAACATCGAGCAGCGTCTCCTCATCGCCATCCGCGCTGGCCAGCGTCCACGACAGCGGGATGGGCTGCGTGCCCACCTGCCCGAACGCGCTCGGGGTCCCGCACGCCGCGGCGAGCGCCATCGACGCGATGCCCACCCACGGCGCGACCAGCGCGATGCGCGACGCATCGACGCCCGTATCCCGATCGCCGGGGACCGGCAGCGCTTCGGCGCGGGCCCTCGCGGGCCCGCCATGTCCATGCGAAATCCTCGGACGATGCATCGCGCACCTCTTCCGTTGCCCGGGTCGTGCCCGGAGATTGCTGAGCTCCCCTGCATTCGCCCGCCCCGCGTCCGATGCCCCTGTGCCGGCGCATCGAACGAGCGAGTCCTCTCACCCGCCGGGCCCGTTCCCTCGCCGGCCCGGCGGCACGCCCACGCGCTCTCTCACCATCAAGCGTGCGTACCAGCGGACGATCCGCAAGCCCACGCACACAGAAGCACCCCCGGCACGGGTGGCGTGCGAGGGGTGCGCGGTCTGGTCCGGTGGGCTCGGGCCATATGCGGACGCTGGGGCGACGGGCTGTGCGCCCGCGGTCTCCAGCGCCACACCCCGCCCCGACCCCGATCGCCCCCGCCGCCCCGCTCTCCCCATCTCTTCCTCCCCGCCGATGCGGGATGGGTCCGCTCCTGCGATGCCCGGACCGGGAGGTCCCGCCATCCCGGCAGGCTCTCAGGCCCGCTGGCAGGCGGATGCGCCCCGGTCAGGGGCATCGGGGGAGGCGTTTCGGACCCGGGGACCCGCGAATCGCTCCGCAAACCATTGTTCGCACACGACTTAGGACGGTTGCGTGCAAACCCCCATTGTCCTCCCAAGACCGGCTTTCCGGACCGAATCGTGCCCGGTCCGGATCCGTACAACCCATCGCTCCAGACCCCACCGCCCCCGCCCAAACCGGGCGGATGGCACCGGGTTTGCAACAATCACCCGCCCGTATGCCGGGTGCGGCGGCGGCTCCCCGCTTGCCCCACCCCCCCACCACCGCCCGCGGCACCGCCTGGGCGACGAAAGGCCAGACCCATCCATGGACGCATTCGCCAACACCTTCAAGACCGCCCTGCTGCTCGGCGCCCTCATGGGCCTGTTCCTGCTCGTGGGCTCTCAGTTCGGGAACGGCGGGCTGCTCGTGGCGCTCGTGTTCGGGCTGATCATGAATCTGGGCGCGTGGTTCTTCTCTGACACCATCGCGATCAAGTCGATGCGCGGGCGCGAGATCGGGCCCGATGCGCCCGACGGCGGCATGGTCGAGGTCCCCGGCGCTTCGCTGAACTCGGTCGAGCTGTACACCCTGGTCGATGACCTGCGCCGCCGCGCGGACCTCCCGATGCCCCGCGTGTATGTCTGCCCGCACGATGCGCCCAACGCGTTCGCGACCGGGCGCTCGCCGAAGAAGGCCGCGGTGGCGTTCACGCGCGGGCTGCTCAAGTC
Source organism: Phycisphaerales bacterium (assembly GCA_052168315.1). Lineage (GTDB taxonomy): Bacteria > Planctomycetota > Phycisphaerae > Phycisphaerales > UBA1924 > JBQLZO01. The sequence continues at coordinate 30,970 of JBQLZO010000056.1, read as the reverse complement.
CATGACGCCCGATGAGATCGCGGGCGTGGCGGCGCACGAGCTCGCGCACATCAAGCACCGCGACACGCTGACCTCGACCATCGCCGCGACCGTCGCCGGCGTGCTCGCGTTCGTCGCCCAGTGGTTCTTCCTGCTCGGCGTGGGACGGGGCAACGGCGGCAACCCGCTCGGCGGATTCCTGCTGGTCATCCTCGCGGCGGTGGGCGCGGCGGTGATCAAGGCGATGATCTCGCGGACCCGCGAGTTCGCCGCAGACGCCGAGGGCGCGCGGATCGCCGGCACGCCCAACGGGCTGATCTCCGGGCTCCAGAAGCTCGATGCGCTCTCCCGCCGCATCCCGCTGCAGCAGCCCAACCCGGCCCAGAACAACCTGTTCATCGTCGAGCCGCTGGCCGGCGGCGCCCGCTCGCTGACCAACCTCTTCGCGACCCACCCCCCGGTGCCCGCACGCGTCGAGGCCCTGCGCCGCGTCCGCATCAACTGACCCCCCCCAACTCCCCCCTCCGATCTCCAGACTCTCCTGGCGCGCTGATCGCCGGGCGCTTACCGAACCACACGCACGGCCGCCTCGAGCGTCACCTCGCACCCCACGCGTTCCTCGATCATCGATTTGATCTCCTCGATCTGTTCCCGCTCGATCGGCTGATCGGAGACGAGCGTGGCGACGATGCGCACCGGTTTCTCGAAGCGGACATCGACATCGCGGACGACCACGCTCCGGGCCGACCAGCCGTCGAGCATGCCGATGATCCGGTGCTCATCGACCATGCGTCCGAAGCTGGGCACGAGGAGGATGCTCACGCCGATCACCGCGGCCGCGGCGACGGAGATGCCGCGGACGGAGAAGCGGAACGGGCTGTACCCCATGCACAGGAAGGTCGCGGCGCCGGCGAGGATCATGCCGGCGAAGTTGGTCAGGAACAGCAGGCCCGCGCCGAAGAACACGCTGCGGTCGCCCCACCCCAGGCCGACGCCCGAGACCGCCAGCGGCGGCACGAGCGCCACCGCGATCGCCACGCCCGCCAGGCTCTTGGTCACCCCCGCCCGCGCGTGCGCGTACGCGCCGGCCACGCCCGAGAGCACCGCCACGCCCATGTCCAGCAGCGTCGGGTTCAGGCGGGCGACGATCTCGTCGGTCTGCGTCCGCAGCGGCGTCAGCCAGGTCAGCAGCACCGAGCACGCCAGCGCCACGCCCACGCCGATCGCGAACGATCGCGCGCTCTCGAGCAGCAGCGTCCGCTCGTTCACGCGCAGCAGGCCCATCGACATCGCCACGATCGGCGACATCAGCGGCGCCAGGATCATCGCGCCGATGATCACCGGCGCCGAGTCGGCGAACAGACCGAAGGTAGCCAGCAGCGTCGAGAGCACCATCAGCATCACGAACGACTCTGACGGGCGCGCCCCCTCGCGGAGCATCTGGAACAGCTCCTTGAACTCGTCCGGCGTCGCGTGCGCGACCCAGGGCAGCCGCCTGTTCACGGCCCGCTCGGTGTCGTCGACCCCGAGGATGCCCTTGACGCGGAACGACTCCTTCTGCTCGGCTCCGACCTGCTCGACCGTGAGGTGCCGCCCGGGGATCAGCGTGATCGCGCCCCGCCGCACGCCCATGGTGATCTCCGAGGCCTCCGTGCGCCCGGCGTCGATGCTCACGCCGATCCGCGTCGCCGCGGCGATCCGGACCGACTCGGACTTGATGTGCCCCACGAACGATGGCCCGGCGGCCCCGGCCCTCTTCCGCGGGATCAGCACCGAGTTGACGAGGAACCCGAGCATCGTCGACACGCTCCGCGGCGCGTAGATCAGCGCGTGGAGCATGCCGTCGTTGGCCGCCGAATCATCGATCACGCGCCGGCTGAGCACCGCGCTGCGGGCGTGCTCGACGGCGATGACGCCCAGGGCCGCGACCTTGCACTGCTGGCCCTTGGCCGTGGTGATCGTCATCGTGACCGGATGCGTGCTGAGCAGGTCGACCGCGAGGCGGATGAACCGGATGGTTCTTCGGAAGGCGTTGTCGGCCGCGGCCGTGCCCGGCGTGGCCGTGAACGGATCGCCGATGACGACCGAGTTCAGCACGATCTCGCCGTTGCACGAGAGCACATCGACGCCCGGCGGATCGCCCTCGAACCCGAGGATGTCCTTCGCGGCGTCCTCGAGCCCGGCCGCGATGCCGTACCCCAGCCGCGCGTGCCGCCCGTCCGGGTGCGGGAGCACACCCAGCGTCAGATGCCGATCGGCCGCGATCTCGATGAGCCGCTTGAGCGCGGCATCGCTCAGATACGCCACGACGAGCGTTGCGTCGCCGGTTGAATCCTCCTCGCCGAGTTGGTCCAGCGGCATCGCCCGCGCCTCGCGCGATTCGAACAGTGGGAGCACCTTCGCGTCCACCACCTCCGCATCCACCGGTTCATGCACCACGATCAGCATCGGCTGCGCTCCCTCGGTTGATGCGCATCCCCCTGCTGGACCCGCCCCCCGCGCTCTCCACGCCCGTCGAGGGTGGGACTGGGGGGGTCATGCGCTCGCATCGTCATCACCATCATCATCGCTCGACCGCTGCGCTTCCGCCAGCCCGCTGCCCGCGATCGTCGCCAGCAGGGACATGCCCGCGAACACCAGCAGCACGACGCCCGCGCCCGCCGCGCGCTCGAGCAGCGCGAACCCGCCGGCGAGCACCAGCACGATGCCGATGGCCGTGTTGGAGATCGCGGTGTACGCCAGCCGCGTGTCCTCATCGCCCATGTCCACGAGGTGCGTGCTCCGCCCGAGCCGCACGCCCTGGTAGGCGACCATCAGCACGAAGAGCATCGCCGGGTACAGCCACGCGCCCGTCGGTGATCCGATCCCCGCCAGCGTGATGGCGCCGGCCGCGCCGAGCACGCCCGCCGCGATCAGCCCGGCGAGCATCAGCACCTTCCGGCTCGAACGATCGGCCAGCCGCCCCCAGACATAGGTGCTGAGCATCCCCGCCAGCGCGGAGGCGATGACGAACGGCCCGAGCGAGCCGAGCCCACCGGACCCATCCGCGCGGGCGCTGACGCTCAGCAGGTACGGCGGCGCGAGGGCCGTGGACACGAGCAGCGCCCGGGTCAGGATGAACCGGCGGAGCTGCTGATCGGTGCGGAGCAGCCTGAGGTTCCGGATCGCGACGGTCAGCGCATCGCCCCCGCCGTCGGTGGCGCCGGGCCTCTCGGCCAGCGAGGCGAACATCGCCGCGGCCGCGAGCCAGAGCCCTCCCGCGACGAACAGCGCCGCGGCGATGGCGCTGATCTGGAGCGGGATCACGCCCACGCTCAGCAGCACGCCGAAGAGCAGCCCCGCGCCGGCCGCGATGGATGCGGCCGTGCCGGTGGCGGTGCCGCGCGTGGACTTGGAGACCGTCTTGCCGAGCACATCCTTGTAGCTCACGGAGCAGACGCTGCGTGCCAGCGCGAACACGGCGAGCAGCGCGATGATGGTCCAGCCCGCGGGCGCGCCCTCCATCGCCAGCGCCGCCACGCCCATCATCACCACCGCCGCGCCCTGCACGATCGAACCGAGCGCCCACGCCCACTTGCGCTGCGGGAGCGAACGGATCGCCCCGGCCGTGATGAGCTGCGGGAGCAGCGACCCCGCCTCGCGGACGGGCACGAGCAGCCCGACGAGCGCGGCGGGCGCTCCGAGCGCGGTGAGCAGCCAGCTCAGCGTGAGCTTCGGATCCGCGATCGCATCGCCGGTCTTGGTCGCCGCGAGGCTGGCGACATGCACGAAGAAGTTCCGCGGCTGCGCATCGCAGGCCTCGGCGGGGATGTCGCGGCAGACGCGCCCATCATCCTCGCCGGTGAGCATCGCGTGGGCTCGATCGATCACGCCGTCTGCCAAGCGCCGGTCCTTTCGTTCGATTCGATCGTTCTCGCCGGGCGCGCGGGCGCTTCGGCGCCGGGCGTCCGGCATGCCTTCGCCCGCCCGGATCGGTCAGACGCGGAAGATCGCGCCCAGCTTCTTGCCCAGCAGCACCGAGGCGCCCACCAGCGTCACCGTGAGCAGCGCCATGCCCCACACGCCCATCGCGCTGGCGATCGCCTCGCCATCGCCCAGCCGCTGGTAGAACACATAGATCGCCTTCGTCACCGGGTAGTGGATCTCGCGCTGGGCCAGGATCAGCGAGTCCGAGACCTCCAGCATCGCGAACGAGAACGCCAGCAGCGCCCCCGCGATCAGGTTCGCCATGATCAGCGGGACGATCACCCGGCGCACCGCGGTGAAGGTCGAGGCGCCCAGGTTCACCGCGGCCTCTTCCAGCTCGCCGGACGTCTGCTCCAGCCCCGCCACCGTCGCCCGCAGCACATACGGCAGCCGCCGCACCGCGTACGCGATCACCAGCAGGATGATCGGGTTCGGCTGCGCGCCGATGATCGAGAGGTTCAGCGGGTCGCCCTCGCGGAAGGGGAACACCTCCGAGAGCTGGATCGACATGGCCACGAACCCGAAGGCGAGCACCAGCCCCGGCACCGCCAGCGGGAGCATCGCCAGCGCATCGAGCAGCCCGCGTCCGCGGACCTTCGTCCGCACGATCACATACCCCGCCAGCAGCGCGACGAACACATTGATCACCACCGCCAGCAGCGAGTAGGTCAGCGAGTTCACGATCGACCCGAAGGCCATCGGCGACCCCAGCGCCTCCTCGAAGTGCTCCAGCGTGAACGCGCCCGGGAGCACGCTGCGGTACCAGCTCCCATCGACCGCCAGCGCCGAGAGCACCACGCCGATGTGCGGGAGCACCGCCAGCAGGATCACGAACGCGAACAGCGCCGGCGCGAACCACCGCGCCGGGCCGCTCAGCCGCTTCTCCTCCGAGGCCCGGGCCGCCTTGGAGTACATCGCGTGCCCACGCCCGCCGAACAGCGACTTGCCCAGCACATACAGCAGGATCGAGGCGCCCAGCATCACCGCCGTCAGCGCGTACGGCTCGGCCTTCGAGCCGATCTCCGTGATCTCGTTGAAGATCTGCACCGGCGTGACCGCGTAGAAGTCGAACATCAGCGGCGTGCCGAGCTCCGTGAAGCTCCAGATGAACACGATCGTGCCGCCGGCGAACAGCCCCGGGCGGATCAGCGGGAGCGTGATCCGCCAGAACCGGCGCCACGGCCCGGCGCCCACATTCACCGCCGCCTCGTCCAGCGCCGGGTCCAGGTTCGCCAGCGCCGCCGTCGCATTGAGATAGATGATCGGGTACAGGTGCAGCGCCTGCACGATGATCACGCCCCAGAACTTCCACGCCGGGTTGCCCAGGAAATCGATGTCCGTGCCCAGCAGCGTGTTCAGCGAGCCCATCCGACCCATGATCGCCCGCATGCCGATCGCGCCGACGAACGGCGGGAGGATCAGCGGCACCAGCACCAGCGCGTTCAGCGCCCCCTTGAACGGGAAGCGGTAGTTGGCCGAGAGAAACGCCAGCGGGAGCGCCAGCACGATCGAGAACGCGGTGGTGCCGCAGGCGATCAGGAACGCGTTGACCAGCCCCTCCCGGTAGACCGGGCTCTGGAAGATCCCGAGCACATGCCGAACGGTGAATCCCTCGGTCGCCGCGACATTGACATAAAACCCGCCGCGGATGGTCAGCCAGATCGGGTACACCAGGAACATCGCCAGGAGCGCGATCAGCGTCCAGAGCAACACCGGGTGCCACCATCGCGTGCGGGAACTGGTCATGCCGCCCAGTCTAGAAGCCCGTGGAAGGGCACGCCGATGCGTTCGGCAGCGGGCGAAGAGGGGCGGGAGGCGCCGGGCGGGTGTCGCGCCCGACCATCCGGCGTGGGCCCGGGTATCGTCCGCGGATGCCCCGCCCCGACCGCGAGCCCGATCGTTCCCCACCGCCCGGCGGCGATGGCGATCCGTCCGAGCCCGCCCGCCTAAACGCGGCCCGCAGGGCGATCGAATCGCTCCGCGCCACGCGGGTCCGCCCGGACCGGGGCGTGGACCTGGGCACGCTGGTCCGGCGGGAGGGTGCGGACCTGCAGCGGACCGCGAAGCGTCTGGGCGCGGGCGGGCAGGCGTGGGCCGCGCAGTGTCCGCCGGGGCTGCTGGCGCACACGAGCGTGCTCGGGCTGGCCCGCGGGACGCTCCGCATCGGCGTGGCGAACTCGGCGGCGCGGTACGCGCTCGATCGCTGGCTGCGGACCGGCGGGCGTGAGAGCGTGATCCGCCAGGCGGGCGCCCACATCCGGCGCATCACGCTCGTGCCGCATGCACCGGAATCGGAACCCCCCGCTCGGTCCCGATGATCCGAAGAGCGGCTGTGCGGGCCTCGCACGCCATTCGGGCGCCATCGCCGCGATCTTCCCGCAACCCGCGCCCCGGTCCACACGAATCACTAAGTGCATCACTCGTTGGCTTGACCTGGCCAACAACAAGGCATCGATCGCATCGATGTTCTCCTCCAGGGCGAGCCCCGACCCTTCGCGGGCCGGGGCTCGCTTTCTTTCGTTCCCGCGCCGCCGGTCGCCCGGGCTCGACACCGACGCCGCACGCGTGGGGCACCCACCTCAGGGTGGGGCGTTCTGGGCCCGCCGTGCCCGCTTTGTTCGAACCCGGCGCCCGGCGGGCCGATACAAACGGCATGGGCCAGCGCCGCATCGACACCGATCTGCCCGCCGAGCTCCGCGAGCACATGCTCGCGATCCAGAGCACCGCGCGCGAGTACGGGCTCGATTTCTACGACACCGTCTTCGAGGTCTTGGACTTCGGCACCATGAACCAGATCGCCGCCCAGGGCGGGTTCCCCATCCGGTACCAGCACTGGAAGTGGGGCATGGAGTACGAATCGCTTTCCAAGCGCGATGCCTACGGCATGGGGCGCATCTACGAGATGGTCATCAACAACGACCCCTGCTACGCCTACCTGCAGGAGTCCAACTCCATCACCGACCAGAAGCTGGTGATGGCCCATGTGTACGGGCACGCGGACTTCTTCAAGAACAACGCGTGGTTCGCGCACACCGACCGCAAGATGATGAACACGATGGCCAACCACGCCACCCGCGTGCAGCGGCACATCGACCGCAGGGGCGTCGAGCCCGTCGAGCGGTTCATCGATGCGTGCCTCTCGATCGAGCACCTGATCGATCCGCACTCGGTCTACCACGCCGGGCCGCGTCCGGGCGAGCGGAAGCGCGCCGCCTCCGGGCTGCGCGACCACGCGTCGCGCGATCCCAACGACTCAACTCAGTTCGAGCCCTCGCGCTACCCCGCCAAGCCGTACATGGACCGGTTCATCAACCCGGAGGATGCGCTGGCCGCCGAGCGGGCCGAGCACGAGGCCGGGCGGGCCGCGGCCCGCGGGCGCTTCCCCGGCGAGCCGGTGCGGGATGTGCTGGCGTTCCTGCTGCACCACGCGCCGATCGAGGACTGGCAGGCCGACATCCTCTCGATCATCCGCGATGAGGCGTACTACTACGCGCCCCAGGCGATGACCAAGATCATGAACGAGGGCTGGGCCACCTACTGGCACTCCAAGCTCATGACCGGTCACTTCCTCGAAGCGCCGGAGATCATCGACTACGCCGACCAGCACTCGGGCGTCGTGTTCATGCCCGCCGGGGGGTTCAATCCCTACAAGATCGGCGTCGAGCTGTTCAAGGACATCGAGCGGCGCTGGGACACCGGGCAGCACGGCCCGGAGTGGGAGCGCATCGACGACCCCGAGCGCCGTCGCCGGTTCGACAACGAGGCCCGCGCGGGACGGGCACGCCTCTTCGAGATCCGGCGCATCTACAACGATGTCAACTTCATCGACGAGTTCCTCACCGAGGAGTTCGTCCACCGGCACCGCATGTACCGGTACCGGCGCGACCCGCAGACCGGCGAGGTCCGCGTCGTCTCCCGCGACTGGAAGCAGATCAAGAACGAGCTGCTCGCCCGCATCACCAACATGGGCCAGCCGTTCATCGAGATCGTCGATGCCAACCACGCCAACCGCGGCGAGCTGATGCTGAGGCACCGGCACACCGGGCTCGACATCGACCTCGCCCACGCCGGGAAGGTGCTGCAGAACCTCGCGCTGATCTGGAGCCGCCCGGTGCACCTGCACGCGACGATCGACGAGAAGCGCCGCGTGTTCAGCGTCGAGCGGCCCGAGGGCGCGATGGCCGCCGCGGATGTCGACTCGGACGCCTGAGCCCGCGGCCGGGCGCCGGTCCCAGACGCACGGACACACAAAGGAAACACCCGGTCGCCCGCATCCTCTCCTGGACGGCGGCGGCCGGGTGTCTCGATCCAGATGACCGGCGGCGCGCAGCGCCGCCGGGAACTTCATGCCGGCGTCACGGCGTGCAGTCGGAGCCGAACTCGCCCAGCAGCAGCCCGAGGTCGTCGGAGTTGACCTCGCCGTCATCGTTCAGGTCGGCCTCGCACCCGCTCTGGCACCCGAACTCGCCGAGCAGCAGGCCCAGATCATCCGAGTTTACGACCAGGTCGCCGTTGACATCGCCGGGGCAGTCCGGGGCCGGCGCTTCGCACGCATCCGGCGATCCGTTGCCGTTGCCATCGGCGCAGTTCGTGCCAGCGCCCTGCCAGGTGCCGCCGGCGACGGTGCAGTTCTGCTGCGTGAACACGAGGCACGATCCGTTCGCGAAGCAGCACGCGCCCGTCGGGAGCGGGCAGCTCACCGTTGCGCAGGAGGTGCCATCGCCCTGGAAGGTGCCGCCGACCGTCGCGCACTCTTCGGGCGACAGCGCATCGAGGCACGCGCCGTCGGGCAGGCAGCACGCGCCCTCCGGGAAGCACACGAACGAGGCGCAGGCCTGGCCCACAGCGCCGGGGATGCCGCCGATGCCCAGGCACACCTGGAACTCGAGGTCGAGGCACCCGCCGGTGGAGGCGAAGCAGCACGGCACGACGGGGTCCTCGCACTCGGTCGTGGCGCAGGTCGTGTTCGGCCCGGCGAACACGCCGCCCTCGGCGACGCACTCGCCGTCCAGCAGGCCCTCCACGCAGCTTCCATCGACGAGGCAGCACGCGCCGGGATCGCACGCGTCGAGGTCATCGCAGGACGAGAGCGCTCCCTGGAACACGCCGTCGAGCGCCAGGCAGTTCACCTCATCGAGGGTGACGCAGGTGTCCACGAGGCAGCAGGCACCGAAATCGCACTGGGTGCACAGCGAGCCGGCGCCGAGGAACACGCCGCCGGCATCGTCGCAGTCCTGGGCCGTGAGGATCTCGCAGAACGAGAACAGGCAGCACGCGCCGGGCGCGGTGTCGCAGTCGAACGGGACATAGGTCGAGCGCAGCACCCAGTCACCGGAGGGCTGGAGGATGCCCAGATCGGAGAACCGGTACCACCCGCCCGGGAGGAACGGGCACGGCACCGCGAACAGCCAGTTCCGCGTCGGCTGCGCGACGCCGCCCACATCGGTCGTCGGGAATGCGTTGGAATTCGTCGGCGGCGCGATGAAGCAAGGGTTCTGCGTCTGGTTGTTGTGATTGTCGATCCGGAACGCCACGGAGTACACCGCGTTGCCGCTGTTCTGGATCACGACCTGCTCGGGGTCCGTCGGGTCGACCTCGACCAGGATGTTCACGCCGTTGGTCCCCGGCGGGATCACGAGGTGCGGGAGGATCACATTGTCGGAAGAGAACGACTCGACCAGCTGCCCCGTGTTGGGGTTGCCCGAGAAGATCAGCAGCGTCCACTCGGTGGTGGTGGTGACGGTGGTCTGCGAGGTGGCGAAGATCATCTCCGCGCGCCGGAAGATCAGCGGGAACTCGCTGGCCTGGAGCTGGTACGAAGCGCCCGCGGCCTCGCCCTCGGCGAAACCGGCCTGCACGACATACTGCCCGCCCTCGAAGCTCGCGTTCGTGTGCGTGACGGTCTCGTCGCACACCCCGCCGTCGGTCCCCGGCACATCCATCGGCTCGCTCGTCCACGGGCGCGGCTTCGGGCCCGGGCCGAACTCCGGCACCGCCCCCGGCGCCCCGCCATCCTGGAAGCCCAGCCCCGGCACCTCCTCGAGCGTCTGGGTCATCTCGCCGGTGCTCAGGTTGATCCGGACATTGAGCATCTTGAGCGGCTGGGCCGGCACCTCGACCAGCCGCCCGGCGGCCAGGCTCGTGTCCGCAGACGGGGCGTTGCCCGCGCGCTCCCGCTCCGTCGCCTCGCCGCCCGCGCCCTGCGCCGATCCAGCCAGACCGAGCGCCAGCCCGAGCGCCAACGCCGCACCCGGCGCGCCAAGCCAGCGCTGCCCACGACCACGAACCATCCCGACCGACGCATCTCGCTCACCCATGTGGTCCATCCCTCTCGCTTACCCAGCGCCGCAGCGCGGATTCCTATTTCGATCTCGGGAGCGCGCACGGGCGCGCGCCAATCCTCCAGCCACGCGCCTCCGCGGGAGCCATCGCGCCCGGGACACGCCCGCTCGGTCCACTATTGTGCGCGCAATCCGGCGCGATGCCATCTGTTGGCATCACGAAAGAACGCCGGCGTGCTTCTCCTGAGGCACGCCGGCGTCGATCGTCCGAGAGAATGTCAGCGGAGCACGCTCGAGCGCCCACGACCCGAGCCGGGAGTAGACGCCCCGCGCACCGCGTGCGCCCTCATCGCGGGCGGGCGATCACGGGCAGGTGATCCCGAACTGCCCGAGCAGCTCGCCCAGGTCGTCCGAATCGACGAACCCGTCGCCGTTGACATCACCCGCCGGGTTGCTGGTGCCGAACGCGCCGAGGAGCTGACCGAGGTCGTCCGAGTCGACGCTTCCATCGCCATTGAGGTCGGGCGCGCAGGTCGGCCCACCGGGGTTCAGGTCGTACAGCCACGCGGGGCCGGGCACCGCGCCCTTGTTGATCCCGGGGCCCTGCCACCGGACGAACAGCCCGGCGCCGCCGCCGTTCTCGAAGAACTCAACGCGGATCCGGTGCGTGCCCGGCTTGAGCAGGATGGTCCCGCTCTGCTCGACCATGCCGTGCAGTCCGTCGTTGTTCACGACCAGCTCATCGCCGATGTACAGCAGCGAGCCGTCGTCGGACTCGGTGAAGAAGGTGTACGAGCCCAGGGTCGGCACCTGCACGAATCCCTCGAACACCGCACCGACGAAGTCCGACAGCCCGGAGTTCATGAACTCGCCGCTGGTCGACGGCTCGTTGATGAACACGGCGACCTCCTCGCCGATGGGCTCGAACTGGTCAAAGTCCGGCATCGACGACTGCGAGCCGATGGAGTAGTACGACACGGGGATGCCGGGCGCCGGCTCGAAGACCTGGTCCGGATCCTTGTACGCGTCCAGCGGGATCAGGTCGATCGTGACCACCCCGGGGTCCGAGACCATGTCGTTCTCATCGATCAGCGTGTAGGTGAAGGTGTCGATCCCGCTGAACCCCGCGGGCGGCACATATCGGATCTGGCCGTTGTTCGCGAAGATCGGCGGAAGCACCGTGACCGTGCCGCCGTTGGCGGAGGTGGGCCCGGCGCTGAGGATCTCGAACTCGTCGAGGTTGATGTCGAAGTCGTTGGCCAGGACATCGATGGTCAGCGTGGTGCCCGCCAGGGCGCCCACGAAGTCCGGGTTGGCCGTCGGCGGCTGCGGCGTCAGCGTGCCGGCGGCGAACTGCGCCGAGTTGAACGAGTTGGCCCGTCCCCAGCCCCAGAACTCGTCTTCGCCCGGCTCGCCGAGGTCATCGCACCCGAGGTACAGGAAGGTCTCGACCTCTTCGGGTGTCAGCGCCGGGTTGATGCCCCAGATGAGCCCGACAAGCCCCGCGACGATCGGCGTCGCGAACGAGGTGCCCGTCGCCGGGCCGTACCCGCCGCCGTTGTAGGTCGTGCCCACATCGACTCCGGGGGCGAACAGGTCCACGCCCAGCCCATAGGACGAGAAGCCGGCCTTGTTGTCGCTCTGGTTGGTCGCCCCGACGACGACGGTGTCGTCCCAGTCGAAGCCCGAGTGGTTCTGGTTGGAGTTGTTGGCCGCGTAGATCAGCAGCCCGCCGATGGACTTGATGTACGAGCCCGACTGCCCCACCGCCGTGGACTGCACGCCGGTGTACGAGCACGAGGAGGCGCGGGCGCCGTTTTCCACGGCCCACTCGGCACCGCCCAGGATCGCGCCCAGCGACGCGCTGCCCGAGGACACATTCGAGCAGCGCACCGGCATGATGCTCGTCCGCCACCCGATGCCCGCCATCCCGACCCCGTTGTTCCCGATCGCCGCAACGCACCCGGCGCACGCGGTGCCGTGCCCGTTCAGGTCATCGACCTCGCCGCCGTCGGCCTGCGGGATCCCGACCACCGAGTTGTATCCGGGCACCAGCGATGCCTGCAGATCCGGGTGGTCCAGGTCGACGCCCGAGTCGACGACCGCGACGACGATCGCGCTGAGACCCTGGGAGATGTCCCACGCCAGCGCCGAGTCCATGTTCACATGCTGCCACTGCTGGTTGTACAGCGGATCGTTCGGCGTGGTCTGCGCGGGGAAGCACAGCCAGTCCGGATGCGCGAAGTCGAACAGCCCCGTGCCCATCAGCTCCGCGCCGAACTCGTTCTCATCCTTCCCGAGCGGGAGGTCGACCACATACCGGTCCGGGCCCGGGCGGTGGCTGACGATCAGGTCGCGGATCATGTCCACGGCCTGGTCGCGCATCGCCAGCGCCTGAGCTTCCGAAGCGCCCAGGGCCATGAGCTCATCGGCCTGCTTCGGACGCACGAGCATGCGCCCGGTGAACTCCATCTCGCCGGGGATCTCGACGAACCGCGCCGGTGCCGCGTCGCGCTGCGCCCGCTCGCCCGACGGCTGGGCCACGGCCTCGTCGGGCCCCATGCCGGCCGGGCCCATCGCGAGTACGACGCCCAGCGCGAGCAGCGCCGCGCCGGCCGCCGGAACCGATGAACCAACCACGAATCGCCTCTTGGAAGTGCTCTGCATCGTCTTCATCACTCGGTCGGCCCACGAGTTTGACCCGGATGAAGCGAAGGCCGGCCGTTGCCTCGCGCCACACCACCACCAGCGGATCGCGCGGGCTCACACACCCGCTCCGGCGCGCTGGTCTGCCCCAACGCTAACCCGATTCCGGACGATTCCACGCGCAATCGTCCCGGATGCGGAATTTGGCCGGACACCACCCGCGCCAACCGCCCCTGTCCGCGTCCGGTCCACAAAAAAGGCCCGAGGATCGCTCCTCGGGCCCGTGGGGTTTTGATTGTCTGACCACTCCCGCGATGCATCAGCGTTGCGGGCAACGCCCGCCGACGCCGAGCGCCCGGCTCACTGCTGCTGCACCGAGCCGCGACCCTCGCCGACGAGGATGTCGCCGATCTGCACATTGATCCGGTTCGTGGTGTCGTTCGGATCCGCGCCCAGCGCCTCGGCGGCGACCGCGGCCTCCTCCAGCATCGCCTGCTCATCCGTCTCCGGGCTCACGGGCGGCGCGGCCAGGTGGCGGATCGGCAGGTTCTGGTACGGGCGGAACCCCGTGCCCGCCGGGATCAGGTGACCCAGCAGCACATTCTCCTTGAGCCCGACGAGGTCGTCCGATGCGCCGCGGAGCGACGCCTCGGTGAGCACCTTCGTGGTCTCCTGGAACGAAGCGCCCGAGAGGAACGAGTCGGACTGCAGCGAGGCCTTGGTGATGCCCAGCAGCAGGGTGCGCCCGGTCGCCGGGCGGGCCTTGCGGGCCTTGGCCGGCTCCTTGCCCTCGGCCTCGGCCTTGGCGTTGGCCTCGCGGATCTCCGCCTTGGACACCAGCGCGTTCACCGGCAGATCGGTGTCCCCCGACTCGGTGATGCGGACCATGTTGCCCACGGTCTGGTTCGCGCGGCGGAACAGGATCTTGTCCACGACATCGTGCGGGAGGAACTCGGTGTCGCCCGGGGTCTCCACGCGGACCTTGCGGAGCATCTGCGAGAGGATCACCTCGATGTGCTTGTCGTTGATGACCTGGCCCTGGGCGCGGTACACATTCTGCACCTCGTCGAGCATGTAGTGGTACAGCGCATCCTCGCCCTTGATCCGCAGGATGTCGTGCGGGACCAGCGGGCCGTCGATCAGCGGATCGCCCGCGGCGACCTGGTCGCCGGAGTGGACGAGCAGCTGGCGATCCTGCGGCACATGGTGGTCTTTCTCGATGCCGGATTCCGAGATGATTCGGATGGTCATCTTGCCCTTGCGGATGTCGCCGTGGATCTCGACGCGCCCGGAGATCTCGGCCATGATGGCCGGGTCCTTGGGCTTGCGGGCCTCGAAGATCTCGGTCACGCGGGGCAGGCCGCCGGTGATGTCCTGCGAGCCCGCGGAGGCGCGGGGCTGGCGGGCGAGCATCTGGCCCGCGTGGACCTCGCTGCCATCCTTCACTTCGATACGCGCCTTGGCCGGCAGGTAGTGGAAGTCCAGGATCTTGCCATCGGCATCCTCGATCACGATCTGCGGGGCCTTCTCGCCCTTGTGCTCGATCACGACCATCGCGGTCTGGCCCTTGCCCGCATCCTCCTCGCGCACCGTCTCGTTGATCTCGATGTCCACATAGCGGACCTTGCCGGCCTTCTCGGCCAGGATCGACACGCGGTGCGGGTCCCAGCGGACGAGCTGGTCGCCGCGCTTGACCTCATCGCCGGGCTTGACGGTGATCTCGGCCGCGTAGGGCACCTTGTACTTCTCGAGTTCGCGCCCGCGGTTGTCCACGATCACGACCTCGCCGTTCCGCTTCAGCGCGACCAGGATCTCCTCGCCGTCGTCGTTCTTCACGCCGACCTCGTTGCAGTCGCGGAGCTCGATCACGCCCGGCTGCGTCGCGCGGATGTCCGTCTGCACCAGCTTCTGCGACGCGACGCCGCCGGTGTGGAAGGTCCGCATGGTCAGCTGCGTGCCCGGCTCGCCGATCGACTGGGCGCCGATGATCCCCACGGCCATGCCCGGCTCGACCAGCTTGCCGGTGGACATGTCCATGCCGTAGTCCAGCACCGAGCAGCCGTAGAGCGATTCGGTCGTCAGCGGCGAGCGGACCTCGACCGCGTCGATGCCCAGGTCCTCGATGCGGCGTGCCGCGTCCATCGAGATCATCTCGTTCTCGGCGACGATCACCTCGTCCGACCGCGGGTCGATGATCGTCCGGCGCGAGACGCGCCCGAAGATCTGCTCGCGGAGCGGCACATCGACCTCCTCGCCCTTGTAGATCGCCCGCTTCATGATGCCGCGCTTCGAGCCGCAGTCGAACTCGGACACGATCACCGACTGCGCCACATCGCAGAGCTTGCGGGTCAGGTACCCGGAGTCGGCGGTCTTCAGCGCGGTGTCGGCCAGGCCCTTGCGGGCGCCGTGCGTCGAGGAGAAGTACTCGAGCACATTCAGCCCCTCGCGGAAGTTCGCGCGGATGGGCGTCTCGATGATCTCGCCCGACGGCTTGGCCATCAGCCCGCGCATGCCCGCCAGCTGCTGCATCTGCGAGATGTTTCCGCGGGCGCCGGAGTCGGACATGATGTACACCGGGTTCCGGTAGGCGATGCCCTCGCCGGCCTCGATGTTCGTGTACTCGCCCGTCTCGGCGTCGCGCCGGTCGTTCTTGAGCGTCTCGACCAGCTTCTTGACCAGCTGCTCGCGGCAGTGGGCCCAGGTATCGAGCAGCTGGTTGTACCGCTCGCGCTCCGTGATCAGGCCGCGCTCGTACGACTTGCGGATCTTGATGGCCTTCTTCTCGGCCGCATCAAGCAGCTCGGCCTTCACATCCGGGATGCGCATGTCCGTGACGCCGAACGAGATGCCCGCCAGCGTCGACCACTTGAACCCGATCTCCTTCAGGCGGTCCAGGAAGTCGATCGTCGCGCCGCGACCGCAGAAGCGGTAGGTGTCGTCGATCGCCCGGGCCGAGCCCTTCTTGGCCAGCGTGCAGTTGTAGAACGGCATGCCCCGGTCGAGGATGTCCGAGAACAGCACCCGCCCGGCGGAGGTGACCACGCGCCGGTTCGTCGGGAGCTTCTCCTCCTCGCCGCCCTGCGCCGTGACCTGCAGCGAGAAACCGTCGAGGCGCACCACGATCGGCTGGTGCAGCGTGATCTCGCCGTGCTCGAAGGCCATCATGGCCTCCTGCCGGTCCTTGAACCGCGGCAGCTCGTTGATGGCCTCCGGGTTGTACGGGTCCATCAGCGTGATGAAGTACACGCCCAGCACGATGTCCTGCGAGGGCGAGATGATCGGCTTGCCGTTGGCCGGAGAGAAGATGTTGTGCGTCGAGAGCATGAGCACATGCGCCTCGGCCTGCGCCTCGACGGAGAGCGGCAGGTGCACGGCCATCTGGTCGCCGTCGAAGTCGGCGTTGAAGCCGGTGCACACCAGCGGGTGGACCTTGATCGCGTTGCCCTCGACCAGCACCGGCTCGAAGGCCTGGATGCCCATCCGGTGCAGCGTCGGGGCGCGGTTGAGCAGCACCGGGTGCTGGTAGATGACCTCCTCGAGGATGTCCCACACCTCGGGATCGCGCCGCTCGAGCATCCGCTTGGCGGACTTGATCGTGTCGGCCAGCCCGTGCTCCTTGAGCTTGCGGATGATGAACGGCTGGAAGAGCTCGAGCGCGATCTTCTTCGGCAGGCCGCACTGGTTGAGCTTGAGCTCCGGGCCCACGACGATGACCGAACGCGCGGAGTAGTCCACGCGCTTGCCCAGCAGGTTCTCGCGGAAGCGGCCCTGCTTGCCCTTGACCATGTCCGTCAGCGACTTCAGCGGGCGGTTCGACGAGCCGAGCACCGGGCGGCGGCACCGCCCGTTGTCGAACAGCGCATCCACTGCCTGCTGCAGCATCCGCTTCTCGTTGCGGATGATGACCTCCGGCGCGTTCAGGTCCATCAGCTTCTTCAGCCGGTTGTTCCGGTTGATGATGCGGCGGTAGAGGTCGTTCAGGTCGGAGGTGGCGAAGTTGCCCGACTCCATCATCACCAGCGGGCGCAGGTCCGGCGGGATCACCGGCATCACATCCAGCACCAGCCACGACGGGTCGTTGCCCGAGCCGCGGATCTGCTCCACGATCTTCAGACGCTTGGCCAGGTCCTTGAGCTTCTGCTTCGAGCGCGTCTCGCGGATGCCCGTGCGCAGCTCCTCGGCCAGCGCATCGAAGTCCGTCCGCTCGATCAGCTCGCGCACCGCCTCGGCGCCCATCAGCGCCCGGAACGCGTTGCCGTACTTGTCCAGCGCCTGGCGGTACTCATCCTCGGTCAGCAGCTGCTTGAACTCGAGCTCGGTGTCGGCCGGATCGACGACGACATAGTCCTGGAAGTAGATGACCTTCTCGAGGTCCGAGACCTTCATGCCCAGCAGCGTGCCGAGGCGCGAGGGGATGGCCTTGAAGAACCAGATGTGGACGACGGGCGCGGCGAGGTTGATGTGCCCCATCCGCTTGCGCCGGACGCGGGAGTGCGTGACCTTCACGCCGCACCGGTCGCAGATGATGCCCTTGTACTTCGTGCCCTTGTACTTGCCGCAGGCGCACTCGTAGTCGCGCTCCGGGCCGAAGATCCGCTCGCAGAACAGGCCATCCCGCTCCGGGCGGTAGGTGCGGTAGTTGATCGTCTCGGGCTTCTTGACCTCGCCGAAGGACCACGAACGGATGTCGTTCGGGCTCGCGAGCGTCACCTTGACCGACACAAAGTCATTCACCCGGTCGTACACGGCTTCGGCCATTTCGATCGCCCCGTTTCTTGCTCAATAGTGATGGGCAACGCATCGTCCCGCCGCTGGCTCGCCCGTGCCGTGGCACGGTCTGGTTGGCAGGATTCGCGCTCCCGTTCGTTGCCGCTGGTCTCGCTCCGGCGCGCTGCCGCGCCACGCGTCCCCCGCACACCCGCCCCGCTCCGCCGATCAACGCCCCTGCTGGGCCCGCCATCGCGCTGACGCGATGGATCCGCATCACTGCGGATCGGGCGCTGGCTCGGGTTCCGGCTCGGGCGCTGGCGTCGGGCGCGGCTGCGGAGTCGGGCGGGGACGCGGCGCCGGGGCGCCGGAGCCCCCGCTCGCGCTGAGCAGATCGCTCCCGGCGACGATGTACCACGCGCCATCGACCTGGTTCAGGCTCACCTGCCGGCGGGCATCGCCGGCCTGCGGGAGGATGAACACCGCGCGGGCCCGCGAACCCTCTTCGGAGACCACCTCGTGCGTCGCGCCCGCGAAGCGGAGCTGGAACGACATCCGGATCATCGAGGCCGCGTCCACGCCCTGGGCGTCATCGCGGGCCGAGGCCTGCGCGATCACATCCAGCAGCGAGAGCAGCTCGTCGTGCAGCTCCGTCGTCGGATCGACGAGCGTCGCCGCCTCGGCGAAGTCGCCATCCTCCATGGCCGAGATGAACAAGGTCAGCGTGCCATCGACCGTGTCGTTGGACGCGTCCGCGTCGCCCGACGCGCCGCTCATGCCTTCGGCACCGGCCGCGCTGGGGGTCGCCTGGTCGCCCGAGGCGCCGGCAGCGCCCGCGCCGCCTTGCCCGGAGGTGGCCGCCGTGCCCGAGCCGGAGCCCGAGCCGTTGCCCGGCTGCTCCTCGGAGCCGCCGCCGCACCCGACCAGACCGACCGACACACCGAGCGCCATCGCCAGCGCCCCCGACCAGATCACCGCTCCACGCATGCCGATCCATCCCTTCCGTTGGTTCTGGTTCGTGACCATCGCGACTCACCACCCTGTTCTCGCGTGCGCTCGGCACGCCGTCGTCGTTCGATCTCCGGACTCTCAGGCCCGCGCCCCCCGCCGCCACGCCCCGGCTCAGCGCTCTCGCGGGAACCGCCGATGCGGTCCCGCCGGCCCGTCCGGGGCGGTTCATCGAGCCATCACAGCGCCGATTCCATGTCCGAGTTGGCCTTCTCGAGCGTGATGTTCATGCCAAGGCCCTTCAGCTCGTTGCACAGCACATCGAACGCGACGGGCATGCCCGCCTCGAGCGTGTTCGTGCCCTTGACCATCGACTCGTAGATCTTGGTGCGACCCTCGACATCGTCGGACTTGACGGTCAGCAGCTCCTGCAGGATGTACGAAGCGCCGTACGCCTCCAGGCCCCACACTTCCATCTCGCCGAAACGCTGCCCGCCGGTCCGCGCCTTGCCGCCCAGCGGCTGCTGCGTGATCAGCGAGTACGGGCCCGTGGCACGCGCGTGGATCTTGTCGTCCACGAGGTGGTGCAGCTTCAGCATGTACATGTACCCGACGGTCGTGCGCTGCTTGAACGCCTCGCCCGTCCGACCGTCGTACAACTGGATCTTGCCGCCCTTGGGCATCTCGGCCATCAGGTCGCGCCAGTGCGGGTGGTCGCCGGACTTCTCGTACTCGGCGGCCTTCGAGCGCACATGCGCGTTCGCCTCCGCGACCGCATCGTGCACCTCCTGCTCCGTCGCGCCGTCGAACACCGGCGTCACGGCCTGGAAGCCCAGCACCTTCGCGGCCCACCCCAGGTGCGTCTCCAGGATCTGCCCGACATTCATGCGCGAGGGCACGCCCAGCGGGTTCAGCAGGATCTCGACCGGCGTGCCATCCTCCATGAACGGCAGGTCCTCTTCCGGAACCAGACGCGCGATCACGCCCTTGTTCCCGTGCCGCCCGGCCATCTTGTCGCCCACGGACAGCGTCCGCTTCGTCGCGACATAGACCTTGACCATCTCGAGCACGCCAGAGGGAAGCTCATCGCCGCGCTTCATGTGCGCGAGCTTGCGCTGCTTCTCCTTGTCTACGGCCTTGACGCGCGGCCAGAACTGCGAGTGGATCCGCTCGCCCTCGGCCTTCGCGTCCTTCGAGCCCTTGATCCAGCCCAGATCGAAGTTCTCGATCTGCTCCAGGATGACCTCGGGGATGTCCGAAGCGCCGACCTTCTGGCGGGTCATCGGGTCGACCATCTCCGAGCCGATCACATCGTTGATCGCGCCGACCATCTGGCGGAACAGCGCGATCGCCTTCGCGTCCATCTCGTCCGCGTAGGCCTTCATGTCGCGCTCGAGGGCCTTCTTCTGCTCGTCGTTCAGGTGAACGCGGCGGGAGAAGCGGCGGGTGCCGATGACCACGCCCTCCTTGCCGGCCGGCACCTCCAGCGAGTCGTTCTTCACATCCTCGCCGGCGCGACCGAAGATCGCGTGCAGCAGCTTCTCTTCCGGGGTCAGCTCGCTCTTGCTCTTCGGCGAGACCTTGCCCACCAGGATGTCGCCCGGGCCCACCCGCGCGCCGATCCGGATGATCCCGCTCTCGTCGAGGTTGCGGAGCATCTTCTCCGAGACATTGGGGATGTCGCGGGTGAACTCCTCGCGCCCGAGCTTCGTCTCGCGGATCTCCACATCGAACGAGTCGATGTGGATCGAGGTGAAGGTGTCATCCTTCACCAGCCGCTGCGAGATCACGATCGCATCCTCGAAGTTGTACCCGTCGAAGGTGTTGAACGCGACCATGCACGCCTTGCCGATCGCCAGCTCGCCATCCTTCGTCGACGGGCCGTCGGCGAGGATGTCCCCGGCCTTGACCACATCGCCGGGCTTCACCCGCGACTTCTGGTTCAGGCAGGTCCGCTCGTTGAGCCCGGCGAACTTGCGGAGCTCGTACTCATCCGCGTTGTCGATGATGATCCGCTGCGCATCGGCGAAGGTCACCGTGCCGCCGCGCCGGGCGCGGACGACCATGCCCGAGTTCTTGCCGATCTCCTTCTCCAGGCCCGTCGCGATGATCGGCGGCTCGACCTTCACCAGCGGCACCGCCTGCCGCTGCATGTTCGAGCCCATCAGCGCGCGGTTCGCGTCGTCGTGCTCGAGGAACGGGATCAGCGCCGCCGACACGCCCACGACCTGCTTCGGCGCGATGTCGACGAAGTTCACCTCCGACGAATCCACCTCGGCCAGCTCGCCGTTGACGCGCGCCAGGATCGCGCCCTTCTTCAGCTTCCCGCCCGCGTCCAGCGCCTCGCACGGCGCGAGCACCGCGCGGATCTCCTCATCGGCGCGCAGCTCGATGAAGTCCTTCGTGACATCGCCCTCGCTCACCACGCGGTACGGCGTGCGGAGGAACCCGTACTCATCGATCGACGAGTACAGGCCCAGCGAGACGATCAGCCCGATGTTCGTGCCCTCAGGCGTCTCGATCGGGCACACGCGCCCGTAGTGCGAGATGTGCACATCGCGCACCTCGAAGCCCGCGCGCTTGCGGTTCAGGCCGCCGGGGCCCAGCGCCGAGAGGCGCCGCTCGTGCACCAGCGTCGAGAGCGGGTTGGTCTGGTCGACCACCTGTGAGAGCTCGGAGCGCCCGAAGAAGAAGTCGATCGCCGAGGACACCGACTTGGAGTTGACCAGATCCGAGATCTTGGTCACCTCGTCCGGCTCCTTCACCGACATCCGCTCCTGCACCGTCCGGCGCAGCTTCAGGAAGCCCTTGCGCATCTCCTCGGTCGCCAGCTCGTCCAGCGTCCGCAGGCGGCGGTTGCCCAGGTGGTCGATGTCGTCGACCTGCGCCACCGGGCGACCGGTCTTCGGGTCCGGACGCTTCGAGCGCAGGTCCAGCAGGTACCGGATCACGCGGAAGAAATCCTCCGCGCGGATGAACATCTCATCCTCCGGAACCTCGAGGTCGAACTTCCGGTTGATGCGGAATCGCCCCACCCGCCCGAGGCGGTACCGGTTCTCATCGAGGAACTTCTCGACGAACAGCTGCTTGGCTTTTTCGACCTGCGGCGGGTTGCCCGGGCGCAGGCGGGTGTAGATCTTCAGCAGCGAGGCCTCGAACTCCGTCTTGGCGACCTCGCCGAACTGCTCGAGCTTCTCCTCCGCGACCGTGTTCAGGATCAGCGGGTCCGACGGGTTCGTAATGACCCGGATCTTCTCCAGCGGCGAGTTCAGGATCGCCTCGACATGCTCGCCGATCTGGCGCCCCACATGCACCAGCTCCTCGCCGGTCTCCGTGTCGATGATCGACTCGGCCGCCCAGTGCTCGGGCTTGAGCTCCGCGACCGCGATCTCCTTGACCTCGTAGAACAGCGACAGGATCGCCGAGGTCGACGAGATCGACTCGTCCAGGCACCGCAGGAAGGTCGTCGCGGCCAGCTTCGTCGACTGGTCGATCCGCATGACCAGGACATCCTTCTTCGTCACCTCCAGCTCGATCCACGAGCCGCGCTCCGGGATGATCCGGGCCGAGTGCAGAGGGCGGTCGCCCTCGTCGGAGACGATCGAGAAGTCCACGCCCGGCGAGCGGTGCAGCTGCGAGACGATCACCCGCTCCGCGCCGTTGACGATGAACTCGCCGCCGCCCATCAGCACCGGGATCTCGCCGAGGTAGATCTCCTCCTCGGCCAGGTCCGGATGGTTCTCGCGCTTCAGCCGCAGGCACACGCGGAACGGATGCCCGAAAGTCAACCGGAGCTCGCGGCACTCGTCGGGCGTGTAGCGCGGCTCCTCGAGCGCGTAGGACACATACTCGAGCGACATCGTGTCGTCGTACGAGTTGATCGGGAAGATCTCGCGCAGCAGCGCCTCCAGACCCAGCCGAGTCTCGCGCTCGTGCGGAGACTTGGACATCTGCAGGAAACGCTCGTACGCGTCGCGCTGCGTGGCCATGAGATCGGGAACGGGGATCGCGTCCCCACGCTTGGCGAAGTTGCGCACCTTCATCGGGATCGAGGCCCTCAGCAAGCGACGATGAAAAACCGGCGGACAGCCCTGCGAGCCACGCCGATTCGAAAAGTCCAGAATCTCAATTCACACGGTCCTGCCGCACGACACACCGGTTCACCCAGCCAATGGAAAGCCCTGAAGCGTAGCACCCGCGGACCTCTCAAACAACTCCGGCCCCGCGACACGCCCACAACGCGCCGCACCCGACCCCACACCCACCCTCCACCCCGGACCCGCCCCCCCGAATCTGCCGATCCAACCGCCTCCTCAGCCCCTATCGCCGCAACATTATTGGACGATCGGGACAGGAAGCGTGAAAACCGGCGGCGCTGGGGGCGATGCGGCGCCACCCGACCCGGGCAGCGCCCCGCCGGAAGATCCGCGGGGAACCTGAAGCACTCCGGAGAAAATCGCCGCCGCCCCTTCGACGGGGACGGCGGGCGTGTCTGGGGGCGCCGGGCTGCTGCACGCGCGAACGCACGCACCGCCCGGCGCTGGGAATCCGATGGGTCAGGCGAGCTCGACGGTCGCGCCGGCCTCTTCGAGCTTCTTCTTCAGGTCCTCGGCCTCGTCCTTGCCAAGGCCTTCCTTGATCTTGGCGTTCGCCGAGTCGACCAGGTCCTTGGCTTCCTTCAGCCCGAGACCCGTCACCTCGCGGACGACCTTGATCACGCCGATCTTCTTGTCGCCGGCGGACTTGAGGATCACATCGAAGTCGGTCTTCTCCTCGGCGGCGGCCGCGCCGCCGCCATCGGCCGGGCCGGCCATCATCACCGCGCCGCCGGCGGCGGCCTCGATGCCATACGCATCCTTCATGTAGTCACCCAGATCGACGGCCTGCTTCAGGGTCAGACCGGCGAGCTTGTCGCCCAGGTCCTTGATGGCGGCGTCGAACTGCTTCGCTTCGGCAACGGCTTCGGACATGATCCACAACCTTCCACAAACTCAGGCGGCGCCGGCTCGCGGCCGACAGCCCCGCCGTCCATCGCTCCGAGAGGGGCCGAACCATTCGGCCTTTAACCCCGAGGGGCCAGTCGGAACTGAAGAACAAAGATCCATCCCCATCCCCGGTGGCGCCGGTCTGAGACCGGCGTCTTCTTCGAACCGGCATCGATCGGCCGGCGCCATCGCGCCGCCGATGGGCTCACCCGACCTTGGCGATCGTCTCGCCCTTCTCGAGCTTCTCCTCGATCGCCTTGACGATGCCCATGAGCCGCCCGCCCGGACCCTTGACAGCGCCCATGAGCTTGCGCCCCGGGCTCAGGATCAGGGTGACCGCCTCGGCGATCGCCTCGTCGCGCGTCGGGAACTTCGACAGCCGCTCGACGCCGGCCTTGCCCTCGAAGAGCTGGCCATCGAGCACCGCGCCCTTGAGCTCGAGCTGCTCGAGCTCGTCGGTCCACTTGACCAGCGCCCGGGCGACATCCACGACCGACTCGGCGCCGTACGCCAGGGCGCTCGGGCCCTCGAGCAGCGGGCCCAGCCCGCTCAGCCCGCTGTCCGCGAACGCGTGCTTGGCCAGCCCGTTCCGGATCACCGTGACCTGGATGTTCTGCTGCTTCAGCTTCTGGCGGAACGCGTTGTTCTTGTTCGCCGGGATCCCGCGGATCGAGATCAGCACGGCGTCCTGGCAATCGCCGACCCGGTCCTGGTAGTCCCGGATCATGAACTCTTTCACGACCTTGCTCATCACTGACTCCTCGCGGGGCCGACCCGCTCAATGCCGCGCAGCGGCAGACTCGGGACCAACCCTTACGCGACCACCGCCGCCTGCGGGATCTGCACGAGGACGCTCGGCGTCATCGTGCCGGAGATCGCGATCTTCTTGATGTACTGGCCCTTCACCGTCGAAGGCTTGGCGTTCTCGATCGTCTTGATGAACGCCTCGAGGTTCTCGGCCAGGTCCTCGGCCTTGAACGACATCTTGCCGATCGGCGCGTGGATGTTCCCGGTCTTGTCGTTCCGGTACTCGACCTTGCCGGCCGCGAACTCGCCGACCGCCTGCACGATGTCCTTCGTCACCGTGCCCGCCTTCGGCGAGGGCATCAGGCCCTTCGGGCCCAGCACCTTGCCCAGCTTGGCGATCACACGCATCATGTCCGGCGTCGCCACCGCGACATCGAAGTCCATGAAGCCCTTCTCGACCTCGTTCATCAGGTCCTCGCCGCCGGCCTTCGTCGCGCCCGCGTCCAGGCACTCCTGAACGAGGTCCGACGGGCAGAACGCCACGACGCGCTTCGACTTGCCGATGCCCTTGGGCAGCGCGACCGCGCCGCGCAGCGCCTGATCGGCCTGCTTCGGATCGATCCCGAGGTTCAGCACCACCTCGACCGTCTGGTCGAACTTCGGCGCCTTGAACTGCTTGAGCTTCGCCACCGCCTCGCCCGGCGCGAACACCTCGTCGGTGCGGACACGGACATTCTCGCGATGACGCTTCGGGAGCTTCGCCAGCGGATCTTTCTTCTGCTTCGCCATCGCTCAGCCCTCCACCACAATGCCCATGGAACGGGCGGTGCCTTCGACCATTAGCATCGCCGCCTCGACATCCGCCGTGTTCAGGTCCGCGAGCTTCTCCTGGGCGATCGCCCGGACCTGCTCACGCGTGACCTTCCCGCCGGCGCGATCCTGCGGAGTGCCCGAACCCTTCTCGACGCCCGCGGCCTTCTTCAGAAGCGCCGAGGCCGGCGAAGAGCGGAGCTCGAATTCAAAGGTGCGGTCGGAGTAGACCTTGATGATGCAGCCCATCATCAGGCCGCCCTTGTCGGCCGTCGCAGCGTTGAACTGCTGGATGAACTGCCCGGGGTTCACGCCCGCAGCGCCCAGAGCGGGGCCGAGGGGCGGGCCGGGCGTCGCCTTGCCGCCCGGCGCCATGATCTTCATCACTCTCGTGAGTTCGCGCTTCGCCATGCTGTGTGTCCCTCCCACTTCCGGCGACGGACGGGCACGAACCCGCCCGCACGCCCAGTGGTTCGTGCGGTGACTTCAAAGTTCCGATTCTTGACCAACTCGCCCCGCGGACGCGGCTGCCGAACCGCTCCCTTGGGACACCACCAGCGCCGGACGGATCCCCAGCGCGGGGCGGAGAGTGTAGCACCCCCCGCATACCAGACAAGCGCTGCACCCCATCACGCCGCCGACCCGCCCCCGCCTCTCACCCGCCCGCACCCTCATCACCGCCGCCCGAACCGCCCCCCGTCCCGCCATCACCACCACCCCCATCCCCACCCTGCTCCTGCTCCTCGCGCTTCCGACGCTCCATCTCTTCCTGCATCTCAATGGGGTTTCGACCCGTCCCCATCATCCGGAGCAGCTCCTGGATCCCAAGCCCGCCCTCCGGTGGGGGTTCCGCCCCATCGGCACGCGCTGCGGCCTGCCCGACCACCCGATCGATCACCTCCGGCGTCGCCACCGCCGCACGCGGAGCATCCACCCCGCCCTCCGCGATCCGACCCATGTCCGCGAGCAGCTCCGCGATCTCCTCCTCGCTGATTCCGTTCTCCCGCAGCTCAGAGACCATCTCCTCCTCGCTCTGGGTCAGGATCCGGATCACCCCATCATCCTCCATCCCCGCGCCATCGCCCGCCCCGGACAGCGCCGGACGCGGCACCGTCGGCTCGAACAGTTCCAGCGCCAGGCTCACGCCCGACCGGGCCACAATCACGCGTCCGCGCGAGATGTCCACGCGCCGGATCCGCCACGGAGCCTGCGGGAAGGAGGGATCCGTGAATTCCTGCCCTTCGCCGACCACCATCGTCGGCGCATCCTGACCCTGGTCGTTGTAGACCATCATCGCCATCCACTCGCCGGACACCGGGCGCTGATACATCGCGTGCAGGTGCAGGTTCAGGAAGGCCATTTTCACATTGTCGGGCACGCTCTCCAGCGTGCTCAGAACGATGATCTCACCCGCCGAGCCCTCCGCCGTGCCGCCGGCTTCCGCAGTCGGTGCGGCGACGGGCGCCTCGCCCACCGTGCCCGCACTTTCCGTCGCTCCTCCCATCTGCCCCCGCGCGAACGGGCGCCGACCGGGCGAGAACGGGTGAGCGCTCTTGAGCCTCGCCAACTCAACACCCGATAATGACGGCCCTTCCGTTTGAGCCGGGGCACGAACCGCCGGCGGCGCGCTCGCCTGAACACCCTCTCCATCCGGCGCGGCGCCCATCGGACGCCACAGAGCCCACCCCATCGCCGCAGCGCCGACCAGCAGAAGCGCAACGCCGCATGCGGTGCCCGCCGCCGTGGCCTTGGCGGCCGCCGGCGACGCCGCACGAAGCCGGGCGCGGCCGAGGCGCATGGGCGTGTTCCGGGATCGCTCGCTCATCCACGCCCCCCATCCGCGCCCGTGCGCCCAACCGCCGCCACGGGCGATGCGCCCGATTCCCGCCCGACCAGCGCGACCGCTTCCAGTTCCACCGTCACCGCCACCGCGCCGCCCCCGGCCTGCCGCTCGCCCGGGCCGTTCATCGTCAGCGACTCCATCCGGATCCTCGGCGAGGCCATCTCCGCCAGCCGCTCCAGCGCCTCGACCGCGTTGGGATGCTCGGGCGCATCGAACGACACCCGCAGCCGGATCCGCTCGACACTTGCCAGCCCGGCGCGCGCGTTGGGCGTTGGCTCAGCGTTGCGCGTCGCCGGCGAGCCGGGCGTGGCGACCCCCACCGCCTGCACGCTGCGCACCCCGGCCGTCGAGACCACCGAGAGCACCCGCTCGCGCAGCTGCGCCTCGGCCAGAGCCCGCGTGTCGGCCCGCACCACTCCGGAACGCACATCGCCCCACGCCCGCTCGCTCTCCCGCTCGGCCCGCTCCCAATCCTCAGAGCTCTCCACCAGCGCCCGCTGCCGCGCCAGCAGCGACGCCTCGACCCGGACCGCATCCGTCGAGGCGCCGCCGCCCCCGAACATCCCGCGCACCGCATCAATCGCGCCGTATCGATCGGCGACCACCAGCGCCAGCAGCACCAGCACCGCGCCGGCGAGCACCTTCATCCGCTTCGACCCGTCCATCACCGCCCCCCTTCCGCACCATCGCCGGACGCGCCGGCGCCCGCGGATGCACCGCCCGGCGTCCGGATCCGCATCGCGGTGATCTCGAACGACTCCATCCCCGGACGCTCGGCAACGCTCGCCGGCGGACGCATCGACGCGCGCTCGAACAGTGCCGAACCCTCGACCCGTTCGAGCACTTCCACGGCCCGCGGCGCTTCGCCCGCGAGCATCACCCGATCGCCATCGATGCTCACGCGGTACACGAACCCATCGGCGGGCACGAATTCGACCAGCGAGCGATAGGCCTCGAGAACGCCCGCATCGCGCCGCGACCACGCCGCATCGATCTGGGACAGCGCTGCGCCCAGCGCTTCCACCCGCGCCCGTCGCGCCTCGGCCTCGCGGAGCGCGGGCTCGATCTCCGCCGACGCCACGCGGATCCGCTCCAGCGCCGCCTCGCTCCGGGCCTCGCCGATGCGCGCCCCGCCGACGATCAACGCCACCCCCACGCCCGCGGCGATCGCGGCCGCCGCCCAGCGCGACAGGGCGCTGCGCCGGCGCCCGCGCAGCGGCACGATCCATTCCGGGGCCACCCGCTCGCTCAGCGCCCCGGCGATCGCCACATCGTGCCCATCCAGGCGGTGCGCTGCCGACGCCAGCTCGCCCGCGATCTCGACGCCGGGCATCGCCAGCACCCGCGCGCCGCCCGCGACCGCACGCTGCGCCGGCGCGTGCCCCGGCTCGTTCAGACGCACGATCGATCCATCGCGCAGCTCGTGATGCACCGGGACGCCCGGCGGCGATTCGTCCAGCACGATCGCTCGCTCCGAGTTCTGGACGCCAAGCCCAAGCAGCGCGTGCGCCCACCCCAGCGCCGCGTCCACCCGCACACCCCAGGCCGATTCGATCGGCGCGATCAGCGACTGCAGCACCCGATCGTCCATGCCCAGCACGAACCCCTGGCCCACCGCTCCGCCGCTGGCGGCGCCCGACGCCGGTGCCGATGCATCGCCCGCCGCGCCGCCCCGGTCCGCGCCCGATCGCTCCACGAGCCCGAGCGCCGCGGTCTGGGCGTTCAGCGGGAGCAGCTTCTCCACCGAGCCACGGACCTCGCCGCTCGCCCGCGCCCACGCCCGGACGCCCACGCCGAGCCGGCGCACGCTCACGAACTCGCCGGACGCCACGAAGCACACCCGCGCCTTCCCGAGGCCCGCGCCGCCCCGCGCCGGCGGGCGCATCCGCGCGAGCGCCGCCTGGCGCTCCGGCTCGCTCAACCGCGCGTACGCCTCGACCCGCCCGATGCGCTGCGCCCGCGCGCCCAGCGGGCCGCCGCCCACGCTCGCGACGAAGAGGTCCTCGCCCACCAGCGCCAGCGACCAGGTTGTCCAGGGAATCAGGTCCATGCTCAGCGCCGATCCATCCGTTGCCGCCTCCGCCCCGATCCGATCCATTCCATCGCGTTCCGTCCCGCAGCGGCGCGGCTCAGTCCAGCTTCAGCCCCATCGCCGCGACCCCGCGATCGCCCAGGGCCGTGAGCCCACGATACACGGGCCCGGGCGGCGAGACCCGGCGCACGGTGATCTCGATCAGATTCACCGGTTCGGCCCGGAGCGCATCGCGCAGCTCGCTCCGCGTGCCGGGGATGATCCGTTCCAGTTCCCGCCCGGTCAGGCGGAACTCCCGGCGGGCCTCCACGATCGAGCGCACCATCGGCTCGGTGACGCCATCGATCGAGAGCAGCACCGCCTCGCTCGCCGAGCCCGCGTGCGCGCTCTCGCCGGTCAGGCACAGGTCATCCCGGATCAACTCGAACAACGCCGCGTCCATGTCCGGCAGGTACAGAAGCTCCTCGAGCGCTTCGAACTCCCCATCGCGCGGCACGATCCCGCTGGCGCGGTAGTGCTCCATCTCCGCGCTGCCGGGGAGCGGGCCGGACTCGGGATCGCGCCAGCGCACGATCTGTTCGCCGAGCCGGGCCGCACGCTCGGGCTCCACGCCCATGAGCTCCAGGTATCGGCGCACCCGCGGCTCGTCGGCCTCGTTGATGTTCAGCCCGCCGATCGCATCGCGCAACCGCACCTCGTAGGCGCGCTCGCCCACCACCACGCGCACCGGATCGATCGGGAGCCCCACATCCTTGAGCGACCGGAACCGCACCCGCGCCGCCGAACCATCGCCCACCCCGGGGCTCGGGCGGGCCCGGCGGCGCGCCTCGGCCTGTTCCTCGGTGATCTCCTCGGCCCCGCCTTCCACCTCATCGAGCTTGCCCGCCTCGCGCAGCAGCGCCCGCACGATCTCGGGCAGCTCCACCCCATCCTCGCCCTCCTCGCCGATCGGGCCCGTCCCATCGCCGCCCGCGCCGCCCCGCGATGGATCCGACGGCGCCGTCGCGCCCAGCCCCGCCAGCACGATCACCGCCGCCGCGCGCGCATCCCGCTCATCGCGGAGCCGATCGATCAGCACCCGCGACTCGACCTGCGCCGACCGCGACACCAGCGCCAGCTGCATCACCAGCGCGAACACCCCCGCCAGCGCCAGCACCACGATGATCAGGGCGATCCCGCGACGATCAGCACGCACGCAAACGCCTCCTGTTGCTCGGGGTTGACATCGATCGGCGCCCGCCGATCGGCCGGCTGCTCGTCCAGTCGCAGCGTCCGCGACGCCGGGATCACCGGCGGCACGAACCCAACCAGCCGGATCGCCGGGATCCGCCCGGCGTACCCGGGCTCGATCGCGCGCCAACGCTGCACATCCGGATCGCTCAGATCAGTCCGCCGATCCGGGCGGTGCATGTCCATCTCATCGATCAGCGAACCGGCCCCCATCTCGCCGCCGCCGACTCCCCCCCGCGCGACCGCGCCGCCGGCACGAGTCCCCGCGCCGAGTCCGGGGCGCTGCGCCTCGGTGCGCCCGCCGCCACCGCCCGAACCGGAGCCGTCCGAACGCTCGTCCTCAGCGCGGGAATCCGGAGCGTCCTGACCCTCGCCGCGGGCATCGCGTCCATCGTCGCCCCGCCCGTCCAGATCCTCTTCGATCCGCCCGAACCGCTGCCACGCCAGTTCGGCGCTGCCATCGATCATCACCATGCGCCGAACCAGCGCCCGCCCGCGCTCGTCGCGCACCGCCACGAGTTCGGGCTCGCCCGGGCTCAAGATCCGGCGCTCCTCGTACACGAGCATGAAGCGGTCCTGGCCGGACGACTCGGAGAGGCGCTCGATCCGCCACTGCACGCTCACCAGCGGCCACTCGGGGAACAGCACGCCCAGCGAGGTCACGAAGCTCAGCGACTCGCCGGTCACCAAGGCCGCATCGCTCGGACGGATCGCGCTGCCCGTCTCCAGCACGCGGCGATCGGCCCACTGCTCGCGGAGCAGTTCCACGACCCGCTCCAGCCCCATCGATTCGCGC